>CACWPQ010000011.1 GCA_902762805.1 uncultured Bacteroidota bacterium | reverse complement strand
TGACCGAGGTGCCGGCGAGGTAGGTGCCGGCGCCGGTGACGGTGCCGCGGGTGGCGTCGTAGTTGACCGTGACGGTGTACTGGTCGGGATCGGTGCCGTCGGCGGCGAAGATGGCCGAGAGGTTGACGTCGGCGGTGGCGGTGAAGACGTAGGGGTTGGCGGTGGAGACCTGCGTGGCGCCGTTCATCCAGGCCACGAAGTGGTAGCCTGTGTTGGCGGTGGCGGTGAGGGTCACCTGGGCGCCGGACTCGTAGGTGCCGGCTCCGAGGACGCTGCCCATGGTCTCGTCGGCCGTGACGCTGATGGTGTACATGGTGGGTTCGACGCTCTCGGCCTCGAAGGTGGCGGTGAGGGCGGTGTTGGCCGTGACGGTGAAGGTGTAGGGGTTGGCGGTGGAGACCGTGGCGCCGGCGGCGTCGGTCCAGGCGACGAAGCGGTAGCCGGCATTGGCGGTGGCGGTGGCGGTGAAGCTGCCGTTCTCGACCACGGTGGTGTTGCCCGCGGGGCTCACGCTGCCCATGGCGGCGTCGGCAGTGGCGAGGGTGACGGTGTAGGTGGTGGGAGCGGGGGCAGTGGTGTCGAGGGTGATGGCGATGTTGTCGATGTGGAGGTCGTTGTCGCCGCCCGCGAGGGTGGATTCAGTGTAGAAAGCGATGCGGATGTTCTGGCCGGTGTAGGCGCTGAGGGAGAGGGAGGCGGAGTCGCCGGTGTTGGGGATGTTGGCGAAGGCTGCGCCGGTGGAGTCCCAAGTGGCGATCGGGGTCCAGGAGGAGCCGCCGTCGGTGGTGACGAGGACGAGGAAGCGGTCGTCGGCCACACTGTTGGAGGTGCTGATGGGGTTGGTGGAGTAGTAGGCAGTGAGGGCGTAGTTGAAGGTGAGCTTGGCCGGGGAGGTGAGGGCGAACTCGGGGGTTACAATCCAGCGCTGGTTGTTGCCATAGACGTTGACGCGGAGGTGGTTGGTGCCACCGAGGACGTTGGCAGTGGAGAAGACCCAGCCGCTAGAGACGGGGGTGAGGGTGGTAGTGGCGCCGGTGTAGAGGCCGGTGTAGCGGTCCCAGCACTGGAGCTGGTTGATGTCGGTGAGGGCGTCGAAGTCCTCGCTCCAGGGCAGGGTGGTGATGGCGCCGCAGGCGGTGGTGAAGTTGCCGGAGAGGGCGAAGGAGGTGTCGGTGGCGGAGCAGAGAGCGCGGACCACGACGGAGTAGGCGGTGGAGGGGGTGAGGCCGGAGAGGGCGAGGGTGGTGTCGGAGACCTGCTGCCAGGCTTCACCGTTGATGGAGACGATCCAGGCGGTCTCTTCGCCGGTGGCGGACCATCTGAAGGTGGCGGAGGTGGAGGAGAGGGAGTCGACGACGAGGTTCACCGGGGCGGGGCAGGCGAGGGCTGCGAGGGTGACGTTGTCGATGGCTGCCGGGGGCTGGGTGCCGCCCGAGCCGTCGTTGCGCCACATGAAGACCACTTTGTAGAGGCCTGCTTCGGCGATGTTGAAGGTGCCGTTGGCGTTCTGCCAGTTGGCGCCCTGTAGGTTGAGTTTGCCGCCCACGACATCCTGCCAGCCGGCGGGGGTGGCGGTGGTGATGGAGCTGGAGGGGATGAGGGATGCATCGGGGGTCACGCTGTCGTGGCAGACGAAGACGCGGATGAAGTCGTAGTTGGACTCGCCGGCGGCCTTCCAGTCGAAGCTGAGTGCGTACTCACCCTCGGCGAGGTCGAAGTTGCGAGCGGCGAAGTTGATGGTGGCGGTAGAGACGGTGTAGGCGTTGGAGGTGCCGCCGTCGTTGGAGATGTAGAGGCTCTGTGTGCCGCCGTTGGCGGTGGCGGAGCCGATGGTCCAGGGGTTGGCGTTGCCGGTGATGAACTGCCAGTCGGTGTCGTCGGAGGCTTCGAAGCCGGTGGAGTAGGGCAGGGAGGCGATGGGGACGAGGGCGGTCTGGAAGGAGACCTCGCGGGCGCCGGTCAGGGAGGCGTCGTCGCAGATGCGGCGGACGGTGACGGTGTAGACGGTGGCGGGGGTGAGGCCGGTGAGGGTGTAGGAAAGATCATTGGTGACGGTGATGGAGTCGGTCTCGGTCCAGCGGACGGAGTAGGAGCCGGTCTCGTTGATGTCGGTCCAGGAGATGAAGGCCGAGGTGGTGTCGATGCTGGAGACGGTGACGGTGGCCGGGCGAGCGCAGTCGCCGAGCTGGTCGACGAGGATGTCGTCGATGTAGCCGTAGTCGCTGTATCCGTCGCCGTCGTCGGAGAGCTGGAGGAAGGTGATACGGGTGCCGGTGCCGGTGTAGGAGCTGAGGTCGAGGTCATACTCGTGCCAGGCGGTGTCGGTCGGCTGGATGGTGAGCAGGCGGGTGAAGGTAGAGGTGTCGCCTGTGGTTTGGCTGACGCCGACGGCGAGGGTCATATCGTTGACATAGGAGGCATAGTAGGGTTTGGCCTTGTACCAGAAGGACATGGTGAGGCCGTTGAGGGGGACGCTGAACTCGGGCATGAAGGAGGCGGAGTACTCGTAGTCTTCATAGTAGTCATAGTCGTCGAAGTAGTAGGAGGAATACATGCGGAGGGCGTTGGAGGCGCTGCGGTGCTCGTCGGAGGAGGCGTAGGGGTGGGAGGTGGTGGAGCCGGAATAGCCGTTGTAGTAGTAGCGGTTCCAGCAGTTGGGCACGCCGGCGTCGCCGGTGGCCCAGGAGTCGAAGTTCTCGGTGTAGGGGAAGGTGGAGATGAGCTCGCACTCGGTGAAGAAGTTGGTCGATACCGAGGTGGTGACCGAGGCATCGGAGCAGACGGCGTTGACAATCACTTTGTAGCCCGAGGAGTGGTTGAGGTCGGTGAGGTAGTAGACGGTGTCGGTGGAGGAGAGGGTGGTGGTGTCGCTGCCGGAGATGAGGAGGATATTGTAGTTGCCGACGAGGTTGGTGTCGTCGATATGGAGGGTGGCGGAGTTGGTGGTGATGGCGCGGACGCTGACGCCCTGGGGACGCTCGCAGGCAGTGGCGGCGAGGAGGGCCACGTCGTCGATGTAGAGGCTATTGTAGGCGCCCGTGCCAGAGACGCGGAAGGCGACGTTGAGGCCGCTGCCGGTGTAGGTGTCGAAGGAAACCTCGTGGTTGGTCCAGTTGGAGGAGGAGGTCATGGGGATGGTCTGCAGGGCGGTGAAGGTGGTGGTGTCGGTGGGGTCTTCCATGATGCCGACGGTGATGGACTGCGCGGTGGAGCCCTTGGCGAAGAAGGAGACCATCAGGCCGCTGAGGTCGTCGACGGTGGGCATGATGGCGTATTCACGCTGTGTGGTGGCATAGGCGTAGAAGTAGAGGGCGCTGCCGGAGGTGCCGTCGGGGTTGGTGGTGGTGGTGACGAAGGGGTAGTTCTGGTAGGAAGTGCCGCCGAGGTTGAGTTTGGTCCAGCAGTCGGGCATGGCGTTGGTGGCCACCTCGTTGAAGTCCATCTCATAGGGGAGGTCGGTGGAGGTGAGGGCCACGCACTGGGTGCGGAAGGTGGTGCTGACGGGGTTGGAGACCTCGCTGCCGCAGGAGGCGGCGACGTCGACGCGGTAGACGGTGTTGGGGGAGAGGGAGTAGATGGTGGTGGTGGTGCCGCTGAAGACGTCGGAGGTTACCTGGGTGGTGTCGTTAATATATAATGTATATTGGTAGGTGCCGTGGTCGGTGGGGTCGTTGACGGTGATGGTGGCCTCGTCGCTGCCGACGGCCAAAGCGGCTACGCTGGCCGGGCGGGGGCAGGAGCTGAGGGGTTCAACGATGACGTCGTCGACATACCAGTAGTAGTTGGTGGCGTTGGCCTTGTGGAGGAAGGCGATGTAGGCGCCGGCCGGTGCGGAGGCGAAGGAGACCTCTTTCTCCTCGTAGGCGGTGAAGTCGCTATAGGTGTAGGAGACGATGGGGGAGAAGGTGGAGGTGTCGGTGAGGTTGGTGATGTAGCCCACCTCGAAGGTGCCGCAGCTGTTGTTGGTGAAGTTCTCGGGGCGTGTCCAGAAGCGGATTTGGAGGCCGGAGATGTCGTCCTCATAGTTGGGGAGGGCGATCATATTGCGGAGGGTGCCACGGAAGTCGAGGTACATGGAGCCACCGTGGGCATTGGTGGAATAGGAGGTGTTGGCACGCACCACGACGGTGCCGTTCAGCGGGGTCCAGCAGGAGGGGGCAGCGTCAGGGGTGGCGTCCTCGAAGTCGATGGTGTCGGGGATGCTCTGTGCAGCGCAGGGGGTGCGGAAGGAGAGGGTGCTGGCCTCGGTGGTGGAGCCGTCGGAGCAGAGGGTGCGGACGGCGACGGTGTAGTTGGTGTTGGGGGAGAGGGTGTCGATGTAGAGGGTGCCGGAGTTGATGACGGTGCTGTCGCCATTGAGGATGACGGCGTAGGAGCCGACATTGTTGGCGTCGGTGATGTCGATGGTGACGGAGGATGTGGTGAGGTCGGAGACGGTGACGCTACTGGGGCGCGTGCAGTCGGGCAGGGTCTGGACAGTGATGCTGTCGAGGTAGACCGAGCCGTAGCTGGTGCTGGTGTAGCGGAGGGCGATGCGGCCTTCGGTGAAGCCGGCGAAGGTGACGTCGAAGTGCTCGTTGGTGAAGGAGGCCGATGGGATACAGGAGGCGACGCTGACGAAGGTGGAGGCGTCGGTGGGGTTGGACATGACGCCCACTTCGAGGCCTGCGCCGGTGGAGGAGGTGCGGACCAGGAAGTCGATCTGCAGCTGGTCGGGGGTGGCCTCGAAGGCAGGCAGGACGAGGATGGTGGAGGTGGTGGAGGTGCCGTAGAGGCAGAGGGCCTTGCTGCCGGAGGGGACGTAGGTGGAGTAGGAGGAGTTGGTGATGACGTGGGGGTAGTCAGCGGAGTAGCGGTCGAGGATGTTCCAGCAGGGTTCGTCGAAGCGACTGGCGGCGGTGGCGGAGGTGGAGGCGGTGTGGGATTCGAAGCCTTCGTTCCAGGGGAGGCTGGCGGTGGGTATGGCGTCGCAGGCGGTACGCACTGCGAGGCTAACCCAAGAGGACTGGCTAGCGCCACAGTCGGACTGCAGGCGGAAGGTGTAGGGGGTGCCTGAGGAGAGGCCCATGGCGGTGTAGGGGGAGGAGACGTCGTTGAAGAAGAGGGTGTCGGTGCCGTTGATGGCCTGGAGGTTGTAGGAGGCGGAGGCGTTGGAGGTGTCGATCCAGGAGAGGGTGACGGAGGAGGTGGTTGCGTCGACAACTGCGATGTCTTTGGGGCGGAAGCAGATGTCGAGGGAGCCGGTGCTGTAGGTGAAGGTGGCTTTGGGGAGGAAGTCGCGGACATCGCCGTAGGTGAAAGCCGAGCCGGTGGACTCGATGCCGAGGAAGTACCAGCGGTTCCAGCTGGCGGCGGCGTGGTTGAGGTCGACCAGCAGATTGCCTCCATTATAATAATAAGGTGTCTCGAAGAGGATGGTCAGTGTGCCGGTGGAGCAGTCGAAGTAGCCCTCGTACACCTCGGTGAGCGGGGTGCTGTTGTCGAGGGTGGCGAGTGTGGTGGCACTGGTCTCGCCGAGCGAGACGGTCCAAGTGCCCAGGCGCGAGGCGGCGGTGTTGCTGCCGTTGCTGCCCGAGGGGTCGATGTAGAACTGCAGCATGGTGATGGTGCTGCCACTCATCGTGTTGAGCATCGATGCGGGGTAGATCATCTGGTTGTGCTGCGCGGCATCGGCGTTGAAGCCGTCGAACGGAACTACGGCGCTCGAGGCGGTGCTGTCGGCCACGGTGAGGGTCTGCTGCGCATGGGCGGCCAGGGGCAGCAGGAGGGCCAGGAGGGCCCACAGGTAAGGTCGTTTTCTCATTTTTTGATTGTTGTTTAATTAGTTTATATTATCATTATTTATCATAACATATTGATGGCCAGCAGTCATACGCATATACGGCGGCTGTCGGTCGCGGTGCAAATATACAAAATAAATAATTATGATGAGGGTAATATGGGTGAAAATGATAAAAAAATCATCTTGTTGCAGGGGAGCGGTAGGGGAATGGTAGGGGAACGGTAGGGGAATACAAAGGCTCTGGAAGGATATGGAACCATAACGTTCCAGAGTTGTGAGTTAAGAGGACACACGCCCCCGACCGCCTGCGGCGGCCACCCCCTCTAGCTTAGAGGGGGAGTTGAAGAATACTATCCTAATTCCTCCCTTGACTCAGAGGGGAAGTTGAAGAATACTATCCTAATTCCTCCATTGGCTTAGAGGGGGAGTTGAAGGATGCCGCCGGGGGAGAAATGTTAAATTTTCGTGCTTGCACAATTTTATTTCGCGAGTGCAGTTATTGCCACTGATGAAACCCAAATGTTCAACCAATAAAAGGCGCGTATGATGCAGGAATACGAATTCACCCCGAGCGACACATTTTCGGGCACTGCAAGCACAAGCATACACCCCTCGGAGCAGACGCTCCAGAACATACTGAGTTTTGCCCGCTGCCAACAATATGTGTCGGCGGGGGGACGGCAGATCAAGGTCTGTATGAATTGAAAAAAGGAGACACCTGCGTGTCTCTTTTTCTTTTACTTTCTTTCTTTCAGCACGAAGTCGCGGCCGAGGTATTTCTCGCGGACTTCGGGGTCGTTGGCGAGGGCCTCGGGGGTGCCGTGCTGGAGGACGGTGCCGTCGTAGAGGAGGTAGGCGCGGTTGGTGATGTGGAGGGTTTCGCGGACGTTGTGGTCGGTGATGAGGATGCCGATGTTGCGCTCTTTGAGTCGGAGGACGATGTCCTGGATGTCCTGCACGGCGATGGGGTCGACGCCGGCGAAGGGTTCGTCGAGGAGGAGGAACATGGGGTCGTTGGCCAGTGCGCGGGCGATCTCGGTGCGGCGGCGCTCGCCGCCGGAGAGCTGTATGCCTTTGCTGTCGCGGATGTGGGTGAGGTGGAATTCGGACAGGAGGGACTCGAGTTTTTCGGAGCGTTGCTCGGGGGTGAGGTCCTTGCGGAATTCGAGGATGGACATGATGTTGTCTGCCACGGACATCTGCCGGAAGACGGAGGCCTCCTGGGCGAGGTAGCCGACGCCCATCTGTGCGCGGCGGTACATGGGGTGGCGGGTGAGCTCGACGGTCTGGCCCTCCTCGCCGTCGGAGGGTGCGAGGTAGACCTTGCCGGAGTAGGGCTTGATGATGCCGACGACCATGTAGAAGGTGGTGGTCTTGCCGGCGCCGTTGGGGCCCAGCAGGCCTACGATTTCGCCCTGGTTGACCTCGACCGAGGCGCCTTTGACGACGGTGCGCTTGCGGTATTTCTTGACGACGTTGTCGGTGTAGAGCTTCATGGAGGGGAAAAATTGAAAATTGAAAATTGAAAATTGAAAATTGAAAGCCCGGGGAGTGGAGGAGGGGTAGAAATTATATGTGTTGTATGTTGTTAATATACAGGATATTGTGACGATTGACAGGGATGGGGAGTAAAAAATATTTTGCCATGTCGGATTTATTGAGTATCTTTGTAAAACCGATTGAGATAACGGACCATAGAAAGAAATATTGTGAAGAGATGACCGATTTGCACAAATATTTGAAAGAGATATTCGGCTTCAGCCAGTTCAAAGGGAACCAGGAAGCCATCATCCGCAGCCTGCTGGAGGGGAACGACACGTTTGTCATCATGCCCACGGGCGGGGGGAAGAGCCTCTGCTACCAACTGCCGGCGATGATGCTGGAGGGGATAGCCATCGTGGTGTCGCCGCTGATAGCGCTGATGAAGAACCAGGTGGACGCCGTGCGCTACACCTCGGGGAGTCACTGCGTGGCGCACTTCCTCAACTCGTCGCTGAACAAGGCGCAGGTGCAGGAGGTGAAGGACGACCTGCTGAAGGGCGACACGAAGCTGCTCTACGTGGCGCCGGAGACCCTCTCGAAGGAGGAGACCATCGAGTTCCTGCAGCAGATACAGATTTCGTTTTTCGCCATCGACGAGGCGCACTGCATCTCGGAGTGGGGCCACGACTTCCGCCCCGAGTACCGCCGCCTGCGGGCCGCCATGGGGCAGATCAACCCCAAGGTGCCCATCCTGACCCTGACGGCCTCGGCCACGCCCAAGGTGCAGCAGGACATCATCAAGAACCTCGGCATGGAGAACGCCAAGACATTCATCTCAAGCTTCAACCGGCCGAACCTCTACTACGAGGTGCGCCCGAAGCCGGCCGAGCCGATGCAGCTGCACAAGGAAATCATCCGCTACATCAAAGAGAACCCCGGCAAGAGCGGCATCATATATTGTCTCACGCGCAAGCGCGTGGAGGAGATTGCCGAGCTGCTGGTGATCAACGGCATCAAAGCCCTCCCCTACCACGCGGGCCTCGACAACAAGGTGCGCGCCGAGAACCAGGACAAGTTCCTCATGGAGGAGGTGGACGTCATCGTGGCCACCATCGCCTTCGGCATGGGCATCGACAAGCCGGACGTGCGCTTCGTGATCCACTACGACATACCCAAGAGCATCGAAGGCTACTACCAGGAGACCGGGCGCGCCGGACGCGACGGCGGCGAGGGGCGCTGCATAGCCTTCTACAGCGAGCAGGACGTGGAGAAACTCTACAAATTCTTCACCGACAAGAACGTCACCGAGCAGGAGCTGGCCAAGCAGCTGGTGCAGGAGATGGTCTCCTACGCCGAGAGCTCGGCCTGCCGCCGGCTGAACATACTGAAATACTTCGGCGAGGACTACAACGAGTCCTACTGCGGCAACTGCGACAACTGCACCCATCCCAAACCCCAGGTCGAGGCCAAGGAAGAGGTGGCGTTGGCGCTGGAGACCGTGGTGGCCATGAAGCAGGCATTCAAGCCCAAGGACATCGTAGATGTGCTCATGGGTCGCAAGAACGGCAACACCAAGAGCTACCACCTCGACCAGCTGGAGCAGTTCGGCAGTGGCACCGACCGCGACGACCTCTTCTGGAAAGCCGTCCTGCGGCAGGCCCAGTTCGAGGGCCTTCTGCAGAAGGAAATCGAGCAATACGGCGTCCTGAAACTCACCCCGGCCGGCAACAAGTTCGTCAAGCATCCCTACAGCATCAGCGTTACCTGCGACCACAACTACTCGGGCGAGGGTGGCGACGAGGACGACGAGTTGCTGCAGAGCGGCGGTGGCGGCGCGGCCGCCGGCGACGAAGCCCTCTATGTCCAGCTCAAGAGCCTCCGCAAGAGTATCGCCACCCGCGAGAAGCTGCCCGCATACGTCATCTTCGACGAGTCGTCGCTCAAAGACATGACCCTTCAGTATCCCTGCACCGTAGAGGAATTGAGCCACTGCGCCGGCGTGGGCATCGGCAAGGCACAGAAATACGGCCAGCCCTTCATCGAGCTCATCAAGCAGTACGTGGAGGACAACGACATCGAGCGCCCACAGGACATCGTGGTCAAGAGCGCCGTCAACAAGTCGGGCCTCAAGGTGTACATCATCCAGAGCATCGACCGCCTCAAGAGCCTCGAGGACATCGCCGAGGGCAAGGGCATCACCATGGACGAGCTGCTGACCGAGATGGAGCACATCATCAACAGCGGCGCCAAGCTGAACATCGACTACTATATAAACGAAAACATAGAACCCGAACACCAGGAGGAGCTGCTCGACTACTGGCGCAACTCGGAGACCGACTCGCTGGAGGAGGCCTACGAGGAGTTTGCCGACGACCCCGACTACACCGAAGAAGAAATCCGCCTAATGAGAATCAAATTCATGGCCCACTACGGACATTAGCGCTATGCGATGAAACGGCTCGCACATATCGCCCTACTGCTCTTGCTGACGGCATTGCACACCGAATGGCTGACGGCACAGGAAGGACATGTGTCGATGGTGAACCACGACACCGTGCGAGTCTACAACTGCCATACCACCTTTGGGGAGGTGATCCTGGCCTGCAACGACACCAGCGCCTTCGAGGGCTGGGCAATCATCGAGACACAGAACCGCACCATCACCGGAGCAATCCACCTGTCGGGTCTCGCCCCGGGATGGGGACGGCTACGGGTGTGGGACGGCTCCCCCTCGGCAAGCAACCTGCTGATAGACCTCGGTGACTGGACGAGCCTCACATGGTCGTCGACCCTAACCGCCACCCGCGGCACTATGACCATCCACCTCGAGATCTACTCTTCCTTCTCGCCACGTATCATACATTTCAGGAACCAATGGAGCACGACGGATGACGACGCACCCACCTACTGCCCCTACAGTATCAGCAATGTGGAGGTGAGCAATATCCGCGCCACCGAAGCCGACCTGACGTGGAACACCACGGCTCCCTACACCCTCGTGACGCTGGGCGACCGCCAGTGGGTGACCAGCAGCCGCACCCTGCACATCGACAGCCTGCAGCTGCGCACCAGCTACACCCTGGCTCTCAACCCCACATCGGACTCGACGGTGAGACCCAACCCCTGCTGCGAAACCAGCACCACGTTCACCACCAGCCAAGCAGCCCACATCGGCTGCCCCGACGCCACCGACCTAGGCTCCGACTATGTGATGGGCTACTACGGATCCTTCACCAACCCCTGTGCCAGCATCGGGCTGGTCTACGACCGCTTCAACCCCACAGCCCATTATAACCGCCACACCGTCATCACCGACACCACATTCATTGACGTCAATACCGGCGGAAGGCTGCGACAGGTGTGTCCCGGCACCGAAGCATCGGTGCGTCTGGGCAATCGCAATGTCGGCTCGGAGGCAGAAAGCATTGAGTACAAACTACATATAGACACCACCTTCTACTCGATACTCCTGCTACGCTATGCCGTCGTGCTGCAGAACCCAGACCACGGTACGGAGTCGCAACCGCGGTTCACGCTAGAGATACTCGACAGCAACAAGCGCGTGATCGACACCAGCTGCGGCATGGCCGACTTCACGGCCGACGGCGCCATCGGATGGAACACACACTACTCCGCCCTGTGGAAGGACTGGACGACGGTGGGATTCGATGTGTCGCCCTATCAGGGGCAGGACATCTTCGTGCGCATTACCACTTATGACTGTGCGCTCGGAGGGCACTACGGCTACGCCTATTTCACCATCGAGTGCCAGCACAGCAGCGTGACCACCGCCCAATGTGGTGCATTCACCACCAACACCATCACCGCACCCGAGGGGTTCCGCTACCGCTGGTATGCCGACGATCCTGGCCAGACCCTCTCCACCGAGCAAAGCATCACCTACGACAAGGCCGACCGCTACTACCACTGCCAACTCATATCGCTTGAGAATGCGGACTGCTCTGCGACGATGCACGCCTATCTGGGCGACCGCTACCCGAAGGCCATACCCGACACCCTCGAATGCGAGGACCTCGGATGCGACGGCTACCGCGTCAGTTTCCTCAACCGCAGTGCCATCTGCGGTGCAGGCGGGCAGGCGCTAGCGCACCACGAGGACTGCGAGAGCGCTTACTGGGACTTCGGCGACGGGCATACGTCGACCACCTATTCGCCCATCCACACCTACCGCAGCAGTGGCACTTTCACCGTGACCCTCGTGGCCGGCATAGCCGACAACCAATGCCTGGACACGACGGTGATGACCCTTGTGGTGCCGGACCTCACGGTGCCAGTTGACAGTGCGGTGGTGGCGTGCGACTCGGTGGTGTGGGGTGGGACTGTCTACTGGAACGACACCGTCGGGCCACGCCTCTACACCAGGGGTGGCACACGGTGCGACACTGCCTATGTGCTGCGGCTGACGCTGCTGCACTCGGTGCCCACGATGCTGGAGGCGGACACCTTTTGCTACAACAGCACCTATACGTGGCGGGGGCAGACGGTGGGGGGGATGAGCCTGACGGACACGGGCCGCTACAGCCTTACGCACCGTTTTCCCACTGGCGAGATCTGCGACTCGGTGGTGGTGCTGCCGCTGGTGCAGCTGCCGCCGGACACGGTGCACTTCGAATGGGTGTCGGACTGCCATGAGAAGAGCTATGTGCTGACGGCGCTGACCAGTATGCCCTGGCTGCGGTGGACGTCGGATCCAACAGATCCCGCGCTGGATGCGCAGCAGAGGTTGCGGCAGGTGCTGGTGGCGCCGGATGAGGTTACCACCTACACGGTCACCGTCGACCACAGCGACACGGGTTTCTGCCCCACGACGCGGAGCGTCACCCTGCAGCCGGTCAGCTATCCGCGGGCGGAGCTGCGGGTGCAGCCGGAGCTGCTGGTGAACGACAACCGAGACTTCAGCGCCTACAATGTCAGCCGCAACGCCAGCGGTCACCGCTGGACCCTAGTGGCGCACGGCATGGGGAGCGACACGCTGCTGAAAGGCGACGAGAGGAGTCATGTGGAGCATACGCTCGGCATGGGCTACGACAGTGCGACGGTGCTGCTGGAGGTGGGCAACGGGGTGTGCCTCGACACGGCGCGGAAGGTGGTGAGGGTGGTGAGCGCGACGATCTATGCGCCCAATGCGTTCACGCCCGACCAGGCGATCAACAACCGGTTCACGATTGTGGGCGAGGGGTTGCTGGAGGGCCGGCTGACGGTGTATAACCGGATGGGTCTGCTGGTCTACAGCAGCGACCGGCTGGCCGAGGGGTGGGACGGGACGCACGACGGGCGCGCCTGCCCGCAGGGGGCCTACGTGTGGCACCTGCGGTACCGGACGGCCGACCTGCCGGGCTCGTGGCGCGCGGCCACGGGGACGGTGACCCTCCTGCGGTGAGGCGGTAGGAGAACGGTAGGGGTTCTCTAGGGTAATAGTTCGGCCTTTTCCCGTTATTACCCACTGATGGGAAAATAGGGGAAGATTTTTTTTGCATATCAGAAAATAGTTGTATCTTTGCAGCAGCAATTCAACCCATAGGGGTGCCGATATGGTGCTAGTAATGAGCGTCTAAGGCTGAGAACAGACCCTTAAAACTTGATCCGGATAATGCCGGCGAAAGGAATGAATCATGGAAAAAACACGCAATAGCCGTGGCCGCTATCACCTACATAAGGCCACACAGACGAGCCGCAAGCAGAGGATAGCCTGCTTGGCTTTGGTTTTCACCTTTCATCTCTCACCCCTCACCCTGCAAGCCCAGGACACCATCCGCGCCCTTGACGAAGTGATGATCCAGGACGTGCGCGTCAGCAACAAAGCGCCGCTCACCACCAGCACCATCGACCGCAAGACGCTGGAGGAGAACAAAGTAGCCGCGGCACTTCCCTATATGCTGGAGTTGGAGCCAAGCGTCGTCACCTCGTCGGAGAACGGCACGGTGGGTGTGACCAATTTGCGCATCCGAGGTGTCGACGCCACCCGCATCAACGTAAACATCAACGGTATTCCGCTGAACGATGCGGAAAGCCAGAGCGTATATTGGTACAACATACCTAACCTGGGCGGCATGGCGCAGAGCGTGCAGTTGCAGCGCGGCGTGGGGGCCAGCAACGGCGGTTCGGCCGCCTTCGGCGGCGCCATGAGCCTGCAGACACTCAACACCTCGGCCAAACCCTATGCTACGACCGACATCTCGTGGGGGTCGTGGAACACCCGCCAATACGGTATTGTGGCGGGCAGCGGCCTCATAAAGCACGGATTTTCCTTCGACGCCGCCTACAACGGCCTGACCAGCGACGGCTTCATCCGCGGAGGACAGACCGACCAGCAGAGCCTCTTCCTCTCCGGCAGCCACTACAGTGACCGCTCGCTGCTCAAGCTCATTGCCATCATCGGCAAGCAAAAAAGCGGCATCACGTGGGACGGCGCTGAAGCCGAAGACCTCGATGCCGACCCCACCTACAACGGGCGTGGCAAGATAAAGGATGAATATGGCAACGTATCCTACTACGACAACGAAACCGACAACTACTGGCAACAGCACTACCAACTCTACTATTCCTACATCCTTTCCAGTCGCTGGAGCCTGAACTCGGCCCTGGACTACACCCACGGCTATGGCTATACCGAAAGCTACAAGCGTGGGGAAGATATATTCGGCTATGGCATGGACACGCTGGCTCTCGGATTCCGCTACACCGACCTCATCTACAACAAAATCATGCGCAACGACGCATACACCGCCAACCTCTCGGCCCGATATGAACGCGACAACCTGGCGCTGACCCTCGGCGGAAGCTACCAATTCTACAACGGACAACACTACGGTGAGGTACTCTGGATGAAGGAAGAAAAAGGGCACAACGGCACCACCGTCTCGCGCGACGACCCCTTCGACGATTGGTACTCCAACACCGGCAAAAAGCACGATGCCGTGGCCTATGCCAAACTCAACTACGACCTCTCCCCCAACCTCAACCTCTACGCCGACCTGCAGACCCGTTTCATCAGCTACAGCCTCCACGGCACCGACGACGACTACGGCCGGCTCGACTACGACACCACCCACCTCTTCTTCAACCCCAAAGTGGGCGTCAACTACCGCATCTCCGACAGCCAGCGGGCCTATTTTGTGGCCGGCATCGCCAACCGAGAGGCGGCACGCGCCGACATCAAAGAGGCCCTCGGAAACAACACCCGCATGAAACACGAGACTATGCTCGACCTCGAACTCGGATACCAGCTGCAGAAACAGGACTTTCACTTCGAGGGCAACCTCTACGCCATGCTCTACAAAGATCAGCTGGTAGCCAACGGAAAAATCACCAACAGCGGCTACGCACTGATGGACAATGTCGAAAAAAGCTACCGGCTCGGCATCGAACTTGTCGGAGGCTACCGCTTCTGCAAGCAGCTCTCGTTCGACGGCAACCTCACGCTCAGCATGAACAGGATTGCCGACTACACCGGCGACCTAACCCTTGAATGGGGCTCCCCCATACACAACCCCTACAACTTCGGTGCCACCGACCTTGCCTTGTCGCCTTCGGTGGTAGGGGCCGCTGTTCTCACCTACCGCCCCCTGGAACGTGCCAAAATTCAGCTCATCGGCAAGTACGTCGGCAAGCAATATGCCGACAACACCGGCCGCGAGGAATCCCTGCTCGACGACTACTTTCTCCTCAATGCCCGCGCATCCTACACTTTCAACATGCGTCACGGGAACGAGTTGGAATGCCAGCTAGTGGTGAACAATGTTCTTGATGTAAACTACCGCCATTCGGCATGGAGCGGAACATATTACGACCCTGCCACTGGCACTCTCACAACCAGTCGCGGCTACTTCCAACAGCCGGGCATCAACTTCATGGGACGAATACTGTATAAATTCTAATATGAGCACGCTGGACATCATAGGAGCAATCATAGGCCTGGCCTACGTGGTGAGCGAATACCGCGCTGACCGCTGGTTCTGGCCGCTGTGCCTGCTGATGTCGGCGTTCTATATCGTGATTGACTTCCGCTCGGGTCTCTACGCCAACGGGACTATCTGCTGCTACAACTTCGCGATGTCGATCTACGGCATCCTGGTGTGGCGCGGCATCCTGGGGCGCAAGGACCGCGAGGAGCGGCCCATCGGCAGCTGCCCGCGGCGCTACTGGCCGTGGATAGTGCTGGCGGTGGCGGCGCTGACGGTGATGATGCACTGGGTGCTGGCACAGCTGAACGAGAGCCCGTATCCGTGGCTCGACGGCCTGTCGGCAGCCTTGAGCATCGTGGGCATGTGGATGCTTACGCGCAAGTACTGGGAACAGTGGATTATGTGGCTCATCGTCAATCCGATTATGACAAGTCTATTCTGGCTGACCGGAAACTATGCCTCCGCAGCCCTGTATGTGGTGTTCATTGTGTTTTGTATTTTAGGGATTATCCGGTGGAAGAAGCTCAGTGTATAGCGATTCTCGCCGCGGGCGACTTCCCCACTTCTCGAATACCGCTACAGGTGCTGCAGGAGGCTTCTTTTATAGTCTGCTGCGACTCCGCCTACCGAAACCTTCAAAATTCAAAATTCAAAATTCAAAATTACTGCGTCGTGGGCGACGGCGACTCGCTCTCGGCCGAGGAGCGCGCGTCGCTGGGCGACCGCTGCGTGCAGGTGGACGAGCAGGACTACAACGACCTGCACAAGGCGATGGCGTGGGCAACCACGAATTTCAACTTTCAAAATTCAAAATTCTATATTCTCGGGGCCACCGGCCAGCGCGAGGACCATGCGCTGGGGAACATAGCCTATCTGGTTGAATTCCTGGACGAATACCCCGATGCGGAGATAGAGATGCTGACCGACCACGGACGCCTGACGGCCATGCGCGGCAGCCGCCGCTACGCGAGCTTCGCCGGGCAGCAGGTGAGCCTCTTCTCGCTGACGCCTGCGGTGCCCGTCAGCGCCCAGGGGCTGAAGTGGCCGCTGGAAGAGCAGCGCCTGACGCGCTGGTGGCAGGGGACGCTGAACGAGGCGCTGGGCGAGAGTTTCACCGTCACGGGCGGCGACCTGGTGGTGTTCCAAACCTACGAGCCTAAACACTAGCGTAAAATATTTTTTGCCATGTCGTGGGAATGTCGTACTTTTGCAGCCGAATTCACGAAGCAAAAAAGTACTACAAAATGAATATACTACTACTCGGTTCGGGCGGCCGCGAACACGCTATAGCCCACAAGATTGCGCAGAGCGCACAGTGCTCGCACCTCTATATCGCGCCCGGCAACGCGGGGACGGCGGCGGTGGGCGAGAATGTGGCGCTGGACATGATGGACTTCGAGGCGGTGGGCGCCTTTGCGCTGGACCACCGCGTGGAGATGCTCGTGGTGGGACCCGAGGCACCGCTGGTGGCCGGCATTGCCGACCACTTTGCCGCCACGCCTGCGTTGAAGCACATCATGGTCATCGGCCCCTCGAAGCAGGGGGCCATGCTGGAAGGCAGCAAGGACTACGCCAAGGCGTTCATGCAGCGCCACGCCATACCGACGGCGCGCTACCAGACCTTCACCGCCGACACCCTGGCCGAGGGCGAGCGCTTCCTCGAGACGCTGCAGGCGCCCTACGTGCTCAAGGCCGACGGCCTGGCGGCAGGCAAGGGAGTGCTGATAGAGCCCGACCTGGCCACGGCCAAGGCGCATCTGCGCGAGATGCTGGGCGGCAAGTTCGGCGACGCCAGCGCCAGCGTGGTGATAGAGGAGTACCTCGACGGTATAGAGCTGAGCGTCTTCGTGCTGACCGACGGCAACCACTACCTGGTGCTGCCCGAGGCCAAGGACTACAAGCGCATCGGCGAGGGCGACACCGGCCTCAACACCGGCGGCATGGGCTCGGTGAGCCCCGTGCCGTTTGCCGACAAGGCGTTCATGAAAAAGGTCGAGGACCGTATCGTGAAACCCACGGTGCGCGGCCTGAAGGAGGAGCACATCGACTACTGCGGCTTCATATTCATCGGCCTGATGAATTGCGGCGGCGACCCCTATGTGATAGAATACAACGTGCGCATGGGCGACCCCGAGACCGAGAGCGTCTTCCCGCGCATCAAGAGCGACGTGGTGCACCTCTTCGAGCAGGCGGCGCAGGGCAACCTGGACGGCTGCACGCTGGAGGTGGACTCGCGCACGGCGGCCTGCGTGATGATGGTGGCCGGCGGCTACCCCGAGGGCTACCGCAAGGGCGACACCATCGACCTCGGTGAGGAGAACGATGTGCAGGTGTTCCACTGCGGAACGAAGCGCGACGCCGACGGCCGGTTGCTGACGGCCGGCGGCCGTGTCATCTGCACCACCGCCCTGGCCTCCACCCTGCCGGAGGCGCTGCTGAAGAGCTACTACCGCGCGAACAACATCGTGTGGGAAGGCAAGTACCTGCGCCGCGACATCGGGCAGGATCTTCTGAAAATAATACAGGAAGGGTAGCGGGAAAAACTAAACCCGATAGTTTGACTTTGCAGACAGGGACTACCGGGGATTCCGGGTGCAAAATTACAACTAATTTTTAAACTGACAAAATATAAAATAAACCAAAATTGAAATACTCTGATTTTGAATATATTATCTCGAAAGAAAGGATGGGGAGATATATGTCGGCATGCCATCAAAACACTAAAAAAGCCATGACTTTGTACCGACTTAATCTCCGAATTTCGCAAGAGATGTTCACAATCATAAGTTGTTTTGAAGTTGCCCTCAGGAACGCTATAGACCATCAACTTACTCGCCGCTTGGGCCAGGATTGGCTTCGCGACTCGGTAAAAAAAGGTGGTCTGCTTGACCGTGCCGACACTAAAGAGACATTCCACAATATAAATAAAGAATATATACGCCTGAAAAACGAGGATGCATACAGCCATCCGAAACTATTGTCTGCGATGAGTTTTGGCACTTGGAAGCATATGTATGCAAAACAGCAATTTAATGCCACTGGCAAGTGCCTCATGGCGATATTCCCCAACAAACCCAAATCTTCCAAAGAAGAACATATAAACCAAAGTTATATTTACAACGATTTAGGAAGCATAAACGTCCTCCGCAACCGCATCGCCCACCACGAACCCATTTGCTTCGACAAGACCAAAAGCAAGATAGACACCTGTTATGCCAGAGAGAAGTACCGGCAAATAATGAAAATGTACAATTGGATGGGTATCGACAGTGGAGCGTTGTTGTACGGCCTCGACCATGTGGAACGCATTTGCGACAGAATAGACCGACTGCAATGAACAGGAGCAAGGCCATAGGACACCTGGCGGCGGCGGCGGCGTACATTATCTTCGGGGTGAATGTGGTGGTATGCCGCGACATTGCCACCGACGGCGGGTTGACGCCGCTGGTGCTGTTCGCCATGCGGGCGCTGGTGGCGGGCGGGCTGTTCTGGCTGCTGTCGCTGCTGACGCCGCGGGAGCGTGTGCCGTGGCAGGACCTGCTGCGCCTGGCGGGAGCCGGTGTGCTGGGACTGCTGGCGCCACAGCTGACGTTCCTCTATGCCATCGCCCACACCACGCCGGTGGACCTCTCGGTGATGAGCACCACGACGCCCATCTTCACCATGTTCGTGGCGGCGATATTCCTCAAGGAGCCCATCACGTGGAAGAAGGCGCTGGGTGTGGCGCTGAGCTTCGGCGGCATACTGTGGCTGATACTGCAGAGCACCTTCGGCGGCCACGGCGCGTCGGAGACCGAGCCCATCGGCATCGTGTTCTGCTTTGCCAACTATATCATCTTCGCGCTGTACCTGGGCACGTGCCGCAACCTGATAGCGCGCTACTCGGTGTTTACGTCGATGAAGTGGATGTTCCTGGCTGCGTTTGTGCTGTCGTTGCCGGTGGCGCTGCCCGAGGTGCTGCGGAGCGACTTCGCGGCGGTGCCCGGGCAGGTGTGGTGGGAGGTGGCGTTCATGATAGTGTTTTCGACCTTCCTGGCCTACTGGCTGGTGCCGGTGGCGCAGCAGCGCATACGTCCCACGCTGGTGAGCATGTACGGCTACCTGCAGCCCATCATAGCCATCGCGGTGGCTATCTGGACGGGCATGGACCGCCTGACGGTTACCAAGCTGGCGGCGGCGGTGCTGGTGTTCGTCGGCGTGTGGGTGGTGAACCGCAGCCGTGCGGCGGGCGATATTTCCAAGAAGAACTAGTTGCGGTAGCCGATGGCGGCGCGCACTTCGGCCAATGTCTTGACGGCGCTGGCGCGGGCTTTGTCGCGTCCGGCGTCGATGATGCGGCGCAGGCGGGGCTCATCGGCCTCGAACTCTAGGATGCGCTGGCGCAGGGGCTCGACGAAGGCCACCATGTCCTCGGCGAGCTGCTTCTTGAGGTCGCCGTAGCGTATCTGGCAGCTGTTGTAGAGGGTGTCGAAATGCTGGACGGTATCGGGCGCGGAGACGGCGCGCATGAGGTTGAAGAGGTTCTCGATTTCCTCGGGTTTCTGCTGGTTGGGCTCGGTGGGGCCGCTGTCGGTCTTGGCCTTCATCACCTTCTTGCGGATGACGTCGGGCTCGTCGGTGAGGAACACCGTGGAGGCTTCGCCTTCGCTTTTGCCCATCTTGCCGCTGCCGTTGAGGGCGGGAATCTTGACCAGTCCGCCGGTGGGTGCACCCATGGCCTGGGGCAGGGGGAAGAGGTCGGTGTGGTACATGCTGTTGAAGCGCTGGGCGAAGGTGCGGGTCATTTCGAGGTGCTGCTCCTGGTCCTTGCCGACGGGCACGCGGGTGGCCTTGTGGATGATGATGTC
This sequence comes from uncultured Bacteroidota bacterium, assembly GCA_902762805.1. Taxonomy (GTDB): domain Bacteria; phylum Bacteroidota; class Bacteroidia; order Bacteroidales; family P3; genus Colimorpha. The sequence goes on along the minus strand of CACWPQ010000011.1, from coordinate 48,854 downwards.
GGCGGCCATGAGGGTGGGGTAGGTCAGCAGGCCGGCGTTGACGTTGTTGGGCTGGCTGCGCACCTTGTCCTTGAAGGAGGTAACGCGCTCGAGCTCGCCGAGGTAGGCGTTCATGTTGAGGAACAGATAGAGCTCGGCGGTCTCCGGCAGGTCGCTCTGCAGGTAGAGGGTGGCCTTCTCGGGGTCGACGCCGCAAGCCAGGTACTGCGCCATGATGCGGCGGGCATCGGTATAGATGCTGCCCGGGGCGGGATGGGTGGTGAGCGAGTGGTAGTCGGCCACGAAGAAGAAGCAGTCATACTGCTCCTGCATGGCGACGAAATTGCGCAGCGCGCCGAAATAGTTGCCGAGGTGGAGGTTGCCCGTGGGGCGTATTCCACTGCAAACAATGTCTTTAGCCTTGGTGATGCCTTGTTGTTCCATGGTGCAAAAATACGAAAATAAAATGGACACCGGCGAAAAATTTTCAATCTTTTGTTGCCACCTAAACGGCTGACAGCCAGCGGACGGCAGGCTATAGGTTTTGCCTCTCTTCGTACTCTCTTTGGGGACGCGTGCAATATTCTGCCGGGGTCGGCGTTATCTTCGTAGGTCGGCGAAGTTTTTATTTTAGGTCGGCGAATTTTACGAATTATGCGAATTAATTTAACTCGCAGTAAATCAGATAAATTCGCATAATTTGCATAATTCGCCGACAAAAAAGGAATAAGCAGTTTAGCAGTAAGATGGCGAAGTTAGATATGGGCATATTGGGCGGCTTCAGTGGCCGCGTGGGCACCGTGGTGGGCTACTACCGCCGCGGCGGCTGGTTCGTCCGTGCCTACCAGCCGCATATAAAGGACAGGAAATCAGCGGCGCAGCTGGAGCAGCGGTCGCGCTTCAAGGCGATGATCCAGTTCGCCTCGCCGGCCACGCCGGTGCTGCGCGTGGGGCTGCGGCAGGTGGCTGCCGACCAGCAGATTACCGAGGGGAATGCTTTCTTGAAAATCAACAAGAACCATTTCCGCTCCTCCCCTAAGCTAGGGGAGGTGGCCGCGCGGAGCGCGGACGGAGGAGTGTGCCCTGCAAACCCGGATACACACGCCCCCGTCGCCGCCTGCGGCGGCGCCACCCCCTCTAGCTTAGAGGGGGAGTTGAGGATTGACTATCCCAGCCTGCAGTTCTCGCAGGGTTCGCTTCCGGGGGTGCGGAGCCTGCAGTGGTCTGTGGACGAAGGTGGTGCGCTGCGGGTGCAGTGGGAGAGCCTGGGGGGCATGCGGGGTGACAAGATACACCTTTATATCTACGACGCCGCGAGCGGCCGCGGCCTGGCGGCCGCGGCCACAAGGGGCGAGGGCCGCGCTGAAGTGCTTCTGCCCGAAGAGTTTTCGGCCGGCAACCTGCACGTCTGGGCCTTCGCCGAGGGGAAGGGCGGAAGGGTGTCGGGGACGGCGTATATGTCTGTCTCCGAGCCCGTTGATGGAACGGCGAGTGACTCGGACAGGACGCATGCGCCGCACAGGCGCTCGCGTTTCATGGCCACCGGGCACATGGTGAACAGCGCGCCGGTGGGAGGGGAGAGGGCGTCCCCGTGCGGGGCAAGGGTAATTTCTATTGCACAGCGCGGACGGTAAACCCGTAGTTGCGTGGCTCGTCGAGCACCCCGTATGTTACGGTAGGGGATAAAAAGAAGAAATTCCACGCGTTCTGACCTCTACAGCGAGACGAGGACCAGTAGTTGCCTCTCCAGCCCGCTTCGTCGTGCCGGCTGCCGTAGCGGTAGCCCGCGGCAGGCATGAAAAGACTGTTCCCGTTAGGACCCGTGTAGCACCGCCCGTTCACGCCGTTGATGGTCACCGGCCTGGTGTCGGTATGCCTGAGCAGCTCGCGCATCTCCTCTCTGGTGGGTGTTCGCCCGCCGTAGTGAGCCGTGGCGGCATCGTCGCACGGCTCCAGGGTGGTCAGCGTGTCGACTCCGTACTTGGTTATTCTGTTCACATTAGATGTATCGTAGTACCGGTAGGTCGACCAATCATAGGTGCTTTTCGCGGAGGTTTCGCCCCAGGCAAAGTAGTCGCCGTAGTCCGTCGGCGAAGAGGCGCCCACGTTGCGGGTGGCCCACAGGAGGCCGCTCGGCAAGCCGAGGTCAACCCAGTCGCCCGGGGTGAGGTTGCAGCCGCAGTCGCTCGCCACCGCCTGCACCGTGTCCCACGCCAGCACGCTGCCATCCTGGCCGTAGAGTTTGGCGTGGAGGACGCCGTTGGCGGGGGGTGTCCAGCTGACCGCCACGGAACCGTCGCGGACGATGCCGTATCCGGACGAGAGCTGCCCTTCGGCCTCGAACTTCACAATTTGCGGCAGGGGGGTAAGCATATCGGTGCCGGACAGGTAGTTGCTGTCGAAGACGTTGAACACGACCGTGGCCAGCAGGCCCTGCTCGGGGCGACCCGAGGCGTGGACGATTTTCTGGGGCGAGTGGTAGAGCCTGCGGTCGATGCAGTTCCACCTGGGGGTGGAGTAGCTCTCCACTTCGTGGCCGAAGAAAGGCATGTTCAGGCCGCTGCGCAGATCCAGGCCCGCGTGGCAGTCGAGGCTCCAGGCGCAATTGTCGTCGGTCTGCCCGAGCATCTGCTCGCGGAAGCCGCCGCGGAGGGTGTCGGCCATATAGGGCATGAAGTCGAACGACGGCCCCACGACATCCCCAAGCATCACGCTCACCCTCGGGAAAGCCCACACCTTGGCCTGCACCTGCCCCTTGCCCTCCACGGTGGGCGGGAGGAACGCGAAGGTGTTGCTGAAAGAGCCCGCGGGAGTGATGCCGCCAGCCTGGCTCCAGTCAAATCCCATGCGGCCTTCGGCATGGTTGGAGAAACCCGTGCAGGCGGATATCTCGCCACTGGCGCTCACCTCCACCTGGCGGTACAGGTCAGAGCGGAGCGTGAGGACTATCGGCACATTGTTAACCACAAACCTGACGCGGATTGGGCGGAAAGGGTTGTGCTTCCATAGATCGCAATCCAAAGCATAACGGCAACTGCCCTCTATGTCGCAGTGGATTTTTTGCTCGGTGTTGAACGTGCCGACCAGCGCAGCACTCACTTTCAGGGCCCGGCTCCTGTACCTCTCGTAGGCTCCGCCCACGGCCTCCACCTTGCTTCTGCTTCCGAAGTTCATGCTCATTTCCATGTCGAGGCCAAGGTCGAGATTCATCTGTTCCATGTAGATGGCATAATTGTTCCCTTCGGCGATGACATGACCGTCGTTGTTGTACTCGAATTGCCAAAGGTTATGCGTGAAGCGGGTGTCTCGCTTGCTGTGCATGTCGATGCGCAGCGGCTGGTGCATGCCATGGTCGTCTATCATACAGGCCTCCACGGGATAGAACACCGCTCCGCCACCCTTGGCTTTCGTCCCCCGGCTGGTAGAGAGGGTGAATTCGGTATCGTAGAAGATATCGGTGAGGTAGGCCTCGGCGGTGGTGACACTCACCGTGTTGCCCGACACACTGGCCGAGGTTACAATGCGGTAGAGCACCACCGTGTCGCGGTCGATGGCGATGATGGATCCGGGGTGGATGCCGGGCACACTGTCGGCGAACTGGATATCGTATGTGCCGGTGCTGTCGTCGGAGGAGACAACCTCGGTGTTTTCCCAGTCGATCGGGACATACTCGGGGTTGATGTGGATTTCGTCCTGCCCTTCGACCATGTCTTCCGGCTTTTGGCAACCTACATTCAAGGCCAACACGCAAAGCAATACGACAAATGTCGCACCTTTAAAGATTTTATTTCTCATATTTTTGAAGTGGGTTATGAACAAAAAAAACGCGAGATTCTTGCTGAAGTTCGCGGTTCTGGACTACCTATCGTCACACAAGGAAGCTCGCGTATACACGAGCGAGTTACTTCCTTAATGACGATATACGAAATTGTCCAGATTCCGAACTTCATTTGGAAAGCAAAAACGCTTTTTTATCCTTTGTTTATTATTCTATTTTCTTTTCTATAAATTTGATTTTCAGTCACTAATTTTATTTCTCCCTTGTGGGGGTCTGCTGCAAAAATACAAATATTTTTTAATTACGAGGGGTTTTTGGCTGGAATGCAGTTCCACCCTGGCGACAGTCCCAAATGGAGGCGATTCTCACAGTGTCGTCCACCACATAATAGTAGATGCGGTAGTCAAGTACAACGATGTATCTGTAGTCGGGGGAATGAGGATAGGTTAGGTCGATTTGTCCAATATTGGGCATTGATTTCATACCGCGCGCACAATTCCTCGTGGGTTATGCAGCGACCAGCGTGGAAGTCGTCTTCCGCCTGACGGAGGTTGGCGGCCATCTCCTCGGGAGTGTAGGAGCAGGGGCGCTTGGCGCCACCGAGCATGGAAATCACCTGCTTCAGCACACCTTCGTCATCGGCACGCATTGCCAAACTGGACGCTTTCTCGCGAAGGTGCGACAATGTGGATTGCGCGTTCATGTTGCCTCTGGCAATAGTTGCTTCCATGGATATTTGTTTGATTATCAGATTTTAATTTTATCTTCTCCTCCGAGAAACTCTGCTGCAAATATACAAATTATTTTTAAATACGATTGGTTTTAACTGGAGTGCACAGGGAGAACGCATCAAAACAGTCAACTGCCCGGAATGTATCGCGCCATTGCGAAAAATTTCGCAACGAAAAATTTCGCAACGTGGATCAGCCGATAAAATGGGCGAGGAGGTCGCCCACTGCTTATGTGGTGGCTGCCGAGGCGGCTTGCGGTGTTTTATTCTCCGATGATCACGCGGGTGTTGCCTCGGATTTTGCCCATGTTGCCGCCGCCGTAGACATTTCCGCGGATGGTGGAGGTGCCGAGGATGCGGACCTCGGTGCTGGCAGTGGTGACGGCTGTCTGACCGTAGCCGCCGCCGAAGACTGACTTTTTGATTTCGCCGCCGTAGGTGGTCACCCTGACGGGTTGGCTGGCAGAGGTGACAGTGCCGCCGTAGCCGCCGCCGAAGACGTGGCCGTGGATGAGAGGGTTGCTGACAGTAGGATGTTGCGCGTCGAATCTGCCGACGATGACATGCACGGGGCCGTTCACGGAGGTGCTGTTGCCGCGGCCGCCGCCGAAGACGTTGCCGATGGTGTCGGCACATCCGGCGGTGCCCAGTGTGCCACCTTTGACCTGCACCTGGATGGGGCCGCGCATCGTGCCCGACTGGTTGCTGCCGCCGTAGACGCTGCCCAAGACTTGTCCGCCTGCCACCTCGACGTTGGCGGCGCGGCCGCTTTTTTGGTTGCTGCCGCCGAAGACGTTGCCGCGGACGGTGCCGCCTTTGATTTGCACATTGGCCACGTTGCGCGTGAAGCCGCGGTTGCCGCCGCCGTAGACATCGCGGGAGACGAAGGCCGAATCGGCCACCACGATGTAGGTTTTGTTGACCATGCCGATGGTGGCGTGGTCGTTTAGGTAGCCGCTGCCGGCGCCGTAGAGGTTGCCGCCTTTGGAATACCAGTGCATGGGGTCGCTCGCGGTGTGCTGCAGGCGTGCGTGTCCGCCGAAATAGATGTTGATGTCGCCTTGCACGATGCCACCGTAATTGGGGTCCGTGCCATTGCAACCGCCAGCGATCCAGCCGTTGATTTCGCCACCGGTGAACACCATCCTGCGACATCCCACGGCGTCGGCACGATTGCCGCCGCCCCAAATAGAAGTCTTGACAAGGCCTCCCTTCATGTAGAGGCGCCCCTGCATAACGGTGGTGTCGAGGTAGGTTGGGTCGCCGGGATTGCGGTCGTGTCCAATAGCTATATCGGGGAATGAGCCACCTTCAACAACCACTGTGGTCGTGCCGGCATATTTCGGGTCGTGACCATGACCGACGTTGAAAACGATTTTGAAGATATTGTTGTTGTATTGGCCCGAAATCAGTCCGCTCTTCAGCACGTAGTTCATTTGGCGTGTACTACGATTCCTAATATCTTGAAACACGCAGCGGGTGCCACGCGCAACGGCGATGGTGAGTTTGGTGTTGTCGTTGCGGCTGCGGTCGTAGTCGCTACCGAGCACCACATCGACATGCACTTTCCCATACATTGACGGCGAAAGTCCGCCCTCTGCATAGCCAAAATACAGATGAAGCAAGAGATCGCCGCTTTCCAGGCGCCACCGGCACTTCTTGTCACGGGTGCTGGCCAGGTCGGTTGGAGAGATGCAACGTAAATAATTCTGCCCTGGAGTGAAGAGGAAGCCGGTCTTCCCTTCTTCAGGCAGGCACATGCGGCCGGTGATAAACCGACCTCCGTTGAGATGCGACCATTGGATCCAACTGTGCCCTGCCGATAGTTTTATGTACTCGAATTTGATAGTCTCCAGCGGCAGGAAAAAGTGGTTGAGGTTGGAAGAGGTCTGGGCAGTCCACCCTGATTGAGAGAACATATTGGGGGTGTTGGGTACGCTGGTGAGGCGGGTGGCAGAGGAGCCGTCGGTGCCGTCGGGATAGATGGCTGAGAGGGTGAAATCCTTGACGATGCCGGTAATGTCGCGCTGCCAGCGGCTGGCAGCATCGTTGCTATGGATTACAAAGTTGCGCTCGTAGGCATTCTCGCCCGTGGCATAGGTGCCGGCGGTGGCCTCGGTGTCGAGAGCCAAAATGGTGGGGAAAACGAATGCCCGAGCCCAGATGGCCTCGAAGTCGACCTGCATGCCGTACTCGGCGGCGGGCAAGAAGTAGACGGTGTCCTCGGCTTCGAGCATGGTGCCGACCGGCACAGGGAGGGTCATCGCGGTGTCGCGATAGACGGTGCCGTGGGAGAGCGCCTTGAGGCGCCACCTGTAGAAGCCGCGCCAGCGCGTGTCGCCCGTGCCGTAGGTGGGGCGGAGGGAGTAGGGGTTGGGGATGAGGCGGTAGAAGCAGGGGCCGTCGGCTGCCGCCGCGCTCACGGCCTGCTCGCCGTTGACGCGTTCGAGGGTTTTGTGGTAGACATAGGTGTTCTTGTGCGGCGCGTCGATGCCAATGCCCACTGCCGAGGCGGCGACGCTCACATTGGGATTGCCCGCGGGTTCGGCGGCGTTGGACGAATACATTGTGTTGGTGCCATAGGCGAAGTAGCGGATGCGCACATCGGCGGGGTTGAGGCTGCGCACGTGGCAGGTGGGGTCGCTGTAGTAGCTCCAGGAGTGGTTCTCGCGGTCGTCGAGATAGACCTCGTTGTCAGCTTGGCCCCGAGCGGCGGTAACACTCGAAAGCAGGAGCAAAATGGATAAAACGCGCAGACCCGAGCGGATGGTAGACTGGTTGCGGAAACATTGTTTGCTATGCAGTGCAAAAATGGTGGGTTAGTTGGGTTGGTGTGTGTATTTCATAAAAGTGAAAAAAAAACGCGAGCCTTCTATCGGGTTCGTGGAAAAATGGCCAACTGCCAATCTATCATCCAGCAAAAACGATCTTATGTGCTATGCTTGTTACTCTATTTTCTTTTTATTAATTTGATTTTCAGTTATTAATTTTATTTCTCCCTTGTGGGGGTCTGCTGCAAATATACGAATAATTTTTGAATGCATCGCGCCATTGCGAAAAAAATCGCAACGTGGATTAGCCGATAAAATGGGCGAGGAGGTCGCCTGAGTGGTTGGGGGCGTCGGCCCAGCCGGTGGTGTCGATGGTGACTTCGAGCAGCTTGGCGGGGCCTTCGGAGAAGAGCTCGACGTGGTCGGCGGCGGCGGGCACGAGGACGCACTCCCCGGCATGCATGGGGACTAGCGTGTCGAGTGCCTTGACGGCGGCGATGCCGTCGACACAGAGGTAGACGACGAAGCAGTCGTGGTCCTCGAAATTCTTGCGCATGGGCGCGTCGAAGTCGATCAGGCGGGTGGAGAAATAGGGGCAGTGGGCGAGCGAGACGGTCTGGTTGCGCTGGGGTTGGTAGCGTGTGTTGGCGTGGCCGCGGACGGCGGCGAAGTCGATGGCGTCGAGGGCCTCGTCGGTGTGGAGCTGGCGGAGGCGACCGTCGGCGTCGCGGCGACCATAGTCGTAGAGGCGGTAGGTGCAGTCGGAGGTCTGCTGTATTTCGGCCACCATGAGGCCTTTGCCGAGGGCGTGGACGCGGCCGGCGGGGATGAAATAGACGTCGCCGGGCTGGGGCTGTTCGGCATGGAGCAACTCCTCGAGGCGTCCTGCGTCGAGGGCGGTGCGGTACTCGTCGGGCGTGGTGTCGCGGCGGAAGCCGCTGATGAGGCGCGCGCCCGGGTCGGCCTGCAGGACGTACCACATCTCGGTCTTGCCGCAGGGCATGCCGCGCTGCTGGGCGAGGGCGTCGTCGGGGTGCACCTGGATGGAGAGGTCCTGGGCGGCGTCGATGATTTTGAAGAGGAGGGGGAACTGGTTGCCGAAGCGGTTGTAGACGCGCTCGCCGACGAGGTCGCCCATGTAGATTTCGATGGCTTCGTTGAGCGTGTTGTCGGCCAGGAAGCCGTTGGCGATGACCGACTCGCGCCCCTCGACGGAGGAGAGCACCCAGAGCTCGCCACAGTTGGGGAGGGGGTCGTAGCGGAAGCCATAGTCGCGCAGGCGGTTGCCGCCCCAGATGACCTGTTTGTAGAGGGGGAGGAATTTGAGCGGGTAGAGAGCAGACTGCATAATAGTGGAAAGGGGGATTTAATAGGAGCGTGTGGTGCGGCCGTTGGACTTGTTGTTGCCTTTGACTTTGATGTTGGACTTGATTTTGCGGCCTTTGTTGGACTGGGAGCGCTCGTACATGGTGTCCGAGCCGCCGCACGACACCGTCACGCCGCTCATGGCCAGCACGCCGGCGATGAGAAGCAGTGGGAGGGCTTTCTTGAGGTTTGCTTTCATGATATGTTCCCGTTTGATTTGCTGAAAGGTATAACGCCGCGCGCACAGAAATATTGTGCGGCGGGAAAAATAACGGCCACTATTGCCTCACTTCGGTGCCCCACATGAGTTTGTCGCGGATGGCGGAGAAGAAGTTCTGGCCGGCGGTGCGGATGAGGCGTATGGTGAAGGGAGCGCGTTGGAGGGCAATGGTGGCGGCGGAGGCGAGGGCCTCGCGGCGCGAGTCGATACCGAGGGTGGACTGGAGCCCCTCGACCTGGAGACGGATGCGTGCCGTGTCGGGGACGATGATGGGGCGGAGGGTGAGGGTGTGGGCCGAGATGGGGGTGATGGCCAGGCAGCGCGAGTCGGGCGTCAGGATGGGGCCGCCGCAAGAGAGGGAGTAGGCGGTGGAGCCGGTGGGGGTGGCCACGATGACGCCGTCGCCGGTGTAGGTGGCCACATAGAGGTCGTCGACGAAGACCTGCGTGCGCAGCAGCGACATGGAGTCGCCGCGATGCGCGAACACTTCGTTCAGCGCATAGGCCGTGGCGGCGCCGGCACGCTCCACCTGCAGCAGCGAACGCTCCTCTATCGAGTAGCGGCCGGCCAGCAGGTCGTCCACCATGCCGCTGAGGTTTTCCTTGCCAACGGTGGTGAGGAAGCCGAGGTGACCGAAGTTGATGCCAAGGATGGGCGGGAAAGCGGCCGGATTGCTGCTGCGGACGAACTGGACGGAGCTGAGCAACGTGCCGTCGCCCCCGATGGAGAGGAGAAAATGGCATCCGTCGACCGAGTCACCGTCGCGTAGGGTGACGGTGTCGACATGGTGGGCAACCAGCGTGGCGATGAGCTGGTCGAAGGCCGGACGGTCGGCGGGGTCGATATGGCGGTAGTAGAGGGCAATCTTCATATTGATGGTGAACTATTTGATTAACAAAACGGTGCCAAGGTATTGCTTGACGAAATTTGTGTTGAAGCGACAGCGGAGTCGGTAGGTGTAGACCCCCTGCGGAGTGTCGGCCGGCGGAGTCCAACCCCGGGTGGGGTCGGTGGTGTGGTAGACGAGCATCCCTTGGCGGTTGTAGATATGCAGCTCGTAGAGGGTGCCCTGCAGGCCGCGGATGACAGGGAGGAAGGTGCCGTTGGCGGGGTCGCCGGCGAGGATGGCGTTGGGGAAGTAGACGGAGGGCTCGGGCGGCGTGGGCACCACTATGCATTCGACAGGGGAATACTTGGGATTCATGCCACAGGCATCGTTGACGGCGAGCAAGTAACAGTGGAGCGAGTCGTAGGGATTGATGTCACGATCAATGTATTCAAGCACAGGGGGCTCGAGGGTGGCCACCTCGCGCCATGGCGAGCCGTCAATACTACGCAGGAGTGTATAGTGGTCAGTAGGATAGGAAGTATCGGTGTTGAACACAAGGTGGTTGAATATACGAATGCTGTCGTACTCTACACTCGTAATCTCGACAAAGTCGGCAGTGTCGGAGGTCAAACGCTCGATCTCCACCACGTTGGACTGCGACATCAGGCGGCGGTCGGCCGAGAAGGCCTGCACCTTGACCCACACGCGGGTCACGGGGCTGGAGAGGTGCACCGTGTAGGCCAGGGGGCCGAGGGTGTCGACCATGCCGAGGGCGACGAAATCGGCATTGAAGGGCTCGAGCTTGGCCAGCACACGATAGCCGGACAGGCCGCCGGGCATACCCTGATAGGGCGTCCACATGATGTTGACGACCGAGTCGCAAGGCGAAGTTTCGGCTTGCAACACTATGTTGCCAAATGAGGGCGTGAGGGAGCTGACGTTGCGTGCGCTGTCGAAGACGTGGAGGCGGTAGAGGTGGGGCTCGGTGGAAGAATGCGGAAGGCATGTGTAGGTGGTGTCGAAGCGGCCGAAGACGGTGTCAAAATCGAGGCATGGCGAGCCTGTGCAGATGTGGTAGCCCATGGCGGCGGTGTCGGCGCTGGGGCGCCATGAGAGGAGGATTTGCTGCGAGGCCTCGTCGACGGTGGCGAGCCAGTCGGTGCAGGGAGCCACGGGCCTTTGCGCCGGCGCAGCAAAGGACAGCAGGCAGAGGAGCATGCATATATGGGCACGGAACGCCATCAGCTGAAGCTTTGAAGGGCCACCAGCTCGGCATAGCGCCCTTGGAGGGCGAGGAGCTCGGAGTGGGTGCCTTGTTCGACGATACGGCCGTGGTCGAGGACCACGATGCGGTCGGCTCCGACGACGGTGGAGAGGCGATGGGCGATGACGATGGCGGTGCGGTCGCGCAGCAGGTCGTTGAGGGTGGCCTGCAGGAGGCGCTCGGACTCGGTGTCGAGGGCCGAAGTGGCTTCGTCGAGGAGAAGCAGGTCGGGATTGAGCAGCAGGGCGCGGGCGATGCTGATGCGCTGGCGCTGGCCGCCAGAGAGGAGGCTGCCGCCGTCGCCGAGGTTGGTCTGGTAGCCGTCGGGCATCTGCATGATAAAGTCGTGGGCTTGGGCGGCGCGTGCGGCGGCTTCGATGTCGGCCTGCGAGGCATCGGGGCGTCCGAAGGCGATGTTGGCGGCCACGGTGTCGTTGAAGAGCAGCGTGTCCTGCGCCACAACGGCGATGCGGCGACGGAGGTCGGCGAGGGGGATGGAGTTGATGTCGGCCCCGTCGAGGAAGATGGAGCCGTCGGCGACGGGGTAGAAGCGGCAGAGGAGGTCGGCGATGGTGGACTTGCCACTGCCCGAGGAACCGACCAAAGCGAGGGTTGTTCCACGTGGAACATCTATCGAAATGTCCCTCAACACAGGGGCTTCGGGGAGGTAGGCGAACGAAACATGCCGCAACGCCACCGCCGGCCACTGACCACCGACCACTGACCGCTGACCACTGACCACTGACCACTGACCACTAACCACCGGCTCCTCCTCCTCGGCAAGGAAGGCATCGATGCGGTCGGCACAGGCGCGCCCCTTCTTCATCTGCGCCACAGCAGTGGAAAGATCCTTGGCAGGCGGAATCATGAGGACGAAGAGCATGACGTAGGAGATGAAGAGGTCGGCGGTGAGCCCCTGGTCGCCCCGCATCACCAGCCATGCACCAAAGAGCAATATTGCCACGACGATGGCGTTGCCCAAAAAATCGCTCACTGGCGAGGCAGCATATATGCGATACACCATGTGGGTGCGGCGACGGGTATAGCGGCGGTTGAAGGCTTGGAAACGGCGGTTGGAGAAGTCGATGGCGGTGTAGGACTTGATGACCTTCAGGCCGCCGATGGTCTCGTCGGTAAGCGCCAAAAGGAAGGCGTTCATCTCCTGCACCACCTTGGAGCTCTGCTTCAGCCGCCGCGAAATGCCCGAGATGACCAGCGCCACCAAGGGCAGCATGCAGAGCACAAAGAGCGAGAGCTTGAAGTTGATGTAGAAAAGCATGGCCAGGTAGAGCACCATGCTGATGACGGCCGCCAGGAGCGACTGCAGCGAGCCCAAGGTGCCTTCGTCGTACTCCACCATGTCGCTCGTGAAGCGCGCCATGACGTCGCCCTTGCGGTGGCGGTCGTAGTAGGCCATGGGCAGGTGCATGGCCTTGCGGAAGAGGGCGTTGCGCAGGTCGCGCACGATGCGGGCGCGGATGCCGGCAATCTCGATGGCGGAGAGGTAGCCGAAGATGTTCTTCAGGCCATAGAGCACGAAAATGATGGCCGAGAAGAGGAGCAGGGCGTTGAGTTGGCCGAAGGTGATGAGCCATCGGTAGAGGCGGTCGAGCCCGAGGGCGATGAGGTTGCCCTGCATAAGGGGCTCGGAGTCGGCCGAGCCGAAGAGGATACGCAGGAAGTTGGCCACCGAGAGGGCGGTGGCCATGGTGAAGAGGACCCCCATGACAACAAGGAAGACATACAGCGCGAAGCGGGCGCCGTAGGGCCGCAGGTGGCGGCGAGTGAGGGGGTCAAGGAGGTTCACAGCGAGTAGCCGATGTAGTTGTGGGGGGTGAACTGCTTGAGTCGCTGCTTGACCTCGGGCGCCACGTCGAGGGTTTCGACGAAGGCGGCGATGGTCTGGGCGGTGACATGCTCGTTGGTGCGCGTGAGCTGCTTGAGGGCTTCGTAGGGGTTGGGATAGCCCACGGAGCGGAGGACAGTCTGGATGGCCTCGGCCACCACGGCCCAGTTCTGCTCCAGGTCGCGCTCGAGGGCGGGGGCGTTGAGGATAATCTTGCCGAGACCCTTCTCGAGCGAGGCGAGGGCGATGAGGGTGTGGGCGACGGGGACGCCGATGTTGCGGCTGACGGTGCTGTCGGTCAGGTCGCGCTGCAGACGGCTGACGGGGAGCTTGTGGCTCAGGTGCTCGAAGATGGCGCCGGCGAGGCCGAGGTTGCCCTCGGCGTTCTCGAAGTCGATGGGGTTCACCTTGTGGGGCATGGCCGAGGAGCCCACCTCGCCGGCCTTGATGCGCTGCTTGAAGTAGCCCATCGAGATATAGCTCCAGATGTCGCGGCAAAGGTCTATCAATATGACGCCCAGGCGCTTGCAGGCGTCGAACCAGGCGGCCATGAAGTCGTAGTTTTCAATCTGGGTGGTGAGCTGCTGGCGCTCGAGGCCGAGGTGGTTCTGCACGAAGTCGTTGCCGAAACGGCGCCAGTCCACCTCGGGGAAGGCTGCCAGGTGAGCGTTGAAGTTGCCGGTGGCGCCGCCGAATTTGGCGGTGAAGGGGATGCGGGCGAGCTCCTCCAGCTGGCGCTCGAGGCGGTAGGCGAAGACGCCCAGCTCCTTGCCCAGGGTGGTGGGCGAGGCGGGCTGGCCGTGGGTGTGGGCCAGCATGGGGATGGCGCTCCACTCCTCGGCCAACGCCTTCAGGCACGAGAGCAGCGAGCGGTAGGCGGGCAGGAGCACCTCGTGGGCGCAGTCGCGCATGGAGAGGGGGACGGAGGTGTTGTTGATGTCCTGCGAGGTGAGGCCGAAGTGGATGAACTCCTTGACGGCGTCGAGCCCGAGGGCGTCGAAACGCTCCTTGAGGTAGTACTCGACGGCCTTCACGTCGTGGTTGGTCACCTTCTCTATATCCTTGATGCGCAGGGCGTCGTCGTCGGTGAACTGGCGGTAGATGTCGCGCAGCTGCGCGGCCTTTTCGCCGACGGCGGCCAGCTGGGGACGCAGGTCTTGGAGCCGGTTGGCGAGGGCGATGATGTACTCCACTTCGACGCGGACACGGTATTTGATCAGGGCACCCTCGGAGAAGTACTGCGCGAGGGGCTCGCACTTGCTGCGGTAGCGCCCGTCGACGGGCGAGATGGCGTTGAGGCTGTTCATGGGTATGCTTATTACATTTTAGCCATAATAACGCAAAACGGGGGGCTGTAGTATACCGGCGGGCCAAAAAATTCCGCCGCATTTTTTTGAAAATTTTTCCGGAAACGGTCCGATTTTGCAGGGTTGCAACATGCTGATTGTCAGCGGATACTAGGCTATAGGTTTTGCCCCGGTTTTTACCAACTAGGGGAATGGCTGGCCGCGGAGTGGATACAGAGACGAGCCCCACCCGGAAAAATAAGATCGAGGAATGATTTCCGCGAATTATCCAAAAACGAGGAATGATTTCCGCGAATTTTGCTAAATTTGCGGAATTGAATGGAAAAAAGCACACAGAATCACTCCTTCGAATATGGAGGAGTTCCTTCTCGTATAGATTTTGGGCAGCCAGGCGCTGCTTTCGCAGGCGGGCGTCCGCCGCCCCTCTCCATTGCCCGTTGCCCGTGCGGGGGCAAGGGTAAGGTTCTCAGCGCGCGGAGCGGACAGGGCGCACAGACCGACCGTCGCCGCGGGGGGTGCTGAGCATGCTCTGACCGTCCGAATTGAAGCCGAAGTCCCACGCGCCGACCGGGTAGTCTGCGTCGAGCGACGAGGACCAGTAGTCGCCGTCATCGCCCGCGCTGTAGAGCTCCGAACCGAAGCGGCTGCCGGCGGCGGGCAGGAAGAGGCTGTTGCCGTTGGAGGCGGTGAACTTGCGGCCATTGACGCCGTTCAGGGTGATCCATTCGGCGGTGGTGTTTTCGATGAACTCGCTCCACTCGACGGCGGTGGGCATGCGAGCGCCGCTGCCGAGCTTCTGCGTGGCCACGTCGTCCATGGCCTGTAGCGTGGTCAGGTTGTCGGGGGTGCCGTAGTCGCTGCGGGTGTTGTATTTGGTCAGCGTGGCCAAACCGCCTTCTGCATCCACGGTGCAGTACTTGTAGGTGCTCCAGTCGTACACTTCCTTGGTCGTGGTCTCGCCCCAGGCGTAGTAGTCGCCGTACTCCTCGGGGCTCGAGGCGCCGAGGTTGCATGTGGCCCACAGCAGGCCTGAAGGCAGGCCGAGGTCTACCCACTCGGCAGTCTCGGTGCCGGTGTCGCCGCCGGTGCCGCTGCCATTGTTGTTGTCGTCGTCCCTGCCGCAGGCGGCGAAGGCCAGCGCGGCTCCCATGGCCAACAGGGCCATGAATTTGAAGGTCTTTTCCATTAGAATCTGTCGATATGATATGGGTTTGAACGGATTATTTGAGGGTGGCGCTATACTGGCGGACGCGGGCGGCGGATTGGCGGATGCGGGCGGGGGTGACGGTGCCGTCGGCGAGGAGGGACTTGATTATCTCCACGGCGCGGGGGACGAGGTCGGGGTCGTAGGCGGGGCCGTTGTTGCTGAGGCAGAGGAGGTCGGCGCCGGCGGCGAGGGCGAGGCGGAGGGTTTCTTCGAGGGTGTAGTGGTCGGCGATGGCACCCATGGCGAGGTCGTCGGTGACGATGACGCCGCGGAAGCCGAGTGTGTCGCGCAGGAGTGCGGTGATGCGCGGCGAGAGGGATGCGGGGAGGCCGGAGGGGTCGAGGTGGCGGCCCACGACGTGGGCGGTCATGACCATGGGGGCCGAGGCGGCCAGTGCGCGGTAGGGTGCGAGCTCGAGGGGGAGCCAGGTGGAGGTGACGTCGACGAGGCCGAGGTGGGTGTCGCCGCCGGCGCTGCCGTGTCCGGGGAAGTGCTTGAGGCAGCTGAGGACGCCCTGGCGGCGCTGCTCCTCGAGCCAGATGGCGCAGCAGCGGGCGACGAGCGCGGTGTCGGCCGAGAAGGAGCGGCCGAGCTTGCCGATGACTGGGCAGTGGGGGTTGACGTCGACGTCGGCCACGGGGGCGAAGTTGAGGTTGATGCCGAGGCGCGCGAGGCGTTGCGCCGTGAGGCGCGCCTGGCGGCGGACGCTGTCGGGGCCGAGGGCGGCGCTGCGCTGGGCGGTGAGGGTGGGCGGGAAGCCGTAGCGCGTGGCGAGGCGGCTGACGCGGCCGCCCTCCTGGTCGATGCCGATAAGGAGGCGGGGGTTGTGCGACCGCAGCGCGGCGCAGAGGCGTCGCAGCTGGACGGAGTCGCGGATGTTGCGGCCGCGGGTGGCGGTGGGCACGTCGTAGTCGAAGAGGATGACGGCGCCGACGTGGTGGTGGCGGAGGTCGCGGACGATGTGGTTGGTGCTGTCGAGGTCGGTGCCGCGGAAGCCGACGAGGAGCATCTGTCCGATGGCCTCGTCGAGGGGAATGGTGTCGGCGGAGGCGGAAGCAGGTTTTGCGGCATTGCCACAGGCTGCGAAGACGAGCAGGGAAAAGAGCGGCAGCAGCGCCCTGAAAGGGCGCACGAGCACAGGCAGGGGTGGAAACCCCTGCAAAGTACGTGGGACTGCAGGGGTCGAGGGAGCCCCGAAGGGGCGACCCCATTTAGTCAGAGAAAAGATACCTTTCGTCATAATCTATTTGATATGCATCCAAAAATAGTTTGAATTCCTCCTGAAATGTTCTCTTCGTGTGGTGTTCTGATTGAGTACGGATATAGGCGATAGTCTTGTCCAGCAATGTGGGACTGACGGAAAAAGCGCCATAACCCTCCTGCCATTCAAATCGCGCATACTGCACGCCCTGACTTTTAATCCACTTGCTGCTCACTGCCTTGATGTCGCGTACATAATCCGCGAGACTCAGCGTCTTGGGGAGTGCCGTCAGGATGTGGACATGATCGGGCATGCCGCCAATCTCAATGGCAAGGCCATTGCGACGATTGATGATGCCACCGATGTATCTGTATAGTGTGGGAAGGAGATTGGCGTCAATTCTGCAGCTGGTGGACTTGACGTGGAATACTATATGTATGTCGTTTTTTACTAGTGTGCTAGCCATAAATGGGGCGCCCCTTCGGGGCTTTGTTGTTTGTTTGTCCGTTTCAGGGGCTTGCTACGCTGCGCCCCTGCCTGTGGTGGTGCGCCCCTTCGGGGCGCGGGCTACCCTTCGAAGGGTATACGGTGGGCGATGGAGCGGCCGAGGGTGATTTCGTCGGCGTACTCGAGGCTGTCGCCGACGGCGACGCCGCGGGCGAGGGTGGTGACGCGGACGCCGAGGGGCTGCAGCTGGCGGTGGAGGTAGTAGGCCGTGGTGTCGCCCTCCATGGTGGTGGGGAGGGCGAGGATGACCTCCTCGACGGGGAAGGGAACGCCGGTCTGGACGCGCTGGAGGAGGGAGGCGATTTCGAGGTCGGAGACACCGATGCCGTCGATGGGCGAGATGACGCCGCCGAGCACATGGTAGAGACCGCGATACTGCTGCGTGTTCTCCAGCGCCATGACGTCCTGCACGTTCTCCACCACACAGACCAGGCCGCGTTGGCGCTTGTCGGACGAGCAGATGGGGCAGACCTCGGTGTCGGAGACGTTGTGGCAGTGGCGGCAGCGGTGGAGGTGGGTCTTGAGGCGGAGGACGGCCTCGGCGAAGTCGCGCACCCGTGCCTCGTCCTCCTTCATCAGGAAGAGGGCATGGCGCAGGGCCGACCGCTTGCCGACGCCTGGGAGGGTGGAGAGCTGCTCGACGGCCTGGGCGAGGATGTTACTTGGCAGGTTCATTGCGCGACTCGGCCACTTGGCTTTCCAGCTCGGCGATTTTGGCCACGGCGGCCTCCTCGCGCTGGCGGCCGCGCAGCTTGGTGTGCAGGCCGAAAGCCATGACGATGAAGAGGATGACGAACACAAGAGCGGCGACGGTGATGGTGGTCTTCAGCCCGATGCCGAGCATCAGCATGACCACGGCCACCACGTCGGCCAAAAGCAGGGCAAGAAAGGACTGCCAGCCTAGGTGTTTGAGTTTCATTTTTGAAAGGTGTTATTTATAATTATGCAATGCTGACATCCATCCGCAACCGGATGCCAAGGGCTTGGGAAATGCGCAAGAACGACGAGAGCTGCATATCGGTCTCGCCTCGCTCGATGCGGTTGATATATGTACGCTCCTTCCCGACGCGCTCGGCCAGTTCTTTCTGCGTCATCTGCAACTCTTTGCGCCGATTGCGAAGAATTTCCCCATAGTACCATGCCATGGCCTTGGCGTCGAACTCGGTGCGTTCCACGGAGCCTTTTTCGCCCACACAGTCGGCCAATTGCTGGCTTCCGTCAAGGAAACCCTCTCTTCCGGAAAAGTCCGTCTGGCGAAGACGCTGTAGCTCCTCGGCAGACAATCTGGTTTCATTCATAATGTCCTCTTTAGTATTTTGATTGCTTTTTCTATTTCCTTCTTGGTTCGAGGCGAAGCCTGCCGCTCGAATTCCATGTATTCGATTGAATAAATCAACTTCCTTTCCATGCGAAAGGTAACGAATTAGTTTCATCTATATTGTACCGGCACCGCATTTTTTTGAAAAAAGATCTGGAACCGGGCGGATTTTGGTGGGGTGCAATGGGCTGATTGTCAGGGATGAGTAGGCTATAGGTTTTGCTCCGGTTTTTACTAACCAGGGGATGGGGAGGGCGGGAAAAAGGAGCCCCCTCGGCAGGGGGCTGCCGAGGGGGCGGGGTGGGGAGGAAAGGGGGGGCTACCACTTGAAGCCGATGGTGGCCATGAGGGCGAGGTTGGCGCTGCCGGGGACCGAGACCTGGACTTTGTCGCCATCGCGCCAGGGGTTGCTGCTGCCCCAAAAGTCTTCATCCATCTTGGCGGTGGAGAAGAAGGGGGCTGTGCGGAAGGCGAGGTCGCCTTTGATGAAGAAGGTGTCGTTGAGGTAGTAGGTGACGCCGGCGGTGAAGGCGCCGGCGAAGCCGAAACCGAAGTTGAAGGCGTCCATGTCGCCGAATTGGCATTCGGGGGCACCCTCGGCGGGCTCGGCCGTGGCGGAACCGCCGAAGTAGGCATCGATAGCAAGTCCGGCACCGAAAGTGAACTGCATCTCGCGCGAGAGCGAGTAGGCGAAGTAGATTCCCTCGGTTGCCTTAAGGGCGGTGTTGGAGAGGTCGAGCTCGTAGTCCTTGGCGGTGGCGAGCTGTCGGACAGTGACGGAGGAGGCGTTTTTGTGGAGGTTGAGGCGGGTGTCGAAGCCGAAGGCCCAGCTGCGGTTAATCTCTTTTTCCATGCCGAAGTAAAGGCCTACCTCGGGCTGCAGGAGGGCAGGCGAGGGGTCTTTGATGATGCCGAGAGTGGGGGGCGCGGCAACATCGAAGGCGGAGAAATGGTGGTTGAGGCCTGCGGTGAGGCCGAGGCGGTAGTCACCCTTCCAAAGGAAGAAGAACTGTGCCTGAGAGGTGGTGCCGGCCAGCAGGAAGAGGAGCGCTGCGAGCAGGGCGGTCTTTGTGTGTTTGTGGATCATTTTGTTGTGTATTTTTTGTGGCTGCCTCCGGCCCGAGAGGCAAGTCTTGGCACGAAAGAAAGTGGAGCCATCCATTTGTGTCTCTATCTTCTCGTGTAAGGGTCTGGACTTCCCTGCAAAGTGAATATAAAGGTGTACTGAACCGCTCCACAAAAGGATGTATTATGGGTACAATCCAAATGGAGCATCTCGGGTTTCCTTTATTCCAAACTTTGCAGTCACAGTGCAAATTGTCCAGATTTACACGATCGGAACAAGGCGAAAATGCGCTTTCTTTCGGCAAGCCGTACTGTCGGTTTGCAAGTGCAAAAGTACGAAGAATTTCGGAACCGGCAAAAAATATTTTGCGCAGGGCATGAAAAAAGCCCCCCGCGCCTGTGGCGCGGGGGTGAGATTTGGCTCTAATATTCTATCCTAAAGTGGGCGAGCAGTGCGCGGTAGCGGTCCTGCGCCGTGAGGCAGGTGTCGGTGAGGTAACCCGGGACCGAAGGCCAGTGGGCGAGGCCGCGATAGTAGTAGAACTTGAGGTCGTCGCTGATGATGAACGGCACCAAGCCATGGGCAAGGCACTCCTTGAACATCACGAGGCGTCCTACACGGCCATTGCCGTCCTGGAAGGGGTGTATACGCTCGAAGTGCACGTGGAAGTCGAGGATGTCGCTCAACTGCGGCTGGGCTGGGTAGGTTTTCAGTAGTGCCTGCATGGCCTGCGGCACCTGCTCGGGTGCGGTGGTATCAGTGCCACCCACCTCGTTGGGAAGCCCTTTGTACTCTCCCACACGGAACCAGTCGCGGCGACTGTCGGAAGTGCCTGTCTTCAGTGTGCGGTGGAGCAGCTTGACGAAATCCTCGGAGATAGGCTCCTCGGCGTGGTCGATGACGAGGTCGATACAGCGGAAGTGATTGACCGTCTCGACAATATCATCCACATTGACACCGTCGGCATCGATGCCGATGGTGTTGGTCTCAAATATATAACGCGTCTGCTCGTGCGTGAGGCGGCTGCCCTCCATGTGGTTGGAGTTGTAGGTCATGTCCACCTGCGTACGATGGTAGATGCCGCCCTTGAGCTGCATCTGCCGCTGTTCGCGGAGGGTGTCGAGTAGCGCGTTGCCCATAATGAATTTACACCAGGTGCATGTCCTGCTTGATGGCCTCGATTTTGGCGTCGAGGGCGGCGTTCTCCTTGTCGAAGCAGTCGCGGCAGCAGAGTTCGCCTTTGACCGAGAAGTAGTATTTGATTTTGGGCTCGGTGCCGCTGGGGCGGACGGTGACTTTGTTGCCAGAGGCGGTGAAGAACTGGAGGACGTTGCTCTTGGGGAGGTCGATTTTCTCGACGCGGCCTGTGCGGAGGTCGCGGCTCTCGAGGGTCTGGTAGTCTTTGAGCATGACGACTGGGTCGCCGCAGATGGCGGCGGGCGGGTTGGCGCGGTAGTCGCGCATCATCTGCTGTATCTCCTCGGCGCCGGCCTTGCCTTTGCGGACCACGGAGACGAGGCCTTCCTTGTAGAAGCCGTACTGCTTGTAGATGTCGACCAGCACGTCGAAGAAGGTCTTGCCGTTCTCGCGGGCCCAGGCGGCGATTTCGGCAATCATGGAGCAAGCGGCGACGGCGTCTTTGTCGCGCACGAAGTCGCCGATCATGTAGCCGTAGCTCTCCTCGCCGCCGGCGATGAAGGTCTCCTTGCCTTCGAGCTCGCGGATTTTGCCGCCGATGAACTTGAATCCGGTGAGGACGTCGTAGACTTTGACGCCGGCGCGCAGGGCGATGTCGGCCGGCAGCTCGCTGGTGACGATGGTCTTGACGACGTATTCGTTGCCGGTGAGCATCTGCTTCTCCTGCCACTGGCGGAGGATGTAGTAGAGCAGGACGGACATGGTCTGGTTGCCGTTGAGGAGCATCCACTCGCCGTCGGGGCGCTTGACGGCCACGCCGACACGGTCGGCGTCGGGGTCGGAGGCGAAGACGATGTCGGCATCGATGCGCTTGGCCAGGTCGACGGCCATGCTCATGGCGGCGCGCTCCTCGGGGTTGGGGCTGGGGGTGGTGGGGAAGTTGCCGTCGGGCACGGCCTGCTCCTCGACCACGTTGACGTTGGTGAAGCCCAGCTGTTTGAGCATGCGGGGGATGAGGGTGATGCCGGTGCCGTGGAGGGGGGTGTAGACGATTTTGACGTCGTGGTGCTTGCGGATGAGGTCGGGGTTGAGGGCGTTGTGCTCGATGCGGTCGAGGTAGATGCGGTCCACCTCGTCGCCGACGATTTCGATGCTGCCTTCGGGGGCATCCATGCGGACGTCGGAAACGGCTTTGATTTTGAGCACCTCGTCGATGACGGCGGTGTCGTGGGGGGCGGTGAGCTGGCAGCCGTCGCTCCAGTAGGCCTTGTAGCCGTTGTATTCCTTGGGGTTGTGGCTGGCGGTGAGCATCACGCCGGTGTGGCAGCGGAAGTGGCGCACGGCGAAGCTGAGCTCGGGGGTGGGGCGCATGGAGTCGAAAAGGTAGACATGGAAACCGTTGGCGGCAAGCACATTGGCCGTAATTTCGGCGAACTCGCGGCTGTGGTTGCGGCTGTCGTGGCTGACGGCGGCGCGCAGCTCCTTCTCGCCGGGGAACTGGGAGCGGGTGTAGTTGGCCAGGCCCTGGGTGGCCATGGCGACGGTGTAGCGGTTCATGCGGTTGGTGCCCACGCCCATGATGCCGCGCAGGCCACCGGTGCCGAACTCGAGGTGGCGGTAGAAGCTCTCGTTGAGCTCGTTGGGGTTGTTGGCGGCCATGTCGCGGATGGCCTGCTTGGTGGCGTCGTCGTAGGCGCCGTCGAGCCAAGCCTGTGCGTTGAGCTTGGCGGAGGGGTCGATGTTGAGGGACTGGATATCCATGATGATGCTGTTTTTGTCGTTTACAATGTCTTGTTGAGGAAGTCGTGGGTCTCGATCACCTTGGCCACTTTGCGGTCGTGGGTGAGGTCGGCCAGGGCCTGGGCGTACATGGTGTTGTGGGTGTCGGTGCCGAGGAATTCCACCCAGCCGCGGTCAATCATCTCGTAGGCGCGCTTCTTGGCGTCGTCACCATAGAAGCCGCCGAGCGAGAGGACGTTGCACTGGAAGTAGACGCCCTGGTTCTTGAGCTGTTCCATGCGCGAGCCGTGGACGTTGAGGTAGGGGTAGCGCTCGGGGTGGGCGAGGATAACCTCGTAGCCCTGCATCTGCATCTCGAAAATCATCTCGTCGCAACCCATCATGGGCTGGTGCAGCGAGAACTCGACCAGCACGTACTGGCCGCCCACCTTGAGAAAACGGGGCTGCTCCAGGCGTGCCTTGAAGCCCGTGTCGATGCGGTACTCGCCACCGACACCGCCGAACTCTATCTCCACACCGGCCTCAATGGCCTGGCGCTTGAGTTCCTCGTAGCGGCGGGTGATGTCGTCCTCGTCGTTGGGGAAACGTGGATGCTGGAAGTGGGGGGTGATGATGACCTTGCGGTAGCCCACGGCGCGGAGGGTGTTGAGGCACTCGACACTCTCCTCGAGGCACTTGGAGCCGTCGTCGACCTTGGGGACGAGGTGGCAGTGCATATCGGTGCCGAGGGCTTCGAATATGGGTCGAGGTTCGCGATTGCGTTTAAAGAAGCTGAACATAGGATGGGGTTGGGGTTTAGTTGTCAAGACGTTTTATGTGGGCGCCGAGGTTGGCGAGGCGCTGGTCGATGCGCTGGTAGCCTCGGTCGATTTGTTCGATGTTGTCGATGCGGCTGGTGCCGTCGGCGCTGAGGGCGGCGATGAGGAGGGCGACGCCGGCGCGGATATCGGGCGAGGCCATGCGGACGCCGCGCAGCTTGTGCTGGCGGTCGAGGCCGATGACGGTGGCGCGGTGGGGGTCGCAGAGGATGATCTGGGCGCCCATGTCGATGAGTTTGTCGACGAAGAAGAGGCGGCTCTCGAACATTTTCTGGTGGATGAGGACGCTGCCGCGGGCCTGTGTGGCGACGACGAGGGCGATGGAGATGAGGTCGGGGGTGAAGCCCGGCCAGGGGGCGTCGGCGACGGTCATGATGGAGCCGTCCATGAAGCGCTCGATTTCGTAGTGCTCCTGGGCGGGGACGTAGAGGTCGTCGGCGCGCTGCCAGACCTCGATGCCGAGTCGGCGGAAGACCTGCGGGATGAGGCCGAGGTGCTGCACCTGGGCATTCTTGATGGTGATGTCGCCCTGTGTCATGGCGGCCATGCCGATGAAGGAGCCCACCTCGATCATGTCGGGCAGGAGGCGGTGGGTGCATCCGTGGAGCTCGCGGACGCCGCGGATGGTGAGCAGGTTGGAGCCCACGCCGCTGATTTTGGCGCCCATGGCGTTGAGCATGTGGCAGAGCTGGTAGACATAGGGTTCGCAGGCGGCGTTCATGATGGTGGTGGTGCCGCGGGCGAGGACGGCGGCCATGACGATGTTGGCGGTGCCGGTGACGGAGGCTTCGTCGAGGAGCATGTAGGTGCCTTTGAGGCGCTTGGGTGCGTCGACGAGGTAGGCGCCGCGCTTGTATTCGACGGTGGCGCCGAGGCGTTCGAGGCCGATGAAGTGGGTGTCGAGGCGGCGGCGGCCGATTTTGTCGCCGCCGGGCTGGGGCACGACGGCGGTGCCGAAGCGGGCCAGGAGGGGTCCGCAGAGCATGATGCTGCCGCGGAGGGCGCCGGCCTGCTGGCGGAACTCGGGGCTGTGGAGCATGGCGAGGTCGACCTGGTCGGCTTGGAAGAGGAAGGTGCGGCCACTCTCGCAGGCGGCGGCGGTGTCCTCCTGCACCCTCACGCCGAGCAGGCGCAGGAGGTCGATGAGTTTGTTCACGTCGCGGATGTCGGGCACATGCTCGATGCGCACCGGCTCGGGGGTGAGCAGGACGGCGCAGACGACCTGCAGGGCCTCGTTTTTGGCGCCCTGGGGTGTGATTTCGCCACTGAGGCGGTGGCCACCTTCTATCTCAAAGCTGCTCATTTCTTCTTCTTTTTCTTCTTTTTGCCTGTGGTTTCTTTCTTGGCGGCAGCGGCGGCCATGGCGTCGAGGTAGATTTTGCTGTCGCGGAACTCGAAGGAGTCGGGCAGCACCAGCCGGCCGCCGGAGAGCTCGGCGAGCTGCTCGCGGATGAGGTTGTCGTCGACCGAGTCGCGGTTCCACTGCAGGTACTGCCGCTTCATGGTGTGGGCGATCTGCTCGGTGAGCAGGGTGCGCTCCTCGCCTTCGGGCATTTCGGCCACGGCGTGGATCATGTCCTCGAGGGCGCGGCCGTAGTGGCGGAAGTGGATTTGGCCGTCGGCATAGTGGAGCTGGCGAGGCTGTCGGGAGGTGGACTCCTGTCGGGTGACGGGGTAGGGGCAGTCGACGTCGAGCTTGTAGCCCGACATGAACATGAGGTGGTCCCAGAGGACGCGACGGTATTCGGTGCGTTCGCGCACCTTGGGGTTGACGACGGACATGGCGTAGACGATGGAGTGGGCCATGCGCGTGCGCTCGGCGCGGTCGGGGATGGTCAAGGCGTAGTCGATCATCTTGTAGACCGTGCGGCCGTAGTCGGTGATTTGGAGCTGTGGGCGTTGGGTGTTGTATTCCAAAGTGGTCAGTGTTTAGTGGTCAGTGGTCAGTGTTTAGTGGTCAGAAGGGCCAGTGGGTGTGGAAGGGGTCGTAGATGGAGGAGTAGGGGGTGTGGTAGGGGTAGGCGAGGAGGGCTGGTGCGGCGGTGCCGTAGTGGTCGTGGACGATGTGGAAGTGGAATTCGAGGAGTGAGGCGTTGGAGGTCTCGTAGGCGAGGCCGCCGCTGATGGCGGTGGCGCGGACGGGCATGGCGCCGTCGAGCCAGAGGGGTTGCGCGTAGCCGGAGAGGTGGGCGACGGAGCCCCAGAGGGTGAGGCGGTCGGAGGCCTGGTATTCGGCGGCGAGGGCGGCGGCGAAGAGGCGTGTGCCCTCGCGGCGGGGGGCGAGGCTGCGGTTGTGGCGTCCGCGGAGTTCATAACTGCCGAGGAGCGAGCTGGCGGCGGCGAAGCCAGCATGGAGTGTGAGGCGGTCGGAGGCGCGGTAGCTGAGGCTGGGCGCTGTCCAGGCGAGGGCGTCGGTCCTCCCCCACCCTGCGGCGACGGTGGCGCCGGTGGAGAGGTGCACCTCGAGGCGCGAGGTGTCGCGCTCGGCACGGTGCTGCCACTGCGCCCGGGCGCCGGTGCCGAGGAGGAGCAGGAGGAGTATGGCGAGGATGTTTTTATACATAATGCCCAATTAACGGCGAAGCGGCTGTTTTATTGCAGAAAAAGTGAAATTCTAGTCGTTTTTGACGCAAATGGCTGGTTGACAGCGAAGTGTATTTTCTCGGAGGAATGGGGGGCGAGAGGGGGATGGTAGGGGGACGGTAGGGGTTCTCTAGGGGAATAGTTCGGCCCTTTCCCATTATTACCCACGAGTGGGAAAATAGGGATACTTTTTTGGGGAAGTGTAAAAAAAATACGTATCTTTGCACCCAATACAAATCTGGCAAGGCAGAAACAGAACCGCATTACATCTATAAAAATCAAATACTTATGAAACAAAAGAAGCAACGCATTTTCCGCTGGGCGCTGTGGACGGGCCTGGCATTGTACGTTTTGGGCAGCATCCTGACGGCAGAGCTGGAGACGGATGCGGGCGTCGAATTATCCCCGTGGCTAGATCAATTCGGGCTGTGGCCGGTGCTGGTGCTGGCGGGCGTGCTGATACCGTTGCTGGAGGAGGTGTGCTTCCGCCTGTGGGCCATCGGCTGGCGGCGGGGCCACCGGAAGGCGTTCTACTTGGTGGGCAGCGGGCTGGCGGCGGTTTACACGGGCGTGGGCACACTGAGTTGGGTGGCGGGCGCGGCGGCGCTGGCGGTGATGCTGGCCTGCACGCTGGTGCCGCGCGACGACCGGCGGCGGACGCTGCTGATGCTGGTGGCCACGTCGATGGCTTTCGGCATCACCCATGCGGGCAATGTGGAGACATGGGAGTGGAGCGCAGGCATCTACCTGCTCGCCCTGGCGGGTTTCGGCCTCATGGCGGCTTACCTGGTGCTGAACTACGGCCTGCTGTGGTCGATCCTGCTGCACATGGCGATCAACTGCACGGCGACGCTGGGCGAATACTATACGCCCGAGGAGCCCGTCACGCTGGAGAACGACTGCCGCGAGATGGAGATTACGTCCTTCCGCGAGAGAGAATACACAGTGATAGAGCGCCTCGGCGACACGACGTGGTACCGCGGCACGTTGCCGAGCATTGCCGAATACTTGGTGTGGGACCAGCAGCGGGCCGACTCGGTGCGGAGACATTCGCAGCCGGTGATGCATCAAACCGCCGACGGCAACTGGCGCCTGCCGAAGAAGCAGCTGCGGCTGGTGAACCGCCAGGGGGGCACACCGGACTACGGGCAGGCGCTGCAGATGCTGCTGGAGGCGGGCCTCGTCAAGGCCGACACGACCTACGAGCCGCTCTGGACGCTGCGTGTGGCCGACACGGCGCTGGCCTCGCGCGCCACGGGCAGCAGTTCGACCCCGCTGTGGGGCATCATCATCGAACTGCAAGGCTGGCACAAGATGCCGGTGATGGTGGCCGAGGAGGAGGACGAGAATTTTCAGATGCACTACTCCACGGACTCGCTGCGCATCGGCTCGGAACAGGCGCGCCTGGGCTACCTGGAGCGCAACGGCATCCGCGTGGAGCCCGACGCGCAGGGGCGGAAGATGCAGGTGATCACCTTCTCGGCGGAGGATCCGCTCTAGAGTTCCATCAGTTTGAGGAACTGCGAGGGGATGGGTGTCTCGAAGCGGTGTCGGCGTCCGGTGACGGGGTGGGTGAAGCAGAGGCGGAAGGCGTGGAGGCAGAGGCGGTTGACGGGCGAGAGGTCGTCCTTGTAACCATACATGGGGTCGTGGACGACGGGGTGCTGGAGGTCGCGCAGGTGGACGCGGATTTGGTTGCGGCGGCCGGTGTCGAGCTTGAGTTCGACGAGGCTGTAGCGGCGCGAGGTCTGGCGCACCTCGTAGTGGGTGACGGCGAGCTTGCCGCCGTTGTCGACAGGCGAGGAGAGGACGCAGTATTCGCCGTCGGTGAACCAGCTTCTGACCTCGCCGCGGGGCGGGTCGAGGCGTCCCCAGGCCACAGCCACGTAGCGGCGGTCGAAGACCAGGCCCTTCCAGTCTTCTTCCAGTTTGCGCGAGACCTCCTTGCTCTTGCTGACGAGCATCAGGCCGGAGGTGTCGCGGTCGAGGCGGTGGACGACGTGGGCATGGCAGCGCTGGTGGGTGGCCTCGAGGTATTGGTTGAGGACGGTGATGACGGTCTTGTCGGCCGGGTGCCTGCTGTAAGAGAGGAGGCCCTCGTGCTTGTTGACGACGAGGAGGTGCTGGTCCTCGAAGACGATGTCGAGCTCGCGCGGGCGTAGGCGGTCGCGGCCGCGGGGGCGGTCGATGCTGACGCGCATGCCGGGCTGGAGTGGGAAGTTGAACTGCGAGGTGCGGCGGCCGTCGACATAGACGTTGTGGGCCAGCAGCTCCTTCACCCGCGAGCGGGAGGAGTCGGGCATTTGGGCGAGGAGGAAGGGTAGCAGTTCCTGCGCCTGGCGGACGGTGTATTCGGTCTTGTTCATTGTTTCACGTGAAACATTTTTGGTGGGTTGTCAACAATCCTTGCTGTAGATATCAACAATCTCGTAGGGGTTGCCGGTGGAATGGATGAACCGCAACATGTCGTCGCGCGTTATCACGAGCGAGGCGCGGTTGTCGTTGGGGTGGAAGGCCACCTTGTCGGCCTCGAGCAGGAAGCGGTCGACGAAGAGGGTGACCTCGTGGGCGGTGTCGTTGACCAGGGTGAAGAGCGAAACGCTGCCGGGCCTGACGCCAAGGTAGCGCATCATGCGCTCGGGGCTGGCGAAGGAGAGTTTGCCCTGGCGGAGGCGGTGCTCGAGGTCGTGGATGTCCATGGGGTAGCGTGCATCCATGATGACGAGGTAGTGGCGGTTGCCCTTGTGGTTGCGGAAGAAGAGGTTTTTGCAGAGCGTGGTGCCCTCGCCGCGGTAAAAGCGGGAGGCGATTTCGATGGTGGGAGCCTCGGGGTGCTCGTAGTAGTCGAAGTGGATGCCGAGGCGCTCCAGGGCGGCGTATACTTGGGGTTGGCCTGTCATTGTTTGCATAGATGTTTTTCCTCTATTTTGCTGGCTTCGGTCATCGGTGTCGAATGGCAGGGGGATGGGCCGGCAGTGGGGCTAGATGAGACATAGGGTGTCGGCCAGGGCCAGGGCGTGGGCCACATTTTCCGCGCCCAATCGGTCGAAAACCTGTTTGCGGTAGTAGCGCACGGTGTCGGGCGAGCGGTGCAGGATGGCGGCTATCTCTGTGACGGTATAGCCGCGCGA
Source organism: uncultured Bacteroidota bacterium (assembly GCA_902762805.1). Taxonomy (GTDB): domain Bacteria; phylum Bacteroidota; class Bacteroidia; order Bacteroidales; family P3; genus Colimorpha. The sequence goes on along the minus strand of CACWPQ010000011.1, from coordinate 20,057 downwards.
GGAGAGCAGGAGCATATCCGATTCGTGGTCGGAAAGGCGGTCGTGTGGCATTGCCTCCCAGTGGCCCGGGCCGTCGTCGTCGACAAATCGGTGGCGACGGTGCGACTTGGCGTTGCCGGCGATGATGTGGCCGCCGGTGCGCAGGGCCGAGCGCGAGACCATGCCCAGCACCAGCCAGGGACGGTTCTCGCAGTCGGTAGCCATGACGCCTATCTTGTGGTGCACCATCAATTCACTGCCGCCCCACCGCATTTTGACGTCGATGGACAGCACCTCGCGGCTCAGGCTGGGGTGCCCCTTCCAGCGTGTGGCTTGGATTGCGGAGTAGAATTTGCGAAACAGCCTCGCGCCGGGCTCTTCGGCGATGTACTTTTCGAACAATCTGCGACCCTGTGGCATGGCTTCCTCGCGCGTGCAGCGGAAGTGCTTCAGCAGGCAGTCGGAGACGTAGAGGAAGCGGTCCCTTGCCAAGTCGTCCACATAGACACAGGGAGTTATCATCTGGGCAAAGACACCGGCACTGTCGACGGCGGGCTGCACCAGGCGGTAATCTTCCTCCGTGAGGCTGCAGATTTTGCGGGGCGATTGGTAGGCGCTCATTGTGGGTCAAAATTTTTGCAAAGATACACAAGAATTTCGACATGAGAAAAAAAACTGTCTTTTTTTACAAAAAAGAGGTGCGCCCGTGAACTCTCGGGCGCACCGGAACGTCACTCCGCCGCCGGGCGGAAGGCTACTTCTTCACAATCTTGTGGTAGCTGTTTTTTTCGGGGAGGGAAGAGGATTGCCTTGTTTTCACGCGGACGATGTAGGCACCCGATGGAAGGCCGGAGATGTTGAAAGAAGAGGTGTTTTCAAAAGAGGCCATTTCGCGACCATTCATGTCCATCACCAGCACATCGGTAACCCTGTCGGAGGTTTCGATGCGTACCTCGCCCGTAGTGGGGTTTGGGGCGAGGGTGGGCTCGGCGTTGCGCGGACGAGGCAGGGCAAATTGGTGTGGCTCTCCCGGGTCGCCGCCGAACCCCATGTCGAGCAGCTGAGCCCACAATTCGCGGGCGTCGAGGCAGGTGCGGTAGCGGCACAACTGGTCGGATTCGCAGACGAGAGCCTCGATGCAAACTTGGCCAGCGGCGTCAGCCAACTGCGTAAGCAGCGCCACATCAATCATCCCCAGCCCGTTGACATTGTTCCCCGCGTACGACCAATCGATCACCATTGGCGGGGTCCCCTGCACCGACAGTACCTGTTGGGCGGGGGAAGAGAAACCAAACGTGTAGTACATCACCGACGGTGTAGAGAGGCCATCCACCGGCATCCACCAAAAATCGGTGATTTTCCCCTCGCAGTCCACTTCGGGGGTAAGGTCGAAAGCCAGCTGCAGCAAGCATTCGCACCTCAGCGGTGTCTCGAACAGCGCCACCGAGGGCTCCATCGTAAGCGGAGTGAGTACAAGGTCGATGTAACCCTCGCCACCAGGAGGAATCAGGTTGTCGTGGATGTGCATGTAGTTGATGAGTATCTCCCTGTCCGGGTCGAAGAGCGGCACCAAGTCGTTGATGCAGATCACGGACGTGGAGTTATTTCGCACCACGGCCGAAATTTCCCACGATAGGATGCAATCCCCGATGTGCAGTGTCCGCTCCACCTCCACCTCCACTTCATCGCAGGGGCAGGTGTCGCGCACGGCAAGCGTGAGCTGTGGCGAGCTCACATTGCAGTTGCCGTTGGCATAGTCCACCGACAGGCTATAGAGACCGGGAGCGTTCAGGGGCAGGGAGATAGTATTGTTGAAGTAGTTGCCGTTGCCCGAGGCTTCGACGTTGCCGTCGCGCAGCCACTCCCAGTCTACTGACTGCGACACGGTGGTCAGTCCGTAGACCGGCAGGCTGTTCGGGAAGAACATCTCGCATTGGGTGTAGCACCCCGTGAGCAGCGCGTCGAGGTCGGGTTGTCGCTCAATGAGCAGTTGCGCCTTCTCGGAGGGGCATCCGAGCAGCGGGTCGACATACCAGCCCTCCAGCGGGCCCGGATAGTAGCAGCGCGCCGTCGGGCCTGTGTTGCCGTTGCTCCAGTGCATCTCGCCGCTGAAGCCCGTGGCGCCCACGCGCACCGGCGCGTCGCTGATGCAGGGGCTGCCGCTGAATGACAGCGTGGGTGCGGCAGGCCGGGCATTGACGGTCAGCGTCTCCACGTCGGTGGCCGAGCAGGTGCCGTCCGTGACGTAGAGGTTGACGGTGTAGGTGCCCGGGACGGGCGGCGTGAAGGTGACGGTGGGGGTGCTGTGGGTTTCGTAGAATGTGCCGGGGCCAATGATGTCCCAAACATAGGTTACAGCGGCATCGGGGCCGTTGTCGCCGCTCAGGCGCATGGGCTGCCCCACGCACCCTGCCGTGCTTTCGACATAGATGTCCGCCACCGGCGGGTTGAGGAACGGCACGAATTCAGACGCTTCCTTTTGGCAGTAGTGGTCATTTATTACATACATATCATACCGGCCTGAATAATAGGTTGGGTATGGGTTAGGGCCGGGTTGCGAGAATCCGTCGGGGTGCGTCCAAGTATACTGGTTTGTTACAGAGTGGGCAGAGAAATTCACTCGAGCCGCTGTTCCCGGACATGTGATAGGGTCTATTGGCATCAACTGTCCGCTTGCCAACACATCGGGGTTGGATCGGATTGTATATGTCCCAGAACGTTTTTCGCATCCGTAGTTGTCGGTAACAATAACACTAAGATTGTAGGGACTTTGACCAGGCCACGCATACGTGTGACTGATACTCGCTCCCGCTTTGTCAAACAAGCTGTTGTCCCCGAAGGTCCATTTTGCAAAGGCTATGGACCTGGCGGGAGTCGTGCTGGCCGTCAGCAGGATGGGGGTGTTGTCGCAGGTCTCATGGGGAAAGGCGGTGTTGGCGGTGGAGATGGACACCGACGTCAGCGGCGGCACGGTCTCCACGGAGAAGGTGTTCTCCGGGCAGGGGGCGAAGGAGTGGGTGCCGAAGCCTTGGAGCGCAACGGTGTGCGTTACCGCCGCCGCAGCAGGGCAGGTGTATCTCTCCTGTGACACGGGGAAGCTGACGGTGACGCCGTCCACCGACATGTATACCGGTGTGCTTCCGCTGCCGAGGAAGGTGGAGCGGTTTAGGATTACAATCTTGTTGCATTCGGCCACGACCTCGAAGTCTGGCACAAAGTCGACGGTCACCATCTTCTGCCCGAGGTGGCAGGGGAGCAGGTCTGCGCGCACCTCCACCAGGTAGGAGCCCGCCCGTGGGGCGGCGAAGGTGGCCGTCCTGCCAGGTCCCAGTACAATCCGCTCCCTGCCCCGTACCGACCACGACAGTGTGGCCCCCGGCATGGTGGAGCCGGCGGAGAGGGAGACCGTGCCGTTGCAGTAGTTGACGGTGTGGGTCAGCGGGATGGCGGCTATCGAGGGGCAGGGCGGAGACGAGTAGCCGCACTCCGCCGTGGCGGTGCAGCCCGTGGCCACGTTGGTCACCGTGCAGCGGTAGGTGCCGTCGCCGCTGGGCACCACCGAGCTGCCGGTACCACCGTACAACCAATACCCGGATCCACTCTGGTTCCTCCACTGCCACGCCACGGTGTAGCCCTCGCCGAACTGGGGCTCGGTCGTGAGGAGCCCCGTCGTGCGGTCGTAGTAGGCAAACTGCAGTGGCGGGCGCGGGTTCACCCGCACCGTGCAGATTGCAACGGAGTGGTATTCCTCGTTGCTGCAGTAGGTATAGGGATTGCTGCGCAGCGTGACGGGGATGTCGCCGCTGTGGTCGAAGGTGTGGGTCACGGGCGAACCCGTGTAGGCGTTGCCATCTATGTACCAGCGGTAGGTATCGCTGTTGCCGCCGCTGGCGGTGAGGGTGGCCTCGTCGCCCTCGCACAGCGGCCCCGGGCAGTTGAGTGCAATACTTTCCGACATGCTGTTGTCGATGTTGACATGGATGACAAAGTCCTCCTGCCCACCGCACAGCGTACGTGTCAGCACCACATTGAATTCGTCCCGTCCAGCCGTCAGTTTGTGAACCGTGAGCGTGGCACGGTTCTCTAGGTGGCTGCCCTGCACTGAGGCGCAGTGCTGTTTGTTATGCTGTATCTTCCACTCGTAGAGCACCCCGTCGGCGCTCTGGTCGGGCACATCGTTGTCGCCCCAGGTGATGACGGTTCCAGGGCAGACTGTGATATTGTGGTTGATGGTGATGGGCAGCAGCGTCAGCGGCGCCACCGTGTGGACCAGGTAGTTCGACGAGCGGCACTGCAGGGTGCGGTCGTAGTGGTAGACCCTCACATCGCCCACCTCCGCGCCATAGCTGATGGTCACCTCGTTGCCTGTGTAGTCGTGGGGCGAGGCCGAGGCGTCGACGGGGTCCCACATCAGGCTGTAGGCCGGCGAGGCCGGCATGCCACGCAGCACCAGCCCCTGCCCCGGGCAGGCCACGTGTCGGTTGTCTGGGTCGAGGTCGGCCAGCGTGGGCGCCGGGGGCGCTGCGCGCACCGTCAGCGCGAAGCGGGCCGGGGCGCAGTAGGAGGGATGCTCGGCGGTGATGCGGTAGTGCCCCGGCGCGAGGGTCTGGGACAGCGTGGCACTGCCGTCGACAGTGCCCACCAGGGCGCCGCTGGCAGTGCGGATTTGCCACCGGGCCTCCACCGCCGGCGACACCGCGAGGGCGTCGGAGTGGGTCTCGCAGATGGTGGCAGGCCCCTCTATCACCAGCGCCGGTTTCACCGTCACCGTCAGCGGTTCCGAGCGGTAGGGGCCGCAGCCGAGAAAGTCGCAGCGGTAGACGGCCTCGATGGTGTAGGTGCCGGGGGTGGTGAAGGTCATCCGCGCCTCGTGCGTGTTGCCGACAAGGCTCACGTCGACGCCGGCCGATGGGCTGACGCTCCAAATGTACTCTGTCGAGCCAAACAGCGGCAGTGTGTAGAGGGCCGACTCGCCGGGGCACACGTCGGACGGCCCTGCGATGCGCAGGTCATCCTGGACGACGGGTATCTTGCGGTTCATCAACGTGGGACACACCATGTCGCCGCACAGCGCGCCGTCGAGCCCCAGCACCCCGTAGCCGTCGGTCGGACGGTCCCACACCACGGTGGGGGTGGGTGTGCCCTGGCCCGACACCAGGGTGCCGCCTTCCACATACCACATGTAGTCGTGGCATTCCGGCTCGAGGGCCCTGTAGGTCACGCGGGAATCCTCGCAGACGGTGCCATAGCATTCCAGCTCCAGCCGGATGCCCTTCTCCACCTCGATGAAGTAGGTCTCCTCGCTCTGGCATCCGCAGTTGTTGAAGACGCTGTGACGCACCTCCATGCCCTCCTGCACCTGCTCCAACGTGAAGGAGGCCGATGTGTACTGGTCTCCGACACTGGTCGTCCATAGCCAGCCGGCGATGTCGCTGTCACCACCGATTGACCTGTCGATAAACTGGATGTCGTCCCCACGGCAGACGCGGATGACCTTCTCGCCGTAGGCGTTGACCGTGTAGGCCGGCACCGTGGCGGCGCCCACCACCGGCACATCCACCAGGCGCACACGGCGTGTGGCGGTGTGTGTATTTCCCACGGCATCCGTCTGCACGACCGTCAGGTTGCCCCAGTCGTCACCGCCCCAGCGTACGATTACGCGGTTACCTGTGGCGGTGTGCGAGACGGCTCCGAGGACCGACCACTGCCAACCCGGGGCGGAAATACCGGACCGAGCGGTGTAGGTTACTGTGCTGTTCTTGCAGGCGACCAGCTCGTCGGGGTACTCGTTCCCGACGTCGAGCTTGATCTCGTAGAGGCATTCCGGCTCGAAGTCGCCAGTGATCATGATGTTGCTGGGCGGAGACTGCGCCCAGGCCACCAGGCAGGACAGAACCACCACGAGGGCTGTAAAAATACTCTTTTTCATAATTTGATGAATTTAAAATTATACTTGATATTATTTATAATGGTTTCCATAATGTATACGCCCGGAGGCAGCGACGACACGTCGACCACATTCCCGACAAAGGGCAACGACTGGCGCATGCCCAGGACCGAGATGGCGGCGGCAGCCCCTAGGGGCATGCCGCCCGAGGAGACGTACAGCGCATCCGCGGCCGGGTTGGGGTGGATCGAGGGCTGCGGCGCACCATAGTCTGGGTGCACGATGCTAACGGTATCGGTGTCCGCCGGCACAGCCGCCCTGTATGGCGTAATGAAAGACGTGTCCACATATTTGGCGATGCATGCGTGGTAGCCCTGCTCCGGAACCTGTATATCGCCAAAGGAGGCGCTGCTCACAAACAGATTAGACATATACAATGCACTGTCAATCAAAGCTAATGGCCCCGGCCTATTTAGGGGAGAAGTGGCTCTAAAGTCGTGTCCCTCTATCATGTTTCCTTTGTAATCAAACACTGATAGCCCTAAGCTCGGATTATTGCCCGACAACACAATAGTGTCGTTTGGATAGCGAACACCCCCATAATAGGCGTTTTGCACAAAGATTCTGTTGCTGGATGCTGCCAGGTTATTGTTCGCATACGACGAGCCAAGATGCGAACTGCTGATGGACGGGATAACTGCATGCGAATGAATATCTCCTGAATCCGTATGAAAAGAAATCACAAACGCATCATTTTTTTCAATCCTTGTTGGCACCCCGTTAAGGGTGACCAGTGCAGTAGTGCCATGGTTTCTTTGGATAAAACCACTGACGAAGCAGAGCCCGCTATCGTCATCAAAACAAATATTGTTAAAAAAACTCTGAGACGATGTCAGTATATCACCATTCCGGACGCTGTCCTCCAGCGTCACGCAGTAGATGGGTGTCAGAGCGGAGTCCAGTTTGACCAGATAGCCTTTGTTAAGGGTGGCCTCGGTGATGGGAAAGGAAATCCCTCGCTCCGCGTCGACGACAATCGTGTCGTTTATGCCACGCACCACGACAGACCCCAAGGCATAGAGGTCGCCGTACCTGTCCAGCCGCAGGTAGGTATTCGGTATGTGACCGACATAATGCTGGAAGAGGTAGCGCGAAGCCAGCAGGGTGTCGAAGTGGGGCGAGAATGCCAGCAGCTGGAGATTGTACAGCGAGGGTTTGTCAGCGAAGTGCACCGTACCCACCATCCGATGGTCTGCCCAGAATTTGAGCCCCTGGATAACCCCTGTCTCCACGCAGCGTTCCGCATCGATGTAGTCAAAAGCCATCCGGCTGAGGTAGATGTTTCCCTCGGCATCGATGTCGAAAGATGGGTCGCGCAGAGGATAGCTGTCAAACGTAACATTGCTGCCTGCCTGCGTTACGATATCGTTCCCCAGCGAGTCGGTGTAGGTCACCTTCAGGAAGTGCTGCTCCAGCACCCTGCCGCTGAAATCAACCATCAGCAGTATGGTGTACCGGCCATTCATCCATGCCCCTTCAAACGGGGCGATAGGGTAGCCGTCGAGCTCGGTCAGGAGCGTATCCAGGTAGTAGCAGTACTCATAGAGTGTAGGCGCAGGCAGCGTCGCTTCTACCAGACAGGCGAAGGCTGTGTCGCCCAGCGGCTTGATGTCGTGGGCGAGGGCATTCTGTCCGTTGTTGCCGTGGATGACTTTCTTCCACAGCATCTGCCCAGAGGGCGAGATTTTTGCGATGAGGACGTTGTTGTTGTCGTGGAAATAGCCGTAGGGCGTCATCGGCAGCAACGGCTCGTCGTCCCAGCGCGAGTCGTTGCGGAAGGTACCGAGGATGTAGAGGTTGCCCTCGCGGTCGGCCACCTGCCCCTTGATTTCGGTTCCCTGCTGGCTCGAGGCGTAGCCTTTGGCCCACTCGAACCGCTGCGCCTGCACGATGCCCAGCATCTGCAGCAGCAACAGCACTAAAATGACTTTCTTGACCATAACATACTGTTTTTTGGTTGAACATATTCGGGTGCAAAGTTATGAAATTTTTCTGTACCACAGACTACCCAAATGGGTAAAAATGCGATTTACATCGCATTTTTACCCATTTGGGTAGTTTTGAGTCTGTAGGGACGCAGCGTGCCGCGTCCGCTACAAATCGAACGTGTATTTTGCCAATTGAATTACCACTAACCAGACACATCCCTTGCGCATGAACGAATTGGGGAATCGAATGCTGATGGTGCGCTGCACGGGCTCGTAGCCCTCGAGCTGCGGGATGGGTTCTGCTTCTTTCTTCATGGGCGCTATTTGATGATGCCGAGCTGTTTGGACATGTCGAGCATGCGGACGATGGGGCGTGCGGCGGCTTCGATCATGGCGGCGTCCATGACGATTTCGGGCTGCTCGTCGCGCAGGCAGCGGTAGAGTTTCTCGAGGGTGTTGAGCTTCATGTAGGCGCAGTCGTCGCAGGAGCAGGACTTGTCGTCGTGGAGGGTGAGGAACTCCTTGTCGGGGCAGAGGCGCCGCATCTCGTAGAGGATGCCTGTCTCGGTGGCGACGATGATTTTTGGGGCGGGCGACTGCTGGATGTAGGTGAGCATGGCCTTGGTGGAACCTATGAAGTCGGCCACGGCGAGCAGGGCTGGGTTGCACTCGGGGTGGGCGATGACGGGGGCGTCGGGGTGGGCGGCCTTGAGGCGTAGGATGCCTTCGGCCTGCATGGCGTCGTGGACGGTGCATACGCCGTCCCAGAGGAGCATGTTGCGGCCGGTGACGCGGTTGATGTAGCCGCCGAGGTTGCGGTCGGGGGCGAAGATAATCTTCTGGTCTTCGGGCAGGGAGCGGACCAAGCGCTCGGCGTTTCCGGAGGTGCAGATGAGGTCGGAGAGGGCTTTGATTTCGGCGGAGCAGTTGACGTAGGAGATGACCATGTGGTCGGGGTGGGCGGCCTTGAAGGCGGCGAAGTCGGGCCCCTTGCAGCTTTCGGCCAGCGAGCAGGAGGCCTCCATGTCGGGCAGGAGCACCTTGCGGCTGGGGTTGAGGATTTTGGCGGTCTCGGCCATAAAGTGGACGCCGCAGAAGACGATGATGTCCGCCGTGGCCTCCTGGGCGCGCTGGGCGAGGGCGAGGCTGTCGCCCACGTGGTCGGAGAGGGCCTGGATCTCGTGGCGCTGGTAGTAGTGGCCGAGGATGACGGCGTTCTTTTCTTTCTTCAGGCGGAGGATTTCCTCGCGGTACTGCTGATTGGTCATACTCATAAACGGTTTTAGAATTGGAGTGCAAAAGTACAAAAAAAATGCCATACCGCAGGCCGAAAAAAAAAAAATCTTTTTTCCTTTTTTATTTTTCTTTTTGTTTTTATGGTTGTCAATTCTGTTAAAAACGATGCAAGTGATTTTATATCACTGATTTGCATCTTGAAAACAAAGTTGAAAAGTGTTTGAAAAACATGGGGTTTTCAACTGTTTGGAAGGCCCGTTGTTTTATCAACAGGGCGGCAAACAGCAATTAACAGCATATTCAACGCGGCGGTGTTGATATTTTATTAGGCGCTGATTTGCAGGGGGGTAATAAGTGTGTTGAAAAATAGTAGGCTTTAGCAGTCAGGGAGTTGTATTTTTATCGTAATTTTGCAGCCTGAAAAAGTTATAAACACCGAACGGAAATGAAAGAAATTATTCCTATAGCGTGCGACCACGCTGGCTACGAACTGAAACTGAAAGTCATCGCCCACCTGCGCGAGAAGGGCTACGAGGTGGAGGACTGCGGCACCGACAGCACCGAGAGCTGCGACTATCCCGACTATGCCCACCGCGTGGGCAGCGCCTTGGAGCGGGGCGAGCACCGCCGCGGCATCGTCATTTGCGGCTCGGGCAACGGGGTGCAGATGACGGTCAACAAGTACCGCCATGTGCGGTGTGCCCTCTGCTGGACGCCGGAGATAGCGCGCCTGGGGCGCCAGCACAACGACTGCAACTGCCTCTCGCTGCCGGCCCGCTTCATCAGCGAGCCAACGGCGCTGGAGATTGTGGATGCCTACCTGGACACCCCCTTCGAGGGCGGCCGCCACCAGCGGCGGGTGGAGAAGATTTCGGAAATTGAAAATTGAAAATTGAAAAAGTTTTTTTAACGGCGAATTGGACGAATTAAACAAATTCGAGAAATTCGCCGTTAAAACCTTTAGATAAAATAAGGGATTAGGAATTCAAAAATCAAAATTCAAAATTGAACATCATGTTGCGGAGAATTTTTGCCTGTATCGACAACACGACGCTCAGCGCGACGGACAACGAGGCGACGGTGGAGGATTTCTGCCGCCGCACGCTGGAACTCAAAATTCAAAATTCTGAATTCAAAATTCAAAATTCAGAATTGAACCACGTTGCCGCCGTGTGCGTCTATCCGCGGTTTGTGGGGGTGGCGCGGCGGGTGCTGGAGGGCAGCGGCATTGGGGTGGCCTCGGTGGCCGGCGCCTTCCCCCACGGGCAGCTGCCGTTGGAGCTGCGGGTGGCCGAGGTGGAGTATGCCGTGGCGCAGGGTGCCGACGAGGTGGACATCGTCGTCAGCCGCGGCGCCCTGCTGGCGGGCCGCCACGAGGAGGTGCGCCGCGAGGTGGAGGCCCTGAAGCGGGCCTGCGGGCCGCGTTGCCTCAAGGCCATCCTCGAGACCGGCGAGCTCCCCTCCCCCACCCTCGTCCGCACGGCCGCCGAGCTGGCCATGGAGGGGGGTGCCGACTTCGTCAAGACCTCTACCGGCAAGATTGCCGCCGGCGCCACGCCCGAGGCCGCCGAGGCGATGCTGCAGGCCGTCGCCGACTTCCGCCGCGCCACCGGACGCACCATTGGCTTCAAGGCCGCCGGCGGCATACGCACCCCCGAGCAGGCCCTGCAGTACGCCACCCTCGCCGTCCGCCACATGGGCGACGAATACCTCCATCCCAGCCACTTCCGCTTCGGTGCCAGCAGCCTCACCGAGGCCCTGCTGGCACGGCTGTAAAAAAAATTGAAAAAAATTTTCACCCTCGTGTTACTTTTCGACCCGAGGGTGGGTATTATATATACGTAAGACTCAGACTATGCGCTCGGACCACGAAGAGCTGAACGACGAATATCCTCGCCTCTACCGCCGCCATCGCGAAATGGTGTGGAGAATGTGCGCACGCTATGCGGGGCACGACTTGGACTTGGCGCGCGACCTGGCGCAGGATGTCTACATCGCCCTCTGGGTCGACTACGAGGCCCTGCGCGCCAGAGGCAACCTCAAGGTGGAACGCGCCTGGGTGTGGTGGCACACGCGCACCATCCTCTCCCACCACAGCCGCCGGCGCCGGCTCACAGCCCTGCCCATGGGCTACGACAACGCCGACAGCGAGCGCCAACAGAGGGAGGAGATGCTGGAACACCTGCAGCACCTGACAGCCCACCGAACAGGAAGTGGTGCGCCTCTACCTCGAAGGCTACAGCCACGCGGAAATCGGCACCATGACCGGACGCAGCACCGCCGCCGCAAAGCAGATGATGCACCGCGCCATGCAGAAAATGAAACAGTTGAACGAACAAACACAATAAATAAAAGGAATGAAAATGAAACAGAACATCGACATCGAACGCCAGATAGAGCAGCTCAATCTGGCCACGCATGCGGCCGCCGGCGGTGTGGACCCTCCTGCCGGCTCACTCCCAACCCAACTGCCACTTGATCGCCGCCGCCACGGCAGAGCAGCACGTAAGACAAACATTGGAGGCGCAGGCATGAAAAGATATTGGACGATAGCACTGGTCGCCGTGGCGGTGTTCTTGGTGGTGGTAGGCGTATGGAAGATGTGGCCGCGGACGGTGCCGCTGGAGGAGTGCAGCGGGATTTACCAGCACTATCACGACAACCCCCACATTGCAGCCACCTTCCTGAAGGACTTTCGGGTGAACGACACGGTGACGGTCGATGTAACGCTGCTCGAGGCGAAGGACGACGAGGGGTGGGAGGAGATGCAGAAGAGATTTAACATAATTCCACTCCCACAGGAGGTGGTAGATATATTTGGCGAGAAAGCAGAAACAGAGGTCGATGTGTGGCTTGCACCCAAAAACAACTACCATCTTCCAATGGACGACATATTGTTGAACAACGATGTGCTTTCTGTATCGCGTAAAAAGAAACAGCTCTGCATATTCGAGACTGTGAGCGAAAAACAAATAGACGCAATATCAAAACGCCAATTCGAAGAAGGACATACCGACATACATCATAACAATTAAAAAACAAAGGAGGCCACGCGGTAGGGGGACGGTAGGGGTTTTCTAGGGTAATAGTTAGGCCTTTTCCCATTATTACCCACCGATGGGAAAATAGGGGAAGATTTTAAAAAATACAGTGCTATGAAACAAATGCTTTTAGCCACGATTATGATTGCTTGGACGGGTGTGTGCGCGCAGCAGCCGCCAGTGGATTTCAAGGCGCGACCAGTCATTTCGCTTGCCGTGGGCGGCAATGCGGTGGCATTCGGGAAGCAGGGGGCCGAGTGGGGGCCGACCTATAGCGCCATGATTGGGGTCGGCCTCGAGATGAGCCATAAAACGCGCTGGACAATCACTCCGCGTGTGGGCCTGACCACCGATGCCATCAGCACCACGTTCCAGGGAAGCAGGCTGGAGGGTCGCAGAGTTGTCGAGCACACGTCCAAGATAACAAAGCGGTATTGGGGAGCAATGGTGGGGGTGGAGTACGACTATGCGATAACGCCGAGATGGTTTGTGGGCGGAGCGGTCTCGCTTGCCTTTGCGGAGGTGTACGACTGGACTATCGACAGAACGTCGATGCCGCGGCCGAAGCCTACGAGCATCACCATGGAAGAGGAGCTGGATGGCCTGGGGGGCATGATAACTTTCCTATGCCCACAACTGGTTTGCGGATATGCCTATAACGAGCGTTTCAAGTTCAGGTGTATCATGTCGTATGGCATAGGTTCGGAAGGGAACGGATGGACTTTCGTCTTTCCCCGCGAAAGTACGTACGGCATAGAGTTTTCGGTCCAGTGGGCTTTCCGATAGGCTTCGCGGCCGTCGGCGACCACCTGGCGCACCCCCCTTTTTTTTGGAGAAAGGGGTGGCTCGGGAGGGCTTTTGGGGGCTCCGCGCGGTGGGTTGAGCGCCGCGGCGGGCGCAATGCAGGGCGCGGAGGCGGGTGGTGGCAAGTGGCTGTTTCATAGTGGAATAGAGTATTTTTAGAGGTACGCGCGAGGAAGATATTTTAAAATTTAACATAAAAATTTGCTTACGTTCAGGAAATTTTTTGTTACTTTGCACTTTAAAAATTGAGTAGAATCCACTATGAAACCTCTACAGCAGAAACTAGCCCGATATACCGAGCCGCAGGAAGCCAAGGCTGCCGGCATATACCCCTATTTCACCCCCATCACGAGCGAGCAGAACACCGAGGTCTATGTGCAGGGACACGAGGGCAAGGTGCTGATGTTCGGCAGCAACAGCTATTTGGGGCTGACCAACGACCCGCGTCTGAAGGAGGCCGCCAAGCGCGCCATCGACAAGTACGGCACGGGCTGCGCCGGCTCGCCGTTCCTCAACGGCACGCTGGACATCCATGTGCAGCTGCAGAACGAGCTGGCGGAGTTCCTGGGCAAGGACGATGTGATGCTCTTCTCGGCGGGCTTCCTGGCCAACAGCGGCGTGATACCCGATGTGGTGGGCCGCGGCGACTACCTCTTCTACGACGAGCGCGTCCACGCCTCGATCATGGAGGGCAAGCTCATCACCTACGCCAACACGCAGAAATACCGCCACAACGACATGGACGACCTGGAGCGTGTGCTGCAGAAGGCGCCGCTGGAGGCGTCGAAGCTGGTGGTGACCGACGGCGTGTTCTCGATGGAGGGCGATGTGGCGCATGTGGACAAGATGGTGGAGATCTGCAACCGCTACCAGGCCACGCTGATGGTCGACGAGGCCCACGGCCTGGGTGTCTTCGGGCGCGAGGGCCGCGGCACGTGCGACCACTTCGGCTGCCTCGACAAGGTGGAGCTCGTCATGGGCACCTTCAGCAAGAGCCTCGCCTCGGTGGGCGGATTCATCGCCTCCGACAAGGAGACCATCAACTGGATGAAGCACTCGGTGCGCCCCTATATCTTCACCGCCTCGATCACGCCGGCCAGCACGGCGTCGGTGCTCGAAGCCCTGCGCATCATGCGCAGCGAGCCGGAGCGCAACGTGGCCCTCTGGGACAACCAGCGCTATGCCTACAAGGCCTTCAAGGACCTCGGCTTCGAGGTGGGCAACACCGAGACCCCCATCATCCCCCTCTTCATCCGCGACAACACCAAGACCTTCACCATCACCCACGAGTTGCTCGAGGACGGCGTCTTCGTCACCCCCGTCATCGCCCCGGCGGTGCCGAGCGACGAGACCCTCATCCGCGTGGCCCTCATGGCCACCCACACCCACGAGCAAATCGACATCGCCGTGGAGAAAATCCACCGCGAGTTCAAGAAGCTGCAGGTGATTTGAGGAGTCAGGAGTTAGGAATTAAGACAAATGCCTATGGCCGAGATTATTATCAAGACTGTCGAGAGTCGCGCCGACCTCAAGAAATTCATCGCCTTCCCCAACCGCCTCTTCCGCGAGGTGCCCAGCTACATCCCGCCGCTCAACAGCGACGAGCGCAAACTTCTCACCGACAAAAACCCCTCGCTCGAGCATTGCTCGCTCGAGCTCTTTCTTGCCTGGCGCGACGGGCAGGTGGTGGGCCGCGTGGCCGCCATCATCAACCGCGCCGTCAACGAGCATTGGAACAAAAAGGCGGTGCGCTTCGGATGGTTCGACTTCGTGGAGGACTACGATGTCTTCAGCGCCCTGCTCAATAAGGTAGTGGACTACGGCCGCCGCCACAGCATGAACGAAATCGAAGGCCCCTTCGGCTTCACCGACCTCGACAAGGAGTGCTGGGCCATCGACAACTTCGACGCCCGCCAGAATATGTCCACCCTCTACAATCCAGAGTACTACGTCCGCTTCATTGAGCGCGCCGGCTACGAGATCAAATGCCGCTGGCAGCAGTATGCAATGCCTGCCAACCAGCCTGTGCCCGACAAGGTGGCGCGCCTCAACGGCCTCATCATGGAGAAATACCACATCCGGCTCCTCAAATTCAAACGCCGCAAGGAGATATATCCCTACGCCGTCAAGTTCTTCCACACGCTCAACAGCTCGTTCAAGGACCTCTACGACTTCGTGCCACTCACCGACCGCGAAATCGAAGTCTACATCAAAGAATACTTCCCCTTCATTAACCTCGACTTCTGCCATTTCATTGTCGACCAGGACGACAACCTGATCGGCTTCGGCCTCTCGGTGCCCGACCTCTCCGACGCCTACAAGAAAGCGGGCGGCAGCCTCTTCCCCTTCGGATGGTACCACCTGCTGAAGGCCCTGCGCAAGTTCGACACCATCGACCTCCTGCTCAACGGCGTGCACCCCGACTGGCAGAAGCGCGGCGTCCACAGCATCTACTACAGCGAGATGAACATCAAGGCCATCGAGCACAATGTCCACACCGCCTACACCAACCCCCAAATCATCGGCAACGAGGCCGTCAAGGTGTGGGAGCACCAGTACAACGTCACCCCCCTGATGCAGCGCGCCGTCTTCGGCAAGAAGATAGAGTAAGGAATTTTTTTTTAGCCCAGGTGTCAGATTTGGGTCAAAAGGTGGGTATTATATAGGTGTATATGAACCGACACGATGCATACCTGGCCCTCCTCGACCGCCATCGCCCGCTGGTGTGGCGCATGTGCTGGCTGCGCGCCCGCGGCGACTGGGAGCGCTGCCGCGACCTGGTGCAGGAAGTCTCCATCGCCCTCTGGCTGCAGTTCGACAAGCTGCGCCCCGAAGCCTCCCCCGGCGAGGAGCGCGCCTGGGTGCGCTGGCTGACGCGTTCCACCCTCGACCACCTCCACCGCCGCCCCTCCCCCACCCTGCTCTCGCTCTCCGAAGCCATGGCGGCCAACCTGGCCGAAGAGCCCTCCCACGCCGAGGAAATCGACGAAATCCTCGCCGCCCTCAGCCCCGACGACCAGCGGCTGGTGAAGCTGCACCTCGAAGGCTACTGCGCCGACGAGATTGCCGAGCGCATGGGCCTGGGGCGCGACGCCGTCTACCAGCGCATGCACCGCGCCATAGCCCGCGCCAAGCGCGTGGTGGCCGTCCTGCTGATGCTGGTGGGCGCCTCGACACTGGCCGTGGCCCTGGTGCCGCAGTGGCGCGCCACGGTGTTCCGCACCGAGCCCGCCCCCGAGCCCGTGGAGGTCGTCGAAGAGCCCGCCGCCCCCGCTCCCGAGCCAGCCACCGCCCTGCCGGCGATGGAGGAGGCGCCCACCGACAGCGCCGCCCCGACGCCCGCATGGGTAGCCCCCGAGCCCTTGCCCTACCTCCTGCCCGCCGCCCCCACGCTGGTCCTCCCCGACCCGCCGGAGCGCAGGCCGGAGCTGGAAGTGGGCGCGGCCTACAGCGACGGCCGCCTCACCCTCACCGGGCTCCGCGAGGGCGAGCTGGTGGTCATACGCAACCTCCGCGGCGTCCTCGTGGCTCTCAAGCGCTGCCACGGCTCCCGCTGCACCATCGAACTCCCCGATGCCGCCGGCTGCACCTACATCCTGCAAATCGGCAACCGACCCAACAGAATACGCATAGAACTATGAAAAAGTACACCATCATCCTAGAGGAATCCCCAAGGGCAGGGCGGTTACCTTTAATTTAGAACAAAGCTATACCCCATACCGACACTGAGCGGACAGTATGACTTCAATCCTGCCTCTACCCCCGGTCCGTATCCCCAACGGTTCCTGTAGGGTAACTCGTGATCGTCGCGCAAATGTAGACCACTCGCCACATTCAGATATATCCGGCGGTGCTTGGTAATCGGGAATAGGACCGTCAGTGGAAAAAGCAGATTGACACCGTGGGTCTGCCCGATATCAGGGTTGTGCGTAGTGATGCCGTTGGAGGTATAATCATACCGTGTAATCCAGCCCCACTCGACAGCGGGCCCTAGCAAGATGTGCATCCATTCCTTTTTCAAAAGAAAGAACTGTAGTGACAGTGCCACACGCAAGTAGTCGGCATCGAAAGTCACCCCGTAATATTCATAGTTCAGATAGTCGCGTTCTAGCGCGAGCTTCCATTTCACGATTTTGCTTTCGGCGGCGATAGCGACGTTCCACTGGTGATGGTGAAAATTGCCATAGGCAGTGTCTTTCCAAGGGTTTTCCACGTAATAATGTGAGTTGAAAATATTTTGAACCACGGTTGAATATGGAATATAATAGGAGTTTCTTTCTGTTGCGCTGGGTATCAGGAAATTATAACCAGTTTCAGCCGAAAGGCGAAATTCTTTGAAGAAAGCAGAAAGAGTATCGAGGGTGTTTTGAGAAAAGACATTCCACGAACAAAAAATTAACGCTGCAATTATGACAAACCGTTTCATTTTGTTTATTGTTGTTGGTGTTGTTTTTAATTTATTTTTGTGTGCATGGCTGTGTAATATATCCAATCCACCCCTTCTACACGCATAATACCCACCTTATTGGCAAAAAGTAACATATCTTCCCCTATTTTCCCATCGGTGGGTAATAATGGGAAAAGGCCGAACTATTCCCCTAGAGAACCCCTACCGTCCCCCTACCGTCCCCTTGGCGCGTGGCGGCCGTTTTCATCGGCGCACGAAGCGGGCGGTGGAGGTGCCGGCGGCGGTGCGGACGGAGAGGATGTAGGCTCCCGGGCGCAGGGCGACATTCTTTCATCCTTTTAGTCAATTTGGAATCCACCCCAAGCCGATATTTATTCCGATAACATCAAATGGCCTGAACGGTCTTTCTGCCTCTGCATTGTAGAAGCCATGCCGCGAAAACCTGTGTTGCCAATACAGTTCGTATTGAAGCAACAACCTCCTGTTTAATTCTCTTTCAAAACCATAACTTAAATACAACATCGGGGCAATCCACCCCTTTTCATTGTCAAGGATAGACCTTCGCTCGGCCAATGCCAGCTCCCAATTTCCGTTTGCGGTGTATTCCAGATGGTTCCCTATTTCAAAGATGATAACCAGTCCCACTCGGAATACATAGCATGTTTTTTCTGTTAAATGGGCCGAATGGCCTAGCAGTATGGGAACTCCGACATAATGCTTCCTACATAGAATATCGCACTGCTCAATTTGATCGTCGGCCGTACTCCTTGACAGATGGGAGTTTGTATTTAAGACATCAAACAAAACGCCGGTTTTCAAAACAGTACTACTGTTGAATCTATTCTTCAGTTTAAAATTCAGGTTTAAACCTGTGGAAAACTGCAACGGTGTGGCAAACGCAAATTCATCCTGATGACTGCTGTTGGCAGAGAATGGTATCAGTGAAAATTCCGCGCCGACATAAAACTGGGCAAGACCACTTGACGCTTGTAGCGTGCTGTTTTGTCCGTAAGCACAATTTGAGAGAATGATTGCGACGGCCCAAAAGGGTGTTTTTAAAAAAGACTTCATGGGTGATATATTTTCCTATTTTACAAGTATTTTTTTTAGATGAACCGTGCCATTGCCTGTCCGGACACGAGCATAATACAGGCCTGATTTGTGTAAAGAAGTTGTATAATTAGTTTCCCCAATATTTGTTTTTTCTATTACGATTCTCCCACAACCGTCTTCAATAATTACATCCTCAATGGTTGATTCTTCTTCCTTTAAAATTAACGTGAACGGCCCTGTGGTTGGATTTGGGAAGAGCTTCAGCCGCTCTTCGTTTTCTGTATCGTCTTGTGAAAGACGCGGCATCGCCATCACATACTGCATATTGTCATTATCATCACCTCTGGTTGGTAAATGCTCTATCGTTGCTGAAAACTCGCTACCATACTCAGCATGAAAATCCGGGCAAATAATAATTTCGTGTGTCGCAATACATTTCAGGTATGCACCATTCTGTATATTGATGCCTGAATTATGGAAAAAACATATGCTGCCACCTGTGATATAATTGACATTGTCAGGATTGTAAGATGATACTACCAAATTCATATTCTCATTGTTTTTTTTAAAAACACGAACATAATCAATGTCAAATGAAGAAGGAAAGGGTGTGGCATCGTCGGGCTTAGGATGTTCATCGGAACTAGAAATGGCAAGATTAAAGATGATGGACTGTGGCGAATCGGGAAAAATGTTTAGCGCATACAGATATCGGAATCTAGCATATGTGTGACAATTAGGAATAGATTGACCTGATGTATTGGTGTATTTATATTGTTCGCGTATTATATGGCCGTCTACAGAGTAAGATATTTTAAATTCATCCCACTCTATTCTATAAACATGAAAATCATCATATATATTTTCTACGCGACTCTCTTGGGGGCAATGCGTATGAATGCCATACCAATTGTGCATATCCGCGTGTACTTTATCAGTTTCATTACCGTATATCTCAAAAATATCAATTTCTCTATTATGGCCGAACAGCCAAAATGCAGGCCAAAAACCTTTCCCTTTAGGAACTCTACACCGAGCTTCAATCAGTCCGTATTTGAACTTTGTTTTTGTTTGAATCCAACCAGATGAATAGGGTAGTATTCCGTCGCAGTCAGGTCGATGAAATCCTGGGTTTTCCCGTTTTGCAATAAGACTTAAAATGCCGTTGTTAACTTTTATGTTGTCATCAAGATAACATTGTAGTTCAGCATTGCATTCCCCGTGAAATCTATTCCAACCATCTTCGCAGGTAAACCATTTTTCCGTATCCAGTTCATCTCCATTAAATTCATCCTCAAATACTAATACCCAGTCTCCGTGTTCAAATGCATTGCAGTCGCGACTGGAAACGAACTCTAAATGTGACGATGCGCAGTCTCCTCCACGAAGCTCTTGTGCTACGCATTCCGTTGTAGCCATTATTATCACCAGCAAAAACGATAATGCCGTTTTTACAAATTCTATCTCTGGTAATGTGTTTACAGACGATTCAAAATATTTTAACATAGGTTTATACCTCCATTTAATTGGAACTTTACCGGTTCGACTTCATTTCGTTGATTTGCCTCTGCAGGTCGATGATGTAGAGCGTCAGCTCTTCCACCTTCTGCAGCAGCACCTTGTTCATCTCGCCCAGGTCGGCGCCCTCGGCCTCCACCTCC
>CACWPQ010000010.1 GCA_902762805.1 uncultured Bacteroidota bacterium | reverse complement strand
AGGGTATTGGTGGCAGTTTCGATTATCGCATTGCAGTTGTTGCGGCTGTCGTATATGGTGTTTCCACTGGAGACCACAATGGAGGTCAGGCCGCTGCAGCCCCAGAAGGCACTGCCGCCGATGCTGGTCACCGAGTTGGGGATGGTAACCGAGGTCAGGCCGCTGCAGAGCAGGAAGGCATGGTCTCCGATGCTGGTCACCGAGTTGGGGATGGTAACCGAGGTCAGGCCGCTGCAGTCAGCGAAGGCGCCCCAACCGATGTTGGTCACCGAGTTGGGGATGGTAACCGAGGTCAGGCCGCTGCAGTTATAGAAGGCAGTGTCGCCGATTTCGGTTACAGGATACACACTACCGAGGTAGGTTACACTGCTGGGGATAACCAATCCCCCCAGAGGGATCACTGGACCCCGAACCACACGTACTCCGCCTCCATTTCCATCAAAATGGTAGTACAATGTCTGCCCCGAAGGAGCCACCGCACTGAAGTCGTAGCTCCAAGCTGGTATTGCCGCCCAAAGGAGGGCCGTCAAAATCAAAAACTTCTTCATAATCTTTTTATTTCAAGTTAATTATTTAACAAAATTATTCTTCGCAAATTCACTGTTCTGTTGGTAATTCAGATCGGCTTCGTAGCGCAGACGCTTGACTTTGGACTCCGGAATACGAAGCCTGCGACTGATTGCGTTGTCGCTCAGTCCCTGCATGCTGCTACCGACAAGGTGATTGAAGACATAAACCTCAAAATCATTCTTGTTCATTGATCCGAAGCCACGTTCCAGGTACTTTTCGATGGCCTGATCCAGCGTTTTTTCTGATTTCTGTTTCATCATTTTATCCTCTCCGACCCTCCAACGGAACATTGTATTTACCAAAATGAGAAAAGGCATGAGGTTATGTGCTCATGTCCGTCTAATCTAGGTATCGGCAAACACCTTCGCAGGAACGGGGGGCAGGGTACATCTCTCACGCCTGACGATATGCCATAGACGACAGCATATACATTCAAGCGAAAGCATAAATGCTCCATCCTCCTGCTGTAATTTTGCCGATTTCAGATCAGGGACTCTATTGCAATGCTTTTCTTGCTAACTGCTTCCTCTCTCTCGAAAGCGACTGCAAAAATACGAAGAAAATTCCATCCGGCAAAATTTATTTTGCCATGTGCGGGAAAGTGTGTATCTTTGCAGTCGAAAAAAATGCATATTTTGACAAAAAAATCGAACAGCCAACAATGATAAATAGAGATTATCTTCTGAACAAGTTGCTGTTACGCCGCCACAACAATATGATAAAAGTCATTACGGGGATGCGGCGATGTGGCAAATCGTATCTACTCTTCAACCTATTTTCCAATGCTTTGGTTTCCGAGGGTGTAAAAGAAGACCATATTATCAGAATCAACCTCGAAGACCGCCGTAGGAAGAGCCTGCGAGACCCCGATGGGCTACTGCATTATATCGACAGTCAAATGGTTGACAACGAGATGTACTACATTCTGCTCGACGAGGTTCAATATGTCAAGGAATTCGAAGATGTGCTGAACAGCTACCTGCACATCCCCAATGCCGATGTTTACGTTACCGGCTCCAATGCACGTTTTCTGTCGAAAGATGTCATCACCGAATTCCGCGGACGCGGCGACGAAGTCCATATCCATCCCCTCTCGTTTGCGGAATTCCTCGGCGCACCCCATAAGAATGACCTGCCAAGAGAAGACCAGCTATTGGAATATATCACCTATGGCGGCCTGCCGCAAGTGGCATTGATGAAAACCGAACAGGAAAAAAGGTCATTCCTCCGCTCACTGTTCACGCATACCTACCTGAAAGACATAAAGGAGCGACACGGCATCAGGTTGGATGCAGACCTGGAGGAATTGGTCAACATTCTGGCTTCATCGATAGGTGGCCTGACCAACCCCAGGAAATTGGCAAACACTTTTAAACGTGTCAAAGGCAGCGAAATCACGCAGGACACCATAAAGAATTACCTGGAGCATCTCCAGGATGCCTTCCTCGTCGAGAAGTCGCTTCGGTACGACATCAAGGGGAAGCGATATATTGACACTCCCGCAAAATACTACTTCGAGGACCTTGGGCTGAGAAATGCCCGATTGAATTTCCGCCAAATGGAAGAGACCCACCTCATGGAAAACCTCATCTACAACGAGTTGCGGCGCAGCGGCATGGATGTGGATGTGGGCGAGGTAACCGTGGTGGTTCCCAAGCCGGAAGGAGGCAGCGAGCGCCGACACCTGGAGGTGGATTTCGTTTGCAACCAGGGGTTCCGCCGATGCTATATACAATCGGCCTACCGAATTGACGACGAAGCGAAACGTGAGCAGGAACTCCGCTCGCTCCAAAAAATCAATGACAGCTTCCGCAAAGTTGTCATCGTATGGGGGGCTACGCCTCGCCACCAAAACGATGACGGGATACTGTTTATCAGTCTCTATGACTTTCTGACAAATCCCGACAGCCTAATGGAATAAGCACCCTGCAATACACAAATAACCAGGCTCGTTCATAAAATCATTTTGCCATGTGCGGGAAAGTGTGTATCTTTGCACTGCATTTTTGAATAAGACAAAACAGAAATATGTTCACAGGAATCATTGAAATGACGGCCCGGGTCGTCAACATCGAGAAGGAAAACACCAACTACCACTTCACCCTCGAGGTGCCTTTCGGCGACGAGCTGGCCATCGACCAGAGCATGGCCCACGACGGCTGCTGCCTCACCGTGGTGCGCGTCGACAAGGAGAAGAAGCAGTACACCGTTACCGCCATGGACGAGACGATGCTCAAGACCAACCTCTCCACCTGGCAGGTGGGCACCGAGGTCAACGTGGAGCGCTCGATGCGCATGGACGGCCGCTTCGACGGCCACATCGTGCAGGGCCACGTCGACCAGACCGCCACCTGCACCCGCGTGGTCGACGAGAACGGCTCCTGGCGCTTCTACTTCGAGTATGACCAGAAGAACGCCCCCTCCATCACCGTCCCCAAGGGCTCCATCAGCATCAACGGCGTGAGCCTCACGGTGGTCGACTCCGAGCCCGGCATGTTCTCCGTCGCCATCATCCCCTACACCTTCCAGGTTACCAACTTCCACAACTTCCGCCCCGGCACCGTGGTCAACATCGAGTTCGACGTCTTCGGCAAATACGTCCAGCGCCTGCTGGAGCAGTATTTGGCTGCGCAAAAATGATGCGGCTGGTCATACTGGATTTCGACGGCACGCTGGCCGACACGCAGCCCATCATCGTCGCCTCCATCCAGCGCACGCTGGCCGAACTGGGGCTGCCGGCGCGGAGCGATGCGGAGTGCGCCTCCATCATCGGGTTGCCGCTGGTGGAGTGCTTCTCCAATCTGTTTCCCGACATCGACACCGCCACCGCCGAGCGCTGCGCCGACCGCTACCGCGAAATCTTCGACGAACTGAACGAACCCGGCGCCGTGCCGCTCTTCCCACACGTGCTGGAAACCATCCGTGCCCTGCACGCCAGCGGCCTGCAGCTGGCCATCTGCAGCAGCCGCGGACGCCCCACGCTGGAAGGCTTCGTCAGCAACTTCCACCTCGAACCCTACATCTCAATGGTAGTCAGCGCCAACGACGTCACCCACCACAAGCCCCACCCCGAGCCGGTGCAGATAATACTGGAGCAACTACAAGTGCGCCCCGAGGAGGCCGTCGTCGTAGGCGACGCCTCGTTCGACATCCTCATGGGCCGTGCCGCCGGCTGCCGCACCGTCGGCGTCACCTACGGCAACCAGACCGCCGAAGAACTCCGCGCCTGCGGCGCCGAATGCCTGATCGACCGTTTCGACACCCTCCCGCAGGCCATCGGATCATAGCGCCCAAAACCAAAAGTATCCATCATTACCCATCGATGGGTAATAATGCGAAAAGGCCTAACTATTACCCTACCATCCCCCTACCGTCCCCCTAGAGAACCCTCCCTCGCAAGGCGCATCTCGACCCGGCTGTTGAAAAAAAAAATTTGCCCGTTTCGGAAAAATATTGTACTTTTGCACCGCTTTTTATAGTGCAAAAGACAAAAAAAGGTATGTTCGATTTCGAAACATTGACGACTGGCATAGAATTCAAAGCCAGGCAGTTGGCAGACGAGGTAAGCCGGCTGCGACGCCAAGTTGCCGAGAGCGACAGCCGCTGCCGCGCACTCGAAGAAGCACTGAAAGACAAAGAAATATTAATAAACAACCTGAAAGAAGAAAACAAATTAGTCAAACTAGGGAACAAATTGAACGAAAAAGGCGACACCACTGAACTGAAACTCAAGATCAATCAGATGATACGCGCCATAGACAGAAGCCTGGAGACCCTGCAAAAGACAGAGTAGCGATGGAAACAGTATCGGCATCGGTAAGCATATTGGGACGCACGTACAAGCTTCGCGTAGCCGCGGAAGACGAGGGTGCACTGCGCAAGGCTGCGGAAGCAATCAGCGTGCAAGCCAAGAACTACGGCCAGATGTACGCCTACAACGACCATCAGGATCTGCTGGCTATGGTGGCACTGACTCAGATCACCCAACTGACCAAGATACAAGACTCGCTGCAATTCAAAGACACCGACCTCGCACAGCGGCTGCAAGCAGTCGACAGCATATTGGAACAGATCCTGCATCCGACGATGGAAACAACTGCCAGCCAGTTGTCCCAAAACAGTTTGTAAACTCAACACCATTTACGAACCGAGTCGGCTCAGGGGCGGGTAGGTTGTACGGCTGATACGCCCGGCGCTCAAATCCTAACAGTCCAGAGTTTACCACAACTCCCGGAGGGACCACCAGGATGCAGGATTTTCTCTTCAAGCCCCGCCCCAAAACGCTCAACCAAGCTCCCACAACAACAACACACCACACACACTATGGCAATACTTTGGATTATCATCGGACTCATCGTGGGCGCAGGCATCGCCGTCTGGCTCACCACCGGCATGCTGCGCAACAAACTCCTCGCCCGCAGCCAGCAAGTGCTCAAAGACGCTGAAGAAAAAGGCGAAGTGCTCAAGAAAGAAAAAGAGCTGCAGGCCAAGGAGAAGTTCCTCCAGCTCAAAGGCGAGCACGACAAGCGCGTCAGCGAGCAGAACAACAAACTCCGCGAGCAGGAGAACAAACTGAAGCAGCGCGAGCAGACCCTCTCGCAGAAGGTCGACGAGCTGCAGAAGAAAAGCAACGAACTGAAGGGCGTCAGCGACAACCTCAACAAGCAGATCGAGGCCCTCCACGTGCGCCAGGCCGAGGTGGAGAAAGTCTACAACGAGAGCGTCACCAAGCTCGAACACATCGCCGGCATGACCGCCGAGGAGGCCAAGCGCCAGCTGGTGGAGACCATGACCGAGGAAGCCCGCGCCGAAGCCTCCACCACCATCATGGACATCGTCGAGGAGGCCAAGCTCACCGCCGCCGAACAGGCCAAGAAGATCGTCATCCAGTCCATCCAGCGCACCGCCACCGAGACCGCCGTCGAGAACACCGTCTCGGTCTTCAACCTCGAGAACGAGGAGGTCAAAGGCCGCATCATTGGCCGCGAGGGCCGCAACATACGCACCCTCGAGAGCCTCACCGGCGTCGAAATCATCATCGACGACTCGCCCGACGCCATCATCATCTCCGGCTTCGACCCCGTCCGCCGCGAGATTGCACGCCTCTCGCTCCACAAGCTGGTCACCGACGGCCGCATCCACCCCGCCCGCATCGAGGAGGTGGTCGCCAAGACACGCCGCCAGATCGAGCAGGACATCAACGAGGTGGGCAAGCGCACCTGCATCGACCTCGGCATCCTCAACCTCAACCACGAGCTGGTCCGCATGGTGGGCCGCATGAAATACCGCTCCTCCTACGGTCAAAACCTGTTACAGCACAGCCGCGAGGTGGCCAACCTGGCCGCCACCATGGCCTCCGAGCTCGGCCTCAACCCCAAGATGGCCAAGCGCGCCGGCCTGCTCCACGACATAGGCAAGGTGCCCGAGACCGACCCCGAGATGCCGCACGCCATCTTCGGTATGAAACTGGCCGAGAAGTACAAAGAGCACCCCGACATCTGCAACGCCATCGGCGCCCACCACGACGAGATGGAGATGACCAACCTCATCAGCCCCATCATCCAGGTGGCCGACGCCATCAGCGGCGCTCGCCCCGGCGCCCGCCGCGAGGTGGTCGAAGCCTACATCAACCGCCTCAAGAAGCTCGAGGACATGGCCATGGGCTACCCCGGCGTGGTGAAGACCTACGCCATCCAGGCCGGCCGCGAGCTGCGCGTCATTGTCGGCGCCGACAAGGTGAACGACGCCGAGGCCACCAAACTCAGCTTCGACCTCTCCAAGCAAATCCAGAGCGAGATGACCTACCCCGGCCAAATCAAGGTCACCGTCATCCGCGAAACCCGCGCCATCAACTACGCGAAATAAAAGGTTATTGGTTATAGACATTATGCTGCCGTTGGCTATAGAATGGAATGTGGACCCCGTGTGGTTCAACATCGGGTCGTTCCCCGTGCGCTACTACTCGCTGGGGTTCCTATTCGCTTTTGCGTGCGCCTACCTCATACTCCAGCGAATATTCAAG
The DNA here is from genome assembly GCA_902762805.1 of uncultured Bacteroidota bacterium. Lineage (GTDB taxonomy): Bacteria > Bacteroidota > Bacteroidia > Bacteroidales > P3 > Colimorpha. The sequence goes on along the minus strand of CACWPQ010000010.1, from coordinate 62,628 downwards.
CGCGAGGGCGTGCACACGGACTACCTCGACCATCTCACCATCTACGTCTTCCTCGCCACCCTCGGCGGCGCGCGCCTCGGCCACTGCATCTTCTACCAGCCCGACTATTTCCTCACCTCCGAGCACTGGTTCGAAATCTTCTGGCCATTCCACGACGGACGCTTCACCGGCTTCGAAGGCCTGGCCAGCCATGGCGCCGCCATCGGCATCCTGCTGGCCCTCTGGCTCTTCTGGCGCCGCTTCGCAATGAACGTGTGGTGGCTGCTCGACCGCCTGGTCATCGTCGTCGCCCTCGGCGGCGCCTTCATACGCCTGGGCAACCTCTTCAACAGCGAAATCTACGGCCACGCCACCACCCTGCCCTGGGGCTTCATCTTCGTCCGCGACGGCGAGACGCAGCCCAAGCACCCCACCCAGCTCTACGAAGCCCTCTCCTACCTGGCCATCTTCGGCAGCTGCCTGTGGTACTACCTGCGCAAGAAATCCCGGCCGCGCACCGGCGTCATCTTCGGCGCCTGGCTCATCGCACTCTGGGGCGTCCGACTGCTCATCGAGTTCGTCAAGAACGACCAGGTGGACTTCGAAGCCGGCATGACGCTCAACATGGGCCAGCTGCTCAGCATCCCCTTCATCCTCGCCGGCGGGGTCATCCTCTGGCTCGCCCACAAGGACACCTTCCCCTCCGGACCCTTCCCCAAAGGCGAAAAAGTAAAATTTGAAGATAAAGACAAAAAGAAAAAGAAATGAAAACCCTCATACTTGTCCGCCACGGCGAAAGCGCGTGGAACAAACTCAACCTCTTCACCGGATGGACCGACGTCGACCTCACCGAGGCCGGCATGGCCGAAGCCTTCGAGGCCGGCCGCCTGCTCAAAGCCGAGGGCTACCGCCCCGAGCTCTGCTTCACCTCCTACCTCAAACGCGCCGTCAAGACCCTCAACCAGATGCTCGACGCCATGGACATGGACTGGCTGCCGGTGCAGAAATCGTGGCGTCTCAACGAGAAGAGCTACGGCGCCATCCAGGGCCTCAACAAAGCCGAGACCGCACAGAAATACGGCGACGAGCAGGTGCTCCTCTGGCGCCGCTCCTACGACGTGCAGCCCCCCGCCCTCGACCTCCACGAGGAGCGCTCCCCGCGTCTCGACCCACGCTACAACGAAATCCCCGACAACCTCATCCCGCTGACCGAGAGCCTCAAAGACACCATCGAACGCCTCATGCCCTACTACCGCGGCACCATCCTCCCCGCCTTCGACAACCGCAACACCCTCCTCGTCGTCGCCCACGGCAACTCGCTGCGCGGCATCGTCAAAGAGCTCAAAGGCATGTCCAACGAAGAGATAATCAAGTTCAATTTGCCCACGGCAGTGCCCTATGTCTTCACTTTTGACGACCGCATGAACCTCGTCGAAGACAAATTTCTCGGCGACCCCGAAGTCATCGCTGCCAAGATGCAAAGCGTTGCCAACCAGGCAAGTAAGAAGTAAGGAGTAAGGAGCAAGAAGCAAGAAGTAGCGGGTGAAGATAAAAAAAATTTGGTCAGTATCAAAAATGTTCGTACTTTTGCACCGCTTTTCGAGAGAGAAAGCGGTGCTTTTAGTCAACTAGAAGAACACACGGAGAGGTGGGTGAGTGGCTGAAACCAACAGTTTGCTAAACTGTCGTACTCGATTAGGGTACCGGGGGTTCGAATCCCCCCTTCTCCGCCAGAAAGACGCCCCGCAAGGCGTCTTTTTAATTTAGCACCAACGGGATATAGCGTAGTCCGGTTATCGCGCCTGCTTTGGGAGCAGGAGATCCCCAGTTCGAATCTGGGTGTCCCGACGGATAGACGGCTCTGTAGCTCAGCTGGATAGAGCAACTGCCTTCTAAGCAGTAGGTCCTGCGTTCGAGTCGCAGCAGGGTCACCCCGGGAAGACACATCGGCCCACCGACCTGTGTCTTCCTCCCTTTCTCCCCCACCCCCCCGAACCGCAGGAGCGCAGGTTCCGAAAGGAACCGACAACCGAAGAACAACCGAAGAACAACCGAAGAACAGCCCTACCGTTCCCCTGCCGGCAGGCAAGAATTCCCCTGCCGTCCGGCAGGAGTCTAGATAAGGCAGTAGCAGGTGGCGGCGGCGAGGGCGGCGCCGATTTCGTCGACACCGAATTTTTCGTACACGCGGCGCCGGTAGTACTGCACCGTGTGGAGCGAACGGCACATGGCCTCGCTGATCTCCTCCACAGTGAAGCCGCGCGCCGACAGTTGCAGCATCATGCGCTCGGGCTCCGAAAGGCGCAGCTCCTTGAGCTCGGCCCACCCCTCGCGCTCGGAGATGAAGCGGTAGCGGCGCGTGGAGCAGTAGTCGCCCCCCACGATATACTTCGTCACCTGTCGCGCCGGACGCGTCAGCACACCCAGCACCAGCCACGGGCGCCCCTCGGCGTCGTAGACCAACACAGAAAGACGTTGGTTTATAAGCAACTGACGTTTCTTCGCCTGAAGCCTGTAGTGGAACGACAGCACCCACGAGTGGGTGCTGTCGATAGGCCGCGAGGCCAGCCGGCCAATCACGCGGGCCACGTCCATGTCCTCCTCCTCCACCTTGTCGCGGAAAAAATCGAATCCCCTCGCGCGCACCTCTTCCACGTCGAAGCCCTCCATCACGAAGGGTGAATGGGAGACATACAGGAAACCCTGGGTGCGCAAGTCGGCAACGATTATCATTTGTGGATATAGGCGGTTCATGGTCTCCACGGCCTTCAACATTGGCTCTATGGCCTGGTAGTCCGCCGGGGTCATTTGGTCTAATCTGTGTGCAGCACGATACATAGGAATGTGTTTTTGCAGGTGCAAAAATACGAAAACTCCACCAGTGGCGGCACATTTTTTTTCTCCACTTGAAAAAAAACTACATCCAAATGTAGGATTTGGGTGGCTGAAACTTCGTAATTTCGCAGCCAGAAAAAGTTCGGAAATCCGCATGGAAATCCGCACAATCGACTGAAAAGCATACACTTCCCATCATTTTGACGGAGGGTAGCCGCGCGGAAACGTGCGGCTACCCCACTTTTGCACCCTTTTTGTGCCCGTCGCGCACCGCAGCGACCGCCGAAACAGCGCCGAAACAACCCATCGCCTCTCCATAATCCTGCGGAACCCCTTCCCCTTTGAAATATCCCAAACCCAAATTGAACTGCGCTTTTGCGTTGCCTTGCTCGGCTGCCTTCTTATACCATTTAGAAGCCTCGGACAGGTTCTTTTCAACGCCTTCGCCGTAAAAATAACAAACACCCAGATTACATTGCCAGTTGGCACGACCTTCTTCTGCCGCCTTCTTTATCCAGCTTATTGGACGACCATGCACTCTGTACTCTTCTCCCATAAATCCATTGGTCCATTGACGTGTTGCCACGTTCCATGAGATGCAATTCAATGCTCCTCCTTTCCTCACAGCCTCCAATGCCGGAACCCCAAGCACTTTACAATTTGGCATTGCTTCTGATATCTGCAGCAACGCTTGTTCGTCTTCAGGTATTCCCAATTGCGGAACAAAAACCATTCTGCCAACCTGCAGGAAGTTGATATAAGCCCAACTGCGCTGGTGCTTTCTTTTTGTATTGTATGACAAAGGAATCACTTCGAAATGTTTTTCCAGAACTTTTTTGAATCTATGGGCCATGTTTACGTCAAAGTCGGCATAGTTTGTCATCATCACACGATTATCGCCAATGTAATGGACGATTCCGTCACTATGACCCATAAACTCATGCCTATCCCACGGGAGAAAGACGATGTCGCTCTGGAAAGCCTCTTCAAGCAGTCTTCGGACTTCCTTATGCGGTTTATCCTTGTTTTCAAAAAGCACTTTTTCAGTCATCACAATCTTGTTTCCACACCGCACCACATTCCCACCGTCAACAACCAAATCCAAATTCACGGCATCGCCCAGACCCAAACTATCGATGTTCCCTATGCCTTTCACATCTGTAATTGTACGTTGGTAATATTTCGTTTGCAGGTAATCAGGGTCGTATTTATAAAACACAAAACGCTTTTCGCCTGTCTGGATTGGCATATAATCGCGGCACCAAATATCCCTTGTGTTTGTCAGCAACCGATGGTCAATGCTATTGTCTGTAAGAATTGTATCGAGGCTTTGATACAACGTCGGGCATTTTTTCGGCAGCAGATCCGAGAAGAAAACGGTATCTGTGCAGGCATCAACCATGATGGCCTCATTGCATTTGCCGTATAAAGTGTTCCAACTGCTATTCATGATAGGTAGGGCAATTTAGTCGTTTTGAATAATATGAGGACCTTGCATTATTCCAAGATTCTTCACTGATAGTTGTTCTGTCAAAATAAGCCAACCTTAACTTCCCATCCTTGTTTCCATTGCCTATTATTTTCCAATCATTGTCACCTAAATAACGATAGGTCTCTTTGGGGGTGATGTTTCTACTCGTTGAAAGACGTTTTAACTGAGGCATTTTCCTACCTTTGCAACTATTCAGCATGACATTGACACAGGTCAATGGTCCAACAACAATGTTTCCATATTCGTCAGCAATGCTTCTAATCAATATTCCTCCACCTTTGCCATATAGCACACCCTTCCTTTTTTCAAGATTGCTTTCAAAACATATATCCATGCCGCTAAGATGGTAGAACAAAGAGCCCGCCCTATATCCCATTCTGGGGTACGTCACTTCATTCCATTTGTCATTTAAACAGCCTTCTTTAAAATAGTAGATTTCAATTTCCGCCAAATAGTATTTTTTGTCTTTGCATTTAATGTAGTAATTGTTGAATAACTCTTTTGCCAGTTCTGCGCATTTGTGCTGAACGTCATCCACATTGTTATTGTCTAATCCCACAAATGGATCCTTGAGTCTTTTAAGGAAACTATTCATTTTGCATTATCACTTTTTAGGTTGAATTCCGAATGCAAAAGTACACATTAATGTTGACTTGGAAAACTTTTTTCGGTTAAAAGTTGTTAAGGTTTTCCAAAAAGTTATTAATAGAAAAACTAATAATGTTTTTATTCCAATATCAATTTATGTTAATAAAGAAAGCCCCGCTGAATAACGGGGCTTTCTCGTATATGCGGACAATAATGTCTGCGTAGCTTTATTGCTCTCCGCGAGCACGCTGTTACTCTTCCTCGTTGGCGGCTTCCTCGTAGGCCTTGAGGAGGGCCTGCTGGACGTCGGCGGGGACGAGTTCGTAGCTGCTGAAGGTCATGGTGAAGGTGCCGCGTCCGCTGGTGAGGGAGCTCAGGGCGGTGCAGTAGCGGTTCATCTCGGCCAGGGGGGCTTTGGCTTTGAGCGTGGTGTACTTGCCTTCGGCATCCATGCCCATGACGATGGCGCGGCGGCCCTGCAGGTCGGTCATCACGCCGCCCTGGCTCTCGGTCGGCACGGTGACGGCCACGTCGTAGATAGGCTCCTTGATTTTCGGGGCAGCCTGCTTGAAGGCCTCGCGGAAGGCGGTGCGGCCGGCGATTTTGAAGGCCGTTTCGTTGGAGTCCACGGGGTGCATCTTGCCGTCGAAGATGTTGACGACGATGTCGCGGGCGTAGGAGCCGGTCAGGGGGCCCTGCTCCATCTTCTCCATGATGCCTTTGAGGATGGCGGGCATGAAGCGGGCGTCGATCGAGCCGCCGACGATGCAGTTGTTGAAGACCAGCTTGCCGCCCCACTCCAGCGGGTACTCCTGGGTGTCGCGGATGGGGTATTTGGTTTGTGCGGGCATGCCGTCGAAGTAGGGCTCGATGAGCATGTGCACCTCGCCGAACTGGCCGCTGCCGCCCGACTGCTTTTTGTGGCGGTACATGGCCTCGGCACTCTTGGTGATGGTCTCGCGGTAGGGGATGTTGGGGGCGGTGAAGTTGACTTCGAGTTTGTACTGGTTTTCGAAGTACCACTTCACGGTGTTGAGGTGCAGCTCGCCTTGGCAGCCGAGGATGACCTGGCGCAGCTCGCGGCTGTTTTCGAGGGTGAGGCTGCGGTCGTAGGTGACGAGGTCTTTCAGCGCGGCGCCGACTTTCTCGTCGTCGTTGCTGTTGGCGGCCTTGACGGCGACGGTGTAGATGGGTGTCGGGAATTCAATCTCGCAGACGGCGTCGTCGGTGTTCTTCGGGGTGGTGAGGGTGTGGTTGATTTTGACGTCCTTGAGCTTGATGGTGCAGACGATGTCGCCGGCGCAGGCTTTCTCGATTTTCTGGCGGTTTTTGCCGCTGCAGACGAGGATCTGGCTCAGGCGCTCCTTGCTCTGGTTGCAGGCGTTGACGACGTCCTGGGCCTCGCTGAGCTCGCCGTCGAAGATGCGGAGGTAGGTCAGCTCGCCGAGGTTCTTGTCTTTGGCGCTCTTGAAGGCGAAGGCCACGGTGGGGTTGGAGGAGAGGTTCTTCAGCTCCTTGCCGCCCTGGGTTTTCTTGCACTCGGCCACCTCGCAGGGTGCGGGGACGTTGGCGTTGATGAAGTCGAGCAGACGGCCCACGCCGAGGTTTTCCTTGGCGGCGGTGCAGAGGATGGGGAAGAGGTCGCGCTTGTCGATGGCCAGGCGCAGTGCCTTGCTGAGTTCTTCGGGGGTGAGGTCGCCGTTTTCGAAGTATTTCTCCATGAGGGCGTCGTCGGCAGCGGCAGCCTCCTCGACGAGAGCCATGCGCATTTCCTCGGCGCGGTCGGCATATTCGGCGGGGATGTCGGCCTCGGTCATCTTGCCGTCGCTGAAGGTGAGCATTTTGTTGGCCACGATGTCAATCACCTGGTTGAAGCCCAGGCCGGCATTGGTGGGGAACTGGAGCACGGAGCACTTGGGGCCGAAAAAGTCGCGCAGCTGGTTCACAGCGTCGTCGAAGTTGGCCTTCTCGGCGTCGAGGTGGTTGACGGCGTAGATCATGGGGGTGCCGAGTTTGGCAGCGTAGCGGTTGGCAATTTCGGTGCCCACCTCGACGCCGCTCTGGGCGTTGACAACGCAGACGGCGGCCTCGACCACGCTCAGGGCGCTCACAAGCTCGCCCTGGTAGTCAGCAAAACCGGGCACATCGAGGATGTTGACCTTCTTGCCACCGTACTCGGTGTACATGAGCGTGGTCTCGACGCTGTACTTGCGGTCGAGCTCAATGTCGCGGTAGTCGCTGATGGTGTTCTTGCCGTCCACGGTGCCACGGCGGTTGATCAAGCCGCCGCAGAAAGCCATAGCCTCGGCCATGGAGGTCTTGCCGCTCTTGGCGCCGCCCACGAGGGCGATGTTGCGGATGTCCTGGGTCTGATAGATTTTCATTGTACAATATTTATATTAACTATTATATTAACTATGTGATTGCCAACACTCTGCCGCCGCATCGCAAGGCGGAGGCAACAGGGTATTGGACGGCAAAGATACACATTTTTGCCGACATAGAGGAGGTTTTTTTGAAAAAAATACGGTGGCTCGACGATTGCCCGTGGCATCCTGCGTCCCCTCGAGGGGATGCAGCGCAATGTCGAGTATGAAATCATCACAGAGGGCAACAGGTCATAGCCACGCGGGCTACAGATTTTTCCGAAAAAAACCGAAAAACGGGCTAAAATCCTACGATTTTGGTCTGTTGATTTTCAGTGGTTTAGAGGTATCCTCTTCTTCCCATCTTCTTCCTCTCTAGGGGAAGGGTAGGGAAGCCCACGGCAGAGGGGAGAAATAGGAGCGCTCGTTGCAGACCATCGCCTTTGGATGGGAGGGGAGCAGGGGCCGCTTTTTCAGCATCGAATGCATCGAGAACTACGAGCTCATCCGCGAGCTCACCGCCTTCGGCGCCGACCTCCTCGTCCTCAGCCCCGACGACATCCGCCAAAAGGCAATCGACCGCGTGGCAGAGCACCAGAGGGCTTATGACACCCTATTGAAGTAAATTCCGGAGATTGCACACTGAATTTTTCGAAGGCAAAATTGCACAGAAAGAAAATAAGTCGTATCTTTGCAGCCTGAAAACAATGTGTAACATGAGCGAAAAACCAACATTTGTACACCGCGACGGCATGATTGCCGACAACGAATATGTAGAATGGATTTCTGATGTAAAACAAAGGTTTAGACAAAGTCAGATAAAAGCAACTGTCCGCGTGAATACGGCCATGCTCGAGTTCTACTGGAGCATTGGTCGGGATTTGATTGCATTACATGCGGAAGAACGCTGGGGCGAAGGAATCGTTAAACAGTTTGCGCTCGACATGCGCCAAGCATTCCCCAATGCAACAGGATTCTCCCATACCAATGTTAAATACATGAAACAGTGGTATTCGTTTTACAATAAGCAAGTTGCAAATGGCCAACGTCTCATTGGCCAATTGGATTCCCGGCTTGAAATTAGCCAACGGGGCGTTGGCCAATTAGAGATGCCAAAGATTTTCGGGCGTGTGCCATGGGGCCAACATATTGATATTATGTCGAGGTGCTCCACGCTTGACGAAGCCATCTTCTACATCAACCAAGTTGCCGGTTACGGATGGTCTCGTCCTGAATTAAACGCACACATCGACACGAAGCTATTTCAAACCCAAGGTGCTGCGGTCACCAACTTCGCGCGGACACTACCAACAGCACAAGGCGAATTGGCAAAGGAAATCCTAAAGGACCCCTATCATTTCGAATTCCTTTCGATGAAGGGAAAATACGACGAACACGATTTGGAAGAAGCCTTGGTGGCCAACATAACGCATTTCCTTTTGGAATTAGGAAGAGGGTTCTCGTTTGTTGGTCGCCAAATGGAGCTACAGATGCCCGGCGGTCAAACATTCTTCCCCGACCTGGTCTTTTACCATATTCCGCAACACAGATACGTCATCATAGAACTGAAAACCGTCAAGTATATTCCTGAATTTGCGGGGAAACTCAATTTCTATGTGACGGCCGCTGACAATCTGCTACGAGGCGAAGGTGATAACCCTTCAGTTGGATTGATAATTTGCAAGTCAACAGACAAGACCATCGTGGAGTGGTCGCTGAAAGACATCAACAAGCCCCTTGGTGTTGCCACCTACCAGCTCCAAGAAGTGGTCGACCGCACCGTTGCCGAGATAGAACAACGTGCAAAAAAACTCGCCCCACGCAAATAGGCTGCATGTGGCAGTTGTACTTTTGCAAACGAAAACGAGAAAAGATTTGCACAGATAGAAAATAATGCGTATTTTTGCATTCTCAAAGAATGATGCAAGATGCTCACCACGAAACAACAAGCCGCAGCCGCTAAGGCATTCGCCAAGAAATGGGCAACGGAGGGGTCTGAGAAGCAAAAAGACCAGTCCTTTTGGAACCATCTGCTAGAATCGGTATATGGCATCGAGAAGGTCGAGGACTATATAGTCTACCAGAAGCCTGTGAAATTGAAAAGAAGCACTCAATATATTGATGCATATATCCCTGCAACCCGGGTGCTGATTGAACATAAGAGTGCCGACAAGCCACTGGACTGCCACATGCAGCGCAATGTCGAGTACGAAATCATCACGGAGGGCAACAGATCATAGCCGCGCGGGCTGCAAATTTTTCTGAAAAAAACCGAAAAACGGGCCAAAATCGCAGGATTTTGGCCCGTTGATTTTCAGCGGTTTAGAGGTATCCTCTTCTTCCTCTCTTCTTCCTCACCAGGTGACGGGTTGGACAGCCCGCGGCAGGGGGTGGAAAAATAAATTTGGCTGGGTGGGAAAATGTTTGTATTTTTGCAGCGTCGTTCCGCCCGGTGTTCGCGAGGGCAAGGGGGTGGGCGACAGAGAGTTCAAAAAGAAAGAAGACGTTGTTGACAGCGTTTATCTGCGGCTTGTAGAATCTGGTAAATTCGCTAATCTACCGCACGGTAAAAGCATGTTGCGACGTCCATAGGTGGAATATATACATTGTTACTGTATATGTATATATCCAGCGTGGGCATCGGGCACTGCTTATCCTCGGTAGATGGGCGTACCAGAGCCTTACAAGCGGGATAAGTGGCAAGAAACTTGGTTCCCGCGCTTCTTTTTTTATCCCTGTTTACAGACAACGCCCTCGCGGGAACCGGGGCACCAAAAACCGAGGGGCCGATGGTATATAACCGTGCACAAAAGGACAATGAGGAAATCGTTGTATGCAATGTTTATGGCGGCAGTGTTCTCGCTGTGCAGCCTGACTGTGGCTGGTCAGGATGTGAAGAGACTTCTTGCTGAAGCTGATCATGGAAATGTGGAGAGTATGTTGCAGCTTGGAGAGTATTACCTCCAAAATGAAGATGACAAGCAGGCTGCTCACTGGTTCGCCAAAGCAGCGGATAAAGGTAATACCAAGGCCGAATTTGAACTTGGGCAAATGTATTGGGATGGAAAAGGAGTATCTAAAGACACCGAAAAGGCCGTCAATTTATGGGCAAAGGCTGCAGGCAAAGATTATGGAAAAGCTCTCTTTGCATTAGGGTATTATTACTATTTTGACATAAAAAAGGACCCTGAAAAAGCTTTTGACCTGGTTGGCAGATCGCTACGTGCAGAAAATGGGAAAATAGACGATGAAGATGTAGTTATGATGTGTTTGTCGTTAATAAAACTCAATCTCGAACTTGAAATTATCAGTGAATAAGCAAAATATAACCGTATATTATCAACTATAAATAACAATAACATTATGAAGAAATCATTATTTTCTTTTGCTGCAGTAGCAGCGATGATATTCTGCTCCGCTCTACCGACATCTGCGCAGAATTTTTACGAATATATGGTTGCCGCACAGAATGGGGATGCCAATGCGATGTACAATGTGGCACGCATGTTCAATAGCGAAGGCGACACGGCGGAAGGAAGGTCATGGATGATTAAAGCTGCCAACAGTGGGTCTGTCGATGCACAAGTCGTTTTGGCATACATTTGTCAATATGAAGGTAATCACAAGAAGGCTGTATACTGGATGTCCAAGGCTGCCGAGCAGGGCGATGCGGAAGCCGAGTACGAACTAGGGGCAATGTATGATGAAGGATTGGGTGTGAAAAAGGACAAAAAGAAGGCTGTTCAATTGTGGACCAAGGCAGCCGAGAAGGATTATGGAGCTGCGCTTGTGGAATTAGCGTATTACTATGAAAGGAGAGATCCGCAGCGAGCCAGAAAATTGGCAGAACGGGCTCTTGGTCATGCCAAATTAACCGACCTTCAAGAAGTTAATGCAAAGGTCTTACTACAAATGCTAAACAAGTAATACACGTCTAAATCAAATTATTATGCCGAAGTTAAAAGTATTTACAATCGTTCTGCTGGCCATCCTGTCGATGAGCGATGCATATGCCTTGTCCGTTCAAGAAAAAAATCTTGATGGCTTGCAGGGGTACAGATTATCAAAATTTCCTGTTCAGGTGACGCAGCCGAAGGCTGGCGGGGGTATTAAGGGCTTGATAGATGAATTTGATTCGGATTCGCCATGGCTACATTGCCTTGGGTATCAGTATCGGAACTATTATCCACTCGGATTCACAATTGGAGGTATACAACTTGGCTTTGCTACAAAAGAAAATAAGGTTGATATTTCTTCGACAGAATATCGTGAGCCAACCTGGGCAATTCATATCCCAATAGGGTACAGGATTCGACTCTACGGTATGAATAACATTAGCATTAAACCAGCAATTAACATGGGTTTGAATGTGGCAAAGACGTGTACCTTAAACGAGAACACTCTGGAATACGATGTGGACAAGACTCCCTATTTCGGAATTTCGCCGATGCTGTATGTGGAATTGGCATTAGTGTATTTCCATTTTGGATACGAATTTGTTCCAGCTTTTAAAGAACTTAATGGATGGTACTGGGGTGTGGGATTCTCCCTCCCATTAGGAGAGATACTTGCTGACTTCTAACAGTAACATTGTTTTTACAAACTGGCCAAATCTGGAATTGAATTCCAGATTTGGCCAAATATGTTTTATAAACTTTAACTTCAGCATGTTATATTACTATAAATTGTAATTACATGATGCAACTCACATATTATTTTGAAATTTAATTCTAGCAAACTGGAAAAAAGTCGTAATTTTGCAGCCAAAATTGGAGTTGAATTCCATATTTGGACAAAATATGTATAAGAGAATATTAGAGAACCATTTACGCTTAAATCGGCCACGGTGTTTCATGAGAGTTTTTTCAGCACTCTGAACTACCTTCGCACACTTTATGGCGACGATGTGGAGATGACGCAGGTTATTTACGATGGGGAACATGAGAGTGCATCCCCGATTGGAGGATTTGCAAATTACCGTCACATACTGGATAAGATATGAGTGCTAGACTGTTTACACAGGTGGAGGTGGGGGCGATGCCGTTCCGCCTCGGGCTGGAGGACGGGGTGGTGACGATGGGGTCGTGCTTTGCGGACGCCATCGGCACGCGGCTGGAGGAGGGGGGCTTCCGGGTGGAGCGCAACCCTTTCGGCACGCTCTACAACCCGGCCTCGGTGGCGGCGGCGCTGGAACGCCTGATCGACTGCCGCGACATCACGGAGGCCGACCTGGTGCAGCACGAGGGGCTGTGGCACTCGTGGCACCACCACGGCTCTTTTTCGCGCCCCACGGCGCAGGAGTGCCTCGAGGCCTGCAACGGCCGCATCCGCCAGGCGCACGGTGCATTGCGCGGGGCGCGGGTGCTGATGGTGACGTTCGGGACGGCCTACACCTTCGGCCTCACCCCCCACCCCTCTCTCCTTTCAAGAGAGGGGGAGCGGATGGTGGTGGCGAACTGCCACAAGCTGCCGGCGGCGATGTTCGAGTGGCGGCGTATGACGGTGGGGGAGGTTGTGGATATCTGGAGGCCGCTGATGGAGAGGCTTGCCGTTTTCAATCCCCGGCTTTCGGTGGTCTTCACTGTCAGCCCGATACGCCACCTGGCCGACGGCGCCCACGGCAACCAGCTGAGCAAGGCGACGCTGCTGCTGGCCGTGGATGAACTGGTTTCAATTTTCAACTCTCAATTTTCAATTTTCTATTTCCCGGCCTATGAGATTGTGCTCGACGAGTTGCGCGACTACCGCTTCTACGGCCCCGACCTGTCGCACCCCAGCGTCCTGGCCGAGGATATCGTCTACGACCGCTTCCAGCGCGCCACCATGACGCCCGCCACCATCCAGCAGGCCCACAACAACGCCAAGCAGGCGAAACGCCGACGGCACATCCCGCTGCGGGTCGACGTGCTGGCACAATAAAACGGACTGCGCCGCGTTATGACGCAAAAACAACCAATATGAAGAAGAACATAGCCCTGGTGATGGGCGGATACAGCGGCGAGTTCGACATCTCGATTGCCAGCGGCAACCAGGTGTACGGGCAGCTCGACCACGCGAAATACAACATATATAAAATAGTAATCACGCGCGAGGAGTGGTATGGCCTCACCCGCGGAGAAGAGAAGGTGCCGGTGGACCGCAACGACTTCAGCATCACGGTCGACGGGCAGAAGGTGCGCTTCGACCTGGCCTTCATCATCATCCACGGCAACCCGGGCGAGAACGGTGTGCTGCAGGGCTACCTCGACATGCTCGGCATCAAGTACACCACCTGCGGCTTCTACACCTCGGCACTGACCTTCCACAAGGGGTACTGCAACCCCGTGGTGGCGGCGACAGGGCTGGTCAAGGTGGCCCGCTCCGTGCTGCTCTACAAGGAGCCCCCCACCGAGGCGAAGCTCGACGAGCTGGTGCAGGGCCTGGGCTACCCCGTCTTCGTCAAACCCGCCGCCGGCGGAAGCAGCGTCGCCACCACCAAGGTGAAGAGCCGCGAGCAGCTCCTACCCGCCATCCGCGAGGCTTTCGCCGAAGACCGCCAGGTGCTGGTCGAGGAGTTCATCGCGGGCCGCGAGTTCGACTGCGGCGTCTTCCAGTTCGCCAAAGGGTCGAAGTACGAGAACTGGCACCCCGACTTCAAGCACAAACTTGTCTTCCCCGTTACCGAAATCATCCCCACCGGCGGACATGAATTCTTCGACTACGCGGCCAAGTACGACGGCTTCAGCAACGAGGTTACGCCCGCCGAGGTCGCGCCCGAGGTTGCGCACCATATCCAGGAGGTCTCCTACCGCCTCTACGACCTGCTGGGCTGCAGCGGCATCGTGCGCTTCGACTACATCTATGACGAGGAGCGCCGCGAGCTCTACTTCCTCGAAGTCAACACCATCCCCGGCCAGAGTGCCGAGAGCATCGTCCCCAAGCAGGCCCGCGCCATGGGCATCGCCCCTGCCGAGCTCTACGAGATGGCCATCCAGGCGGCCCTCTGAAAACCGCCTCTGAAAAAGCCGCGGATTTTTTGTGAAAAAAACCGAAAAACGGGCCGAAATCGTAAGATTTCGGCCCGCTCATTTTCAGTGGTTTAGGGGTATCCTCTTCTTCCTCTCTTCTTCCTCCCTAGGGAGGTGGCAGGGGAGGGGAGAGCGAGAGGAAAAAAAGCGGGCGCCGGCAGAACGCTCCGGCGCCCTGTGCACTGACGTTTTTTGGTTCTAAATCTGGCATGGCAAAAAAATATGTTCGCGCAGTCGGATTTATTTTGTATTTTTGTGGGAGCCGATGAGGCCGCAGCGTGTGTGCAATGCGCTGTGTGATTGGTGATTATAAATAGTATAGTACAATATATAAAAAGTAAAATAACGATGAAACGAATCCTGATTGTCGGTGCCGGCGGCCAGATTGGCTCGGAGCTGACCCGTAATTTGAGAGACATCTATGGCGACAACAATGTGGTGTGCAGCGACCTGCGTCCGCTGACGGGCGACCCCTACGAGCGCGGCCCCGTGGAGCGCATCGACAGCACGCAGATTATGCAGATTGCCACTGTGGTGAAGAACTATCAGATTGACACTATCTACAACCTGGCGGCTATCCTCTCGGCCACGGCCGAGCTGAACCCGATGCTGGGCTGGAACGTGGGCATCGGCTCGTTGGTGAACTGTCTCGAGGTGGCACGCCTGTTCGGCTGCGCTGTCTTCACGCCGAGCAGCATCGGTGCCTTCGGCCCCTCGACCCCCCGCGAGAACACGCCGCAGGACACCATCCAGCGCCCCAACACCATCTACGGCGTAACCAAGGTAACCGGCGAGCTGCTGAGCGACTACTATTTCACCCGCTTCGGCGTGGACACCCGCTCGGTGCGCTTCCCCGGCCTGATTAGCCACATGACCCTCCCCGGCGGCGGCACCACCGACTACGCCGTCGAGATATACTAC
Organism: uncultured Bacteroidota bacterium; assembly: GCA_902762805.1. Classification (GTDB taxonomy): domain Bacteria; phylum Bacteroidota; class Bacteroidia; order Bacteroidales; family P3; genus Colimorpha. Next base: position 47,440 of record CACWPQ010000010.1, on the reverse strand, counting down.
GCTGCCGTCAAGGGCGAGAAGTTTGTCTGCCCGCTGAAGAAGGGCACCTTCATGGACATGATGTACATGCCCGACGCCCAGAAGGCCATGATTGACATCATGGAGGCCGACCCCACGAAGCTGGTGCACCGCAACTCGTTCAATGTTACGGCCATGAGTTTCGACCCCGAGATTATCTACGCCGCCATCAAGAAGCACTATCCGCAGTTCGAGATGGTCTACGAGCCCGAGCCCATCAAGCAGGCCATCGCCGACAGCTGGCCCGACAAGATGGACGACAGCTGCGCCCGCAATGAGTGGGGCTGGAATCCGCAGTACGACCTCGACCGCATGACCGAGGACATGATTCTCAACCTCAAGAAGAAGCTGCTGTAAGGCATGCCATAAAGGAGAGGGCCGCCCCGACGGGGCGGCCCTCACTGTTTCACGGGGCGGAGCCTCCTAGCGCTCCACCAGCGTCATCTCGCGCACCAGGTGGCTGGCGCCGGCGAACTTGTCGATGATGAAGAGGCAGTAGCGGATGTCAAGCGAGATATTGCGGCAGTAGTTGGGGTCGAAGAGCAGGTCGCTCATGGTGCCCTCCCAGCAGCGGTCGAAGTTGATGCCGATAAGCTGGCCGTCGGCGTTGAGTACGGGGCTGCCGCTGTTGCCGCCGGTGGTGTGGTTGGTGGCGATGAAGGCCACGGGCATCTCGCCCTTCTTGGTGGCATACTGGCCGTAGTCTTTCTTCTGCCAGAGCTCTTTGAGCTTGGGTTCGACGCGGTAGTCGTAGATTTCGGGGTTCTCTTTCTCCATGATGCCGTCGATGGTGGAGTAGGCGGTGTAGTAGGTGGCGTCCTTGGGCTTGAAGCCTTCCACATGGCCGTAGGCCACGCGCAGGGTGAGGTTGGCGTCGGGGAAGAAGTTGCTGTCGGGGTACATCTCCATCTGGCCTTTCACGTAGAGGCGCATCAGGCGCTGGATGTTGTCGTCGGCCTCGTTGTACTGGGTGCGCTTCTTGTCGCTGTAGCAGTAGGTGTAGGCGGCGTCGAAGAGCTCAAGGGCGGGGTCTTTGCGGTTGCGGCAGAAGTCGATGAGCTTGTCGGTGGAGCCGGAGAGCAGTTTTTCGAGCTTCTTAGGGTTGTTGAGCACCGACTTGTCGTAGGCCTTCTTGAGCGAGCGCTCGAGGGTGGCGGCGTCGGGGGCGTAGTTGTGGGCGGCGAAGCCGTGCTGCCACATGTAGAGGTAGCACTCGGTGAAGATGGCCTCGTCGACGGGCGAGTGCTGGTCGAAGTCCTCGAAATACTTGCGGCTGTCGTCGAGGAATGCCTCGGCGGCGGCCTCGACGGCCTGCTGGTCGGTCATGCGGCCGATGCGCCACAGACGCATGGCGCGCTGCATGAAGTCGCTGGCCAGGACGGCCTCGCTGAAGTAGGTCCACTCGAGTTCCACCTCGCGCAGCTTGGCGTAGTTCTCCTCGAGCTGGGGCAGCACGTCGCGGTAGAGGGGCTTGGAGTCGGCCCAGCGCTGGAAGCGGCGCTCCTGCTCCATCTTCTGCTCCACGCCGCGGAGGCGCTCGATGCCGAGGCTCTCGCCCTGCCACTTCTTCCAGCCGTTGGCGATGGAGGCCACGCGCGAGGCGTACTTCAGGCGCTGGGCGGCCGACTGGCGCATGGCGGCGTTGTAGTGGTCGAGGCGGATGGTGCGGAGGGCGATGCGGACGGGGTTCTCCACGTTGGCGGCCAGGTCCACATAGTCGTGCGTTACATAGCGGCGCGTGGTGCCAGGGTAGCCGAAGACGAAGGTGAAGTCGCCCTCGTCGACGCCTTTGAGGCTGATTTCGAGGTGCTTCAGCGGACGGTAGGGGGTGTTCTCCTTGCTGAAGTCGGCCGGTTTCCCGTCGGCGGCATAGACGCGGAAGACGGAGAAGTCGCCCGTGTGGCGCGGCCACATCCAGTTGTCGGTGTCGCCGCCAAACTTGCCTATGTTCGAGGGCGGGGCGCCCACCAGGCGCACGTCGGTGAATACCTCGTTGATGTACATAAAGTACTGGTTGCCATAGTAGAAGGGCTTGATGACGGCTTTGTAGTGTGTGCCTTCGACGGCCTTGTCGGCGATGTCCTTGATGTTCTTGGCCACAATCTTCTCGCGGTCCTGCTCGGCGGTTTGGTCGGTGACGCCGGCGAGGACCTGCTTGGTGACGTCCTCCATGCGCACCAGCCGGGTGACGCTCAGGCCCGGGCAGGGCAGCTCCTGGTCGCGGCTCATGGCCCAGAAGCCGTTGGTGAGGTAGTCGTGCTCGACGGTGGAGTGGCGGACGATGTAGCTGTATCCGCAGTGGTGGTTGGTGAGCAGGAGGCCCTCGTTGCTGACGAACTCGCCCGTGCAGCCGCCGCCGAAGAGGACGATGGCGTCTTTGAGGGAGGCTTGGTTGATGTCGTAGATGTCTTGCGCCGTGATGCGCATGCCGGCGCGCTGCATGGCGGCCTCGTTGCGCTGCAGGAGCATGGGAATCCACATGCCTTCGTCGGCATGCAGGGGCAGCACGGTGAGTGCCAGGGTGAGGATGGTGAGGATTTTCTTCATATTATATATAAGTATTGAGGTGCAAAGATACGAACTTTTTCCGATATGGGAGAAAAAACTTTGCAGTCGACTCGCGGGCACAGATGGTCGATTGTCTAATAATTGTCTAATAAACGTCTAACAATTCTCTAATAAACGTCTAATAAACCTCTAATAAATTGCCTGTTTCCGGTGGGATTCCAGGGGGATGGTAGGGGAATGGGAGGGTTGAGGGGGGTGAAGGGGGTTGAAAATGAGCGAGATGGTGTGAGGGGGCAATGGTGCAGCAGCTACTTTATCGGGTCAAATTGGCTTTTTATCGGGTCAATTTGACCCGATAAACGGGTCTGCTGACCCGATAAGCGAGGAATTTGACCCGATAAATGCTGTCGCTGACCCGATAAATGCCTTCTATGGCTTTGCATGACCTGAAAAACGGTGAGGTGAAAGGTGAACGGCATTATTGCTCAGCTAAGGTAGGAGGGCGCCCCGCATCGCGGGGCGCCCTCCTTTTGTCGTTTATTTTACCTGTTGCAGCAGACGAGAAAGCTCGCCTTCCAATTGTTCCCGCGAGGGCAGGTATAGCTGGTAGCGGCTGACGAACAGCTGGTTGCTGAGAGCATACTGTCGCGTTGCCGTTTCAGTTCGCGCACGCTCCAATGGGCGTTCTCGCATTCGCGGACGTAGAAGCTGATTTCCAGCGGGTCGTCGAGTTTGAGGATTTCAAAATAATGGCTCCATGACAAAAGGTGAGACACTGTCTCACTTTTTGGGAACACCATATAGAACTTCCTCATGTAAAGGATATTGCTCTTGCTGAACCCGCGCCCATACCGCTCTGTCAGGTCGCGCGACAGGCGATTGAGCAGTCCGCTGCCATATTCGGCACGCTCGTTGCCGTTTTGCTCATACTCAACGATATGCTTGCCGATGTGCCAATAGGTCTCGACCAATACATTGTTGACAGCCACGGCCAGCTGTTTGCGTGCATCGGAAAGCAGCGTTCCGATGTCGCTCACCAGTTGGCCGTAGCCCTGATTATCTGTAACGGCGATTGCCATCGGTTTTTAGAACTCGGCGGTCTTGGGGGTGCGGGGGAAGGGGATGACGTCGCGGATGTTGGCCATGCCGGTGACGAAGAGCAGGAGGCGCTCGAAGCCGAGGCCGAAGCCGGCGTGGGGGCAGGTGCCGAAGCGGCGCGTGTCGAGGTACCATTCCATGCCCGAGCGGTCCATGCCGAGCTCGTCCATGCGGGCGGTGAGCTTGTCGTAGCTCTCCTCGCGCACCGATCCGCCGATGATTTCGCCAATCTGGGGGAAGAGCACGTCGGTGCCCTGCACGGTGCGGCCGTCGTCGTTCTGCTTCATGTAGAAGGCCTTGATGTCCTTGGGATAGTTGACCATGATGACGGGGCGCTTGAAGTGCTCCTCGACGAGGTAGCGCTCGTGTTCGGAGGCGAGGTCGACGCCCCAGCTGACGGGGAACTCGAACTTGTGGCCTTTGGCGATGGCCTCTTCGAGGATGCGGATGCCCTCGGTGTAGGGCAGGCGGACGAACTCGGTGTCGATGACGGAGCGGAGGCGCTCGATGAGGCCCGGGTCGATCATCTTGTTGAGGAACTCGAGGTCGTCCATGCAGTGGTCGAGAGCCCAGCGGACGCAGTATTTGATGAATTCCTCTTCGAGGGCGGTGAGGCTTTCGAGGTCGTAGAAGGCCATCTCGGGCTCGATCATCCAGAACTCGGCCAGGTGGCGGGGCGTGTTGCTGTTTTCGGCGCGGAAGGTGGGGCCGAAGGTGTAGATTTTGCCCAGCGAGGTGGCGCCGAGCTCGCCCTCGAGCTGTCCGCTGACGGTCAGGGCGGTCATTTTGCCGAAGAAGTCCTGGCTGTAGTCGACTGACCCGTCGGCGAGGCGGGGCGGGTTGGCGAGGTCGAGGGTGGTGACCTGGAACATCTCGCCGGCGCCCTCGCAGTCGGAGGCGGTGATCAGCGGCGAGTGGAAGTAGAAGAATCCGCGCTCGTGGAAGAAGGTGTGGATGGCGTAGGCCATGTGGTGGCGCATGCGCATGACGGCTCCGAAGGTGTTGGTGCGGGGGCGCAGGTGGCCGATTTCGCGCAGGAACTCCATGCTGTGCCCTTTCTTCTGGAGGGGGTAGGTGTCGGGGTCGGCCTCGCCGTAGACGGTGATGCGTCCGGCCTGCACCTCGACGGCCTGGCCCGAGCCCTGGCTCTCGACCAGCTTTCCCTCCACGCCGATACAGGCACCGGTGGTGATGCGCTTCAACTCTTCCTCGAACTGGGTGGGGTCGGCGACCACCTGGATGTTGTGGATAATGGAGCCGTCATTGATGGCGATGAAAGCCACATTCTTGTTTCCGCGCTTGGTGCGCACCCAGCCTTTGACACAGATGTCGCTGCCGATAAGGCCACTGACATTCTCCTTTAAAAGGTATTTGATTTCGTAACGTTGCATATTGTTTTTCTTATTTTGTTTTCATAAAAATAACTCCTTCTTCGGAAAGCCTTTTGGCCACATCTGACCACGGCCGATTCAAATAATTGATAATATCGTTGTACATGCGCAGTACAACATCGACATCGATTTTCTTCCACTCGTCCTCCCTTTTGGTTTTCCTCAAGACATATATTTGGTCAATTCTTGAATAGAACGGGTCGATGGTTTCGTCAACATTATAGCACTCTGCTACTGCCAGAAACAGTGTATAAGGGTTCCCGCTCTTCAGTTTTTCTGCCGTTGCAATGATTGAGTCAAGCATTGTTTTGTCAATATACCGCTTTGTTTCAATGGCCACAGCAGGCACCTGAATTTCTTCGGAATGCGCGTTATCTATTGTCAATGTAAACTTTCGGTATATTGCATAGTCTTGATCTTTCTCGTTAATGCCAATCTCGTCTGACTTTGTTACAAAGTTCTCAAAGCTTCTCGGTGTGAAGAACAGGTTTGTGTATGCTTCTGCACTGCCGCTCAAAAGATTGGTGGACTTGTATTTTCTCCTGTACTTATCCACGTCATTTTTGAAAAGCAAATACAGAAACTCTTCCATTATTGTTGATCGGAACTTGGTCTGTGGATTGTATAAATTATCCCACCCTTTTTTATGTATAAAATCATAATATTGATTCAAATATTTAACCCTTTTCCGTACAGCAGCCTCAGTTGTGGTTTTAACTGCTAACATATTCTGTAGGTAGTCATAGTACTGGGATATTATTTCGTTCAGTTCTGTCGGGTGGTCTTTTTTCTTATGCCGGGTACAAAGATTACTTGCATGTATCAAGTTGGAATCCTCTTTTAGCAATTTCTTTATGTCTTCAATTGTTCTCATTTTCTTTGAGTTTTTGCATTACACATTCTGCTATTGCTTTTGCCATAAGGACTGGCACGGCGTTGCCGATTTGTTGGTACTGGCTCAAGCCCTTCTCCCATGACATTTTTGTACGCATCCCCTCAAAAACAAAGTCGTCGGGGAATGACTGCAACCGGGCACCTTCGCGCGCTGTGAAGTTGCGATTTAGATGCGGGTGTATGAAGTTTGACTGAAACGAGGCGGCAATGGTCGGAGCCGGCTGGTTGCCATGAAGTCGCTGGTTGTTTTGGCTGAATTTAATGTCTGACTTCTCCGAGGGTGCGCCCCTTTTGACGGAACCGTGAGTGTCCCATACATCCACCAGGGACTGGCCTGGCTTGATTGCCTTGAACCGTTCCACCAAACGTGGGGTATGCTTCATGGCTATATGGTTCAGCACATATTGGGATTGGCTCCTCATCATTTCTTGATAGGCATTCTGTGGCTTTGAATGATACACCTGTACCTCACATCCCTGCCCAGCCTCTATCTGGGGCAAATCCGAGATGGCTTCATCAACTGTAACCTGATGGTCGGCCTTTTGTGGTGCAGGGAATGCGGGGTCTATATTCAAGTCTTTCCGAAAACCTATTAACACAACCCTTTCTCGGTGTTGGGGTACACCATAATCCGATGCCTTCAAAATCTTATATGCTACATTGTATCCACACATCCCAGCCTGAGAGAATTCCTGGATGATGGTTTCAATGACTTTGCCGCCCTGCATCGACAATAGACCTTTGACATTCTCCATCACAAAGGCTTTAGGGGAGAACCAGTTGACAAACTTCACGAAACCATAGAAGAGACGATTTCGGGGGTCGTCGGCAACCTTGCCTCTTCGCTTGTTAGCCAAGCTGAACCCTTGGCATGGGGGGCCACCGACTATAATATCCGGCACAGCCTCTCCAATGACCTCTTTTACATCCTGCAATGTTATGTCGGTGATGTCATTGCATATAAATGGTATTTCGGGGAAGTTGCGATGGAAAGTCTTCTCGCAGTTTTCATCAATGTCGGAAGCCAAAATGGAACGAATGCCCGCCTGCTGGAAACCCAGTGTCAACCCTCCGCAACCGGAAAACAGATCGATAGAAGTCAGTGCATCAGGAGCATACTCCGTGGCTTTGGCGTGGCGTAGCGCAACTAGAACGTCCTCCAAAGATGGCTCATTGGATATGGCCGACAGAAATGACATCGTTCTATCATTAGTTTTCTTCATCTTTTGTCTATCAATTGTTTGAGTTCCACGTCGCTGGCGAAGCGGAATATCATCTCTTCGCGGTCGCGGGGGCAGATCATGAGGGTGGAGTGTGCGGCGGCGACGATGTAGCCGTCGAGGCCGTCGATGACGGCGGTGGTGCCGTCGGGGAGGTTGATGAGGCAGTTGCGGGTGTCGTAGGTGAAGGCGTTGCCTTGGATGGCGTTGCCGCGGCTGTCGCGCGAGGAGACGTTGTAGAGGCTCTCCCAGGTCTCGACGTCGCTCCAGCCAAACGAGGCGGTGAGCACGTGCACGTTGTCGGCCTGCTCCATGATGCCTTGGTCCACCGAGACGGCTTCGAGCTGGGAGTAGAGCTGCTCGAGGTCGGCGGCTTGAGGTTGGAGGTCGGGGGCGAAGAAGGCGTCGGCCATGGCGGGCAGGTGTTTGCGGTAGGCGTCCTGCAGTACGGGTAGGGTCCAGACGAAGATGCCGGCGTTCCAGTAGAATTCGCCGCTGGCGATGAACTGGCGCGCCATCTCGACCGGCGGCTTCTCGGTGAAGGTGGTGACGGGGTGGAGGTTGCGGACCTCGGGCAGCGACGGCCGGCTGCCGCGCTGGATGTAGCCGTAGGTGGTGTTGGGGTTGACGGGCTGCACGCCGAGGGTGATGATCCAGGGCTGGCGCTGCACGATGTCGACGGCCTGCCGCAGGTCGGCCAGGAACTTCTTTTTCTGGAAGATGGCGTGGTCCGAGGGCATCACGATGAGAGTGGCCTCGGGGTCGCGCCGGGCGATGGCGGCGGCGGCGTAGGCGATGCAGGGGGCGGTGCCGCGACGCAGGGGCTCGCCGAGCACCTGGTGGGGCTGCAGGTCGCCGAGCTGCTCGTGGACGTGGTCGACGTACTGCTCGCCGGTGACGATGACGATATTTTCGCGCGGGCAGAGGTCGATGCAGCGACGGAAGGTGGTCTGCAGCATGGTGCGCCCGGTGCCCATGATGTCGAGGAACTGCTTGGGGTTGTCGGTCTGGCTGAGTGGCCAGAAGCGGCTGCCGACTCCACCGGCCATGATTACACACCAGGTCATACGCTCACCTCCCCTTTGATGTGTGGGTGTGGGTCGTAGCCTTCGAGGGTGAAGTCTTCGTAGCGGAAGGCAAAGATGTCGCGCACTGCGGGATTGATGCGCATGGTGGGCAGGGGTCGGGGCTGGCGGCTGAGCTGGAGGTGCACCTGGTCGAGGTGGTTGCGGTAGATGTGGGCGTCGCCGAAGGTGTGGACGAAGACGCCGGGCTCGAGGCCGCAGACCTGCGCCATCATCATGGTCAGCAGGGCGTAGGAGGCGATGTTGAAGGGCACGCCGAGGAAGATGTCGGCCGAGCGCTGGTAGAGCTGGCAGGAGAGGCGGCCGCGGTCGACATAGAACTGGAACAGGCAGTGGCATGGCGGGAGGGCCATGTCGGCTATCTCGGCGGGGTTCCAGGCGGTGACCATGAGGCGGCGGCTGAAGGGGTTGCGCTTGATTTCCTCCACCACGCCGGCTATCTGGTCGATGGTGCCGCCGCGGCCGTCGGGCCAGGAGCGCCACTGCGAGCCGTAGACGGGTCCGAGGTTGCCCTCGGCGTCGGCCCACTCGTCCCAGATGGAGACGCCGTTGTCTTTGAGATACTTGATGTTGGTGTCGCCGCGGAGGAACCACAGCAATTCGTGTATGATGGAGCGCAGGTGCAACTTCTTGGTGGTCAACGCCGGGAAGCCGTCGGCGAGGCAGAAGCGCATCTGGTAGCCGAAGATGCCGATGGTGCCAGTGCCGGTGCGGTCCTCGCGGACGGTGCCGTGGTCGAGCACGTGTTGCAGTAGGTCGAGATATTGTTTCATAATAATATCCCCTTAACGCCACAAACCGAAAAATGTTGCACCCCGAGGATGATTTTGTTTCAGATTTTTTTGAAAAAAACCGGGAAATGACCTCTTCCTTGCCGGGGGATGAAAAAGGGTAGGGTGGGGGAGGGGGGCGGAAAGGGTCAGGAGGGGTGCTTTTCGCCGATGCGCATCAGGGCGAGGCCGAGGGCGATCCAGATGATTTCGCGGACGCGGCAGATGATGCAGACGAAGATGCCGAGCGAGGGGGCGAAGCCAAGCAGGGCGATGGAGACCACGAAGCCGCCCTCCTGCACGCCGAGCTGCATGGGGAGGAAGCCTAAAATGTTGGCTAGCAGCGAGGTGATGGCTACGATGAGGACCGAGACGACGAAGGTGAGCGCCAGGCCGCTCGTGCCGCCTCCGAAGTCGATGTCGAAGAGCAGGAGCATGAACATCACTTCGAATCCCTGCACCACGCGCGAGAAGAACTCGAGCAGTAGGCTGGCGTAGAAGGCGCGCCGGTCGTGCTGGTGGAGGGCTGCGATTTCGGCGTCGATGGTGCGTAGGGTGTGGCCGCGGCGACGCAGGAAGCGGATACACCAGCGGGTGAGGAAGGGGATATGGGCGAGGGTTCGTATGGTGTTGAATACCATTCCTTTGTGGTAGCCGCGCATGAAGAGGTAGAATGCCAGCAGGCAGACGGCTGTGGTGATGGCGAGGAGGATTTTCAGCATGGGGGTCAGCGGCACGAGGCCTCGGTGTGCCAGGGCCAGGTAGATGAAGATGGAGAGGAACCAGAGCCAGAAATGGGAGAAGAAGTGCATCATCACGTAGAGGATGACCGAGGAAGTGGCGCGACGGTTGCCGATGTCTTTGGAGAGTTCGAGGATACGGTAGGGTTCGCCGCCGAGGCCGCCGACGGGTGTGGCGTAGTTGAGGGCGTAGCCGGTGATGGTGAGTTTGAGCATACGTAAAAAGGATACGCGCGCGTGACCCACGGCAGGACTGTGGACGATGGTGCGCCAGGCGAGGGCGTTCATGGCGTAGACCACGAGCCAGATGCCGATGATGGGGATGAGCCAGTAGCCGGCGTGGCAGATGTGTTGCCAAAGCTCAACGAAGCTGACCTCGAAGGTGAATAGCATCACCACCACGGCCACGATGCCAATGAGAAGGAAGAGGTTGTTGAGTCGCTCCTTTGTCCACTTCATAGAGTTGATTTTCAGTCGGATGTGTTGTTAAGATTTAGGAATGGGCTTCATGTCAAACACTCCTGGCAACTTCAACAATTCGGGCATAATCTCGCGTGCGCTGACGCGGAGGTCCTGCGACGACATGGTGAGCTGCAGGTTGCGCTCGGGGTCGAGCACCACGGCGCGCAGGGGCACGTTGCCCTTATGCTGCCTGGCAATGCGCTGCAGCTCAAGGCAGAAGGCCTCGTTGACGTCGGCCAGCCGGATGTTGAAGCCCAGCTGCGCGGTGTATTTGTCCATCACGCCGCCCAGCGGCATCATGCTGGTAATCTTGAGTTTGGTGAAGGTCTTCTCTAGGCCTGACTTCTTGTCGGTGTAGCGGCTGGTGCGCACCACGCCGCGGCAGTAGATGAAAGTGTTGTCGATGAAGAAGTTGCGGAAGTCGGTATACTCTTGGCCGAAGAGTTTGAGTTCGTAGCTGCCGCTGTAGTCGTCGAGCATCATGTTGCCGAAGGGGTCGCCTTTTTTCGACACCATCTCTTTGACGCCGGAGACCATGCCGGCAAACTTGACCTCGCGTCCGTCGAGGGCCTCGAGGTTGTTCAGCTGGTCGACTCCGATGTTGGTGTAGGCCTGCACCTCGAAGCGGTAGTCGTCCAGCGGGTGGCCGCTGAGGTAGGTGCTGACGACCTCCTTTTCGTAGCGGCAGCGCTCGATGTTGGTCCAGGGCGTGGCGTCGGGTATCGGCGGGTGGGCATCTTCGGCCAGTTCCTCGCTCATGCTGAAGATGGACATTTGGTTCGACGCGGCGCCGTCCTGCTTGCGGATGGCCCAGCGGACGAGCTGGTCGAGGTAGGTGGGGGTGGTCTCGAGGTCGTTCTCCTTGTAGAAGTACTGCGCGCGGTGCATGGTGCCCACGCCGTCGAAGGCGCCGGCCTTGACCAGGACCTCCATGTTCTTTTTGTTGACCGAGTGCATGTCGATGCGCTCCAGGAAGTCAAAGATGTCTTTGAAGGGGCCGTTCTTCTCGCGCTCGGCGATGATGACGCTGCTGGCCGCCTCGCCCATGCCGCTGATGGCCTGCAGTCCGAAGCGTATCTTGCCGTCCTGGTCGACGGCGAAGTCCATCTGCGAGTGGTTGACCGAGGGGGCAGCCACCTCGACGCCCTGGCGGCGGCAGTCGTCCATCAACTCGCGCACGCGGCTGATGTCGGTCTGTGCCGAGGTCATGACGGCGGCCATGTATTCGGCCGGGTAGTTGGCTTTGAGGTAGGCCGTCTGGTAGGCCACCCACGAGTAGCAGGCGGCGTGGCTCTTGTTGAAGGCGTAGGAGGCGAATTTCTTCCAGTCCTCCCATATCTTCTTCAGTTTTTCGCGGGGGTGGCCGTTCTTCTCGCCGCCTTCGTAGAAGAGCACCTCCAGCTCGTTCATCTTGTCGATCTGCTTTTTGCCCATGGCCTTGCGCAGGGTGTCGCTCTGGCCGCGCGTGAAGTCGGCCAGCAGGCGGCTCAGGAGCATGACCTGCTCCTGGTAGACGGTGATGCCGTAGGTGTCCTTGAGGTACTTCTCCATCACCGGTATGTCGTATTCCACCGGCTTGCGTCCCTGCTTGCGGTCGATGAAGTCGGGGATATAGTCCATGGGGCCCGGACGGTAGAGGGCGTTCATGGCGATGAGGTCGTCGATGACGTGGGGCTGCAGCTCGCGCAGGTACTTCTGCATGCCGGCCGACTCGAACTGGAACACACCCACCGTGTTGCCCTCGCAGAAGAGCTTGTAGGTCAGCTCGTCGTCAAGCGGCAGGTGGTCCACATCCACCTCGATGCCGCGCCACTTCTTGAGCATGGCCACGCAGTTCTTGATGATGGTGAGGTTCTTCAGCCCGAGGAAGTCCATCTTGATCAGGCCCACGGTCTCCACCACGTGGCCGTCGTACTGCGTCACCAGCTGGTTGTCGATGACGCACACCGGGGCGATGTTGGTCAGATCCTGCGAGCCGATGATGACGCCGCAGGCGTGGATGCCCACCTGGCGGTTGGTGTCCTCGAGCTCGGAGGCGTAGGTGAGCATCTGCTTCATCTTCTCGTCGGTGCCCTCCATGATGGCCTTCAATTCGGGCACATACTTGTAGCAGTTCTTGAGGTTCACCTTGGGAGCCTTGCCGTTCTCGTCCTTCACATTGTCGGGGAAGCCGCGGTCGGGGATATAGCCTTTGAGGCGGTTGACCTCGGTGAGCGGTATCTTCTCCACGCGCCCCACGTCGGCGATGGAGCTCTTGGTGGCCATGGTGCCGTAGGTGATGATGTGGGCCACGCGCTCCTTGCCGTATTTCTCGGTCACCCAGTCGAGCACCAGCTCGCGCCCCGCGTCGTCGAAGTCGACGTCGATATCGGGCAGCGAGATGCGGTCGGGGTTGAGGAAGCGCTCGAAGAGGAGGTCGTAGCGCAGCGGGTCGAGGTCGGTGATCCAAAGGCAGTAGGCCACGACGCTTCCCGCCGCCGAGCCGCGCCCGGGGCCCACACTGACGCCCAACTTCTCTCGCGCGGCGCGTATGTAGTCGCTCACGATGAGGAAGTAGCCCGGGAAGCCCATCGTCTTGATGGTGTGCAACTCGAAGCGGATGCGCTCGCGCACTTCTTCGCCGAGGTCCTCTCCTCTGTAGAAATCCACATTTGTCCTTTCACTCCCTTTCACTCCCTCTTCACTCCCTTTCTCTCCCCCATACCTCTTCCTTGCGCCCTCCCACACGAGGTGCTCCAGATAGTCGGCCTCGAACTTGATGCGGTAGAGCTTGTCGTAGCCGCCCAGCCGCTTGATTTTCTTCTCGGCGGCCTCCTGCTCCATGACCACCTCGCCCCGCTCGTTGCGGGTGAACTCGTCGAAGAGGTCCTGCTCGCTGAAGCGCGCGCGCCACTCCTCCTCCTTGCCGAAACTCTCGGGGATGGGGAACATGGGCATCAGGGGGTCGGAGTCGATGCTGTAGGTCTCCACCTTCCCGGCCACCTCCATCGTGTTCTCCAGCGCCTCGGGCAGGTCGGCGAAGAGGGCCTCCATCTCCTCCGGACTCTTGAGCCACTCCTGCATCGTGTAGTGCATGCGGTTGGGGTCGTCGTAGTCCTTCTGTGTGGCCAGGCAGATGAGGTGGTCGTGCGCCGCCCCGTGCTCCTCTTCCACAAAGTGGGCGTCGTTGGTGGCTATGAGCTTGATGCCGTGCTTGCGCGCCAGCGCGATGAGGTGGGGCTCCACACGCTGCTGGTAGCGGTAGGTCTCGGTGTTGGCGCGCGGCTTGTCGGTCGGGTGGCGCATGAGCTCGATGTAGTAGTCGTCGCCGAAGCGCTCCTTGAACCACACCACCGCCCGCTCGGCACCCTCCATGTCGCCCTTCAATATCAGCTGCGGCACCTCGCCGCCCAGGCAGGCCGACGAGACGATGAGGCCTTCGCGGTACTGCTCCAGCACCTCGTGGTCGATGCGCGGACGGTCGTAGAAACCCTCCGTGTAGGCTATCGACGAGAGCTTGCAGAGGTTGTGGTAGCCCTTGAGGTTCTTGGCCAGCAGGATGAGGTGGTAGCCCGAGCGGTCCACGATGCGGTCGCGACCGTTCTCGGGGTTCACCTCGCGCAGGTTCTTGTCCTTGTCGCGCAGGGTGCGCCGCGCGCAGTAGGCCTCGATGCCCACGATGGGCTTGAACAGCGGCTCGCCAGCCTCCTTGGCCTTGCGGTTCACCTTGTCGGCAGTGTCCAGAAAGTCCTTGATACCGAACATATTGCCATGATCCGTCAGGGCCAGGCTCGTCATGCCGCAGCGGCGGGCTTTGGCTATGAGGTCGGGGATTTTCGACATGCCGTCGAGCATCGAATAGTGCGAGTGCACGTGCAGGTGGGTGAACTGGGCCATGGGCGCGAGGTGTTTTTGATTGATATTAAACGCAAAGCGGCAGCCGACGCCGCCGGGTCGGAGTTGCAAAATTACGCATTTTTTCGCCTCCCCGACCCATTGTTGAAAACTATTTTTTTAACTCGGTTTGAAATTTTTTGCGTACCTTTGCAACTAAATAGTACAACGGAAATAATATTAATCAATTTAAAAACAAATCATTATGATGAAAAAACTTGTATCCTTGGCCGCCGCCGTGATGCTTTTCGGCGCCCTCATGGCCCAAAATGTGCAGGTCACCCCAGTCCAAATCGGCGACATGACCGCCAACGGCTACACCGTCAGCATCGACAAGGAACTGAAAATCACCGAGAAGGCCATGGAAAAACGCCTCAAAGAGGCCAAACTCAAAACCTCCAAGGCCAAACCCTTCACCGCCTGCCTCAACCAGGTCTTCGCCGACCTCGCCGCCGAACCGGTCGACTTCTACTTCAAGCTCGAAGAGACCGGCAAAAAGAAAAACCGCGCCACCGAACTCACCGTCTGCGTCATCCCCAAAGACCTCACCAGCAACCAGGAAGCCCTCCAGGGCAACGTCCGCAAGTTCATGGAGACCTTCGTCCAGTACGTGGCCAAGTATGAGGCCGGCCTGAGCATGGAAGAGATGCAGAAAGCCCTCGAGAAAGCCCAGAAAGCCCTCAAGAGCGCCGAAGGCGACTTCGCCGACCTCGAGAAGGACATCAAGAAAGACCAGGACCGCATCGCCTCCAAAAAGAAGGACATCGAAGGCTACAAGTCCAAAATCGCCGATGCCGAGAAGGACATCAAGGACCTCGAAGCCAGCATCAAGAACCGCGAAGGCCAGAAAGGCCCCGCACAAAAGAAAATCGAAGAAGCCCGCGAAGAGGTCAAAAAGGCCGAAGCCGAGGTGGAAAAATACCGCCGCCTGAGCGAGTAATCCTCCGCGCAAACTGGTTCACGTGCAATCCATCGGGATGACGCAACGAGAGCTGGATATCTCCTACATGCGCCGCTGTTTTCAGCTGGCCACCAACGGGTTGGGACGCACTCGCCCCAACCCGTTGGTGGGCTGCGTGGTGGTCGGCAGCGACGGTCGCATCCTCAGCGAAGGCTATCACCAGGAATACGGCCACAACCACGCCGAGCGCAACGCCTTGCTTAGGTTGGAGGCAGGATGTCGGAGGTCAGAACTATCTCCCTCCGCCCTCACACTATACGTCAACCTCGAGCCCTGCTCCCACCATGGCCTCACCCCCCCCTGCGCCGACCTCATCGTCGAGCGCCGCATCAGCCGCGTCGTCTGCTGCAACGACGACCCCAACCCCCTCGTCAGCGGCAACGGCTTCCGCAAACTCGAAGCCGCCGGCATCGAAGTCACACGGCACCTCCTCGAAACCGAAGGGCGCCGCCTCAACCGCCGCTTCTTCACCTTCATCGAAAAGCGGCGCCCCTACATTATATTAAAATGGGCCCAGAGCGCCGACGGATTCCTGGCGCCCGACCTCAAACCTCCGCGCTCCAACCTAAAATATTGGCTCAGCACCCCAGCGCAGAACCGCCTCAACCACCGCTGGCGCACCGAAGAAGCCGCCATCCTCGTCGGCAGCGACACCTACCTCCTCGACTGCCCCTCCCTCACCGCTCGCCACTGCCTCGGGCCCCAGCCCCAACCCGTCGTGCTGGACAGAAGGGGACGCCTCACCGACGTGCCACCCCACTGGCTGCACCTCCGCTGCCAGACCATCCCCGACGTGCTCCGCGAACTCCACGAGCGCAAACTGCAGAGCGTCATCGTCGAAGGCGGCCGCCAGGTGCTCGACGCCTTCCTCGCCGCCGGCCTCTACGACGAAATCCGCATCCTCCGCAGCCCCCGGCACCTCGGCAGCGGCCTGCAAGCGCCTGTCCTCCAGGATGATGCGCCGGTGCAGTGGTTCTGACCTCGAAAAAAAGTATCCACCATTTCCCATCGATGGGTAATAATGGGAAAGGGCCGAACAATTCCCCTACCATTCCCCTACCGTTCCCCTACCGAACCCCAACCCTCCGGCACCCGTTTTTGGAAAAATTATGAAATAAATTTTGTCGGTTGGAAAAATGTTCGTAACTTTGCACTCTCTAAAAATGGTGCATCCGCATTTGGTTTACCCGTCCAAATGCCTGTGCATCAGATTGGTAAGCATGTAGGCCAACTATCCGTCGGCGGCCGAAATGTGCATCATTCTAGAGAAATTATGAACAACGGAACAGAAAAACATCATCGTTAGTAAAATAAAAAAATGAGCACACTGAGCTACAAAACCGTATCGGCCAACTCGAAGACCGTCACCAAAGAGTGGGTCCTGGTCGACGCCGAAGGACAGACCGTGGGCCGTCTCGCCACCCGCGTGGCCAACATCCTGCGTGGCAAGACCAAGCCCTGCTTCACCCCCCATGTCGACTGCGGCGACAACGTCATCATCATCAACGCCGAAAAGTGCGTCTTCACCGGCAAGAAAGAGACCGACAAGGTCTACCAGCGCTACACCGGCTACCCCGGCGGCCAGCGCGAAACCAACCCCGCCAAGGTCCGCGCCACCTTCCCCGAGCGCATCCTCGAGCACGCCATCCGCGGCATGCTCCCCAAAAACCGCCTCGGCGCCCAGCTCTACCGCAACCTCCACGTCTACGCCGGTAGCGAGCACCCACATCAGGGCCAGAACCCCAAAGCCATCAATATTAACGAAGTCAGATAGTAAAAAGATATGGCAGAAGTAATCAACACCATTGGTAGAAGAAAGACCGCCGTCGCCCGCATCTACATGACCCCCGGCAATGGCGACATCAAGGTCAACGGCCGCGACTATAAGGAATACTTCCCCACCGGCCCGCTGCAGTACATCGTCGGCCAGGCTTTCGCCGTCGCTGACGCCGAAGGCAAATGGGATGTCAAGGCCAACCTCGACGGTGGCGGCATCACCGGCCAGGCTCAGGCACTCCGCATGGCCATCGCCCGCGCCCTCTGCGAGAACAACATCGAAGACCGCCCCGCCCTCAAAAAGGAAGGCTTCCTCATGCGCGACCCCCGTATGGTCGAGCGTAAGAAACCCGGTCAGCCCAAGGCCCGCAAACGCTTCCAGTTCAGCAAGCGTTAGTCTAGAAAGTTTAGTATCCAAACTGTCAGGATGCTCCGTTGTATTGCCACAGTGCGCTGCATAGGACAGCCGCTAAATACAACCCAAAGGACTGCCTGACGGTTGGCACAGAAAGTAAAAAAACAAAAAGGAAAGTAAACACAATGAACGAACTCAAATTCGAAGACCTCCTCGAGGCTGGTTGCCACTTCGGCCACCTCAAACGCAAATGGAACCCCAAAATGGCTCCCTATATCTTCAAGGAGCACAACGGCATCCACGTCATCGACCTCCAGAAGACCATCGCCAAGGCCGACGAGGCCGCCGCTGCCCTCAAGCAGATGGCTCGCTCCGGCAAGAAAGTCCTCTTCGTCGCCACCAAGAAGCAGGCCAAGGAAGTGGTCGCCGAGATGGCCAAGACCGTCGACATGCCCTTCGTTACCGAGCGTTGGCCCGGCGGCATGCTCACCAACTTCCAGACCATCCGCAAGGCCGTCAAGAAGATGAACAGCCTCGATGCCCTGATGCACGACAAGGATTTCAACAATATCTCCAAGCGTGAGCGCCTCCAGGTGCAGCGCGAGCGCGCCAAGCTCGACAAGAACCTCGGCTCCATCGCCGACCTCACCCGTCTGCCCAGCGCCCTCTTTGTCATCGACATCAACAAAGAGCACATCGCCGTCGCCGAAGCACGCCGCCTCAACATCCCCACCTTCGCACTCGTCGACACCAACACCAACCCCGAGCTTATCGACTTCCCCATCCCCGCTAACGATGATGCCTCCAAGTCGATAGCCGCCATCCTCAAGCACATGTGCGAAGCCATCCAGGAAGGTCTCAACGAGCGCATGCTCGACAAGGACGCCCAGGCCGAGGACGAGGCTCCCGCCGCCGATGCCGCCGAAGCCCCCGCCGAGCGCAAGACCCGCGCCCGCCGTCCCCGCACCTCCGAGCCCAAGGCCGAAGCCCCCAAGGCTGAAGTGCCCCAGGCCGAGGCTGAAGCCCCCAAGGCTGAATAAGGCAACATCAACAAACAGGCAAGACAAGCCCCGTAGGGGCGACAGAGTATAGGCGGGGGTGGAGCGTAGCGAAACCCCCGTTTGTCAAACACCATCCTTGCCGAGCCCCGCAGGGGCGACACAAACAATCATTAACATCAAAAACAACAGAAAGGAACAACAATATGGCAATTACCGCTTCACAGGTTAACGAGCTCCGCAAACTCACCGGCGTCGGCATGATGGACTGCAAGAAAGCCCTCGTCGAGACCGACGGCGACATGCAGAAAGCCATCGAGCTGCTGCGTCAGAAAGGCCAGAAAATGGCCGCCAAACGCGCCGACCGCGACGCCAACGAAGGCTGCGTCCTCGCCAAGACCACCGGCAACTACGGCGCCCTCATCATGGTCTCCTGCGAGACCGACTTCGTCGCCAACAACGCCGACTTCATCAAGTTCACCACCTCCATCCTCGACGCCGCCATGGCCAAGCACCTCACCACCAAGGAACAGGTCCTCGACATGGAACTCGACGGCCGCAAGGTCTCCGACAATATCACCGACCAGGTCGCCAAAATCGGCGAGAAGATTGAGCTCGCCCACTTCGAAGCCATCGAGGCCGCCAAGGTCTACTCCTACGTCCACCCCGGCAACCGCATGGGTGCCGTCGTCGGCTTCAACAAGGAAGGCTTCGACGAGGTAGGCCACAATATCGCCATGCAGGTCGTCGCCATGCGCCCCGTCGCCCTCGACGCCGACAGCGTGCCCCAGGAGGTCAAAGACCAGGAGCTCCGCGTCGCCATCGAGAAGACCAAGGAAGAGCTCATCGGCAAAGCCGTCGACGCCGCCCTCAAGAAGGCCGGCATCAACCCCGCCCACGTCGACAGCGAGGAGCACATGGCCTCCAACATGGGCAAAGGCTGGATCACCGAGGAGCAGGTCAACCAGGCCCGCCAGATTAAAGAGCAGGTCGCTGCCGAGAAGGTCGCCCAGCTCAGCGAGCAGCAGATCAACCAGATTGCCAACGGCCGCCTCAACAAGTACTTCCAGGAGAACACCCTCATGGAGCAGGAGTACATCATGGAGAGCAAGGTGAAGGTCAAAGACTTCATCGCCAAGGCCGACAAGGACCTCAAGTGCACCGGCTTCAAGCGCCTCGAACTCGGCGCCTAAGCCAAACGGTACATACACAAAGGAAGGGCAACCCGTATGGGATTGCCCTTCCTTTGTGTTTCAAAAGGTTGCTAACGGACGATGACCTTCACACCCTCACGCTCCAAGTATTGCGACGATCCGTAGGGGTCTATTTCAATGACCGGATGATGATAAGGGTCGTATTTCATAATATCCATCTCGCCCAGCAAGGTCGCCGTGCCCTCTAGTTTGATGGGCGGCAGCGTACAGTTCTTTTGGTATTTGTCCTCCAGCATCACGTATTTGGCATAACCGAGAGAAGAGAACGTGATGGTGTAACTACCCTTGGCCACCTTCACGGCAAAGTTGCCGTCAAAGTCGGTCGCAGTGCCGGTTACCGTGCCGTTGCTGTCGGTGATGATGACATTGACAAACGGTAGCGGCTCGTTCGTTTTGGAGTCTACTATTGTGCCTCTTATCGTGACGCTGTCGGCCACATGCACCGCCTCCTTGACGATAGGCATCACCTCGGGCAGCACGGCAGGATAGGTCTCGGAGGCCTGCACAGTGCTGGCGGCCATCCCCAGTGCTAGCGCCGCAATGGAGAGCACTTTCACCCGTACACCCCGTTGCTCTTTGTCCTCATAGAAGGCGGGCTGCTCCTTGGGAGTGGGCTGGCTGGCCGGCGTGCCGGGGAGTTTCACCTGTATCTCGCCCAGGGCATCTCTGGGCACATTCACCTTCCCACCTGGCGTCATTTGCTCGATTATCTCCTCCACAGTAGTAGGCATCCCTATGTCAATCACAGGCCTCTTTTCTCCATCGATGATGAAGGCGCTGTCCAAATCCATACCGACATCCATCATGGTGAAACCCGTCTTGTTGACGGTAATCCCTTGCTCGAATGGTTGTTTCCTCTCAGGCGCTTTGATGCACAATGTGTAGTCGCCGAAGGGTATCGGCTTGAGGGTATATCGTCCGTCGAAGTCGGTTGTTCCTACTAGTATCTGCTTCCCGTCTTGCCTCAAGACAACATTGCAGAACGGCAGGGGTTCGTTGGTCTTAATATCGAACACCATGCCTTTCAGGGTACCCAGACATTCAGCCTTGTGGGCATGGAAGGTATCCTGCAACGGCACCGTGTTGGTCTGCGGAGCCTGCGCCTGTGCGGTGGCGGCGAGACCCAGCGCGAGGCCGGCGACGGTGGCCACCTTGCCCAGCCGCAGGCGGTCGGCCAGGGCGTTCTCCAGGTAGCGCACCTCGGCCTCGCAGCGCGGACAGGTGCCGCGGCATTCGCCCTTGTAGCTGCACTCCTCTATCTCCAGAGGTATGTCATTTTCCTCCGCAATGCGCTTGCGGACCTCCTTCAACTGGTTGCAGATGTTCTTCCCGTGTGTCATAGCGATGATAATAACGCGGTTATGCTGAATTTATTGCATATTAGGTCGCTGCGCTCAAAATTATAGAAAAAATAGATTATAAAATTATATTATAATTTTTTGGTTCAATTCTCTTACAATTTTGAGGCCGCTAGGCCGACCCATGCAGCCTATATTAGTTTCACCTTGTCTATTTCGCCAGTCTCCGGGTCGCGTTCATACCACTCGGAAAAAAGGCTTTCCCCACCAAAGTTGATGAGCATTCCGTGGCGGGTGTGGGTTAGGTGCAAATAGTTGAACAGCTGGCGCCGATGCTCTTTGTCGACAAACTTCACTGCCTTGAGTTCAAGTATTATTTCATCATTGACTACAAGGTCCATGCGATAGGTTTGGTCTAGCTGCACGTCGTCCCAATACATCGGCAAATACACCTGCCGTTCCACCTTATATCCCCTCTGTTCCAACAGATATTTCAGCGCTGCCTCGTAGGCCGATTCTAACAAGCCGGAATGGTATTTCCGATGGACACGCATGGCTTCTCCGGTTATCTCATGGAAAAACGCATACCGTTTGTTGTGTTCTTCTATTAGGTTCATGTTTCTATGTTTTTTAGGTCGCTGCGCTCAAAATTATAGAAAAATTAGATTATAAAATTATTTAAAAATTTTCTGATTCAATTTTCATATAATTTTGAGGTCGTAAGGCCGACCAATATGTCATAATTTGTTTTATTTGTTTTAGGTCGCTGCGCTCAAAATTACAGGAAAATTCACTTTAAAATTATAAAAAATTTTTTTGGTCAATTTTCTTGCAATTTTGAGGCCGCTAGGCCGACCCTTAAGTCATATTTGATAACGACGTTATATTTATTATTGTTGTACGCGGTAGGTGAAGCGGTCGAGGCGGGTGACGCCGAGGGCGGCGAGGCGGTCGGCGGTGCGGTCGGTATCGGCCTCGCAGTTGAAGGAGGGGATGAGGGGGACGCGGACGGTGACGTGCTCCGGCCCGACGAGCGAGAGTAGCAGCCGCAGGTTGTCCCACGCACGGCTGGCGTCACCGCCGGTGTAGGCGCGGTAGATGTCGGGGTCGCTTTCTTTTATGTCGACGATAAAATCGCCCACCACCGCGCAGGCGCGTCGCACGCTCTCGGCACTCACCTGCAGCGAGGTCTCGGCGGTGAGGTTCCAGCTCTTGCCGCACAGGGCGCGGAACGCCTCTATGAAGTCGATGCGCAGCAGCGGTTCGCCGCCCCCGAAGCAGACTCCGCCCCCGGTGGCGATGAAGTAGAGGTTGTCGATGCCTACGTGGTCGTAGAGCTGCTGTGGCGTGTAGCGTTGCAACCCCTCCGGCGGCTCCAGGCAGCGTCGGTTGAGGCAGTATTTGCAGCGCAGCGGACAGCCGTGGAAAGCCGCCAGCGTGGTCACCCCCACGCCGTCCACCCCCAGCCGGTGCCGGTCGATGCCTATGAACGGTATTGCCTCCATTGACAATTTTTTTCCTGATGCGGTGCGTCAATCATGCTGCAAAAATACAACTTTTTTATTACCCATGGGGAAAAACTTTCTCCAGCCCGGCGCCATTGTCCCCACCTCCCTCCCTGTCACGGGCGAAGCATGGTAGAAGAGAGGAAGAAGAGGGTCCATTTTATCCGCTGAAAATCAGCCCTTTGAAAATGTGCAAAAATCGCCCCTTTCCCTGGTTTCCGAGCATTTTTTTGCACGGAGTTCTGACAGTGTGTAAGGTGCAAGTATTCAGCATGTTGTGCGTGTTTTAACATTTTTTGGCCGTCAAGTGCGAAAAAATTGGTAATTTTGCATTTTTGAATGACTAATACAACACCCGATATGAAACCCATCGTCAGCATCATCATGGGCTCCACCTCCGACCTGCCGGTCATGGAGAAAGCCTGTCAGTTCTTCGAGGAGATGGAGATCCCGTTCGAGGTCAACGCCCTCTCCGCCCACCGCACGCCGCAGGAGGTCGGCGACTTTGCCCGCAACGCCCAGTCGCGCGGCATCCGCGTCATCATCGCCGGCGCCGGCATGGCCGCCGCCTTGCCCGGCGTCATCGCCGCCGAGACACCCCTGCCTGTCATCGGCGTCCCCATCAAAGGCTCCGCGCTCGAGGGCCTCGACGCCACCCTCGCCATCCTGCAGATGCCCCCGGGAATACCCGTGGCCACCGTGGCTATCAACGGTGCACAGAACGCCGCCATCCTCGCCATGCAGATGCTCGCCCTCGCCGACGAGGCGCTCATGCAGAAACTCGCCGCCTACAAGCAGGGCCTCAAAAAGAAAATCGTCAAGGCCAACGAGGAGCTCGCCGGCCTGCAGTATAAGTTCAAGGTATGATCACCATCGGAATTACCGGCACCCTCGGCGCCGGCAAAGGCACCATCGTCGACTACCTGGTGCAGCACCGCGGATTCGTCCACTACAGTGTCCGCGCCTTCCTCGTTGACGAAATCAAGCGTCGCGGCATGGATGTGAACCGCGACAGCATGACCCTCGTGGGCAACGACCTGCGGGCGCAGCACTCGCCCTCGTGGATTGTCGAGCAGCTCTACGACCAGGCCGCCGCCTCGGGCTGCAACTGCATCATCGAGAGCGTGCGCACCCCCGGCGAAGTCGACGCTCTGCGCGGCAAGCCCAACTTCTACCTCTTCGCCGTCGACGCCGAGCCCCGTGTGCGCTACGAGCGCGCCGTACTCCGCGGCTCCGAGACCGACCACATCGACTACGACACCTTCCTCGCCAACGAGCAGCGCGAGATGGACAACGCCGACCCCAACAAGCAGAACCTGCGCTACTGCATTGACCAGGCCGACTACCGCTTCGACAACGGCGGCACCATCGACGACCTCAACCGGCAGGTCGAGGAGGTGCTCGCGCAAATCACCTATCGCCGCCCCTCCTGGGACGAATATTTCATGGAGCTGGCCAACACCGCCTCCAAGCGCGCCACCTGCGACCGCGGCCGCTCTGGCTGCGTCATCGTCAAGGACCGCCAGCTGCTCGTCACCGGCTACGTCGGCTCCCCCGCCGGCCTGCCCCATTGCGACGAGGTGGGTCACCTCTTCCGCCAAAGCATCGCCCCCGACGGCAAAATCACCACCCACTGCGTCCGCACCGTCCACGCCGAGCAGAACGCTATCTGCCAGGCCGCACGCCGCGGTATCTCCCTCGACGGTGCCACCCTCTACTGCCGCATGACACCCTGCCGCACCTGCGCCATGCTCATCATCAACTGCGGTATCCGCCGTGTGGTCTGCGAGCGCAAGTACCATGCCGGCGCCGAGAGCGAGGACCTCTTCCGCCAGGCCGGCGTGCAGCTCGAGTTCTTCCACGACGAGGTACAGCAATATGCCAACCAATAGGTATCCCCATCTACAAATAGCGGCGGGCACCCCGATGGGGTGCCCGCCGGCTGCTTGATATGCGTGCTTGCTTGTTTTTTCAACTGCATTTGCTCCACCCGCAGTTCTGGCAGCTCTTGCATCCGTCGCGGTAGACAATCTTGCTGCCGCAGTCGGGACAGAGCTCGTCGGTCTCGGTGCCGTCCTTGATGTAGCGCTTCAGGGCGCGGGCCACACCGTTGGACCACGTCGTGATGCTGTCCACGTCGAAGGTCAGCTTGCCAATCAGTTCCACCACGTTGGGGATGGGCATGCCGTGGCGCAGGATGCCGGAGATGAGCTTGGCATAGTTCCAGTATTCTTTCTTGAACATGCGCGAGAGGCCCTCGATGGTGATATGGTAGCCGTCCTGATCGACGAACTGGAAGTCGTAGCGGGCGTGTTCCTGTCCTTTCTCCTTGACGCGGATGACCCACCCCTTGTCGACCCACTTGGGCAGCAGGAAACTCTCGGCGCGGCCGGTGAAAATCTCATAGGGGCGACCCTCGTACATGCCGACCACGGCAATCCAGTCTTCCTTGTCGTTCTTGAAGCGCACGATTTCGGCGTCGAGTTTCTTGGGGCGCTTGGGAGCTTTGCTCTCGCCGAAGGCGGGGGGCTCTTTCTTGCCCTCGCTGGTGGAGACGAGGACGCCCGTGCGCGAGCCGTCGCGGTAGATGGTGCAGCCCTTGCAGCCGCTCTCCCAGGCGGTCTCGTAGATGGTGGCCACGGTCTCCTTGGTGGTCTCCTTTGGTATGTTGACGGTGACGGAGATGCTGTGGTCCACCCACTTCTGGATGGCACCTTGCATCTTCACCTTGGCCACCCAGTCGATGTCGGCGCTGGTGGCGTGGTAGTAGGGGCTCTGTTCGATCAGCTTCTGCAGCGAGGCGTCGTCCATCCGCTTCACCTCCTCCACGTCGTGGCCGTTGATGCGCGCCCAGTCGAGGAACTTGGGGTGGAACACGTTGTACTCCTCGAAGTAGTCGCCGTTCTCGTCCTTGATGATGTTCTTGTTCGAGGCGTCCTTGTCGTTGGGGTTGATCTTCTTGCGGCGTTTGTAGCTGACGAGGAACACGGGCTCGATGCCGCTGGTGGTCTGGGTGCAGATGCTGACGGTGCCGGTGGGTGCGATGGTCAGCAGGGCGATGTTGCGGCGGCCGTACTTGGTCATCTCGGCATAGAGCACGGGCTCCGCCTCGCGGATGCGCTGGATGAGGGGGTTGTGCTCTTCGCGGCGCGCGTCGTAGATGGGGAACGAGCCGCGCTCCTTGGCCAGCTGCACGCTCGAGCCGTAGGCGGCGCAGCAGAGCGTCTGCTGCACCTTGACGGCAAAGGCCGTGGCCTCCTCGCTTCCGTATTGCAGACCCAGGGCGGCCAGCATGTCGCCCTCGGCGGTGATGCCGAAGCCGCTACGGCGACCCTCGAGGCACTTCATCTTGATGTTCAGCCACAGGTTGTGCTCCACCTGCTTGATCTCGTCGCTCTCAGGGTCGGACTCGATCTTGCGCAGAATCTGCTCCACCTTCTCCAGCTCGAGGTCGATCAGGTCGTCCATCAGGCGCTGCCCCTTGGCCACATGCTCGCGGAACAGTTCGAAGTTGAAGCGCGCCTGCGGCGTGAAGGGGTTCTCGACGTAGGAGTAAAGGTTGATCGCCTGCAGGCGGCAGCTGTCGTACGGGCACAGCGGTATCTCGCCGCAGGGGTTGGTGCTGACGGTGCGGTAGCCGAAGTCAGCATAGCAGTCGGGCACACTTTCGCGGATGATGGTGTCCCAGTAGAGCACACCCGGCTCGGCGCTGCTCCACGCGTTGGCGATAATCTTGTTCCACAGCGCGCGTGCGTCTATTTCTTTAGTATATGAGGGGTTGGGCGAATCGATGGGATACTGCTGCACGAATGGCTTGCCGCTGCGCACACACTCCATGAACTCGTCCGTGATCTTCACACTGACGTTCGCACCCGTGATTTTGCCCTGCTCCAGCTTGGCGTCGATAAAGTGCTCCGAGTCGGGATGCTTGATGCTGATACTCAGCATCAACGCGCCGCGGCGGCCGCCCTGCGCCACCTCGCGCGTGGTGTTGCTGTAGCGCTGCATGAACGGCACGATGCCGGTCGACGTCAGGGCGCTGTTCTTCACGGGGCTGCCACCGGGGCGTATGTGGCTCAGGTCGTGCCCCACGCCGCCGCGACGCTTCATCAGCTGCACCTGCTCCTGGTCAATCTTCATGATGCCGCCGTAGGAGTCGCTGTTGCCCGAATTGCCGATGACGAAGCAGTTCGACAGCGAGACCACCTGGAAATTGTTGCCGATACCACTCATCGGACTGCCCTGCGGCACAATGTAGCGGAAGTCCTTCAGCAGCTGGTAGATCTCCTCCTCGCTGAGGGGGTTGGCATACTTCTGCTCGATGCGGGCATACTCCGACGCCAGGCGACGGTGCATCATGTCCGGGTTCAGCTCATAGATCTTGTCGTCGTTGCGCAGGGCATACTTGTTCATCCACACATTGGCGGCCAGCTCGTCGCCGTGGAAATACTCCACCGACGATTTCATAATCTCCTCCGGCGTGTACTGCCGGTACTCTTTGGGTTCCTGCTTGGGGGCAGTGGCAGAAAACAAGTCTCCTTGCGTCATCTCGAGAAATGATTTATGTTATTAGGTTCTAATTAATTGCGGCGAAAAGGTGGGCTCCTTTCCTGACCGCTAAATTATACACATTTTCGCCGTCCGGGCCGACAAGTTATCAACAAAAGGAGTGCTCATTTCGGCACTCCTTTTGCTATCAAACACTTGCTCGGTTGAAAACCTTTGCTTCCGCACGGCGGATGCTTCCCCTCGCCCTCACCCGCCGCGAAAATCCCGCCGAAAAAACACATCAAAAAAACTAACCATTTGATTTCCAGCGATAAATATTTTCGCCCGAATCAGCCTCCCAACCCCATACCAACCCTGAAAGATCCGTGCCAAAACACCCCCTGCGGGCTATGGATTGTTTGTCCGCTTGGCTGCGCTTGTGTTTTCCTGTCCGCTCTGTCCGTTGCAGCCCGCAGTCAACTCAACCAACGGACATACGTCACCGAACCAGGGCTGCGGTGCCGGCATGGTCAGCACCGAGGTCTTTTCTTCCGAGCCATGCTGTTTTAGTTCATCAGGCGGCTCTCGCCCCAGCTGTATTGCGGGTAGGCTTTTTGGAGGTCTTTGGCCGAGCCGGAGACACCGCTGCCGCCGCTGGTGGCGAAGACGCAGAGGGTCTTGCCGCCGAGGTCGTGGGCTTCGATGAAGGTGTTGATGATGGTGGGAGCGGTGTACCACCACACGGGGAAGCCAATCCATACGGTGTCGTAGTCGGCGATATTCCGGCAGGTGCCCTTGATGGCGGGGCGCGAGGCCTTGTCCTGCATTTCCTTGGTGGAGCGGCTCTGCTTGTCGCGCCAGTCGAGGTCGGCCGAGGTGTAGGGCACTTCGGGGGCAATCTCAAAGAGGTCGGCACCTTTCTCCTTGGCCAGCCGCTGGGCTGCCGCCTTGGTTGTTCCGGTGGCCGAGAAGTAGGCCACGAGCGTTTTCTTCATGTTCTTGTTCTCCTTTTTGGTTTGCGCACAGGCGGTGGCTCCGAAGAGCAGTGCTGCTGCGCAGATGATTGTTGCGATGTGTTTCATGGTTTAGTCGATGTTGATGATGTGGTACTTGCGGGTGCCGAGGCCGATCTTCTCGGCATGCTCGATGGTGTGGACGCCGTGCTGCTTGTCGATGCGCTCGATAAGGGGTGTGGGGTCGTTGTCGGGCGTTGCCTCCATGTTGTTGATGATGTCGACGCAGGCCTGGTCGAGGGCCACGGGGTCGGTGGAGGCCAGAATGCCGTAGTCTTTGATCTTGACGGGGGTGGGATGGTCCACGCAGTCGCAGTCGATGCTCATGTTGTTCATCACGCTGATGTAAATGATGCCCTTTTTGCCGTTGAAGTGGTTGACCACAGCCTGGGCGGCGGCGGCCATGCTCTCGAGGAAGCCGTCCTGGTTGCCGATGAACTCGGGCGTCCAGAGCTTGGCGATGTCGAGCTTCTCCATCTTGCCGCTGGAGTGGATGTAGGCCTTGCCGTTGGGGCTGGCGCAGCCGATGGAGAGGTTCTTCAGGGCTCCGCCGTAGCCGCCCATGGGGTGACCCTTGAAGTGGTTGAGGGCGATCATGAAGTCGTAGTTGTCAATGTGGCTGCCCACGATGTCGTATTTGATATGGGTGCTGTCCTTGACGGGGATGCGGATTTCGCCCTCTTCGTCCATGATGTCGACCTTGAACATGGGGATGAAGCCGTGGCGCTCGATGACCTTCCAGTGGTTGGCGGAGGTGGTGCGCTCGTCCTTCTTGTCCTCGGGGGCGTTGCCGTAGGCGGTGTTGCACTCCACGATGGTGCCGTGCACGGTGTCGACGAGCAGGCGGATAAGCTCGGGCTTCAGGTAGTTGGGGTTGGAGCCTTCGCCGGTGGAGATCTTGACGGCCACGCGGCCTTCGGCCTTGACGCCCAGGGCCTCGTAGATTTTGACGAGGGCCTCGGGGCTGATGTCGCGGGTCATGTAGACGGCGGCGCCCTCCTGGACGGGTTCCTGCGCCTCGACGGGCTGGTTGTTGTTCTGTTTGCAGCCAACCATCATCATCGTGGCGGCCGCCATAAGCATAAATACTTTCTTCATATCAATACAATATAATGCGTTAGTGTGTTAGTTTATGTTCTAATTATTAAAAAGTTATACTCTATTTACACTATAGAATCCGTTGCAAAGGTACACTTTTTTCCGCACATAGGACATGCACATAATGCGGTAATTGTTTCACATTTTGCCTACCACTGCCCTTGCCGATAAAAGGGGGAGCAGAACCCTTTAGGTTTTACTCCCCCTTTACTCAAAGTTTAATCAAACTTTGCCTCGGTCTATGGTGACGATAAGGGTCCGCCGATGTTCCTCTGTGATGGGTCACTCAAACGACACCTTCGGCAGCTCGTCCACAATGTCGAGGGTGCGTAGGCTGAGGGTGATGATGCTCTGTAGCAATTCTAGTGGGTATTTGGGGTTGCCGTGCTCGATGCCCCACTGGTTGGCGTCGTTGCGGATACCGCTCTTTTTGTCCACCTTGTCGCAGTAGCGCTCCATAATCCATTCGATGGCACTCTTGCCGTTGACCACGTAGTCGTAGGCCCGCAGGGGTATATTGCGCAGGGTGATATAGGGGTTGTACTCGATGACGCTCCTGTCCTTGTCTTTTCCGTTCTTTGCAAACTTCATCTGCACCACTCGGTAGAGCTTCTCTGGCGTGTCGGCATCGGCGATACCCGGCAGCATATTGTGCCAGTCCACCACCACCTCTTTCGACGGCGGCACCTGCTCGTAGTTCAGGTGCAGGTCGGCCAGCTCGCGTCCGGCGCGGCTGAAGGCCCAGAAGTCCTCGGCCTTTTCCACCAGCGGCAGCCGCGGCAGCATCTTCTTCAAGTCGTTGGCGAAGGTCTCGCGGTAGGCCGGACAGTGCAGGAATCCATAGACATAGTAGAAGATGTCCTCCTTCGTCACCTTCGGCCCATACTGTCCCTGTGCCCGCTTCAGGATAAAGTCCGTGATGGCATCATGCCGTATATACTTGTCCTTGCCGTCGTCAAACAGCGACGCCTGCGATGCCTTGCGCTCTTCGTACCAATAGAGGGGGAAGCATTGGCTTTTGCCGCTATACTCATAATCAGGAATGATGTCGGTTAATATACATGAAAAGTCTTTGGAAACGCCAACACCAGGAAGACATATTATAAGATTCTTTGAATTCTCAAAAGGAAATAGTTGAGGAATCTGATACACACAATTGTTAAGTTTGCGATTGAAGTACAGCCATTGCTTCATAAAAGGGCGATACGAAGCAATACGAATGCTTTTTTTTTCGTATTCGTAAAGTTTACCTTTTTCTACATCTTTCTTATTTTGTCTATCCCAAGAAAAAAACAGGGGATTCATATCAAGTTTATATGTAGCATCCTTCTGTATTCTCTTCACCTCATCATTGTAGAAAAAAACCGCTGCTTTTATTTTTTCTTCAAGGGAACAATGGTTTGAATTATAAACCCATACGTCTCGACTTGTTACAACTCCACAAGTCTGTGTGCTAAAGAAACTATGTTGTTTTGTATCGTACTTTTGCTTTGCTTCAATTGGAATATAGGAAAAAAACGACTCGTTCCTAAGATTAATCCAGTCTGCATGTGCATTAGGTGTGATACCTTGAAATTTTAAAGCAGATATATCTCTTTTTGTCTTAATGAAAGTGAGCTTTTCATCCTTTGGCAAGTAGTCTTCTATCCTAAAGTAATGGATAGACGCATCTTTGTTGATTCCTTCTCCCTTGATTAGTATTGTAATTGCAACACCAGCTAAAATATTAAAGACGTTTCCTCCCTCCTTCCGTGCAGCTTCACGGTTACCCATCTTTGACCTGATAGAACCCCGTAAATCAATAACATATATATCCTTAAATTCCTTGACGATTGAACGTCTGAACGCATCTGCACCATTACTTTCTATCCAACCTGAATTTGTTATGAAAGCAATTATTCCTTTCGTGGAGTCAATGCGGTCGGTAGCCCATCTAAAAGCTTTATAGTAAGAATCATAGATGGATTTGTTAAGGTTTGCTTGACTACCCTGTACGTATGTTTTTTCCAACTGCAGTTCCAGCAATGGATAGTGCTGGTTCTGCGCATTGTCGTTGGCGCTCTTTTGTCCTGCTGAATAGGGTGGGTTGCCGATGATGACGGTTATCGGGCTGTCCAACTGTTTCTGCACGCGCTTGCTGTTCTCCACGAAGGGGGTCTCCATGCCTTCCATCTCTTTCTGGCGGGTGCGGCCGCGCTGTTTTGCGTACATCTGTTCGCCGAGTTCGAAGGTGTCGGTGAGGCAGATGCCGGGGAAGGCCGCATACTCGCTGTTGTCGCCCAGCAAATCGTGATAGACATTCTCGATGTTGACGCTGGCGATATAGTAGGCCAGCAGCACGATCTCGTTGGCAAAGATTTCGTTCTTGTATTTGTATTCCAAGTCGTGGATGATGCCGCTCTGCAGCAGGCGCGTGATGAAGGTGCCCGTGCCGGTAAAGGGGTCGATGATTTTCACACCACGATCGTTCAGCGAGCGGCCGAACTGCTCCTGCAACACATGCTCCACGCTGTGGATGATGAAATCCACCACCTCGACAGGCGTGTAGACGATGCCCAACTGTTCTTTCACCTTTGGAAAGGCAGTGGTGAAGAACTTGTCGTAGAGCTCCACCACTATCTTCTGCTTGGCCTCGGCATTGTCGATGCCCTCGGCGCGGCGACGCACGCTGTTGTAGAAGTTCTCCAGCGAGCGGTGGTCGGCCTCGTCGATCTTGTCGTTGAGCAGGCGGACGATGCTATTCATTGCTTTGCTCACAGGGTTGTTGGCCGTGAAGGCATAGTTCTCGAATAGGGCTTCGAAGACAGGCTGTGTGATGATATGCTGCGCCAGCATCTCGATGGCCTGTGGTTCGGAGACGGCGGGGTTGATGTCCTTGTGCAATCCCCGAAGGAAACGATCGAAAGCTTTACGAGCCTTCTCGTCGTTATTGACAAGTGTGGTGATCTGTTCGATATGTTTTTCGGCAATCTTGGCCACGTCGCCGGCCCACTGCTCCCAGTAGCGTTTGCTGCCCACCTTCTGCACCATGCGGGCGAATATGACATTCTGCAGTTGCTCGAAGCGCATCTCCAGCTGTGTTTGCAGGGCTGCCATCGGTTCGGCGGCGGTGAGGCCGTCGCCGTCCGACTCATCGTCGCTCTTGCCGCCGCCTTGCCCTATCCACTGGCTGCCGGGGCGGACCAGCTGCACGGCATCGGGACGCTTGCGGTTCAGTTCTATCTTGTTGACCATGGCGTTGAAGCGGTCGTCGTGGGCACGCAGGGCGTTGAGAATGTCCCACACGACGGCATAGGTTTTGCTGTCGTCGAGGGCCTTCTCGGGATCCACGTCGCTCGGCACCACGATGGGGATGATGATGTAGCCGTACTTCTTGCCTTCGGCGCGGCGCATCACACGGCCCACGCTCTGCACCACGTCGACCTGCGAGTTCTTGGCGGCGAGGAAGACCACCGCATCGAGGCTTGGCACGTCGACACCCTCGCTCAGGCAGCGCACATTGGAGAGCAGGTGGCAGTCGAGGCCATCGGTGCGTGTGCGCTTCAGCCAGCCGAGATGCTCTTCGCGACGGGCGGCACCCATGCTGCCGTCCACATGGCGTGCTTCGACGCGTACCAATCCCTCGCGCTCGGCGGGTGTAAGGCTTTCGTAATAGCTTTCGGCGCAGGCATTGAAGGCGGCGGAGATGGCACGGCTGACCTTGATATTCTGACAGAAAGCCACGGCGCGGTGCATGGGCTGCGGGTCGATCTCGCGCAGCAGGCGGTTGTCGTAGCGGCTGCGCTTGCTCAAGGCATTGATGACACCGATGAGCTTGGCCATATCGTCGGTGTCCACCTCGCGTTGCACGGCGGCATCGAGACCAGAAAGGGCCTCCTGCACCTCGGTGCTGACATCTCCTGGCTCCACGTTGAGGATAAGCACCTTGTAGTCGGAGAGGAGGTTCTTGTCCACCGCCTCGCCGAAGCCCAGGCGGTAGAATTCGTCGCCGTAGATTTCTGCATCGTCCATCGAGCAGAGGTAGGCTTCGTTTTCGCGGGCACGCTTCTGGTCGGCATCTTTGTACAGACGCGGCGTGGCGGTCATATACATTCGTTTGAGGCCTCGGATGAAACTGTTGTCGTGCACCCGCACGAAGGCACTCTCGTCCTCGCCTTTGAGGGTGACGCCGGTGGTGCGATGGGCCTCGTCGCAGACGATGAGGTCGAAGGTCAGCTCGTCTCCGATGGCAGTTTGTGCGGCGGCGATGCGCTCGATGCTCTGATAGGTGGAAAAGACCACCAGCATGCCCTTGCGGTTGTCGTGCTGGAGTGCGAAATATTGCTGTTTGATTTGTTCAACGCTGGTGGAGGCCGGGAACGCCAGTTCCTCGATGGTCATCTGGTTGGTGTCGTCGTCTTTGGTGTGGGTGCGGCTCACCTCGCTGTCGGAGCAGATGCACATGGGGCGGAGAGGCTTCGATGCATCGAAACTCCATTCACGAAGTGTTTGGCCGAGGAGGGCAATGCTGGGAACGAGGAAGAGCACCTTGGTCTCTCGCAGGCGATGCAACTCACAATCATCTCTACGCGCTCCACTGGAGCTTGTACCCTGCGTCCCAAGTGCTTCGGCGATACGCAGCGAGGTGAAGGTCTTGCCGGTGCCGCAGGCCATGATGAGCTTGCCGCGGTCGTGGTCGCTGAAATAACTTAAGGCATTGTCGATGGCTTCCTGCTGGTGGGGGAGCACCTTCTTGTGTTGGGTGATGGCTTTTGTGCCGCTGATACCGCGATCAAGTTCTTCCCAATCAATAGGCATCTCGGCCAGTTCGTTTAGATGAAGCACCGAAGCAGGAATCATCTGCCCTTTGAAGCTTTCGGCTGCCGTAGAAGTAAATCCACCTTCAGTGGTGTCGACCCACAGGCGGAAGGAGAAATAATGCTTCTTGCCGTTGCCATCGGTAAAGGCACGGGCCGAAGAGGTTAAAAAGGTGTCTGTATCACCTTTGTCGATTTTGGTATCGGCCCGGTAGCACTTGCATTGGATAGCCCAATAGTTGCCGTCGTTGGTTTGTGCCACGAGGTCGATACCGGTGTCGTGGAGAGATATACTTTGGCGAAATGGGAACTCGTTCCAAAGCCACACCTGCTGCAACTCGTTGCAATAGGGAGGCAGGGTGCGGAGCATCGCCTGCATCAGACGTTCGAAACGTTTGCCTTTGTCGGCTTCGGAATGGGACTGTTCGCGGTAGCGGTTGATTACTTTCAGGAAATTGCTCATAGGGCTCGGCTGTGTTTGTACGCCTTGCCTTTCAGAGCTGATGAAAGAAAAAAATGGACTTTCTGTCTGATTGGAGGCTCTGGACTGCCTATCCCCAAAACGAGAAAGCCCACGGGTAGCACCGTGAGCGTTCTGCTTTCTCGTTGGGATCAAAAATTGTCCAGATTTCCAATCACTTGAAAAGCAAAAACGCTTTATATTATGTCGTTATCTATTCTTTATTTTCTTTGTTTTATGCCATGTATCATCGTTAAGTTTCTCGGTGCAAAATTACGACAATTATTCCATTCCGCCAAATTTATTTTCCCCAGATCATATAAAAAGAAAAAAGGCGACCCTGTGTTGCCGTCATGGGTCGCCATAGTGTTTGGTCAAAATAATATAAAACCGAAAGGTTCTATTTTTACATGGTTCTATTTATTTTTTCACGCCTCATACGGTAAATCTTTTTACAAATTCAAATGGGCTAATCACTGGAATATCTGACATTCGAAAATCTTTTTCGTTTCGAGTAATAATACCGTCCGTTATTCCAGACATTTCAGCAGCATAATACTGTATTGCATCCTCGAAATCACGCCAACCGGAACGCAACGCCGCAGAGACCACTTTCCCGTCGACAGATGCCGTATGCAACACTACTCCAAGTTGGGCAAGACAGCTAATGCGTTCTTCATGAGAGAGATATTTTCGTAAAGAGTAGTATATATTGGTATAGGACAAGGAGCACAAACTCAAAACATATTCACCTCGCTCCGCACCATCAAACAATGCACCTGCTGCATCTGCGCCATCTCGGTCAAGGAGCAAATCTATGACAACATTGGTATCTAACAGATAGTGTTTCATGCCTCATACCTATTTGCAAGTTCCTGCTTGTAGTCGAAGTCCTTGGGCGCAGAGGCGATGCCACGAAGACGTTGGGAGAGAGTGAGCTCCGTCGAGGTGTTCTTCCTCTGCTTTGAGACGAAATCCAACAAAATGATATCCATCTGCTTTTGAATCCATTGCTCCATAGATTCTTCATTCGGGAATGCAGACCGGACATTTTCCAACAAAGAGTCACTGATTGAAATACTGTATGTGCACATTTTTTCTCTTATTAAGGATTAACCAATTCCGGTGCAAAAATACGACAATTATTCCATTCCGCCAAATTTATTTTTCACACAGGGACAACGACAACGCAGCAGAGGGGTCGCTCTGCTGCGTTGTCGCTGTGATGGGGCAGGATGGTCCGGTAGGACTCTGCGGGTTTGCATCCGCTTTCGCAGGCTGGCAGCCTGCGCTCCATTCGGGGTGCGGCGGTGGGGTGGTTTTATATTTGTTCAGACGGTCGAAGGTGGCCGTGGTGCCACCGCGACGGGCGGAGCAAACGGCGGCTCCTCAATTTGGGCGAGTTCTATAAATCTCAATTCTCCTGCTCGCCTACGGCATCGCGAAATCTTGTAAATCTTGTAGATTTTTCGCCTTCGGCGTTATGCGAAGTGCTCGGCGTCGATGGTACGGGTAAGGCTTACCTACTTACAGTTTGCTGTAATGTTCGTCGTCGACGGGTTCGAGCCATTGAGCTTCACTCGACTTCTGTCGCGACTCGGCAGAGTTGATGCGAGCATCACTCTGCTCTCGCTGCTCCATCAGTTCGTTGCGGAAGCCGGGCTGCTGGGCGGTGAAGTAGGCCAGATGCTGCATCCAGCTGTCGGCGGCGGCGCCGTGCCAGTGCTTGGTGCCGGCGGGGACGGTGACCACCATGCCGGGCTTCAGTTCCACGGCACCCTTGCCCCATTCCTGGTACCATCCGCGGCCGTTGACGCAGACGAGCACCTGGACGGCGTTGTGGTGGATGTGCCAGTTGTTGCGGCAGCAGGGCTCGAAGGTGACGTTGCAGAGGCCGCTGACGGAGTCGAGCACCGCCAGGTAGCTCTGCCCGATGAAATATTTGGCGTAGGCGACGTTGGGCTGGCCCAGCGGGAACGACAAGGGCGAAGGCGACTTGCTGCCGCAGGCTACCATCGCCGCTGCGGCCAGCACAACCATCAGTAATGTACGGATTGTTTTCATGTCTTAAATGTTTTTACCCATTGCGTAGGCTTCCTGGAGCTTGGCGTTGCCGGCGATTTCGTTGGGGCCGCCCACGCCGCCGCAGAAGAGGTGGCCCTTGAGGCTGCATTTGCCGTAGCAGTCGATCCAGCCCTGCAGGTCGCTCTCGGCACGCTGGGGGACGAAGGGCTCGTCCTCGGCGGCGGTGGTGAGGAGGTAAATGTCGCGGAAACGGTAGTCCTTGGGGTACATGGCGTTCATGCGGTCGATGAGGGTCTTCATCTGGCCGCTCATCTCGTAGTAGTAGATGGGCGTGGCCCAGCAAACCACGTCGGCATTGAGGACGCGCTCCATGATGGCGGGCACGTCGTCCTTGAAGACGCAGGCACCCGTCTGCTGACAGGCGAGGCAGCCCACGCAGAAGCGGATCTCCTTGCCGTGCAGCGTGATGAGTTCCACCTCGTGCCCCGCGGATTCGGCACCCTTGGCGAACTGCTCCGCCAGGGCGTGGCTGTTCGAGCTGGGACGGAGACTGGTTGATATGACGATTACTTTTTTCATAATGTTACAGTTTCTTGCTAAAGAAGTCGACCAATGTGTCCCAGGGAATGTAGTTGCCCGTGCCGCCATCGTAGAGGTCACAATGGGTGGCGCCGGGGACGATGAGCAGCTGCTTGTTTGCGGGATTGGGGTTGGGCTTGCCGACGAAATTGTAGCCGTCAGCTTTGCCGTCAACCATGTAGTGGTAGGCGGCTTCGCCGAAGTAGCGGCTGTGGGCCTTCTCGCCGTGCATGACGAGGACGGCGGGGCGTATCTCGTTGATATAGTAGAGGAAGCGGGCGTTGGCGTAGGCTTGGGTGCCGATGGTGCGCCAGCCGTCGTTGCTGTTGCCGCTGCGGGCGTGGTAGCCGCGCGGGGTCTTGTAGTAGGCGTGGTAGTCCTTGACGAACTGCGGAGCATCCTCGGGCAGCGGGTCTATGACGCCACCGGCCATGGCCATCGGGTCGGCGAGGCGCTGGCGACCCATTGCCTCGCGGGCGGCGTGGCGCGACTCCTCTTTGTCCTCGCTGTCAAAATAGCCGTTGCCGCTGACGCGGGTCATGTCGTACATGGTACTGGCCACGGTGGCCTTGATGCGCGGGTCGGCAGCGGCAGCGTTGAGGGCTATGCCGCCCCAGCCGCAGATGCCGATGATGCCGATGCGCTCGGGGTCGACAATGTCAAGCTGCGACATGTAGTCGACGGCGGCCATAAAGTCCTCGGTGTTGATGTCGGGCGATGCCGTGCGGCGCGGTTTGCCGCTGCTCTCGCCGGTATAGGAGGGGTCGAAGGCCAGCGCCACGAATCCGCGCTCGGCCATCCGCATGGCGTAGAGGCCGCTGCTCTGCTCCTTGACGGCTCCGAAGGGACCGCTCACAGCGATAGCCGCCAGCTTGCCTTGGGCATCTTTGGGTGTGTAGAGGTCGGCAGCCAGCGTCAGCCCATACTGTGTCTCGAACGTCACCTTGCGGTGGTCCACTTTCTCACTCAGCGGGAACACTTTGTCCCACTCCTGGGTCAATATCAGTTGTTGTTTCATATCGGTTGTTTCTGTTTGTTGTCTTTGCGCACAGGCTGCCAGCAGAAGCGTGGCGCAGACAATCAGTATCTTCTTCATTCTGTTTAATGTTATAATCCCTTAATCCATTTCTCCACCTTGGCCTTGCCGCTGCCAGAGGCGCCGTTCGCTCCACTGCGGTCGCGATCGGCCTGCACTTCGTGGCCGTAGATGCTCCAGCCGGCGGTGACTTTGGCTTTGGGGAAAGCCTTTTTCACGTCGCTGACGCAGTTGGCCAGGCCGCTGCCCTCGTGGGTGGTGAAGGGGATGACGGTCTTGCCGTCGAGGTTGATGTCCTTGAAGAGGGTGAACATCACCTGCGGGTAGGTGCCCCACCAGACGGGGCCGCCGATGAAGACGGTGTCGTACTGGCCGAGGTCGGGGGCCTTGCCCTCGTAGGGGGGCAGCTCGCCGTCGGCGGCCTCTTTCTTGGCCAGCTCGATGAGCGGCATGTAGGCCATGCCGTCGTACTTGTGGGTGACGATTTCGTACTGGTCGGCGCCGGTCAGCTCACTGATGTAGTCGGCCACAATCTTGGTGTTGCCCACCTCGATGTTGCCCACGTTGTAGTTGTCGCCGGCATGCGAGAAAAAGATGACTATCTTGTTCATTGTGTTATCGTTTGGTTTTGTTGTTGTGTTAGCGCTTTGCTTGGTCTGTCCGTTGCAGCCCGTAACCATCAGTAGCGCGAGGGCTGCAGCGAGGAAAGTGGGAAAACGATTCATATCAGTCGACGTTCTTGATAAACTTGGCCGGATTTCCGCCCACGATGGTGTTGGGGGCTACATCCTTGGTCACCACGGCGCCTGCGGCCACCACGGCGTTGTCGCCCACCGTGACGCCCGGCAGGATGGTGGCGCTGGCACCCACCCAGGCGTTCTTGCCTATGTGTACGGGCTTGCAGATGAGCAGCTGGCGGTCGTGCAGGTCGTGGTTGTTGCTGATGAGCTGTGCGTTGGCGGCAATCATGGCGCCGTCGTCGATGGTGATGCCTCCGCGGCTCATCATCAGGCAGTTGTTCATGATCATCACACCCTTGCCAATCTTCACCCTGTCGAAGCATACACCCGTCAGGCCGGGCATCACCGTGCTGCCCTCGCCAAGACCCTCGCCGAAGAGTTCTTTGACGAGCGCGTTGTACTCGTCGGTGTAGGGCATCGTGTGGTTCATCTTGAAAACCACTTGCGCCTGGCGCACGTATTCGGCGTGCTCCTCCGGCGTGGTGTTGCGGGGGTCTACAATTGTTGCTTGCATATTGATTTTCAGTTTGATAATAAGGTATTAAACGTATCGGTTTCCGGCTGCAAAATTACAAAGGATACCTCAATTGGCCAAATACAGATTGCCGCCCGTAGTGCACAAATTGCGCGCCGCGCCGCACAATAAATGCGCTCTTCCCGCGTTATCAAAATGTTATGAGCACGCTGACCGAAGACATCATCATCGCCACCGGCCTCGACCAGACGGCCGACCTGCAGCAGCAGGGCTACATCACCCACGCCCTCTGCCGCGCGGGCAGCTGCTCTTTCCGCCTCGGCGCGCGCCGGCACGTCCTCGCCGCAGGCGACTGCCTCATCATCCCCCAGCAGGCGCTCCTGCTCCGCGACTATGAACCGAGCGGCGACTTCCGCATCGAGGTCATCTACGTCTCCGCACCCTTCACCGAAGTGGCCACCCCACCCAGCAACTACGGCATGCGCGGCCACCTCGCACTCTTCGAGGACCCCGTCATGCACCTCACCGCCGTACAGCAGGAAGTCTGCGCGCTCAACTTCGACTACATCCGCCGCCGACTCGCCCTGCCGCACCACAACTTCCACCGCGACGCCATGCTCAATGCCGTCCAGTGCATGATTATCGACTTCTTCGACTTCCACGTCGAACTCTACGGCGAGCGCCACGTCACCAATCAGCAGGCTCTCCTCATGCAACACTTTATGTCCATGCTTGACCGCGGCGAATTCGTCCGCCACCGCGACGTGGCTCATTATGCCGACGCCCTCTGCGTCACACCCAAGCACCTCAGCGACATCTGCCGCGAAGTCAGCGGCCAGTCAGCCCTCTACTGGATCACGCGCTATACCGCCCTCGACATCAGCCGCACCCTCCGCAACCGCGCACTCACCCTCGACGACATCGCCGACCACTACGGCTTCTCTTCCACCAACTACCTCGTCCGCTACGTCCAGAAGCACCTCGGCGCCCCGCCCTCCGCCCTCCGCGAATAGGGCTGGATGCAAAACACTATCCTTCGGTGTGCTTCCGCGAGCTGTCGATGGCCTCGCTGACGTTGATGGCGTAGTCGCCCAGCTTCTCGTATTGTGCGTAGAGGCTGCTGTAAGCGTTGCCGATGGCATAGTCGTAGACCCCCAGCTTGAGCGCGTCGAGGTGCTGGGCGCGCAGCCGGTCGCGGTAGGCGTTGATCTCGTGCTCGGCGGCGTAGGCGGCGTCGAGGTCCACATGGTCGTAGTCGTGCAGGTTCCGGTCCATCACCTCCAGCGCCTTCTCCACCAGCTCGCGCATGTGCTCCAGGTTGGCGTTCTGCCCGGCGTCGAAGTGCACCGCGTCCTCGCGCTTGTTCTTGCGCGTCATGGCAATCTGGTAGATGGTGTCGCCAATCGACTCCAGGTTGTCGATGATGCGCAGCATGGTGCTGATGCGCTCCGAAGCGTGCTGGCTGACGTCGCCCGAACCCACCTTGGTCAGGAACTTGGTGATTTCCAGTTCCATGTGATCGGTAATCTCCTCGTATTTGGCTATGCGCTCCATGATGCCGTCGAACTCATCCTCGTTCTCCGCCGTGCGCAGGCCGGGCAGGAAAGTGTACATGCGCAGCACCCGCTTCGAAAATTCCGTGATTTCCATCTTGGCGCTCTGCAGGTTGAGCTCGGCGGTCGAGAGCAGCGTGGGCTCAAGGTAGGTCAGGCGGAACTCGTCGTCCCCCTCCTCCTTGCGCTCCTTGACCATCAGGTCCACCAACCGCAGTATCTGCGGAATGAAGAAGGCCAGGATGGCCGTGTTGCCCACGTTGAAGATGGTGTGGAACAGGGTGATGGCCATCGGCACATCGGTGGGGAAAGCCCACAGGATGAACTTCACAATCGGGTGGAAGAGCGCCAGCGTGATCACCACACCCACCACATTGAACACCAGATGCGCCCGCGCAGCCTTCTTGCCGGCCGTGTTGGCCACCATAGCCGCCAGGTTGGCCGTAATCGTGGTGCCAATGTTCTGGCCCATCACCAGCGCGATGGCCATCTCCGTGCCGATCATCCCGTTGTAGCACATCAGCAGCGTGATGGCCATCATGGCCGACGACGACTGCACGATGCACGTCATCACCGTGCCAATCAGTATGAACAGCAGCACCGACCA
Organism: uncultured Bacteroidota bacterium; assembly: GCA_902762805.1. Lineage (GTDB taxonomy): Bacteria > Bacteroidota > Bacteroidia > Bacteroidales > P3 > Colimorpha. Next base: position 6,404 of record CACWPQ010000010.1, on the reverse strand, counting down.
GAACCCATAACCGCTCAGCGACGCAATCCCCTCCAGCAGCGACGGATACTCCTCGATCTTCGGCATCGCCTCCTGCAGCAGCTCCATGCCGATCAGCAGCAGCGACAGGCCGATGACCGTCTGGCCTATCGACTTCATGCGGTCCTTGCTCGAGAATATGAAAAACAGGCTCACCGTCGCCAGCAGCATCGGGAGGCTGAACGCACCGCTCCCCTCGCCCAAGCCGAAAAGGGCTATGATCCACGCCGTCACCGTCGTGCCGATATTCGCACCCATGATGACCGACACCGCACCCGCCAGCGACAGCATGCCGGCATTGACAAAACTCACCACCATCACCGTCGTCGCCGACGAACTCTGGATGGCCGCCGTCACCGCCGTGCCCGTCAGGATACCACTTAGCGGCGTCCCCGTCACGCGGCCCAGCACCGACCGCATCCGCGAGCCGGCAATCTTCTGCAGTCCCTCGCTCATCAGTTTCATGGCAAAGAGAAATACCGCCAGCGAACCAGCCAAGTCTAAGATAATGAATAAGATATCTAATGTGTTCATGTGGTAAAATGCTTCATTAATGATATGCAAAAGTACAAACATTGGCGCAATGCGGTTGTTACGTTTTGGTTAATTTTTCAAGCCATTCATTTTTTTTTTCGTACTTTTGCAGCCAAATTTGACATTTCGCACCATGCAGATAAGGATAGTAAACACCTCCCCCCACCCCCTGCCGAAGTATGAGACTGCGCAGTCGGCTGGTATGGACCTCCGCGCCTTTTTACCCGACGGGCCTGTCACGCTGCGCCCCATGGAACGCTGCCTCGTGAAGACGGGGCTCTTCATGGAGCTGCCCGAGGGCTACGAAGCGCAGGTGCGGCCCCGCAGCGGACTGGCGCTGAAGAAGGGCATCACGGTGCTCAACTCGCCCGGCACCATCGATGCCGACTACCGCGGCGAAATATGCGTCATCCTCATCAACCTCTCGCAGGAGGACTTCGTCATCGCCGACGGCGAGCGCATCGCACAGATGGTCATCGCCCGCCACGAGCAGGCCGAAATCATCGAGGTGGAGGAACTGACCGACACCGAGCGCGGCAGCGGCGGATTCGGACACACCGGGAAGAAATGAAACGGTTGATACAAAGGGCGGTCCTGTGTGTTGCAACGCTGTTGCAACTCGCCTCTTGCTGCCATGCCCAGCCCCCGGCTGCCGCCCCCTTCGCCACCGGCGCCGAGAACCTTTTCACCCATGAAGCGTTTGCCACCCTCCTTTCGCGGCCCACGGCGCGCGTGGCCGTGGTGGGCAATCAGACGTCGATAGTGGATGGCACCCATTTGGTGGACACCCTCCTGGCCAGCGGCGTCAATGTGGATGTCATCTTCTGCCCCGAACACGGCTTCCGCGGCACCGCGGCGGCAGGGGCCAAGGTGGACAACGGCATCGACCCCAAGACCGGCATACCCATCTTCTCGCTCTACGGCAAGAACAAGAAACCCACCCCGCAGCAGATGGCCACCGTCGACGCCGTGGTGTTCGACCTGCAGGATGTGGGCTGCCGCTTCTATACATATATAAGTACGCTGCACTACGTGATGGAGGCCTGCACCGAGCGGGGCATACCCCTGGTGGTGCTCGACCGCCCCAACCCCAACGGGCACTATGTGGACGGCCCGGTGCTGGACACCGCCGCCTGCCGCTCCTTCGTGGGCATGCATCCCGTGCCGGTGGTCTACGGCATGACGATAGGGGAATACGCGCAGATGATCAACGGCGAGGGATGGCTGAGGCCTGCCGTAACCGCAGGCAGGGTGCCTGCGCGCCATTGCAACCTCACGGTAGTGCCCATGCGGGGCTACCGGCGCGACAGCGTGGGCTACCGCCTCCCCATCGCTCCGTCGCCCAACCTGCGCACCGCCCATGCCGTCGCACTCTACCCCAACCTCTGCCTTTTCGAAGGCACCAACTGTGGTGTCGGCCGCGGCACCGACTACCCCTTCGAGTGGGTCACCTACGGCACCGACACCCTCGACCTCCGCAACGAGACCGCCACGGCAGCCTTCAGCCTCCGCTACCTGATGGAAATGTACCGCCGTGTAGGGACGCGGCGTGCCGCGTCCGCCGACGCAAAACCCTTCTTCCTCAAGAGCAACTTCTTCGAAAAGCTGGCCGGCACCCTCGACCTGCGCCGCCAGATAGAGGCCGGCATGAGCGAGGCGGACATCCGCGCCACCTGGCAGCCCGCACTCGACAAGTTCAAGAAAACCCGTGAGAAATATCTAATCTATTAAACAATATTCATCATGAAAAAGACCTTTATCCTGCTTGCAGCCGCCGCTATGCTGTGCGGCGCCTGCTGCACCAAGCAAGAAACCGCCCCCCAGGCCGACCCGGCCGAGGTGGTGATGCAGAACATCCTGGCCCGCAAGAGCGTGCGCTCCTACAACGGCGACACCATACCCGCCGCCGTGATGGAAAACCTGCTCCGCGCCGCCATGGCAGCCCCCAGCGGCCGCGACTGGCGCCCCTGGAGCTTCGTCGTGCTCGCCGACAAGAGCCAGTACGACAGCATCTTCGGCGACAATTTCAACATGCGGATGTACAAGGAGAGCGGCGCCGTGGTCATCCTCTGTGCCGACACCGTCCACATGGGACCCACGCGCGACAACCCCGACGGCCCGGCCGTGGAGCAGGTGAACCGCATCTGGCGCGACGACATGGGCGCCGCCACCCAGAACCTCCTGCTGGCCGCGGAGGCTTACGGCCTCGGCGCCTGCTGGACGGCCTGCTACCCCTATGCCGAGCGCATGACCCCCGTCCGCGCCGCCCTCGGCCTGCCGGCCACGGTGGTGCCCTATGCCGTGGTGCCCATCGGCTACCCCAACGGCGACACCCAGCCCAAGGACAAGTGGGACCCCGCCCGCATCCACCACAACCGCTGGTAGCAACAACAGAAGCCCCGGCTGCAAGCAGCCGGGGCTTCCTCTTTGTTCTGTGGAGTAGATGGGACTCGAACCCACTACCTTTTGATTGCGAACCAAATGCTCTACCAGATGAGCTACTACCCCGCTTTCTATCAAAAAAGGGTCGTTTTTGCGACCCTCTTCCTGTGGAGTATATCGGAGTCGAACCGATGACCTCTTGCATGCCATGCAAGCGCTCTAGCCAACTGAGCTAATACCCCTTTCTGTTTCTCTCGAAATCGGGTGCAAAAGTACAACCTTTTTCCGACACGGCAAAATATTTTTTGCATTTTTTTCTCAACGCGCTGACTTCCAGTATGAATAATTTTACACCGCACTTGCCGCAGCAGCCCGTAAGCGCCGGCGCCCACCCCCCAGGAGGCACGTTTTTGCCCACCTTTGGGCGGATGAAAATTTAGCATCCCATATAATAAATTGAACACACGCGCGTTATCAAGTGTTTTTATGCGCGAAATAGGCGAATATCTGCTGAGCCTGGTCTCGTTCGACAGCGACCAGCCGCTACTCTTCACCCAGATCCACTTTTGGGTGCTCTTCCTGTTTGTATACCTTCTGTTCGGCCTCATCGTGGCGCGGCAGCGGAAGCAGGCCGACGGCACGCTCGAGCCCCGCCGCCGTGTGCTGCGCAACGGCTACCTCTTCGCGTTCAGCCTGCTGTTCTACTACAAGACCTCCGGCCTCTTTGTGCTCCTGCTGGTCGGCTCCACACTCTTGGGATGGATGCTGGGCATCGGCATGGACAGGGAGCGGAAAGTGGACGGGGGAAAACGGAGAGAGGCCTGGCGCAGAGGGCTGTGCACGCTGGGGGTGGTGGCCAACCTGGCCGTGCTCTGCTTCTTCAAGTACGCCTACTTTTTCCTCGACATCTTCAACGCGACGTTCCACTCCGAGTACAGCATCGGGATGAAAATCCTGCTGCCGGTCGGCATATCCTTCTTCACCTTCCAGAATATCAGCTACATAGTCGACGTATACAAGCGCAAGATACCCCACGTGGGCAACCTGCTCGACTTCGGCTTCTACACAGCCTTCTTCCCGCAGCTTGTGGCCGGACCCATCCTGCGGGCCGACCAGTTTGTGCCGCAGCTCTACAAACCGTTTTTCCTTTCGCGGCGCCAATTCGGCGTGGCCGTGTTCTGGATTTGCAACGGATTAATCAAGAAGCTGATACTGAGCGACTACCTGGCCGTCAACTTCGTGGACCGGGTGTTCGAGAACCCGCTGCTCTTCACCCCCTTCGAGAACTTCTCCGCCCTGATGCTCTACTCGCTGCAGGTCTACGCCGACTTCTCGGGCTATACCGACATCGCCATCGGTGTGGCGATGCTCATGGGTTTCTACCTGCCGGTGAACTTCAACTCGCCCTACAAGGCGCAGAACCCCACCGACTTCTGGCGTCGGTGGCACATGTCGCTCTCGCGCTGGCTGCGCGACTACCTCTACATCCCCCTGGGCGGCAACCGCACGGCGGGGCTCCTCTCCTACGGCCTTCTTTTCCTGATACTTGCCATCGCGGCCTTCCGCATCCAGCACCCCTGGTTCACGGCAGCGGCGCTGGCGGTGGCGGTGCTCGTGGTGCTGCTCTACGCGCTGCGCCCCTCGCGCCGACGCGAGCTGGGCACCAACGTCAACAACATGGACACCATGCTGCTGGGCGGCCTGTGGCACGGGGCGTCGTTCAACTTCATCACCTGGGGCGGGCTGAACGGGCTGGGCATCCTGGTCTACAAATGGTGGCACCGGCAGTCCACCCCGACGCGCATCGCCACGGCCCTCTCCCTCGCCCTGGCGCTCACCCTCGCCAAATACTCCTCATCCCTCACCCCCCCCTCCTCGCTCCTCAACCTCCTCTGGTTCATATCCGTGGTCGCCGCCGGCGCCATCACCCTCCTGGAGCTGACCAAGAATTCAAAATTCAAAATTCTCAATTCAAAATTATATGCCGCCTGGAACATCCTTTTCTGCTTCGTGTTCATCAGCTTCACGCGTCTCTTCTTCCGCAGCGGGTCGAACCTGGACCCCGCGGAGGCCAACGAGGTGGCGTGGGAGACGGCCTCGCAGATGGTGGCGCAGATAGGCTCCGAGTGGGACCTGGAACAGGTGCCGGCCATCGTGGGCGCGTACTGGGAAGTGTTCCTGATTTTCGCCCTGGGCATGCTGGTCCACTGGCTGCCCACACGCCTCAAACGCCGCTACCGCCTGTGCTTCGCCCGGATGCCGCTGTGGCTGATGGCGGCCTTCGTGGTCGCGATGGCGCTGGTGCTCTACCAGTTCGTCACCGCCGACCTCCAACCCTTCATCTACTTCCAATTCTAGTCCCTCCCACCTCCTTCTCACCCCACTGCCCGACTAGGAGTCATCTAGGAGTCATCTAGGACCCATCTAGGACCCATCCAGCTCCCAAAATCGGCCCATCTGCCCCCCGTCACAGGGCACATTCCCCTCCATCCACGCCCCTGTCGCGGGATGCTAAACCCATGGTATTTCGCATCCTACAAAAAACTTTTCCCTCGCCAAGGGGCCATTTAAAAAAATATGACTATATTTGCACCTTCAAATAACGACTCAACAATGACCAATCGAATCAAGAAAACACTCTGCTCCGCCCTGCTCCTGCTGTCACTTCTGCCCGCTTCGGCGCAGGAACGAGTGCTTTTTGTAGGCAACAGCCTCACATTCTCGAACGACATGCCCACCCTCTTCGAGCAGATAGCCACGGAGAAGGGGCACCGGGTGGAGGTCCGGTCGCACACCGTGGGCGGCGCGGGCCTCGCCACACTGCTGCCGTCGGAGGAGGTGGCGCGCCTGGTCGGCGACGGGCGTTGGGACAAGGTGGTGCTGCAACCCGGCACCAGCGAGTCGGCCGGACAGTCGCTCTCTACGGCCGCCACGGCGCAGGTGATCAGCCAGTTTGTGGAAACGCTGCGCGCCACAAGCCCCGACGCGAAGGTCTACCTCTACGAAATCGGCTACGGCATCCCGCCGGGCACCGGCAATGGCGACTATAACTACTACCTTATGGCCCAGGGGATTATCCTGGACTCGGTGCGGAATATCGCGCGCCTTGTGGGCGTGCCTTTCGCGCCGGCGGGCGAGTGCTTCCGCGAACATTACGCCACGCACCACGACCTGATGCTGCACCCCGTGTTCAACGACATCCACCCCAATCTGGCAGGTTCGTACCTGGTGGCCTGCGCCATATTCGAGACCCTCTACGAGGAGCCTGTGGCGCCCTGCCGGTTCCACTCCACGCTCGAGGCTTCGCAGGCCGAGTACCTGCAGGGTATAGCCGACCGCGTGGTGCTGCCGCGCCGCGAGGAGTGGCTCATGGGCGGCAGCGGCGGCGAGGAGCCCCCGGCCGACACCGTAGGTATCCAACCTCCGACCTCCGACCTCCAATTTACCATTTACCCCAACCCGACGACGGG
>CACWPQ010000009.1 GCA_902762805.1 uncultured Bacteroidota bacterium | reverse complement strand
GCCAGCGATGTCATTGTCGCTGTCAGCGAAGAGGTGCGCCGGCAGCTGGTCGAGGCCGGCGTCAGCGAGCAGAAAATTGTCGTCATCGGTGTCCCGGGCGACCCCTACCGCATGACCGACGAGATGGTGGCACAGTACTACTCGCTCTATTGCACCCTTTTGGGCGAGGAGTAGCGCTCGCGCAAAAGGGTGTATTTCAGGAAAGTATAGTAGGCACTCATCCGGCAAATGGTGTACCCTGCCGCTCCGTCGCGGAAGCCCCCACGCAGCAGGTAGTTGCGCACAAAGGTCCATCCCGGTTTCAGCACCAACGCCGCCATGCTGCAGCGCCGCCCCTGCCGGTAGGCCTTCTCGGCCGCCAAGGCGGCATAGTGCTGCTGGCGCGAGACCAGCTCGGTGGCGGAGTAGTAGGAGTAGTGCAGCAACTCTCCTTCGAGTGTCGCCCGTCGCGGTTCGCTTTGGTAGCGAAGTTCCTCGTGCACCTCACCCTCCCAGTGCGCAAAGCCCGTGGCCCAAAGCCGCTCCTTGCAGTCGGGATACCACCCGCAGTGGCGTATCCAGTGGCCGCAGTAGTTGGTCAGGCGGTTGAAGCTGTACACCGCCCCGCGGTCCAGCCCCCCTGACTTTGCTTTCTGCAGGCTCTCCCGCAGGGTGGGGGAGAGGGCCTCGTCGGCGTCGATGCTCAGCAGCCACGGATGGGTGGCCAGGCTGTTGGCATAGTTCTTCTGCGCGGAATAGCCCTCCCAGTCGTGGTGGACGAAGCGGGCGCCATGCTCGCGGCAGATGGCTTCGGTCTGGTCGGTCGAACCCGAGTCGACCACCACCACCTCGTCGGCCACCCCCTGCAGCGACTCCAGGCAGCGCCCTATGTTGCGCTCCTCGTTCTTCGTGATTATCACAGCGGTTATGCTCTCCATAATGTCTGCTTTTCGGATTGCAAAATTACGACTTTTTTCCGAACTTTAAACTTTAAACCTCAAACTTTAAACTTTTTTCGTATCTTTGCACCAAATTTCATGCCAAATGAAGATTGCATTCGACGCCAAACGCGCAGCGCAAAACCGCACCGGCCTGGGCAACTACAGCCGCTTTATCGTGCGCATATTGAGACGGTTCGCTCCTCAGCACGACTACCTGCTCTGCATCCCCAACCCCGCCCGTGCCAGCCAGCTGGCCGACTTGCCGCAGGCTGGGGCCTACACCCGGGTTTCGCCGCGCACCCCCCTCGGGCGTCGTTTCTCATCGCTCTGGCGCACGCTGATGATCCCCCGTGAACTGCGCCGGCAGGGGGTGGCGCTCTACCACGGCCTCAGCAACGAGCTCCCCCTTGGCATTCGCCGCGCGGGCATCCCCTCGGTGGTGACCATCCACGATGTCATTTTCCTCCACTGCCCCGAATACTACAAGCCCGTCGACCGTCTTATCTATCGTCTCAAGTTTCGTTATGCGGCGCGTGTGGCCGACCGCATAATCGCCGTCAGCCAGTACACCAAGCACGAACTCATCCGATGGCTCAATGTCCCCGCCGCGAAAATCGACGTGGTCTACCAGGGGCAGCAGCTCGACTTCGCCCGTGTTACAGTCGAGCAGCGTCAGTATGTTCGGCAGAAATATCACCTTCCCCTGCGCTATATATTATATGTAGGCACCGTCGAGGAGCGAAAAAACCTCAAGCTGGTCGCTGATGCCATGGACTGGCTCCGTCAGCGTGGCGACTTGCCGGAGGATATGCGAGTGGTGGCCGTGGGGCGTAGCACTCCTTATGCAGAAGACCTCAAGGTATACATGCGGGACCTGAAGCTGGACAAATATTTCCTTTTCCTGCATGATGTGGCTTTTGCCGACCTGCCTTCCTTCTATCTGATGGCCGACTTCTTCGCCTATCCCTCTCGCATCGAGGGTTTTGGCATCCCGATGCTCGAAGCCGCCGCCGCTGGCATTCCGGCCATCGGCTGCACCGGCTCGAGCCTCGAGGAGGCCGGCGGCGAGGGGGCCTTCTACGTCGACCCCGACGATGCGGAGGCCATGGCCGACTGCATGTTGCGCCTATGGAACGACTCCGTGCTCAGAAAAGAGCGCTCCGCCATGGGGCTGGCCCATGCGGAGCGCTTTTCCGAGGAGCGTCTGTTCGACGACTTGGCGGAGGTCTATCGGAAAGTCCTTGGTGGCATTTGGTAGCTATTGCACGATCAGTCGGCGCACCACCTGCTTGCCGCCCTGGCCGAACACCACGTGGTAGGTGCCGGCGGCGAGGCGCGAGGCATTGATGGTGTAGGCAATGCGGCCCTCCACGCGCGGCAGCTGGCCGTTGTAGACCATGCGACCCATCATGTCGACGATGGCCACGCTGTAGCTCTCGCCGGCCGCGAGGTCGATCTCGATGCGCGCCTGGCTGCTGGCGGGGTTGGGATAGAACTGGCCGAAGTGGCGCTCCATCTCCACGCTCTCGATCCCCTGGGTGGAGTTGTCTTCGGTGCTCCAGCTGCTGCCGAAGGGGAAGGTGATGCTCTCCATCGGCATGGCGGTGGTGTCGAAGTCGAAGTGGGTACTGTCCACCTCCGGTCCATCTATATAGGTGAAGGTGTAGTAGCCCCCCTGGCTGGCGGTCATCGGCTTGGTGATGGTCTTGCCGTTGTTGCTGGTGGCGCTGATGTAGTATTCCACGGTGTGTTGCGGCACAGCGGTCAAGATTCGGGGTATGCGGCCGCTGAAGCGGTTGCCGTTGGCGGTGAGTTCCACGGTGTTCCACTCCTCGCTGCCCGCCTCGCGCCATTTCAGCTGCGCGCTGGCGATGCCGCTGCGGTTGGTGATGATGGCGCTGACGGGGATGCTCTGCATCTCGCCCGGCGCCACGGTGTCGTGCAGGTGGCGGTGGAGGATGCGGATGGGGTTGTCGGCGGGGATCTGCTTGGTGACGCAGTGGATGGCGCCGCCGCTGCCGTCGAACTCGCGCACGTCGACACAGTAGAGCGTGTAGCCCGGGTAGGCTTGTTTGATTTTCTCGATGTTGGCGCGGTCCCATTCGGCGGTGGGCATGCCGTCGGCACCCACGGTCGAGAAGCAGGGCTGGATGATGAGGTTGTTGACGAAGGTGTGGTTGGAGTAGGTGCGGGTGTAGTTGTTGTCGTATTCGCGCTGGCTAGCGAAGTTGGTTCCGTCGTCGCGCGAGGGGAAGGGCAGGGTGACCATGGTGCGGTAGTTGGTTCCGAAGAGGGTGGAGTAGGAGGTGAGGCTGTCGATATTCTGGCTGCCGGTACGATAGTCGGCCCAGTTGCTGTAGTTGTCGGGCATCACCGAGAAGACAAAACCGTTCTCGTCCCACATGTCGGCGTAGAGGTCGATGTGGCCTGTGCCGCCGTCATACTGGTAGGCGGGGATGATGTAGGTGGCGCGCTGGCCGATGAGGTCGCTGAGGGCCTGTTTGACTTGCGTGCGACTGAGTGGGGTGACCTGCTTGTAGGTCAGGGTGTTGATGTCCTGTCCGTCCCAAATGATTTGTCCGTAGCGGTCGCCGTTGGTGGAGTAGACGTGGTCGCTGGTAGCCACCATGCCGGCGCCGTCGACCAGGCAGTTGCCGCCTTCCCATTCGATGTCGGTCTGGTAGTTGGCGATGCCTTTCTGCCAGCGGATGATGGAGGGGAGCGAGTCGTCGAGTGCGCGGCCGGGGTAGTAGGTGAAGTCGAGCATGGCCAGTTCGTCCTGTTCGCCGTGGTAGAAGCAGATGGGGCCGCAGTCGCGGTACCAGAACGAGTTGCCGGGGCCGATGAGGAACTTGACGTTGTCGCTGCGCAGGTTCAGTCGTGTGAGGGTCTGCCGCACGAGGGTGGTGTCGGTGGCTTCCTCCACGCGCACCCATGCTTCGGCGCCGCCCTGCTGGATGGCGTCCATGAGGTAGAAGAATATTCTGCCGAATGAGCTGCGGGTGTCCATGGTGGATTCGTAGGGCCCCATGCCTTGTTCATCCCACTCTCGGTTGAACTCATTGTATTTATAGTAGGCGGCCCAGCCGGAGACGATTGGCTCGGCGGACCATTCGCCAGTACCCTGGTTGGTGGAGGGAAAGTAAAAGTAGTAAGGGGTTACGACGATGGCCTGCACTTCTTCCCATTCGCCGGGGAACCATACGCGGCCGGTGGGGAGGTCTTTGGCGGCCTGGCTTTTGGGCGCGGGTATGTTGCTGAGGGCGATGTTGCTTTGCAGGTGGCGCTGGGAGATGTCGCGTTTGCCCACGGTCTGGCGCCAGATGCGCTTCATCTCGTCGGTGGGCTCTTGGGCTACAAGGTTGCTGACCGCCAGGGTGGTGGCGGCCAGCAGGATGAGTGTTTTTTTCATGTGCGGTTTAGTGTCTGGGTTTGAGGCTGAGTATTTCGCGTGCTTCATCGCTGGTGGCGATGGGGCGGCCGAGGAGTTTGGCCATGCGGACCACCTTGTCCACCAGTTCGCCGTTGCTCTTGGCCAGCACGCCGCGCTCGAGGTAGAGGTTGTCCTCGAAGCCCACGCGCACGTTGCCGCCCATGGCGATGGCGGGGGCGGCCAGGGTGAAGGCGTGGCGGCCGATGCCGGTGGCGGTCCAGGTGCTGCCGGCGGGGATGTTCTTCACCATCCACACGAGGTTGTCCACCGTGGCGTTGGCGCAACCGAGCACGCCGAGCACGAAGTTGAACTGCATGGGCACCAGGGGCAGGGGGTTGCCGTCGGGACCGGCAACGCCGAAGGCGCTGGGCACCTGGCCTTTGCGGGCCATGTGGACGATGGTCTCCAGGTGGCCCATCTCGAAGCATTCGTATTCGGGCTTGATGCCTTTCTCAATCATGCGCTTGCCGAAGGCGCGCATGGTGGGCATGGTGTTGTCGAAGATGTCGTCACCGAAGTTGCAGGTGCCGCAGTCGAGGGTGGCCATCTCGGGCACGGGGTTGGTGTTGGTCGAGTCCAGACGCTCGTCGGGGGTCATGCCGACAGCGCCGCCGGTGCTGGGGATGAGGATGACGTTGGGGCACTCTTTGAGGATGGCTTCGGTGCATTCCTGGAAGCGCTCGTGGCTCTGCGTGGGGGTGCCGTCGTCGTGGCGCACGTGGAGGTGCACGATGGCGGCGCCGGCGTCGACGGCGCTCTTGGCTTCGCGCACAATCTCCTGCACGGTGTAGGGCACATTGGGGTTCTGTTCTTTGGTGACTTCGGCGCCGCAGATGGCGGCGGTGATGATGAGTTTATCCATAGTATTCCTAAATTAATTTTTAATTTTCAATTTTTAATTTTCAATTTCATCCAGCTTTCCTTGTATTTTCCGCCGGCCAGGCCGCTGATTTCCTGCCAGCGGTTCTGCAGGGCGGATTCTTTGTTGAGTTTGGCCTCGACGCTTTCGTAGATGTCTTGGTAGGTGAGGTGGAAGATGTTGTCGGCCTGCGATTTGATTTCCTTGAGGAGGAAGTAGGTGAGGAATCCGTGCTGGTAGGTGTCGAAGGCGTAGGCGGTCTTGGTGTCGTCGGCGGCGTAGAGTACGACGGCGTCGGCACGGAGGTTGGCCTTGCGTTTCTTCTTCTTGGGGTCGATTTTGCGGTCGGCGCGCAGGATGGGCTTGCCGTCGCGGCCGTGGCCGTCGAAGCTGGCGTCGAGCACCACCGTGAGGTTCTTCACCGGGTAGGCCTTGAAGGCGTTGCAGAGGGCGTCGACGCTGAAGCACTGGTCGGCCAGGCGGCCGACCTCTTTTTTGCTCAGCACGATGTCGAAGCGGCTGCTGTCTATCCCCTCCTTACTGCTTACTTCTGACTCCTTACTCCTTTTTCCACAACGTTTCTTCTTCCCGCTGAGGCTCTTGATGTTGTCGGCGTTGATGCCGTTGGGCAGCAGGTAGGTGACGCCGCCCAAGTCGGTCAGCCCGTGGCCGGCGTAGTAGACGATGAGGTTGGCGCGGGGCTGCGGCGTGTCGCCTTTGCCGGCCACGGCCTGCGAGAGTTCGGCCAGCCAGTGGATGCCTTCCTGCTGGATGGTGGCCAGCGTGGCGTCGTTGAGCACTTTCACCTGCCGCTCCGGCACCCCGAGGGCGTGGATGAAGTATTGGCGCGCGACGTCGCCGTCGTTCGCGGCATAGGGCACATCGGGGATCAGCGGGTGCTGGTAACGCTCGTTGGCGATGATGAGCACATAGGTGTCGGGGTTGCGCTGGCTGGTGCGCGGGATGTTGTAGTCCACGTAGTTGTCCTGCATCCGCTCGGCGCGCATGCGGGCCACCGTCTGGCTGTACACGTCGATGATGCGTATCTCGATGGCCGAGCGGCGGTAGTAGTGCGTATTGAGCGAGTCCTTGTACGACTGGGTCACATAGCGGTAATTGTTGCGCGTGTGCTGCAGCGAGGGGTTCTGCTCCTCGAGGTTGGCGCGGACGGCCTGGGCGCGGAGGTAGGCCAGCTGGCAGTTGTTGCGGATGCCCGTGCTGCGGTCCACCGAGATGCGCAGGCGCTCGCCGTTGAACACCACGGGGCAGTAGCGGAACTCGCCGTAGCGGCCGTCATATCCCACGGCGGAGGTGAACTCCGTGCCGTCGGCCGACGACGAGATGGTGATCTCCACCTCCTGGCCCTCCTTCAGGTGCTCGGCCAGCGGGCCGTGCAGGAACTGGCTCGTCAGGCTGCAGATGGCGCGGCACGAGTTCGACGAGTCCACGTCGAACGTGCCCAGCGGGTAGTCGTCCGTGTAGCCCTCGAGGTGCTTGCAGTTGTAGCTCAGGCGGTAGACCAGGTCCAGCCGCATCAGCCCGTCGGCAAACATGGTGTCTACCAGGTCTGCCTGCACGCTGATGAAACTCTCGTCGTAGAGTTTTTGGTGGTTCGGCAGGGCGGTGAGCCACTGCTCGGCCTGGCGCTGCATCAGGCGCTGCTGCTGCAGCACCACGTCGGCCAGCGAGTCGCGTATCTCGTTCTGATAGCGGCGGTTGAGGGCCTTCTCGCCCGTCTGGGCGGCGGCCTGCACGAGCGTGGCGGCAAGCAGCGCCGTGAGGAGTAGGGTCTTCTTCATGCGGTCGTAATTGGGGCTGCAAAATTACGACTTTTTTTTGACATGGGGAGAAAAAACTTTTTCCCCTATTTTCCCATCGGTGGGTAATAATGGGAAAAGGCCTAACTATTCCCCTAGAGAACCCCTACCGTTCCCCTACCGCACCTCTTGGGGGTTGGGTTGGAGGGGTTGGACTTTTTGGCGGAGCTGTTCGATGTCGAGCTGCTGGTAGCCCATTTCGTTGGGGTTGGCGAAGTGCTGTCGGTTGGCGAGGTAGGATTCCTGGTTGTATTGCGAGGCTTTGTCGAAGAGGCTGTTGGCGAGGGCGCTTTTGAGCTGGTCGATGCTGATGCGACCCTGCTGCCATTGTTCGAGCTGTCGCTGGGAGAGGTATTTGGCTACGGTGCGGATGGCGGTGGAGTCGGTCTGCAGTTTGCGCTCGAGGTCGGGGAGGTTGACCCAGGAGGTGATGGTGGTTTCGAGGAGGGCGATGTTTTTGCGGTCCTTGTCGGTGTAGTAGCCGAGGTAGGCGTGACAGGGTTCGACGAAGATGACGGGTTTGAGGCCTATCTTGCGGAGGATGGAGGCGAAGAAGACGCAGGCGTCGATGCAGTTGGCTTGGCGGTTGCGGTAGATTTCGTCGAAGAAGCGTATGTGCTGGACGTTGGCGTTGGGTGAGGGGTTGGAGGTGCAGGAGATGGAGGCGTAGGTGATGCCGCGCTCGAGGGCGTAACGCCAGACGGCGCGCACCTGTTCGGTGACGTTGCTGGGGCCGTTTTGGTAGCCGGAGAGGCGGACGGAGGGGTCGCGGTCGAGGATGTCGGTGAGGATCTGCTGGATGTAGGGGTGGTCTTCGTTGACGTAGGCGGCGAAGAGGTAGCGGGTGTCGACGAGGGTGTCGGCGGTGCGGAGGGAGAGTGGGCATTCGCCGATGGGGCGAGCGTTGAGGCGGAGGTTTTTGATGTCGACGGGTTCGTCGTTGATGTAGCAGGTGAGGGTGAGGTCGAGGGGGCGCGGCTGGCGGAGGGCGATGAGGGCGTCGTATTTCCATTTGATGTCGGGGGTGAAGGTGTAGGTCTGCCCGCGGTGGGGGAGGATTTCCTGGAAGATGGTGACGTAGTTGAGCGAGGAGGAGTCGATGACGACGCGCAGCACGGCGTTGTCGCGCGGGGCGGTGAGGGTGACTTGGAGTGGGGCGAGGGGTGCCTGGTTGCTTGATTGCTTGGTTGCCTGGTTGTTTGAGTTGGAGAGGATGAGGGAGGGGTAGAGCTGCCCGTCGAGCAGGGCGGGTGTGCCGGCGGCGAAGGCCACTTTCTGCGGGTCGAACTGGCGGTTGCTTCCTTTGGGCTGGCAGGCACTTTGGAAGACAAGAATGACAAGAAAGACAATATATGTGGCAGATGCTGTTGTTTTTCTTGTTTTTCTTGTCTTTAAAGGATTCGGTCGGGGTTTTGGTTGACGAAGTCTGACCATTGCTGTTTGGATGATTTGCGTTGTTTCTTTTTGGGGGCGAGCTGGCTGCGGAGGTCGGCGAGGGGGTTGGAGAGCTGGAGGTGGCAGGTGTAGGCGACGGCGAGGGCGTCGGTGGCGTCGAGGTATTGGGGATTTTGAATGTTGAATTCCGAAGTTCGATTTTCAGAATTCAAAATTGAGGAGAGCATGGCGGCCACCTGCTGTTTGCTGGCGTTGCCGTTGCCGGTGATGTGCTGTTTGATGACGGAGGGTTCGTATTCGGTGATGGAGAGGTCGCGGCTCATGGCGGCGGCGATGGCGACGCCCTGTGCGCGGCCGAGCTTGAGCATCGACTGCACGTTTTTGCCGAAGAAGGGGGCTTCGATGGCGAGGTGGTCGGGGTGGAAGGAGTCGATGATGCGCAGGGTGGATTCGAAGATGCGGCGTATGCGGAGGTTGAATTCCGGTATTTTTTTCAGGTAGAGTACGTCCATGGCGACCACCGTCGGCTGCGCGCCGTCGGTGTCGAGGAGGCTGTAGCCGAGGATGAGGGTGCCGGGGTCGATGCCGAGGATGAGCATGGGTCAGTGTTTGGTGGTCAGTTTCAGTGTGAAGCGGTTGCTGATGCGGTGGCGGAGGAGGTAGAGCGCGAGGGTGTAGAGTGCGAGGGCGGCGAAGGTGGTGCCGATGACGGCCAGCTCGGGCAGCCCGGCCAGCGAGAGGCCTATGATGACGGCGAGCAGCAGCAGTGCGGGCAGGATGTAGGCTATCCACACGGCCAGCAGGCCGCGCCCCTGGCCGATGTGCACGTTGACGGCCTGGCCTTCGGTGTAGCGCCGCCAGTCGGCGGTGGGGATGTCGAGGGTTTTGTCTTTGGCGTCGGCGAAGCCGCATTTGCCGTGGGCCTGGCAGGAGGCGCAGGCGCTGACGGAGTGTATCTGCACGCTGACGGTGCCTTGTTTGACGGCCGTCACGCGTCCTTCATGTGTTGCTATATGCTCCATATCTTTATATCTTACTTCTTACTTCTTACTCCTTACTCCTTACCTAAACGAGATGATTCCTCCGCAGTTTTTGACGCAGCGCCCCTGGCGGTCGATGTAGCGGATGTCGCCGTTGAAGATGATTTCTGCGCGGCCGTGTTCGAAGGGGGATGCGATGTCGAAGATGAAGGGGAGGTAGATGTCGCCGTGGGTGTCGATGTAGCCCCAGTGGCTGCCGACGCGCACCGATGCCAGTCCCTGGCTGAAGGGGAAGGCTCCGTTGAAGTGGAAGGGGATGGCGAGGCGGCCTTGGAGGTCGACGTAGCCGTACTGGCCGTCCTGTTCCACCAGGGCGAGGCTGTCGCGATAGGTGTAGAGGCCGCTTTTCTGTTTGCTGTTGTGGTATTGCAGGGGGAGGATGAGGGTGCCGTTGGTGTCGATGATGCCGTAGCGGTCGCTCAGGCGCACCATGGCGCGGCCGAGGTGGAAGCGCCCTATTTCGTCGTAGATGCAGGGTATGACTTCGTGGCCCTTGAGGTCGAGGAAGCCGTATTTGTCGCCACGCAGCACCCCGATGCGGCGGTCGCTGACGGTGGTGATGGGCAGGTATTGCACCGTGGTGAGGGGCTTGAAGCTGTAGTCGAAGAGGGTCATCCCCCACTCGTCGCCGGCGAAGAAGATGCCGTGGTCGGCGGTGGAGATTTGTTCGTAGATGTTGGGCAGCACTTGATTGCCCTCGCGGTCGATCATGCCCCAGCGGTCGTAGCGGTAGACGGCGGCGTAGCCGTCGCGGTAGGGTAGGGCGCTCTGGTAGATGGGGTCGAAGAGGGGGGTGCCGAGGGTGTCGATATAGGTGCAGAGGACTGTGAAGGAGTCGAGTATGACGGCGACCGAGGCGCGTCCTTCGGAGAAGGAACTGGCGTTGGCGTAGCGGGCGGGGATGATGAGGTTGCCCTGCAGGTCGGTGAATCCGCTGAGCCCGCCTCGGACAACTGCGATGCGCCCTTCGGAGGGGTGGTCGACGGCGTCGTATTGGCAGGGTACCACCTCGCGACCGTTGGTGTCGATGAGGCCTGCCAGGCTGTCGTCGCTCCACACGCGACAGTAGGCGCCGTAGAAGCGGTCGACATAGAGGTAGCGGTTGGGGACGATGATGCGGCCGTCCTCGCGCCGGAAGCCGTAGCGCGTCGTGCCGGTGGAATCGGTCTCCTTGGTGGTCTCGATGCCGTCTACATAGACAATGTCGCAGCCGCACTGCTCGTCGGTCTCGTAGCGTATGTCCTGCGCGGCAGCGGTGGATACCAGCAGTACTAGTGACACCAGCACTACCAGCCTGACCAGTCTATCCAGACTCCTTTTCATATCCTCTCGATGTTGTGGCTCTCGCACCAGCCAGTGGTGCCGTCGGCCAGCGTGATTTTCTCCCATCCGGCGAGGCTTTCGCTGACGGTGACCTTGGTGCCTTCGTGGAGGATGAGTTTCTCGAGGCTTTGCTGCTCGGGCGAGTTGCGGACGGCGATGGCTTCTTCTGTCACGATGGCCTCGGCGTGGGCGTTGTAGTGGCGCGTGGAGGAGATGAGCAGCACGGTGGACAGCAGCAGAAGCACGCCCGCCACGATGGCGAGCGAGAAGGTGGCCTTGCGCAGCGGCAGCTCGCGGGCGAGCATGAAGGTGGCCACGGCGGCCGCCAGCAGGGCGAAGAGCACCAGCCAGATGACGCGCCACGTCTTGGGCGTCAGGTGGGTGCAGAGGGAGTGGTACCAGTTCACGAGGAACAGCCGCGGCAGCTCCACGATGCGGTCCTGTGTCTTGCTGTTGGCCAGCGCCAGGTTCTCCTTGGCCTCTTTCATCGAGGGCTTGAGCCGCAAGGCACGCTCGTAGTGCAGGATGGCCTGTCCCAGGTGTTCGAGGCGGTAGTGGGTGTTACCCATATTATAATGTAGCTCGGCCGAGGTGTAGCCCATATCGAGGGCCGACTGGTAGAGCGCCAGTGCCGAGTCGTACTCCCCGTGGCGGTACAGTTCGTCGGCCTGCCGGGCCAGCGTCTGCGACTCCTGACCCCATGCGGCCGTAACCATCAGCAGTAGTGTTATTATAAGGAAGAATCTTTTCATAACCAAACTTTAATCTTTAAACCTTAAACTTTAAACTCACAACTCCGCTATCATCATCAGCGCTTCGGTGTAGATGGTCTGCTTCTGCGCTTCCGCGTCGCCGGGGGCGAAGCGGGCCAGGTCCACATCCTGCAGCACCTTCATGATGCGCTCCTGCTGCTCGGCGGGCACGCGTTTGTCGGCCAGGCAGTGGCTTACCGTGTCGCGGTTGAGCTGCGAGAGTTCGATGTTGTATTTGTCGGCCAGGCAGCCCCAGATGGCCTTGTAAATCTCCTCGTAGAAGCGATTGGTGTCGCCCGTGCCCAGGAAGGCCGCGGCCTTCTTCAGCCGCTTCTGCGCCATCCGGGTGGCGCGCTTCAGACGCAATCCCGCAACGTCCTGCTGCGCGGCCTGACGCTTGCGCCCGATGACGACGGCGGCCACCGCGCCCAGCGCTATCAGCACCGCGACCAGGTAGAACGGCCACCCCGCGTGGTCCGTCGTCCGCAGGGGCTTCAGTTTGCCCATCGGGTGTATGTAGTTGATGTCCTGGTTCAGCAGGCGCACATCCTCCTTGGGATTGTAGGCCGACGAGGTGCCGCTCCCCTTGTCCACCTGCACCTGCTGCGCCGCAACGGTCAGCGTGGTGTACTGCTGGGTCGTGGGGTCGAAGTAGGTGAAGCGGTATTCGGGAATGGTGTAGTTGCCCTGCGTACGCGGAATGAGCACCCACTCGTAGGTGCGGCTGCCGCTCACACCGTTGTCGCTGCGCTTGATATTGTCCTCAATCTGTGGGTCGTAGACCTCGAACGAGGAGGGGAACTGCGGCGTCGGCGGCGTGACCAGCATCAGGTTGCCCGAGCCGGAGACCGTGAGGCGGTAGGTGAGCGCCTCGTTGGCTTTCACGCGGTCCAGGTTCAGTCCGCCTTTGACCGTGAATTTGCCCACCGCGCCGCTGAAGTCGTCCGGCTGGTTGGGCAGGGGCTTGACGTTGACGGTCAGCGCACGTGTGTGCAGCGGGTATTCCACCGCCTGCGCCATGTTGAAGAAGGGGTCGTCGAAGATGTCCCAGATGCTGCCCGTGCGGCGGCGCTGGGCGCGCACCATGGCCAGCACGTTGAGGTCCAGCGGCTCGATGGTCAGGCGGCCGCTCTCCTGGGCGAAGAGGGCCCCCTTGCGTATCTCGAACACCATGTACTGGCGCCCGTCCACGGTCTCCTCATACTGCTTCACCTGTCTCTGGTCGGCGCTGAGGTCCTCGGCCCAGAAGCCGCGGTTGCCAGGCAGCTTGTCGATGGCATACTGACGGATGGGTATCTGCGAATAGACCTTGTAGGTAATGATGATCTGCTCGCCCTGGTAGGGGTTCGAATTGCTCACCGAGGCACGCGCGAAGAGCGACTTCTCGTCCACCGTCGAGGCCTCCTGCGGCTGTTGCGCCCACGGGTCGTAGGCTTGGCGCTGCTGTTGCTGGCGCTGCTGTTGCTGCTGCCGTTGCTGCTGCTGCGCCGCGGTCATCTTCTCCACCCGTATGGTGTGGCTCGGCGAGCTGAGTTTCCGCCCGTCGGCCGTGCAACTGGCAGGGCCGATGGTGAACGTGCCCTCCTCCGTGGCGCCGAGGGTATAGGAGAAGGTGGTGGTCGACGAGTGCGACATCTGGCCGTTGACAAAACTCATGCTCGTCTGCGACGACTGCGAAGGACCGTTGTACACGCGGAAGCCCGCAAAATCGGGGCCGCGGAAGCCGTTGGCTTTGTCGTTCACCACAAAGCGCACCGTGAAATTGTCGCCCACATACACCTGTTTGGGCGCTTGCACTGTCATCTCCTGCGCCACCAGAGGGCCTATGGCCAGGAGCAGTAGAGTGAGTATTGCTGTTGTTCGTTTCATTGTCGTTGCTTTCGGTTTACTTTTCATCCCCTTTTCATCCCCTTTTCATCCCCTTTTCATACTAGGAGCCATCTAGGAGTCATCTAGGAGTCATCTAGGAGTCATCTAGGAGCTTCCTACCAGTCTTTGTCGCTATGCTTGCCGCCCACCGCCTGCAGTTTCTTGGTTTGGTCTTTCAGCGTCTGGCGCTCGTTGTTTTTCACAGCCTCCAGCATCCTCTCGGCATCCTGCTTGCGCTGCTGGTTGGGGCGTGGCTGCTTTTGGCTCTCTTTCTCCCGTCCCTGCTGCTGGTCGCCCTGCTGTGGCTGCTGGTTTTGCTGCTGTTGCTGGTCTTTCTGCTCTTGCTTGCTGTCTCCTTGCTGTTGTTGCTGCTGTTGTTGTTGCTGCTGTTGCTTGTCCTGCTGGTTCTGCTGCTGTTGGTTTTGCTGCTGTTGCTGTTGTTGCTGGGTTTGTTGCAGCAGGCGGCGGGCCAGGGCCAGGTTGTAGCGTGTGTCGTCGTTCTTGGGGTTGAGTTTCAGTGCTTCTTGATACGACTTGATGGCCTCCTGGAAGTGCTGCTGGGCTTGCTGCTGGTCTTTGCGTCCGGCCTGCAGGCTGGCGTTGCCGCGGTTGTGGAGGGTGGTGGCGCGCTGCTGGTCGGTCAGGTCGGGGCGTTGCAGGGCTTGGTCGTAATGGCGCAGGGCGTCGGCATAGTTCTGCTGGCGGTAGAGGGCGTTGCCGAGGTTGTAGTGGCCGCGCCGGTCCAGGCTGTCGGCCTCGAGGGCGCGGCGGTAGTTGAGTTCGGCCTGGTCGTAGTGCCCGTTGTTGTATTGCCGGTTTCCGTCGCGCATCAGATGGCGGTCCGCCTGCGCGGCGGCCGAATTGGCTAGCTGTACTAGTAGGACTAGTGCAACTAGTTTTCCTAGTATGTTTAGTTTCTTCCTCATTGCTCGAAGAGTTTGATTTTCTTGTTCCGGCGCTCGAAGAGTATGATTTCGGCCAGCAGGCAGAGCAGTCCGGCCGCCAAGGGCCAGCGGTAGCGGCTCTCGTACTGGCTGAACACGGCTTCGCCGAATTCCTCTTTCTCCATGCCTTCGATCATCTTGGTGAGGTCGGTGAGCGAGGTGGAGGCACCGGCGGCATGCAGGTAGATGCCGTCGCCGGCGGCGGCTATGTCGCGCAGCATCTGCTCGTTGAGGCTGGTCATCACGATGCTGCCCTCTTTGTTGCGCTTGTAGTTGTTCGTGCGTCCGCGGGGGCTGTATTCGGGTATGGGCGCGCCGCTGGGCAGGCCCATACCGATGGTGGACACCGTGACGCCCTCCTTGCGGGCGTTGCGGGCGGCGCCGATGGCGTCGTCCTCGTGGTTCTCGCCGTCGCTGATGACGATGATGGTGCGCCCTTTGTTGCTCACCCACTCGCGGTCCGGGTCGCCATATCCGAAGGTCTGCATCGCCTTGTCGATGGCGTCGCCGATGGCGGTGCCCTGCGAGGCTATCATGTCGCAGCTCACCTGGTCGAGGAAGAGTTTGGTGGCGCTGTAGTCGTTGGTGAGCGGCATTTGGATATAGCTCGTTCCGGCGAAGACGATGAGCGAGATGCGGTCGCCCGCCAGCGACGAGAGCAGTGTGCTGATGACCCGCTTGCTGCGTTCCAGGCGGTTGGGTTGTATGTCTTCGGCCATCATCGAGTTCGACACGTCGAGGCAGATGGCGATGTCGCTGCCGGCGCGCTTGCCTTTCTCTATCTTGGTGCCGAACTGGGGGTTGGCCAGCGCCACGATGAGCAGGGCGATGCCGAGCAGGGTGAGGGTGAGTTTGGCAATGGGGCGCCAACGCTTCTCGTCGGGCAGCAGGCGCCGGAACATGCTCTTGTCGGCCCACTGCTCCAGCCGGCGGCGCGAGCGCCACTGGTAGAAGGCCCACACCAGGGCCAGCAGCGGCACCGCAAGCAGCAGCCATAAATATTCTATATGTTCGAAATGTATCATCTTTAGTGTTCTATCGTTTCAGCCAGACATAGCGCAGCAGCGCCTCGAGGAGGAGTGCGATGGCGGCCAGCCACAGCCACGGCTGGTGCTCGTCGCGGGTCTGGGCGTACTGGGTCACGTCGATTTTCGAGGTTTCCATCTCGTCGATCTGGTCGAAGATTTCCTGCAGCGCCTTGCGGTTGGTGGCGCGGAAGTACTGGCCGTCGCCCGTGGCGGAGGCCATCTGCTTCATGAGGTCCTCGTCGATTTCCACGTCGATGTTTTGGTAGTGCACGCGTCCGAACTGGTCGCGGAAGGGGAAGGGTGCTTTGCCGCGGGCGCCGACGCCGATGGTGTAGAGGCGTATGTTGTAGAGAGCTGCGATTTCGGCCGCCGAGAGGGGGTCGACGCTGCCCTGGTTGTTCACGCCGTCGGTGAGCAGGATGATGACCTTGCTTTCGGCCTGGCTGTCTTTGATGCGGTTGATGGCGGTGGCGAGGCCGTCGCCGAGGGCTGTGCCGTCGCGCACCAGGCCGCTCTTCACCGCGCCCAGCTGCTTGAGCAGCACCTGGTGGTCGATAGTGAGCGGCACCTGCGTGAAGGCTTCGCCGGCGAAGACCACGAGGCCCATGCGGTCGTTCTTGCGCCCCTCGATGAAGTCGGCGGCCACTTTCTTGGCGGCTTCGAGGCGGTTGGGTTTGAAGTCTTCGGCCAGCATCGAGCCCGATATGTCCATGGCGAGCACCACGTCGATGCCCTCGACGGTCATCTCCTGGCGGCTCAGCTGGCTCTGCGGCCGCGCCAGGGCCACCACCATGGCGCCCACGGCCAGGCACCGCAGCGCGTAGGGCAGCCAGCGCAGACGCACGCGCAGGCTTTGGCCTATGCCGTCGAAGAGCGAGAGGTTCGAGTGCTGCAGGGCGGCCTCCTGCTTGCGGTAGCGCCAGAGGTACCACGCCACCATCAGCGGCACCAGCACCAGCCCCAGCAGGAACCACGGGTGCGCAAAGGTCAGGTTACTCATGCGGCACCTCCTCTTCTTGCGGCTTCACCTGCTGCCACAGCTGCTTCACGAATTCCACCGCGTCGGCCATCGAGCGGTCGTGCTCGTGGGGCAGGGGTTCGCTCTTGGCGAATTTCACCAGGTCGGCCGTCCGGAATATATCTTTCAGCAGGGAAGTTTCAATTTTCAATTTTAAATTTTCAATTTCCCCCACCGTCTCGTCGCTCGTCATCTCGGTGGCGCGGATGGAGGTGCTCTCTTCGATGAAGCGGCGCACGGCGTCGGTCAGCTCGGTGTGGTATTCCTTCACCTTGCCGCTCTGCCACAGTTTTTGGTTGCGCAGCGCCTCGAGGGTGTCGAGGGCGCGCTGCTCCGGGGTGCGGGTGTCGACGGGTTCGGCGGTGCCGAGCACTTCCTGCAGCTTCCGCCGGTGGGTGTAGAGCCACCAGGCGAGGAAGCCCAGCGCCAGCACGCCCAGCGCCAGCAGCACCCAGCGGCCGATTTCCCAGAAGGTGTAGGGCACGCGCTCGATATCGGCTATGTCGCGGATTTCGGCGTTGGCCGAGGTGTCCACCTCCACGTCGAGCACCACCAGCCGCAGCGAATCGTCGGGCCCGAGGTGCACATAGCGCTCGCCGGGCTCGAAGCAGGTCAGCACGGTGGTCTGTGTGTTGGCGGCGGTGTCGAACTGTTGGCCGAGGGCCACGATGCCGTCGCGCGTGAGCATGTCGGTGGAGGGGTAGTTGCGGGCCTGCCGCACGGTGAGCGTAGCCTGGTCGCCCAGCAGGATGGTGTCCGTGCTGAGCGTCGCCGTGGCCTGCCCGCGCAGCGTGGCCGGCAGCAGGCAGCATAGTGCCACCAAAACTATAATGTTATGTTCAAGTTTCATCTTTATCATTTGTCTTAACTCCTCCGAGAAAGCAGTGCCTTGAGCGGTTTGACGAAGTCCTCGCCGGTGTGCATGGTGGCCATGTCGACGCCGTAGCGTTTCATCACCGTGTCCACCTCGCGCTGGTGGTCGGCGAACCGGGCGTTCACCTGGTGGCGCACGGCGGCGCTGCCGGTGTCGACCCACAGGGTGCGGCTGCTTTCGGGGTCGTAGAATTTCACCAGGCCGAGGTTCTCCAGCTGCTCCTCGCGGCGGTCGACGAGCCGCAGCGCCACCAGGTCGTGCTTGCCGGCGGCCAGCTTCACGGCGTCCGAGTAGCCCGTGGCGTAGAAGTCGCTCAGCAGGAACGTCGTGCAGCGCTTCTTGATGACGTTGGCGAAGTAGCCCAGCGCCAGCGCGATGTCGGTGCCGTTGCTCGCGGGGCGGTAGGTGATGAGTTCGCGTATGATGCGCAGGATGTGCGTGCGCCCTTTCTTGGGCGGGATGAACTTCTCAATGCGGTCGCTGAAGAGGATGACGCCCACCTTGTCGTTGTTGGCTATCGCGCTGAAGGCCAGCGTGGCGGCCACCTCGGCGGCCAGCTCTTCCTTGAACTGGTTGTGGGTGCCGAAGCGGTTCGAGCCGCTCACGTCCACCAGCAGCATCACCGTCAGCTCGCGCTCCTCCTCGAACACCTTCACGTAGGGGTGCGCCAGGCGGGCGGTTACATTCCAGTCGATGTTGCGCACGTCGTCGCCGTACTGGTACTCGCGCACCTCGCTGAACACCATGCCGCGCCCCTTGAAGGCCGAGTGGTACTCGCCGCTGAACATCTGCTGCGACAGCCCGCGCGCCTTGATTTCAATCTTGCGGACTTTCTTGATGATGTCTTCGTTCACGGCACATCCACTCGGTTCAACACTTCGTTCACCAGCTCCTCGCTCGTGACGTTCTCGGCCTCGGCCTCGTAGGTCAGCCCGATGCGGTGGCGCAGCACGTCCATGGCGATGGCGCGCACATCCTCGGGGATGACGTAGCCGCGGCGCTTGAGGAAGGCGTAGGCCTTGGCGGCGGCGGCCAGGTTGATGCTGCCGCGCGGCGACGAGCCGTAGCTCACCAGCGGCTTCAGCTTCTCCAGCCCGTACTGCTCAGGGAAGCGCGTCGCGAAGACGATGTCCGTGATGTAGGTCTCGATCTTCTCGTCCATGTACACCTCGCGCACCAACTCCCTGGCCTTCAGTATGTCCTGCGGCTTGAGGATGGGCTGCTGCGCCGCCATGCGCTCGCCGGCGATGGCCTGGTGCAGGATCAGGCGCTCCTCGTCGCGCTTGGGATAGGTGATGACCACCTTCAGCATGAAGCGGTCCACCTGCGCCTCGGGCAGGGGATAGGTGCCCTCCTGCTCGATGGGGTTCTGCGTCGCCATGACCAGGAAAGGCTCCTCCAGGCGGAAGGTCTGCTCACCGATCGTAACCTGCCGCTCCTGCATCGCCTCCAGCAGGGCGCTCTGCACCTTGGCCGGCGCGCGGTTGATCTCGTCGGCCAGGATGAAGTTGCTGAATATCGGGCCCTTCTTCACCTGGAACTGCTCGCTCTTCTGGCTGTAGATCATCGTGCCCAGCAGGTCGGCCGGCAGCAGGTCGGGCGTGAACTGTATGCGGCTGAATTTCGCATCGATGGCGCGGGCCAGCGTCGTGATGGTCAGCGTCTTGGCCAGTCCCGGCACACCCTCGAGCAGCACGTGCCCGTTGCTCAGCAGACCGATCATCAGGCTCTCCACCATGTGCTTCTGCCCCACAATCTGCTTGCCCAGCTCCATCTGCAGCACATCCACGAAAGCGCTCTCGCGCCCGATGCGGTCGTTCAATTCTTGAATGTTGATAGGTTCCATAGTCTAGTTTTTCTTCGTTTTTTATGCCCCAATAACACCAAAAGGGAAACTTTATTGCCCGTTCCAGTTTTTTTTGTCCACATTTCTTCCCCGGCAGGCCGTCGCCCGGGGTGGGGGAGGGAATGTTAATACATGTTAAACATGGGGCACCATTAACATCCATTAACACAAATGTTAAAATCCCCTGCCAAGGCCGAACCATTACCCTACCATTCCCCTACAAAACCCCTCTGGAAGTAGACAGGAAGCCAGTTTCGAGAGATTGGCTTTACAAAGTGCTGTCATCCAGCATCCTGCGAGAAGCGTTTTTCTCCACTTTTGTTGTTTTAACAGAATTTAACCAATTTGTATATATTTCTCCGAATTTCCTAATAACTGTTAAATTAACTCTTTTTATGAAATCAACCTACTTCGTTTTCAATTGCCATTTTGCCCGTTTTTTTGACGTCCCTCAGCACCTGTTGAAAACTTTTTTCGCTCCGCAACGCATATTTTATTTGTATATCAAAAAAAGTGTGTATCTTTGTACGTTAATTATTCAACATGAAAATAAAATAACTAATTAATAAACATTCACTTATGAAAAGAAACAAAGTACTGCTCGGCCTCTTTGTGGGCCTGATGACTTTGGCCGGAGGCGTCCTCAACGCCCAAACCGGAAACAAATTCTACGAAGTAGGCCCCTCCAACATCGCGGGCCAGATTTCCAGTATTGTGGTCGACAGCCGCGACACCACCGGCAACACCTTCTTCGCCGGCGCAGCCCAGGGCGGTCTCTTCTTCCGCTCCGAAAACCGCGACCTCGTACGACAGCTCTACTCCGCCCTCGGCTACTCCGAGTCGAAGATCGACAGCATCGCCGACACCGCCGTCTGGCACTACATCCCCTACAAAGTAAACAACCGCGAAACCGTCCTCCCCATCAGCAGCATGCTCCAGGGCCCCGACGGCGCCCTCTACATCGGCACCGGCGACCCCCTCGTCCAGACCTCCTCCAACTACTCCCGCATGTCCATCGCCGGTAAAGGTATCTACCGCTTCGACCCGCAGCAGGGACGCTTCTCCCTCCTGCCCGAAACCAACAACTCCGACTTCAGCGCTGTCGGCGGCATCGACTACTATATCGCTACCGATGGCACCTTCTACCTCTTCGCCGCCACCAACTCCGGCCTCTACCGCTGGAAAGTCTCCGGCTCCAACTGGACCAACGCCCGCCCCGAGCGCATCCACGAAGGTCGCGTCGACAACATCATGGTTCTCCGCCGGCTCCGCACCGCCTACGCCTCCGCCCCCTCCGAACTCTATAAAATTGGCGACGTAACAGCCCCCTCGGCCTCCATCTCCACCCACATTGCTCGCATCACCAATTCCAATGCAGCCTTTGCCAGCGCCGCGCGCATCCTCCTCGCCGCCTCGCCCTCCGACCCAACCTTCGTCTATGCTATGACCATCACCAAGGCTGGTCTCCTCGACAACGTATATCTCACCCGCAACGAGCAAACCTGGACCGCAGTCTCCACACCCACTGTCCTGCCCTTCAATGCATTCACCTCGGGTCTCACCTCTGGTGCCATCACCGTGGACCCCACCAACCCCCGCCGCATCATCATCGCCGGCGATAACGTCTGGATCGGTCAGGGCTATGTGGACGGTGCCCTCTACCAGTGGACCTCCGCCTCCTACAGCGAGCACATGCTCAACGGCGGCTCCTACATGGAAACCGTCTTCGGTAACCCCAGCTTTATCCATTCCGGCATCCATCAGATCGTCCCCGTGTTCCGCCGTTACCTCTACGAGGGTGAATACTTTGACAGCCGCTACTATTTCGTTGCCACCAACGGCGGTGTATTCTTCTCCGATGTAAACTTCGGTTGGCACCAAGACCTCAACCATGGCCTCAACACCGTGGCCATCAACTCCATCGCTGTCGCCCCTGATGGAACCCTCGTCACCGGTGCCCGCGACAACTCCAGCCCCGTCATCGAACCCATCCTCACCCACGCCGGCGGCCAGCCCACCATCAGCTGGTACGACAACGGCTCGCTCGGCAACTTCAACCACGACGCCAACGTCCTCTACTTGAATGGTTCCGGTGGCGCCACCGCCGCCTCTGCCTTCCAGCAGTACTCCGCCCAGAACCGTCGTACCATCTTCACCTCCAACGCCAATGGCGCCGTCGGACGCACCTGGATCGACTACCTCAACTACACTAACACCACCGCTTGGACCACGGGCTCCAACTTCAATGGCGACGGAACCAACTATGGTATCGCCGGTGGCCCCGAAATTGGCTCGCTCTACCTCTGGGAGACCGACAAGAACACTGCCTTCAATAACTACCTCCGCTTCGGCATCGACACCCTCGGCTACGTCATCCGTGGCAACGACACACTTTACCTCAACGACACCGCCCGCAACGGCAGCCTGAACGGCTCCAAGTTCCGCATCCAGCGTGGCGACAAGATGACCTTCCACTCCCGTGCCCACAACAATTACCCCTTCGAGTACACCTTCACCGCTGCACAGTCCGCCAAGGACTCCGTCACCGTACTCAACCCCATCCAGTCCCGCATGGTCTGCGTCGGCGACTTCCCCGGCGGTCGCGGCACCAGCACCACCCGATGCCTCTGGTACTCTTGGGCTCCCACCGACTTCACCAAGGTCTGGGACTCCCTCACCTACATTGAATGCCTCACCAACAACGCCCTCTCCGAGAAACTCCACCTGTGGAGCCCCATTCTTGGCATCGAGCGTATCGAAGGCTCTGTCACCGAGAACCTCTTCCCCCGCAACGCTGTTATCAGCCGCGACGGTCTCAATGTCTACGCAAGCGCTTTCGACACCGCCACCAATCAGTCTGTCCTCTTCCGCATCAGCGGCTTCGAGAACATCGACTTCACCCAGAACAACTTTAAAATCTACAACGACATCCTCTTCCAGAAGGGTGCCAGCTCGATCCTCACCGTCGACACCTTCCATGTCAACGGATCCATCTTCTTCCCCCGTCCCATCAGCTCCCTCGCTGTTGACCCCCGCCCCGGCATGGATCGCCTCATCATCACCTTTGACGGTGTCTCCGATGGTTATGACAATGTAGCCGTAATCGACAATCCCCGCACCAACTGGAATTCCATCACCCCGATGGGTATCGATGGCATGAGCAACATCCCCGCTTTCTGTGCTATCGTCGAGGATTCCACCGGTGCTATCTATGTGGGTACTTCCAATGGCGTCCACATCAAGAAAGAAGATGCCGCGTGGTCGGTCTACCAGAACATCCCCGACATCCCCGTCACCGCTATTGTTCAGCAGACGCACAAACTCCCCGTCCGTCATAGCCTCAGCCACACTGGTGTTACCGACGAGAACAACGCTTTCGCCAAGACCAAGTGGCCCCGTGCCATCTACTTCGGCACCTATGGCCGCGGCATCTTCATGGACATGACCTATGTTACCGACACTGACAATGAGATTGTCGACCCGGAAGACTACACCCCCGTTGCCATCCCCACCGTCAACAGCATCGGTCTGAACAGCGTCAAGCTCTATCCCAACCCCGTTACCACCGAGGCTACCCTCAACGTCAACTCCGCCGTCGCTGGCACCGCCCAGCTGCGCGTCTACGACCTCAACGGCCGCCTCGTCATCGAGCGCCAGCTCGGCTACGCCTCCGAAGGCGAGAACCTCTACACTCTCCAAACCGAGAACCTCGGCAAGGGCATGTACCTGGTCAACGTCATCATCGGCGGCCACACCGCCGCCACCAAGATGATGGTGCGCTAAACTGGGCGTAGTGTAGCACAGCAAAGGAGGTACCGCCCGCAGGCAGTGCCTCCTTTCCTTTAAAATTAATGAATACAATATATATTATATAATATACATGAACACAAACCTCGTAGAAGAGCTCCGCTGGCGCGGCATGATCCACGATATCATGCCCGGCACCGAAGATCAGCTCGCCAAAGAAGTAACCACCGCCTACGTCGGCATCGACCCCACCGCCGACAGCCTCCATATCGGCCACCTCGTCTCCATCATGCTCCTCAAACACCTCCAGATGGCAGGCCACAAGCCCCTCGCCGTCGTCGGCGGCGCCACCGGCATGATCGGCGACCCCTCCTTCAAGGCCGCCGAGCGCAAACTGCTTACCCCCGACGAGGTGCAGCATAACGTCGACTGCATCAAAGCCCAGCTCTCCCGCTTCCTCGATTTCGACAACCCCGTCAATGGCGCCGAAATCCTCAACAACTACGACTGGATGAAGAACTACCTCTTCCTCGACTTCATCCGCGACATCGGCAAGCACCTCACCGTCAACTACATGATGACCAAGGACTCCGTCAAGAAGCGCCTCGAGACCGGCCTCTCCTTCACCGAGTTCAGCTACCAGCTCCTCCAGGCCTACGACTACCTTGTCCTCTACCGCACCAAAGGCTGCCGCCTCCAGATGGGTGGCTCCGACCAGTGGGGCAACATCACCTCCGGCACCGAGCTCATCCGCCGCATGGAAGGCGGCGAGGCCTTCGCTCTCACATGCCCACTCATTACCAAGGCCGACGGCACCAAGTTCGGCAAGACCGAGGGCGGCAACGTATGGCTTGACGCCGAGCGCACCTCGCCCTACAAGTTCTACCAGTTCTGGCTCAACTGCTCCGACGTCGACACCGCACGCTACATCCGCATCTTCACCCTCTTCTCACGCGAGGAAATCGAGGCCCTCGAGGCCCAGCACGCCCAGGTCCCCGAGCAGCGCATCCTCCAGCGCGCACTGGCCAAGGACATCACCATCCGCGTCCATGGCCAGCATGCCTACGACACCGCTATCGCCGCCTCCGAGCTCCTCTTCGGCAAAGCCACCACCGAGCAACTCAACTCCCTCGACCGCAAGACCCTCGACAGCGTCTTCGAAGGCGTCCCCCAGTTCTCCGTCAGCCGCTCCGCCATCGAGGCCGGCGCACCGCTGGTCGACCTCGCCGCCGAGGTCGGCATGTTCGCCTCCAAAGGCGAGATACGCCGCGAGCTGAAGCAGAACTCCATCTCCGTCAACAAGCAGAAAGTCTCCGAAGGCTGCACCCTCACCCCCTCCGACATCCTCGCCTCCGGATGCATCCTCATCCAGAAAGGCAAGAAAAACTACTTCATTCTTAACGTCGAGTAGAATAATCCTTTACAAAAGAAGGCCCACCATTCGGCGGGCCTTCTTTTTATTCCTTAAAACCATGCGGTTTTGCACGGAGCCAAAGTGTGCAGTTGTCAAAGTCGGGATTTTGCACTCCGGTATTTTTCAGCGGCAGGTACTCGTGCCAGATTCGGTTGCCACGAGTAGTCCACACGGCGGAAGAATTTGTTTTTCATCTGTTTGCAGAATGTCTTGTTCATATTCAATACGATATAGTACTCGTCGGCTGAGAGTCCAAATTCCTTCAGCATATCGCTGGTCAGGTATCGTTCCCATGCCCAATAACCGTCCAAGTGGGTGATATACAGTGTATCTCCATACCCAATAACACGTCCTATGGTATCTATCTCACCCTCTGTGCGGATGCGCCGTATGTCGGTTACCTCGGCGTAGGGTTGCTCTCCGACCTCGCCCTTGCGGTCGCGGTAAACGGTCATCGTCAGGCAGACACTGTCGCCGAGGTCAATTTCAACCGAGTCTTTCCAGCAGTCGTCATCGACGGGGATATAATAGTACTCGTCGGCATAGTTGAAACAGATGGCGCTGGTGGGGAACTCCTGATTTCCGTCGTCAAACTCGCCGCGGCATTCATACTCGCAGATGTCGCTTACCCTTGTGTGGTGTCGTAATGCGGCGGTGCCGTCAGAGTAAGCGAGTCCCCGAAAAAGATAGTCGGTGGTCCATTTCTGCCGGTATGGAAGGCAGGAGTCAGCCTGAGAATTGAACCAAAGCAGGGTAGTGTCCCACATGATCAGAAAGCCGTCGCAGCCCGTCGGCTCGGTGTTTTGGTATTGACGAAGGTGGGGTTTCAACACCTTGAAGCCATTATGCGGTGTCTCCAGCTTCACTGTTTGTACGTTCCCCTTGTGCAACCGTTGCAGCAGGGGCTTGTTCACGATAACGGTGCGACCATCGACATTGCGGTAGTCCTTGCGGAGTATCGTCAATGTATCCTCCTGTGCCATCGCCGTCAGCGTGGCACACAGCATCAGCAGGATAGGTGCTAGTCTCTTCATAGCAGCGCGTCCAGTTTCGGGTGGCCGGCCACAAGCCGGCCACCTATCGTTGTGGCGCAGTCCACCTTCGCCCGCGCCACCAGCGCCCCGTCGCTGGCGCGGAAAATGGCCTGGTGGAACACATAACGCACCCCCGACTTCTCCGGCCGCAGGCGGCAGATATACTCGTCCTCCGGCCGCAGCGGCACCTTGTACTGGATCTCGAACCGCGCCACCACCACGTCGATTCCCTCCTCGTGCAGCTCGCAGAAACTCACCCCCCGGCTCTTGATGAACAAATGCCGCGAGTGCTCCATATAGTGTTGATAATTAGCATTGTTTACAATCCCTTGCAGGTCGCACTCGTAGTCGCGCACCCGCTCACGGTTTTCAAAAACATATTCCATTTCTGTCATTCATTTTGAGTTGCAAAAATACGACTTTTTTTCAAAAATATTTGCATCTTTCTTCATTGTTTCTTAACTTTGCAGTGTTGCTTCAATCGCCGGTATTGCGGCAACGCGCTTATCCTTAAACACTTAACATCATGTACGCAATCGAAAAACACCCCATCCTGGACATCCCGCAGCGCGAGGAGACCACCTTCCTCTTCGAGGGCCGCACCATCCGCGCCCGCCGCGGCTACACCATCGCCAAAGCCCTCCACGAGGCGGGCTATCCTGTTCATAGCCACAGCCTTCAGGGGCGCAACCGCTCCCTGGAGTGCGGTATCGGCAAGTGCGGAGCCTGCGAGATGCTGGTCGACGGCCGCGTGCGCCGCATCTGCATCACGCCCGTCGACGGGGTGCGCGAGGTGAGAATCAATGAGGAGGGAGGAATGAGGAGTGGGGAGTGGGCTGGCGCCGCGGATAGCTCCTCACTCCATACTCCTCATTCCTCATTGAAAATCTACAAAACCACCGTCGCCATCGTCGGTGCCGGCCCGGCGGGCCTCGCCTGCCGCGAGCAGCTCCGCGCCTTCGGCATCGACTGCCTCGTCGTCGACTCCTGCGCCACCGTCGGCGGCCAGTTCAACATGCAGACCCACCAGTTCTTCTTCTTCGAGCGCGAAAAGAAATACGGCGGCATGCGCGGCTTCGACATCGCCAGCACCCTGGCCGGTGCCGACACCGACGGCATCCTCCTCAACTCCACTGTCTGGGACCTCCTCGAGGGGCGACGCATCGCCTGCAAGAACACCGCCACCGACGAGGTCTTCTACATCGACGCCGACCACCTCGTCGTCGCCACCGGCGCCGTCCCCTTCATGCCCACCTTCGAGAACGACGACGTGCCGGGCGTCTACACCGCCGCCGTCTTCCAGAAGATGATGAACCAGGAGCACACCCTCCTCGGTCGCCGCGTGCTGACCGTCGGTGCCGGCAATATCGGCTACCTCAC
Source organism: uncultured Bacteroidota bacterium (assembly GCA_902762805.1). Taxonomy (GTDB): domain Bacteria; phylum Bacteroidota; class Bacteroidia; order Bacteroidales; family P3; genus Colimorpha. The sequence goes on along the minus strand of CACWPQ010000009.1, from coordinate 46,380 downwards.
CTCCTACCAGGCCATGCAGGCCGGCGCCACCATCCGCGCCATCGTCGAGGCCCAGCCACGCGAGGGCGGCTTCCCCGTCCAGGCCAACCGCGTCCGCCGTCTCGGCATACCCATCATGACGGGCCACACCCTCCTGCGCGCCATCCCCAACGCCGACGCCACCGGCGTCACCGACGCCGTCATCGCACGCTGCGAGAATTTCCGCCCCATCCCCGGCACCGAGCAGGTGATAGATAATATTGATATCATTAATATATGCACCGGCCTCGTGCCGGACAACCAGCTGCTCGTCAAGGGGCGCGAGGTCTTCGGCCTCCACACCTACGGCGTGGGCGACGCCGTGCGCATCGGCGAGGGCACCAGCGCCGTGCTCCGCGGACGCCAGGCCGCCTACGAGGTGGCCCAGAACCTCGGCCTGCGCTTCGACTACGACGCCTATCTCGACATCTCGCGCCAGTATATCGACTCGCAGCAGCACCCCGTCCGCCTGCTCGAGCGCCCATTCCTGCCCACCCCCGAGCGCCAGGCCCTGCGCCCCTTCGTGCAGATGGACTGCCTCTACGGCTTCGCCTGCAACCCCTGCACCTTCGCCTGCCCCCACGGCGCTATCTCCAAGCCCACCACCGCCTCCACACCCACCGTTGACTACGACCGCTGCATCGGCTGCATGGAGTGCGTCCACCAGTGCCCGGGCCTGGCCATCTTCGGCTACAACCCTCAAAAGCGGTGGTGCTTCCTCCCCATCGAGTACCATGTCGACGAAGGCGCCGAGGTCTTCCTCGTCGACAACGACGGCCGCCCCGTCGCCGAAGGCATCGTCGAGAAAGTGCTCAAAAAACCCAACAAGACCAACGTGGCCAGAGTCTGCGTGAGCGAGGAATGCGGAGTGCGGAATGAGGAATTCAAGCTCACCGACGTCAAAGGCTTCATCTTGAAAAACCTCCAACCCGACCCAATAACTCCTCACTCCTCACTCCTCACTCCTCACTCCTCCTCCCCCCAAACTCCTCACTCCTCACCCCTCACTCCTCACTCTACCTTCGTCTGCCACTGCGAAGACATCACCCCCGACACCCTCCTCGAGGCCATCGGCGACCGCCGCTTCATCTCCGTCGACGAGCTGAAGCACATCACACGCCTCGGCATGGGCCCCTGCCGCGGCAAGCGCTGCATCCCCCGCGCCAAGCAGCTCCTGCGCGCCCACGGCATCGAGGTCACCGGCGACGCCACACCCCGCGCTCCGCTCTCCAGCCCCGTCACCCTCGGCGACGTCTACTCCCCCGGCCGCCAAGACAAATTCATCATTCATCATTCAAAATTCAAAACCGCCGAAGCTAAAGTCTTCATCGCCGGCGGCGGCATCGCCGGCAGCGCCCTCTTCCGCTACTTCGCCGAGGCAGGCCTCAACCCCGTCATGGTCAACTACGACCGCGGCGCCTCCTGGCGCAACATCGGCGGTGGTCGCCCGGCCTTCTCCAACCCCGACATCGCCGACATCGCTCAGCACAGCCACGAAATCTTCCGCCAGATGCAGCAGCACTGCAACATCAACTATCGCCCCACGCGCTACGTCAACCTCGTCCACGACGACGCCACCTACCGCGCCCTCGACGCCTCGCGCGCCTGGAGCGACGCCTACATGGTCGACCGCCGCGACTTCCGCACCGAAATATCCCCCCTCTGGGACGACAGCCCCTCCACCTACTCCCACGCCCTCATCACCCGCGACTGCTGGCAGGCCACCCCGGGGCGCGTCATCGACTACGTCCGCTCCCTCGGCATCGCCGCCGGCGGCACCCTCTACGAAGACTGCGAACTCCTCGAAGTGCAGCGCCGTGGCGACAAGATCGCCGCACTCGTCCGCACACACGACGGGCACTACATCGAGTTCCTCTGCCACCACTTTGTCAACGCCATGGGCTGGGGCGCCGAGAAATTCACCGACATGCTCGGCATCGACACCGGCCTCTACCCCGTCAAGCACCAGGCCTTCATCACACGCCGCCTCCCCATGCTCGGCCCCGCCGGCCAGCCTCTCGACATGATCATCGACCGCCGCCACTACCGCGGCTTCTCCGCCGTCTATGGCCAGCAGTTCGCCCACACCGGTCAAATCATCGGCTGCGCCAGCCCCGACACCGACGCCTACGAAACCCGACAGAACATCAAGTACAACAGCCGCGAGTTCCTCGAAATCGTCTCCGAAGTCTTCGCCGAGTGGATCCCCGGCCTGCGCGACGTCGGCTTCCACGCCGTATGGGCCGGCCGCTACACCGAGCCGCGCTACATCGTCGACCCCGAGGTGGGCCTCCTCACAGGCCTCCGCGGACACGGCTTCATGCTCGGACAGTACCTCGCCAAACTCTACGTCGACAAATACCTCGGCCGCCCCGTCCCCTCCTATATGGCCGACCTCGCCCTCTCCGGCAAAGGCCTCAGCGAGAACGCCTTCAAGTAAAAACTCCCCCCCTCCCCCTCTCCCGTGGGAGAGGGGGAGGGGGGCGACACCTAGAATAACCGTGGGCGCAAGCCCACGGACGCAAATATACAAAATATTCCCAAATCCAACCCGATAAGTAAAAAAAAAGCGACCTTGAATATCGGTCGCCAAAATCATGAATTTATGGAGTGGTACTCCTGATTTTCCGTGTAAAAACGGAGTATAACTCCGTAAATTCCGGGTGCAAAATTACAAATAATTATTCATCCGGCAAAAAAAATACGCGCACGTTTCTGTATGCGCGTATTTTGTGAGACCCGAGTCCAGTTTTAAACCAGTTTGCTGCTAATATATTTGATTTTGTCGCTTTTTACTATTGAATTCGGTTTTGTATGAAAAATGTTTTTAGTGGAAACCCTCTTTTTCCAATATCTCAGGTTCGTTGTAATCGAACTCGCGTTCTGCGTGTGTACCCCTTAATCCATAATAAAAATACTTGTATCTTTCCTGGTAGTTGGCTACGACTGCACCGCGTTCTATTCTGTAGGTTATGGTTTCTTCTACTCGTATACGATCATAGTAGAATGTTCCACGTTTTGGCCATGAACCATATGCATTTCCATCTCTGGTTCCTTTATAGCAATCTAGCCCTCGCTCATACAACTCATCTTGTAGGTTGATCTCTCTTTCTTTAACAACGGTTGTGCTAAATTGTCCTCTAGAGTATTTGGTTATAATCTTTTCTGGGTCTCGGGCGTTTCTATCCAATTCTTCTATGTACTCCAATGCATATTGTCCATCGTTGTAGGATACTAATATTATTGGTTTAATATGTATCACACCGCCTATACCCCAACTGTCAGGAATTCCCCATGTGCCTGCAATGTTTTGTGGATCTGTTTCTTGTGTGTAAACAACAGATGTGTATGTGATTAGTATTATAACACTTATTATTTTTCTGATGTTTGTGTTAAGCATTTTTACCATGTTTGTAATATTATTTCTTTTCATTTCTTGTTTTCAATTTCTCTTAGAATGGAAACAACTTCGTTGTAAATTTCAGGTTCTTCTGCTAGAAAATCTTCTGCCTCTTCTAGAAAGCGATTTAGCCAAATTGCAGCATCCTCATAAAAACCGTGTTTGTAATACAGTTTCCCGAGAAGGTGTTGTGCCCGAATGTTATATGAAGCAGCTTTCCGATACCAGTATTCAGCTTGCTCGTTGTCAGAAACAGTACCTTTACCTTCTTCATAACATTCTCCCAACGCACACCACGCCAGTTCGTTACGTCCAGACGTGGCTGATTTTCTGTACCACTCGAAAGCTTGTTTGATATCTTGTTTGACTCCGAACCCCTTTTCGTAACAAAAGCCAATGTTATACATGGCATCTTCATTGCCCTGAGCGGCGGCCTTTTTCCACCATTGTATGGCTTTTTTGTAGTCTTGTTTTACGCCATCCCCCTCGTAGTAGGCAAGCCCTACGTTAAATTGTGCACCGTGATACCCTCTTTTGGCATATTCGATGTACTCGTGATATTGGGCGTTTGCAGCAAAACAGAATGTCAACAATAACTGTAGAAGTAGTATTATCGTCTTTTTCATAACAGAAAGTTATTTTGATTTGTTATGGAGGGTACTCCATTGGTATACTCTCCCGTTTTTTTACTATAAATCCATGTCAAATCGATAACCCAATCGTATGCCCCAGGCTGGTTCTACGACAAATCCATCAATGAATCCCTGCCAGCCGTAATGTTCGGCAAAACTCTTTTCTTTGATGAGCTGTGATTCTGGTCTGTAGAAAACTCCTATGCTGAAATTTTCTAACAATAAATCTGCGGATAGTTTGAACGTAAGAGCCCCCATATTAACCGCATCAGATCCTGCCCAGCTTATAATGGCAGAAAATGAGTACCCAATCATTGCGCTGACAACGATTCCCATATCAGGCTCTCCGATAAGTACGGACGGTCCAGCATATAGGTCGAATACAAATTTGTATTTTTTTTCAAAAAAGTCAATGTTTTTGGTATTTATCAACCGGCCGTCGCAGTCAACAACAAATCCAAACGCGACACCATCGTCAAAAAAGAAGTTCATAGAGAAGTCGACCTCCGGGCTGAATCCACTTTTGACAATCTGATTGTTTTGAGTAATTTTGCCTGCGATGGAACTTCCCCCAGCAACCATTCCGAATTGCGCGTGTATCGGCTGTTGGAATACCGCCAAGGCGGTTATAATTAATGTTACACACCAGTATGCATGCGTCCGTTCAAAAATGACTAATATTTTTTGGTTCATTCTCATTACTAATTGAGTGCACGTTAATTTTGGATTGCAAAATTACACCCTTTGCCGCAACCGCATGGCGTCAAATGCTGTCGGGTGACAGGATTTGACGGGCGTGGAGGGCGTCGGAATAGAGCATAAAGAGGTCGGTCCCAAGGGCTTGGCAAATGAGAAACAGTTGCTGTGTGTCGATGCTGGGCTTGTTGAAGAGTCGCTGCAGGGTCCGTTCAGACACGCCGATGCGCTCCATCAGCCATTCATTTGTGTGCTTTTGGCGTCGCAGTTCGCTACGGATCAAACTGCCGATGTGGATTTGCATAGTGGTTGCTATTTGCGCGCTTGGCTACCGATTCCTTGGATGCTTCCAACGGCCACAAAAAAGGGAGGCGAGCCTATCTCGTCTCCCAGTCTGCGGTCGTGGAAATTACCTCTCCAAGGAAAGACCAAAATGCCCGCCTCACGGCGAACATTTGCCTTTGTCATCCCTGGAGCCTTGTTTGAAATTTTCCACGTTTCAGACTGGGTCGGAACAAATAGCAAACGCTATGTTATTGAATATGTATTTATGTTGTTTTTGTTGTGTGTGTTGTTTTGTTCTTAAATGATTGTTTTCCTTATCGTTGGCCACATCTGCCAGTGAAACCGTGATGCTGCAAAATTACAAATATTTTTCCATTTGCGCAAGCCGGAATTTTTTTTACACCCCTTCGTGCCCTCCGTGTGGGGCGATGCCAGCTTTCCCCAGCGCTTGGCGTGTGGCCGAGCGGCCTATGGCGATGAGGCGGTCGGCCTTGTCGTAGTCCATGCCGCTGTAGCGGCTCATCTGGATGTCGATCAGCAGGTCGGGCTGCGTCAGCTGCTCCATCAGGCGCGAGTTTTGGCGTATCATCAGCGAGCTAGCGCGCGCGAGGAGGGAGAGGTAGGTGACGTCCGTGTCGGGCGTCGGCAGGCGGCGCGTCAGTGCGTTGCGCCCACGGGCGCGGGCTTTGAGCTGCACCTGGCGCTGGCCCCAGTAGTCGTGTCCGCTCAGGTCCACCCCCACCAGCCGGTCGCCCTCCGTGCGCTCCACGCGGTTGAGCGGCAGGGGGTTGATGACGCCGCCGTCGATCAGTATGCGTCCGTCCGTGCGACGCGGGTCGAACAGGGCCGGCAGCGAAATCGAGGCGCGGATGGCCTCCATCAGGCTCCCCGTGCGGAACACCACCTCCTCGCCACGCTCCCAGTCGGTCGAGATGGCGCAGTAGGGGAGGGGCAGCGCTTCGATGACCACCTCCGGGATCACCGTCCGCAGCGTCTCCACCACCTTGTCGCCCTTGACCAAGTGGTTGAGGCTGAACGAGAAGTCCACCAGCGAGAACATCTTCCGCCGGTCCATGCTGCACACCAGCTCTTTCAGCTCTTTCAGCCGTCCGGCGGCATAGGCTCCGCCCACGAGAGCCCCCATCGAGCAGCCCGCCACGGAGGTGATGCTGTATCCCTGCGCTTCAAGCTCTTCGATGACGCCTATATGCGCCAACCCGCGCGCGCCGCCGCTGGACAGCACGAGGGCAATCTTTCCAGGTTCCTGTTTCTGTTCCATGTCGCCCCCATAACGCCCGCAGGCGGATAATATTGTATGGAATTGCGCCCTTCGCTTATGACTTCATCGCGTCGGCAAATTCTGCCAATGTCATAACGCGAAACAGCGGGAAGTCGATTTTCTCTAATTCTCGGAAGTGATTGTCGTTGGTGACAATCACCGACGTTTGACTTGCAAAGGCACAGTCGGTGAATTTGTTGTCGTCCGGGTCTTGCTCGATAAGGCCGAGTCGGTAGAATGGGTCTTTGTGGACAACGTTTCTCGAACGCGAAATCATTTTCAAAAACATGTCGGCTGCCACCGGCGACGCTTTCTCTTTCAGAATCTCTTCATATTCAAGCAAAATGTCTGTTGAGATGCAGAGTGTGAATTTTTCGTCCAGGAACTTGTCAAGCAAAAAGTTGTACTGGCTGTGTGCGCCAAGTATTTGCAATAGGCAGTTTGTGTCAATCACCACCCGCACAGCACCTATTTTTTATACGGGGTTCTATTGTGCTCTTGTGCCAAGGCGTCAAGTCGCTGCTGGTCGAAACTCCCATTGTCCCACAGGCGTTGCATCTCGCGCTTTAGCCGATTGGCGTAGAAGTCGCGCAGCATGTCCATCAGGTCGTTGAGTTCCTGCTCGTCCTTGGTGGCGGCGAATGATTCGATAATCATTCTTTGGGCCGGATTTATCGAGGCTACTTGCATTTCGTGCTTCTTTGTTTTTGACGTTGCAAAATTACACATTATTTTCAATCTCCCGAAATATTTTTTTTATTGTGTTGATTTTTAGTTGCCTACCTCAACAGCAGCACCGTCCCCAGTGTGCGTTGCACCATGCCGCCGCGGAGGCGGAAGCGGCAGGTGTAGGCGTAGGCGCCCTGGGGCAGGGCGGTGCCGCGGCGGTCGGTGCCGTCCCAGCGGGCGGCGGGGTCGGCGCTGTGGTAGACCAGCAGGCCCTGCCGGTTGTAGATGGTCATCTCGCACAGCTCCACCTCCTCCGATGCCATCAGCCCGAAGCGGTTGTTGCTCTCTGCCGACGGGGTGAAGGCGTTGGGGAACCAGGCCGACAGTGTCGCTATGCGGTAGCGCAGCAGGGTGTCGGTGCAGCATCCGTGGGGCGAGCAGCTGGTGGCGGCCACCCACACGCTGTCGCCCATGGCGTCGGCGAAGAGGTGCCGCACGTGCCGCCCGCGGGCGCTGTCGCCGTCGCTGAAGCGCCAGTGCACGCTGGCCACCTCTGTCGACTGCTCTTCGAGCCCGAGCAATGGGTGGTCGAAGTCCAACGCCTCGCGGTCGGCCATGATGTGCGACGCCGGCGCACGCTCCACCTCCACCGTCAGGCTGTCGGCCACGCTGCCGTCGGGTGCCAGCAGGTGGTAGGTGGTTCGCACGCGGGGGCTTACGGTTATCGTGCTCCGCCCTTGCTGCGCGTCGAGCGCCGTGTCCGCGGGATGTGCGCTCCAGCGGTAGGTGTCGGTCTGCCTGGCCTCGAGCACCAGGCTGTCGCCCAGGCAGATGGTGCTCCTCTCGGCCACGATGACGGGATGCACACTGTGGGCTCGCAGCGTCACCGAGTCCACGGCCCGGCAGTGGCGTCGCAGGCCGAGGGCGGTCAGCCGCACCGGCTCGCCAGCGAGCAGCGTGAGGTCGATTTGGCGGTACTGGTAGGTGAACAGCTCCACTTCGAGCCGCTCCAACGTGCTGTCGACGAGAAGGTTGTTGCCCATGTAGACCTGCAGCGCCGCAGGACTTCCGCCCGCGATGCCGGCCTCCAGCCTGTAGCGCGTCTGCGGCTCCACCGGCACGGTCAGCTGCAGCAGCTGCGTCAGCGTGTCCATCTCGGCTCCGCGGTGGATGTGGTTCACCGTGTCAATCCGTTCCGTCCTCAGCCACACCCGCTGCTCGCTGTCGGGCTGCAGGGTGATGCGCGTCTCGCGCCCCGCGCTGTCGCTCAGCTGATTGGCGGGGCTCCAGCGGTAGGTGGTGGCCTCGTTCGCGGCGCGCAGGTGCACCTCCGTGGGCTGCGAGATATACCAGTCCAGCCGCTCCACCTCAATTTCGGCGCCGCAGTCCATCGGCGGCAGGCGGCGGATGCTGAGCTCCAGCGAGTCCTTCACCGGGCAGCCGTAGGCGTTCAGCCCGTGGTCCTCGGCATAGCCGTCGGCCAGCGTCAGGCGCCGGTCGCCGAAGGGGTAGGCGCTGCCGGGGAGGATGCTGTCGTAGACGATACTGATGTCCGATGGCAATACCTTCAGTGTCAGCAGCCTTACATGGTGCAGACAATTGCCGTCCGGAAGGTATTCGTAGTCGTGCTGCGTGTAGGTATGGAGCCCGGTGTCGGCTGTCTGCTGCGCGGTCAGCGTGATGCCGTGGCCGCTGTAGGGGCTGTGTTGGCACACACTGTCGGTGAGGTATGTCGTGTCGGTCATCACTGCAGGGTTGCACACCTGCGTGCTGGCCTCGAAGCGTTTGATCATCAGCGAGTAGAGGAAGGAAGGGATGTCCCCGCAGCCGTTGGGGTGCGGCCAGGGCTGCAGCTCGGTGCGCATGCGGAAGGCGAAGCGGTGGCCGTCGGGGATGCTGTCGTGCACAGGCAGGCAGTAGTTCTTCCAGGTGAGGGTCCGCTCCGGGTAGGTCCATACGCACATCGTCCCTGTCTTGGTGAACGTCTCGCTGGGGCGCGCGATATCGCGCACCCACCCCACATCCACGAAGGCATAGTAGTTGGTGCACACGGGGTGCTCAAAGCGCTGGACTTTCTGCAGCACCATCGTCAGTCTGATGCTGGCGGGCTGCCCGTCGAATTCGGGCGCGATGAGCATCGCCAAACCGTCGTTCAGCGAGTCGCCCACGCCGATGCGGGCGTAGTTCGTGTCCGGCGTACCGTCCTGCCAGCGGGCCACGAAGCCGAAGCAGCCCGCGGCGTCGCCCGTATTGCCGCTGGAGGGGCGCTCGATGTAGCCCGTCCAGCAGTTGTCATGGTTAAAGCCGGTGCTCCACACTGTGTAGTCGTAGCCGCCATAGTTGTTGGGTAGCCACGGCGTATGGAACCCTGTTATGAGGTCGGTCTCGTAGGGCAGCGGCAGCGGGTCGCACTGCCCCTGTGCCGCCAGCGGCAGCAGCGCCGCCAGGGCGGCGCACATCGTCCGGAGTATTCCCGGCGGTCTCATTTTGGTACGCAGGCATCTTGCCTGCGGTGTTTTTGCATATCTCATCGTCGCGTCATGCTTTGGTACGCGGGCATCTTGCCTGCGGTATCTTTGCATATAAGACGGCGAACCACCCCTTTTCGGCTCAAAATTTAACATTTTTTACGAAATCCACTCCCCATTCGCCCCGCATCCCTCTCCCATGCCCAAGAGGGTATTAAGTTGAGAAAAAGAGGAGAAGAAGAGGATGCCTACAATCCGCTTGTTATCAGCCCTTTGTCTCCGGCCTATTTTCGCCCATTTTCGCCCTTTTTTACGAAAAATCCTTCAGAAGTCACTCTGTCGATATGTCGTTGTAAATGAACAGTTTGCATTATTTTTATATAAAATACCATTTTATAACCCAAATATTTCGTATCTTTGCAACGGCAACCGAGCGGAAGGTTGCGTGTAAATGTATTGAAAGAGAATGGAATACAACTTCAACGAAATCGAAGCGCGGTGGCAGAAAGCCTGGCGCGAACAGGGAGTCTATCGGACAGTGGAGTCCGAGGGGCGCCCGCATTACTATGTCCTCGACATGTTTCCCTACCCCTCGGGCGCCGGCCTCCACGTCGGCCACCCCCTGGGCTATATCGCCAGTGACATCTACAGCCGCTACAAGCGTCTGCGCGGCTTCAACGTGCTGCACCCCATGGGCTACGACGCCTACGGCCTGCCGGCCGAGCAGTACGCCATCCAGACGGGGCAGCATCCCGCCGTCACCACCGAGCAGAACATTGCGCGCTACCGCGAGCAGCTGGACAAAATAGGCTTCAGCTTCGACTGGGACCGCGAGGTGCGCACCTGCGACCCGCAGTACTACAAGTGGACGCAGTGGACGTTCATCCAGCTCTTCAAGCACTACTACGACAACACCGCCGCCAAGGCGCTGCCCATCGCCCAGCTCGAAGCCCGCTTCGCCCAGCAGGGCACCGAAGGCCTCGACGCCGCCTGCTCCGACGAGCTCGCCTTCTCGGCCGACGAATGGAACGCCTACGACGAGACCAAGCGCCAGCAGGTGCTGATGAACTACCGCTTGGCCTACCTGGCCGACATACCTGTGAACTGGTGCGCCGAGCTGGGCACGGTGCTGGCCAACGACGAGGTGGTCGGCGGCCTTTCGGTGCGCGGCGGCTACCCGGTGGAGCGCAAGCTCATGCGCCAGTGGAGCCTCCGCATCACGGCCTACGCCCAGCGCCTGGTCGACGGGCTGGAGCAGGTGGAGTGGACCGACTCGCTGAAGGAAATCCAGCGCAACTGGATTGGCCGCAGCGAGGGCGCGGCGGTGTGGTTCCCGCTGTACAAAGAGGCAGACTGCAAACCGTGGATGTTAGGTGGCTCAATGGCGGATTGTAAGTATCCAAACGAAAATCCTGAACCAGTACCTGCCTTCGAAATCTTCACCACCCGCCCCGACACCATCTTCGGCGTCACCTTTATGGTGCTCTGCCCTGAGCACGAGCTCATTGAGCAAATCACTACGCCCGAAAAGCGCGACGAGGTGACGCAATACGTCACCTGGGCCAAGAATCGCTCCGAGCGCGAGCGCCAGGCCGAGGTGAAGAAAGTCTCCGGTGTCTTCACCGGTGCTTTCGCCGTCAACCCCCTCACCAAAGAGCGCATCCCCATCTATGTGAGCGACTACGTCCTGGCCGGCTACGGCACGGGTGCCATCATGGCCGTGCCCGCCCACGACAGCCGCGACTTCGCCTTTGCGCGCCACTTCAACCTGCCCATCCGCCAGGTGGTCAGTAGCCAGTGGCCAGTGGCCAGTGGTCAGTGGCCAGTGGAGGGCGATCCATCGACATGGACGGAGAGTTTGGACAGCAAGACCGGCTACTCCGTGGGCAGCGGCTTCGCCACCGGCATGAAGGTGAAGGATGCCATGGCTGCAGTGATCGACAAAATCGAGGAGATGGGCATCGGCCATCGCACCGTCAACTTCCGCCTGCGCGACGCCATCTTCAGCCGCCAGCGCTACTGGGGCGAGCCCTTCCCCATCTTCTACAAGGACAACATGCCCTGCCCCATTCCCGAGGAGTGCCTGCCGCTGGAGCTGCCGGAAGTCACCGACTTCAAGCCCACCGCCACCGGCGAGCCGCCCTTGGGCCACGCCCAGCGCTGGGCGTGGGACGAGGCGAACCGCTGCGTCGTCGAGACCTCCCGCATCGACCACAAGACCGTCTTCCCGCTCGAACTCAGCACCATGCCCGGCTTCGCCGGCTCGAGCGGCTACTACCTCCGCTATATGGACCCGCGCAACGACGAGGAGTATTTCTCGCAGCGCGCCGTGCAATACTGGCAGAACGTCGACCTCTACGTCGGCGGCGCCGAGCACGGCACCGGCCACCTCATCTACGCCCGCTTCTGGAACAAGTTCCTCTTCGACCTCGGCCTCGCCGCCAAGGACGAGCCCTTCCAGAAACTCATCAACCAGGGCATGATCCAGGGTCGCTCCAACTTCGTCTATCGCAGCAAGCAGGACAACAACCTCTACATCTCCAAGGGGCTGATACAGAACATGGCCGACGTGACGCCCATCCACGTGGACATCAACATCGTGGACAACGACGTGCTGGACATGGAGAAGTTCCGCGCCTGGCGCCCCGAGTTCGCCGATGCCCGCTTCGAGCTCGAGGATGGCAAATACGTCTGTGGCTGGGAGATAGAGAAGATGTCGAAGAGCATGTACAACGTGCAGAACCCCGACGACCTGGTGGCGCGCTACGGCGCCGACACCCTCCGCCTCTACGAGATGTTCCTCGGCCCGGTGGAGCAGGCCAAGCCGTGGGACACCGGCGGCATCGAAGGCGTCCACCGCTTCCTCAAGAAACTCTGGAAACTCTATGACAGGGTGGAGGTGGGAGGTTCGAGCTCGGAGGTGGCTTCCGCCCTCCGCCCTCCGACTTCCGAGCTCAAAGTCCTCCACCAGACCATCAAGAAAATCACCGACGACATCGAGCGCTTCTCGTTCAACACCTCCGTCTCCACCTTCATGATCTGCTGCAACCAGCTGACCGACCTGAAGTGCTCCGACCCCGAGGTGCTCAAGCCGCTGCTCATCCTGCTGGCCCCCTTCGCGCCCCACATCGCCGAGGAGCTCTGGCACCGCCTGGGCGAGACCGCCTCGGTCTGCACGGCCCAGTGGCCCGAGTGCGACGAGCGCTACCTGGTGGAAGACACCGTGAACTACCCCGTGCAGTTCAACGGCAAGATGCGCTTCACCCTCGCCCTGCCCGCCGCCGCCACCCAGCAGGACGCCCTGGCCGCCGTCCTCGCCGCGCCCGAGAGCGCCAAGTGGCTCGGCGCGGGCGAGCCCAAGAAAGTGATATTTGTCCCCAAAAAGATAATCAACATCGTATGCTGAGCCGTCACTACCTGCGCTGCAAAGTGCTGCAGACCGTCTACTGCGGTCGCTATGAGGAGACCGACCCCATCTCGCTCTCCAAAATGTTCGAGTACCACATCGGCCGCCTCAACGAGCTGGGCGTCCTCCAGGTCTCCCTCCTGCCCGTCCTGGCCGACGTGGCCGGCCGCATGCTCGAGGAGTCGAAAAGCAAGTTCCTCCCCACCGACGAGGACCGCAACCCCAGCCTCCGCCTCGTGGGCAACGAGTTCATCCGCCGCATGGCCGACAACTTCGAGCTCAAGAAGCACATCGACAACTGGTGCGGCTGCTGGCAGACCCACGAGAACCTCGTCCGCGAGGCCTTCCTCGACCTCCGCCAGCGCGACGAATACAAGGCCTACCTCGAGATGGAATCCTCGTTCGAGGCCGACAAAGAGTTCGCCATCCTCATCTTCCGCTACCTGATGAACCGCGAGGCGCTGACCGCCGTCATCGGCGAGCGCAGCCTCCTCTGGGAGGACGACTTCTACCAGATTGCCCAGTACAACTTCATGATGCTCAAAACGCTCACCGCCGACGAGTTCGACGAGGCCATGCCCTGGCCCCTGATGTACGACCGCCGCCGCGAGAAGGACGAGGAGGACATGAACTTCGCCCGCCAGCTGCTGCGCGACACCCTCGCCTGCCGCGACGACGCCGAGCAGCTCACTCGCCGCTACCTCCAGGGCTGGGAGTTCGAGCGCGTCTCGCCCATGGACACCCTCCTTATCAACATGGCCGTCGCCGAGCTCACCTGCTGCCCCTCCATCCCCGAGCGCGTCACCATCGACGAGTACATCGAACTCTCCAAAGAGTTCTCCTCCGACCGCAGTCGCCTCTTTATCAACGGCATACTCGACAAGATGGTCCTCGAGCTCCGCTCGCAGGGCAAAATCAACAAGTCGGGCCGCGGGCTTACACAATATGAATAATATATAATAATGTATATGCGCAACACCGTTTTCATGCTCCTCTCGGCAGCTTTGCTGCTGGTGGCCGGCTGCAAAGGCAAGCCGACAGCCGACGCCGGCGTCGACCTCATCCGCAACCCCCAGAGTGCCGACGGCTACAAGGCCGACACGCAAATGCCCGTCCTCACCTTCGACCGCGACAGCTACGACTTCGGGCGCCTCTCGGCGGGCGAGAGCATCAGCTATTCGTTCCACTTCGTCAACACCGGCACCGCCGACCTCGTCATTTCCTCCTGCTCGGCCACCTGCGGCTGCACCGTCGCCTCCTTCCCCAAGGACCGCATAGCCCCGGGCGGCGACGGCTACATCACCGTCACCTTCAAGTCCGCCGGCAAGTCCGGCCAGCAGTTCCAGGAGGTCACCGTCGTTTCCAACGCACAGCCCGCGCGTCAGAAACTCAAAATCACCGCCCGCGTAACGCAATAATCGTAAAAAATCATAAAAACGTAACAAAAAATGAATTTCAACGTTATTCTCCTGCAGGCCGCCCAGGGCGGCGGCTCCATGGGTGGCTCCATGATCTGGATCATCCTCCTCTTCGTCGCCATGTGGTTCCTCATGATGCGCCCCCAGCGCAAGAAAGAGAAAGAAGAGCGCCAGTTCCGCGAGAGCCTCAAGAAGGGCGACCGCGTCCTCTTCTCCGGCGGCGTCTACGGCAAGGTCCACTCCGTCGACTCACACACCGTCGAGGTCGAAGTCTCCAACGGCGTCATCCTCACCGTCGAAAAATCGATGATCACCCCCGCTCCCGAACCCAAGGCCGAGGAGAAGAAATAGAGGGCTTCGGACGAAGAACAGACGAAGAACAGACGAAGAACAACCGAAGAACAACCGAAGAACAGCCCTAGTTGACCCCTGGTGGATACCTTGCATATACCTAGCGATCAGCCCCCGTCCGCGCGCCATCGGTGGCACATCCGCTCCTTCCCCGCCATCCTTTTGCTGACGGCTGCGGTGTGGGTCTTCGTCGCTATGAGTGAAAGCCGCGACTACCCCTTGCAGGTGCAGGTGCGGATGTCGGGCTTCGATGCCGACCGCTACGCCGTGCTCCAGGCCGACACCGCCGTCGCCTTCCAGGTGCAGACCTCCGGCTTCTCCGCCCTCGCCATCAGCCTGCGGCGGCAACCCGTGGTTCTTCCCGTCGACATGTCCGGCAGCGGCAACCGCCGTGCCGTCGCCGTCGCCGACCTTGTCGAGCCCCTTCGCCAGCAGCTCTCGCGCTATAGGTTCCACTCCGTCAGCAGCCAGCGCGACTCCCTCCGCCTGCTTCTTGCCCCTCGGGCCAGCCGCACTATGTCGGTCGACATCAGTTCGTTGCAGGTCTCATTCGCCGATGGCTATGGCCTCTATGGCGAACCCACCGTCAGCCCCGCCGAGGTGACCCTCTACGGTCCGCAGCAAGCCCTCGACGCCGTCAGCGCCGTGCGCCTTGCGCCCGCCGCCATCGCCGACCTCGGCGCCACCGCCTCGCACCAGCTCCCGCTCGAAATCGTTGGCCGGTCGCAGGGCGAAGTGGCTCTCTCCGTGCGCCATGTCGACGTCACCATCCCCGTCGAGGCCTACGTCGAACGCACCTTCTCGCTCCCTGTCTCCGTCCACCCGGCCGACTCCTCCCTCCGCCTCCGCCTCTACCCCGACCGCGCCACCGTCCGCCTCTGGGTTGCCCGGCGCGATTTGCCGCTGGTCTCGCCTTCGGCATTCACCCTCTGCGTCGAACGCGCCGACATCCTCTCGCGCCAACCCTCGCTGACGCCGCGCCTCACACGCTTCCCCGACTGCGTCCGCATCCGCTCCATCGAGCCCGCCGAACTCCAATACGTCATCATCCAATGAGCGCTCTCCGCATAGGCATCACCGGTGGCATGGGCTGCGGCAAAAGCACCGTCGTGCGCGAGTTTATGGCGCTCGGCGTCCCCTGCTTCATCAGCGACATTGTGGCTGCCGGCTACTACTACGACCTCGACTTCCTCGATGGCCTGCGCGACCTGCTCGGCCCCGGCGTCTTCCTGCCCGACGGCATGGTCGACAAGCGCGCCGTTGCCGAGCGCGTCTTCGCCGACCGGCGCCTCCTCGACGGCCTCAACGCCATGGTGCATCCCCGCGTTCGCGAAGACTTCGCCGCCTTCTGCGCCCTCCACGACGCCGCCCCCTACGTCCTTTTCGAGTCCGCCATCCTCTACGACTACGGCTTCGACCGCCAGATGGACCGCGTCGTCTGCGTCTACCTCGACCTCCCCTCGCGCCTCAGCCGCCTCCGCCTCCGCGACGGGGTGGGGGAGGAGGCCCTCATGGCCCGCATCCGCCGCCAGCTCCCCGCCGAGGAAGTGATGATGCGCGCCGACTACGTCGTCCTCAACTACGAGGGCAATCCCCGCCAACGCCAAGTCCAACACATCGACAACCTCCTACGCACCCATGGCGAATTAAGAATTGAAAACAGAAAGAGATGATACGCGTCATACACCATAATGATATACATGTAAGCAAGACGGCATTGCTGATATTGACAGCAGTGTGTTTCAATTTTCATTTTTCAATTTTCAATTACCCAACCCTTCGCGCCCAATCCCCCTGGAGCTACACCCTCCCCGACCGCGAGGACCGCTGGGTCGACTCCGTCATGCGCACCCTCACCCTCGAGCAGCGTATCGCCCAGCTCATGGTCGTCCGCGTGCCGCTGAATATGTCCGACGCCCAAGCCGCCCAGTTCTCCCGCCGCATGAACGCCCTCGGTGTCGGCGGCGTGTGCTTCTTCGTCGGCACCGCCGAGCGCCAGCTCGCCATCACCCGCCGCCTCCAGGCCGACGCACGTCTGCCCCTCTTCGTGTGCATCGACGCCGAATGGGGGCTCGGCATGCGTCTCAAGGACTGCTACTCCTTCCCCCGCAACGCCCGCTTCGGCCGCCTCCGCCCCGCCGACGACACCATCCTCTACCGCATGGGTGCCGAGGTGGCGCGCCAATGCCGCATGATGGGCATCCACATCAACTTCGCCCCGGTGGTCGACATCAACTCCAATCCCAAGAACCCCGTCATCGGCACCCGCTCCTTCGGCACCGACCGCCACCGCGTCGCCCAGCTCGGCGCCGCCTTCGCCCGCGGCCACCAGAGCCAAGGGGTGATGGCCGTCGCCAAGCACTTCCCCGGCCACGGCGACACCGATGCCGACTCGCACTATGAGCTCCCCGTCATCAACCACTCGCCCGCCTACATCGACTCCATCGACCTCTACCCCTTCAAGCACCTCGTCCAGGCCGGCGTCGGCGGCATCATGGCCGCCCACCTGCAGGTCAATGCCCTCGACCCCCTCCGCCCCTCCTCCCTCAGTCCCCGCATCATCGACACCCTCCTGCGCCGCCAAATGGGCTTCGACGGCCTCATCATCACCGACGGCCTCGACATGAAGGGTGTCACCAATACCTACGGCCGCGGCCAGGGCGAGCTCGCCGCCCTCCGCGCCGGCAACGACATGCTGCTCCTGCCGCCCGATGTGGAGCAGTCCATCGCCCTCATCCGCGCCGCCGCCCGTGTGGATTGCGAGGTGATGCGCCGCATCGACTACCACTGCCGCCGCATGCTCCGCTGGAAGTACCGCCTTGTCATCCCCCACGTCGACCGCCACCTGCAAGTCCCCGGCCCCGACCGCCGCGAAGAGTGCGAGGAAATCACCCTCGCCCTCAACCTCAACGCCGATCGCCGCATCGACAGCATCGTCTCCGCCGCCATCGCCGCACAGGCCATGCCCGGCGGCCAGCTGGTGGTGCTCCACAAGGGGCGCACCCTCATCGACCGCGCCTTCGGCCACCTCACCTACGACCCCTCGGCCGATACCGTCACCCCCACCACCCTCTACGACCTGGCCTCCCTCACCAAAGTCTGCGCCACCACCCTCGCCGTGATGAAACTGGTGGAAGAGGGCGAACTCTCCATCGACGACTGCCTCTCCAAATACCTGCCCTATTTGCTAGGCACCGACAAAGAGCGTATCACTGTCAAAGAGGCCATGAGCCACCAAGCACGCTTGAAGGCTTTCGACTCCTATTGGCGCCAAACTACCGACCGCGACAGCATACTGCGTTTGGTGGCCGCCAGCCCCCTCAGCCCCAAGGAGGGCTACCTGTACAGTGACCTCGGTTTTATGCTGCTGGCCGACGTGGTTGAGCATATTGTTGGCATACCGCTCGACCTCTACGCACGCGAACATTTCTACCATCCCATGGGTCTGCGCCATATCGGATACAACCCCCATTTCCTCAACCACGGCACCCGCAACCCCATCGCCCCCACCGAGGTGGACACTGTCCGTGGACTGGTGTGGGGGCAGGTCCACGACCCCAATGCCTGGGCCATGGGTGGCGTCAGCGGCCATGCCGGCCTCTTCGGCAATGCGCGCGACGTGGCACAGCTGATGCAGATGCTGCTGAACGGGGGTGTATACCACGGTCGCCGCTACCTGAAGCCCGAGACCATCGCCCTCTTCAACCGCCGCCACTTCGCCGACCGAAAGAACCGCCGTGCCCTCGGATTCGACAAGCAGCTCTTCACCCCCTCGGCCAACGCCCAGGTCTGCCCCGAGGCTACCCAGTCCTCTTTTGGCCATACAGGCTTCACCGGCACCATGCTCTGGGTGGATCCCGAGCACGAACTCGTCTACGTCTTCCTCTCCAACCGCGTGCATCCCTCGTCGACCCCCAACCGATTGGCGCAGATGAACATCCGCACCGACCTCCAGTCCATCGTCTATCAGGTGGTCTGTGGTCAGAAGTCAGTAGCCAACGGCGTCACCAATCTCGGCAGCCGTTAATTCCTAATTCCTAATCCCTAATTCCTAAATTAACATGAGTTTCACCAAATGGATATTCGCCGGCCTGGGTTGGGCCATCGGTGGCCCCATTGGGGCTTTGCTGGGTTATTTCCTTGGCAAGGTAATCTCCCCCAGCCAGCAGCTAGGCGACGGCTTCGACCCCACGGGCAACCAGGACTTCAACCAATCGGGCACCCACCACCGCGGCCCCTACCGCAACACCGGCACACAGCAAGACGTCAATGTGGCACTTATGGTGCTGATAGCCGCCGTGATGAAGGTGGATGGCGTTGTGAAAAAGAGCGAGCTGGACTATGTCAAGCGGTTCCTGCTGCAGAACTACGGCGAGGAGCATGGAAAGGAGATGCTGAAGGTCATCCAGCAGATGGTCCGGCAGGATATACCCATCGACCAGGTCTGCGCCCAAATCAAGGTCAATACCGACTATAACACGCGCTACCACATGGTGGACTTCCTCTACGGCATCGGTGGCGCCGACGGACACTTTCGCCAGGCCGAAATCAATATGCTGCGCCTCATAGCGCAGTATCTGGGCATATCGCAGAGCGACTACACCTCCATCCACGAGCGCCATGCCGGGTATTCCAGCGGTTCTGGCTATTCGAGTGGCTCCAGGAGTTCCAGGAGTTCCGGCTACACCAAGGACCCCTACAAGGTGCTGGGCATCGACAGCACAGCCACCGACGAGGAGGTCAAGAAGGCCTATCGCAAGATGGCTATGAAGTATCACCCCGACCGCGTGGCCGGCATGGGCGAGGAGATGCAGCGCAACGCCGCCGAGCAGATGAAGGCCGTCAACGAGGCCTACGAGGTAATCAAGCAGCGGCGCCCCAACCTGAAGTAGAAAAAAGCAGGCAGCCCCTTCGGAAATGAAGGGGCTGCGCTGTTGATGGGGTGTGGGGTTCAGTCCTGGATGGCTTTGATGCCGGGGAGGACTTTGCCCTCGAGGTATTCGAGCATGGCGCCGCCGCCGGTGGAGACGTAGGACATCTGGTCGGCGATGCCCATCTGCTTGACGGCTGCCACGGAGTCGCCGCCGCCGACAGCGGCGAAGCAACCCTGCTTGCAGGCCTCGGCGACGCTGCTGGCGATGCTGTGGGTGCCTTTGGCGAAGGTGGCCAGTTCGAAGACGCCGGCGGGGCCGTTCCAGAGGATGGTCTTGGAGGCGAGGACGATGTCGTGGATGGCGCGGCAGCTGTCGGGGCCGCAGTCCATGCTCTCCCAGCCGTCGGGCACTTCGCCGGAGGGGACGATTTGGGTGTTGGCGTCGTTAGAGAATTTGTCGCCGATGACGCTGTCGACGGGCAGGTAGTAGCACACGCCCTTCTCGTCCATGCGGCGCATGAGTTCGCGGGCGAGGTCGAGCTTGTCGTCTTCGCAGATGGAGTTGCCGATGCGGCCGCCGAGGGCTTTGGTGAAGGTGTAGCGCATGCCGCCGATGATGATCATGTTGTCGACCTTGTCGAGGAGGTTCTCGAGGATGCCGATTTTGGAGCTGACCTTGGAGCCGCCGATGATGGCGGTGAAGGGTCGCGGGGCGTCGTGCATCAGTTTTTCGAGGTTGCGCACCTCGTTCTCCATGAGGAAGCCGAAGTATTTGGCCTGTGGGAAGAAGCGGGCGATGACGGCGGTGGAGGAGTGCTCGCGGTGTGCGGCGCCGAAGGCGTCGTTGATGTAGCAGTCGCCGAGGTCGGCCAGCTGGCGGGCCAGCTCCTCGTCGCCCTTGGTTTCGCCGGGATAGAAGCGGATGTTTTCGAGGAGCATGACCTCGCCGCCTTTGAGGTCGCGTGCCATCTGCTCGGGGACGCCGGAGCCGAGGAGCTGCTGTGTGAAGCGGACGGGGCGGCCGACGAGGGTTTCGAGGTATTTGGCCACGGGCTCGAGGGTGAGTTCGGGCTCGAAGCCGCCTTTCTTCGGGCGGCCGAAGTGGGCCATGATGATGACGGCGGCGCCGTCGGCGAGGAGTTTTTCGATGGTGGGCATCGACTCGCGCATGCGGGTGTCGTCGGTGATGCGTTTCTGGTCGTCCATCGGGACGTTGAAGTCAACGCGCAGCAGGACTTTTTTGCCGGCGAAGTTTATCTCTTTTATTGATTTCATTATTGTGATGTTTTTGGTTAATATGCGTTGGGGTTTTCTAGGGGTTTTCTAGGGACTCTCTAGGGGAATACATAGGCCTTTTCCCATTATTACCCATTATTACCCATCGGTGTCAGGCTTCGGAGGTGTGGTGGTGGGGTTCGGCTACGGCCATGCCGATGTAGAGTGCTGTGAGCATGGTGAATACGAAGGCTTGGATGTAGACGACGAGGCATTCGAGGAGTGAGATGAAGACGCTGAGGAAGACGCTGACGACGGAGGTGGCTCCGCCGATGGCAGCTCCGCCGATGTTGGAGAGGATGAAGATGAGTGCGACGAAGGAGAGGATCATGATGTGGCCTGCGGTCATGTTGGCGAAGAGTCGGATCATGAGGACGATGGGTTTGGTGAAGACGCCGATGACTTCGACCAGGGGCATGAGTGGGAAGATTTTGAGCCATGCGGGGACGCCGGGTGTGTTGAATATGTCGGTCCAGTAGTGGCGGTTGCCGCTGATGTTGGTGATGAGGAAGGTGATGAGTGCGAGGATGCCTGTGACGGCGAGGTTGCCTGTGATGTTGGCGCCGGCTGGGAAGAAGGGTATGAGTCCGAGGATGTTGCAGAAGAAGATGAAGAAGAAGAGGGTGAGGAGGTAGGGGAGGAAGCGGCGGTAGTGTGCTTCGCCGATCATGGGGCGTGCGATGCTGTCGCGGACGAAGACGACGAGCATTTCGACCAGTCCCTGCAGCACGCCGTGGGGCGCCTGGTTGGGTCGGCGGAGGTAGGCGCGCTTGGCGGCGAAGATGATGACGATGAGGAGGATGACGGCGATGACGATGGCGGCGGAGGTTTTGGTGAGGCTGAGGTCGATGGGTGTTTTGTCGAGGATGTTGCCTGCTTCGTCGACGCAGACGATGACTTCGCGCTGGGCGCCGCCGCCGGTGAGGCGGTAGCCGCGGTAGTCGGCGTGGCCGTGGTGGAAGCGGCTGGACATGAAGATGTCCAGTTTGCCGTCGTTGATCAGGATGATGGGCAGGGGGATGGCCACGGCGTGTTCTTGGCCGTCGGAGCCGATGTAGTC
This sequence comes from uncultured Bacteroidota bacterium, assembly GCA_902762805.1. GTDB lineage: Bacteria > Bacteroidota > Bacteroidia > Bacteroidales > P3 > Colimorpha. Next base: position 24,550 of record CACWPQ010000009.1, on the reverse strand, counting down.
GAAGAGGTGCCACGAGTGGGCGTCGGTGACGTGGCCGATGATGGTGGAGCCGGCGTCGAAGCCTTTTTTCTCTTCTTCGGCGGCGCGCAGTGCCGGTGCGGCCATCAGCAGTGCGGCCAGGATGATCAATATGCGTTTCATATCTTATGCGTGTTGTTGAAGATATCGATTTGGAGGGTGTCGAAGAGGCCCAGTTGTTTTTTGTCCACTTTGGTGTTGGCCACGGAGGCGCTTTCGCGCAGCGACTGTTTGAGGAGGCGCTGCAAGGCCGCCGGACGGTCCAGCCCACTGCTGTCGGCGTAGGCCGTCAGGCGGCGCATGTCGAGCTCGGAGAGTGCTACGGTGTAGCGCTTGAGTTTGGGTTTCTTCGGTCGGTTGGGCATGTTGTGTTTACATGAGGTTGGCGTAGGGTTGCAGGAGTTGTTCCACCTGCGCGGCGCGCTGGTTGTCCTGGAGGACGGTGGCGGCCTGCTGGTAGAGGAGGCTGAGGATTTCGAGGTCCATGCGCATGTTGAAGCGCACGCCGGCGGCCTTGTCGCCCCGGAAGCGTGAGAGGTAGGTGAGTTCCTGGCTGTAGCGGTTGTAGGCAGCCTGCCAGAGTTCGGTGGCGCGCTCCTTGCCGTAGAGGTTGAGGTTGAGTTCGACGACGTCGATGGAGTTGTTGCCGCCGAGGGGGATGGAGATGCTGTAGACGTCGACGGGGAAGTTCTTTTCGGGGAAGTTCTTGCGGAAGCCGTCGAGCAGTTGGCGAGCCTTGTCGGCGTTGCCGCGGCGGTATTCGTCGTGGGCCAGCACGAGGATGTTCTGGTGGAGGATGGGGACGAACTGCTCGCGGGAGACGGGGTCGATGTAGATGTCGCGGTCCAGGTTGCCCCACTTCAGCGGCTCGCCGTCCACGCCGTGGATGAAGTAGTCGGCGGACTGGTCGGTGTAGCGCTGGGTTTTGGCGTAGGGGATGAACTTGTAGCTCATGGCGTCCTGGATGGTCATGCGGTTGACGAAGGGGAGCACGGAGGGGATGCCGGAGGAGTTGGGGCTCATGAAGTGGATGTCGCGCATGAAGCGGTTGGTGCCGAAGATGTCGAGCAGCATGAGTTCGTGGCGGTAGAGTGCGGTTTTGTTGATTTCCCAGCGGATTTCGGGTTCCACCTGGTCGGCCATGTCGGCGGGGATGACGCCGGCGGCCACGAGGGCGGGGATGTCGAGGGTGACTTTGAAGCGCTTGGTGGGGATGTAGCGGATGTCCTCGCCGCTGCGCTGGTCGTGGATGGTGAAGCGCTCGGGGTGGTCGCGCATCATGCCGAGCACGTCGGTGACTTCGAGGTAGTCGGCCGAGCGGTCCATGACGAAGGTCTGGTCCTGGCCGAGGCCGTAGAATTCCTTGGGCAGGGTGAAGGGCAGGGCTTCGCTCTCGTACAATTTATTGTACAGCTGCTCCACATACCAGTACATGCCGGAGAGGGTGTAGTTGAGTATGCGGACGTCGGTGCGTGTGCCTTCGACCTCCTGGGTGTACCAGAGGGGGAAGGTGTCGTTGTCGCCGAAGGTGACGAAGATGCTGTTCTTACGGGTGCTCTTGAGGTAGTTCTGCGCGAAGTCGCGTGCGGCGGTTTTCTGCGAGCGGTCGTGGTCGTCCCAGTTCTCTGCGGCCATGAGGCAGGGCACGCCGGCCATGCAGAGGACGAAGACCACGGGGAGGACGATGCGGCCCATGGTTTCCTGGTTCTTCTTGAAGAGGGCGGTGAGCCACTGAGCCAAGGCCATGACGCCGAGGCCGATCCAAATGGCGAAGAAGGAGAAGGAGCCGACGAAGGCGTAGTCGCGCTCGCGGGGCTGGCGCGGGGGCATGTTGAGGTAGATGGCGATGGCCAGGCCTGTCATGAAGAACATGATGAAGACGATGAAGGCATCCTTGGGGTGGCGGCGGATGTGGTAGACAAGGCCGACGAGGCCGAGGATGAGCGGGAGGAGGTAGTAGACGTTGCGCGAGCGGTCGTCCTTCATGTGGTCGGGCATGTCGTCCTGCGGGCCGAGGCGAGCCTCGTCGATGAAGGGGATGCCGGAGATCCAGTTGCCGTGGAGGTAGTCGCGCGAGCCGTCGGCGTTGAAGTAGTGGCCCTGCTGGTCGTTCTGGCGGCCGGCGAAGTTCCACATGAAGTAGCGCCAGTACATCCAGTTCATCTGGTAGCGCTGGAAGAAGGTCATGTTCTGCCCCATGGAGGGTTTCTGTCCGCCAAAGGCCTTGCCGGCCCAGAGTTCGTAGAACTGGGGATGCTGGCGGCTGTTGTCGTTGCTCCACATGCGAGGGAAGACGCCGGTGTGCTCGGGGCGGTAGACGTATTTGGCGGCGTAGGTGGCTGGCACGTAGCGGTCGCGGCCTTTCTCGTCGGTGCCGCGGGTGTACTTGGTGTAGCCGCGCTTGACGTCGATGGGCAGGCCGGCGGTGTAGAACTGGCCGGTGAGCAGGGGGGTGTCGCCATACTGCTCGCGGCCGAGGTAGGCGCGCATCGACACGGCGTCCTTCGGGGCGTTCTCGTTGAGCGGCGTGTTGGTGTTGGCGCGGATGACGAGGACGAAGAAGGTGCTGTAGCCGATGACGAGCATGGCAAAGCTCAGCACGGCGGCGTTGATGACGGGGTGGTTCTTGCGGCGGGTGTACCACAGTCCCCACACCACCAGGCCGATGATGAGGGCGAAGAAGAAGATGGTGCCGCTGTTGAAGGGCAGGTGGAGGGTGTTGACGAAGAAGACGTCGAAGGCCGAGTCGACATTGACGATGCCGGGGATGATGCCCCAGAGGATGATGCCGAGGGTGACGATGGAGAGCAGGCCGGTGACGAAGAAGCCTTTGGCGGTGGTCTTCTCCCACTTCTTGAAATATACCACGTAGAAGATGGCGGGCACGGTCAGGAGGTTCAGCAGGTGGACGCCGATGGCCACGCCGACCAGCAGGCTGATGAGGATGAGCCAGCGCAGGGCGTGCGGGTTGTCGCTCTGCTCTTCCCACTTGAGGATGGCCCAGAAGACCAGGGCGGTGAAGAAGCTGCTCATGGCGTAGACCTCGCCCTCGACAGCCGAGAACCAGAAAGTGTCGCTGAAGGTGTAGGCCAGCGAGCCCACGATGCCGGCAGCGAAGACACCCCAGGTGCGCCAGTCTTTGAGGCTGGGGTTCTTGGGGTCGGGCAGCAGGTGCTTGCCCAGCATGGTGATGGCCCAGAAGAGGAAGAGGATGGTCATGCCGCTGCAGACGGCGCTCATCACGTTGACGGCATGGGCCGCGGTCTCGGGGCTGGAGAACATCGAGAACAGGCGTCCGATGAGCTGGAAGGTGGGGGCTCCCGGGGGGTGGCCCACTTGGAGTTTATAGGCGGTGGCGATGTACTCGCCGCAGTCCCACCACGAGGCAGTAGCCTCGGCGGTGAGGATGTACACCGTACAGGCTATCAGTCCGATAAGCCAGCCGATGATGTTGTTGGCTAATTTGTATTGTCTCATTTAGGTTTAAGGTTTAGGGTTTAGGGTTTAAGGTTTAGGGTTTAATTGGTCTGAATAAGATTTACGAAGACCTGACAGCATTTTGGCAACATGCACAAACTGCGGTCTAAGAGTATTAAGTTGTTCTTCTGTAATATAACCTAGGTCTAAGGCTGTTAAAAGTTCGCTGTATGTTTCGGTCAGGGAGCCAAAGGCAATTTCAATAAATCTGGATTTCTCTCGCAATGAAGTACGTCCGCATCCTTCGGCTATGTTTGCGGTTATGGAGACTGCTGCACGTCTCACCTGGTCTCCCAAAGCATATGTCTCTTCTTTGGGGAATAGGTGTTGTAGCCTGTAGACATCCCTTACCAGGGCTCTGGCGTGGATATAGGCGTCGAGCTTTTCGAAGGTAAATGTTATCATGCTATTTAGTGCGTCAGCCATCTTAAACCATAAACTTTAAACCTTAAACCATAGAATCTCGCAAAATAGGCATGGTCATGCAGCGGGCGCCGCCGCCGGCGCGGGGCAGTTCGCTGCCGGGGAAGGCGGCCACGAAGCGGTCGTAGGCGTTCATGTCCACGCGGCCTTCGACAATGTCCTCAGCCTTGAGGACTGCGAATCCGGCTTTGTCCAAGGCGTCAATGGTGTGGGTGTTGCGGCGGTAGCCCATAATCTTGCCGTCGCCGAGGGCGAAGAAGTTGGCGCCGGAGTGCCACTGCTCGCGCAGCTGGTTCCACGGGTCGCTGCCGCCGCCGATGACGGGCTCGATGTCCCAGCCCAGCGACTCGAGGCCGCGGATGATGTTGGGATACTGCTTGTAGGAAATCTTGCCGCCCTCGATGGTGATGAGCGTGGTGTCCTTGCCGGCGAAGAGGCCGGTCTTCTTGAGCATGGGCTCGAAGGCCATGCACTGGTGCTGGCCGAGGAAGGTGAACACCATGTCGAGGTGGATAAAGCTTTCGGGGCTCTGCGGCAGCTCCTGCACCAGGATGCTGAACTTCTCGCGCTCGTTGGCGAATGTCTGGGCCAGGTATTTGATGCCCTTGGTGTTGGTGCGGATGCCTTGGCCGATGCAGAGCAGGTCGGGCGAGGCAATCTGCACGTCGCCGCCTTCGGTGCGGGCGTCGCGGTTCCACTCCATGGCGTTCAGCGTGTCGACGCGGAAGAAGTGGCGGAAGATGGCCTCGTAGATGAGGGTCTCGCGCTCACGCACCTCGAAGCTCATGGAGTTGATGAGGACGCGGTTGTAGACGGTGGAGGAGGCGTCGCGGGTGAAGAAGAGGTTGTAGAGCGGTTTGAGGAGGTAGCGCTCGTCGGAGACGCAGTCCCAGTCGGGCTTTTCGTAGCCTTGGATGAGGGTGCGTGCCAGCTCGTCGCTGGGGAGGTCCATCAGCTCGGCGGCCAGGCCGTCGTCGCAGTTGTCCATGTCGCAGCTCTCTTCGACCAGGTGGCGGCGCACGTCGGGCTGGTCGAGCAGGCGGGCGAGGATGTCCTCGACGTAGTAGACCTGGGTCCAACGCTCGAGGACGCCGCTGAAGTAGTGGTATTCGGTGTCGACGATGGGTTTGTTGAGTATGTCGCTATAGAGGGCGTGTGCGGCGTTGAGGGGGGTCATGCGTTCGATTTCGGGCCCCGGTCGGTACAGCAGCACGGCGCGCAGCCTGCCGGTCTCGGAGGCGACGTTGACGGGGCATGGGACGATGTTTTTAGCAGTCATATATAGTATTATTCATTAATACACAGCCGTTTCGGCGCTTGCGGGCGCGAATGGTCAAAGTGCAAATATACATAATTCTTTGCAAATGGAGGGTGTTCTGTTGCAGTTTTTTTCCACAATGCTGGTTGATAAGCTGTTGCATGGGTTTGGGATGAATGGTGGAAGGTGCGCAAAAAAGTCGGGATTTCTTCGTACCCTCTTTTCCTTCGCTGGGGGATGGGTGGGATTTAAAAGGGCGGTTTAATAAAAAGTTGTATTGAAATCCAGAATTTTTGTGTAATTTTGCACCTCGAAACCAACAAAATAATTGGATATGAAAAAGGCAGTTTTTGTGCTTTTGTGCGCACTTTGTATTCTCTCTGTGCAGGCGCAGAGGGGCTATCGCTCCTATTTTGGGCAGGAGTCGACGGTATGGGTTGTGATGAGTTGGGGTATTGACTATCATTACCCAGATGAGACCGAATACCTTGTCCAGGGCGATACGGTCGTCGACGGGGTTGTGTACAAAAAGGTGTATCGCGCAGGGAGATATTGGATGGGAGATTATTTGGATATTACTGATTATGAGCTCTTTTGTGGGGCGAGGGAGGACACGCTTACGGGCCGGCTGTGGTTCGACGATATTCTTTTTGAAAGCCGTGAGTCGTATCTGGTGGCGGACCTGACGCTCGAGGTGGGCGACTCATTTAATCAATGGACAGTCAGTGATGTGTATGTCGATTCGCTAGGCCGCAAGGTCATTCTTATGCGTTTGAATGAATGGTCTGAAGAAGAGAACTACATCATAGAGGGTATTGGGACGGATTGGCCTAGCGTATATGTGTTTGGCGGAATACATTCACGGCTGGCATGTGTGTTCCATGATGGTGTGCGTGTGCACAGCCATTATTCAGACCTTTTTCTCAACGTGGACGAGGAGAGTTGTTCGGTTGTGCATGAAGGGGTGGAGGATGTTCGCTTGCCGCAGGTGAGGGTCTATCCTAATCCAACTGATGGACTGGTGGTTGTGGATGCGGCGGAGGACGTGGATGCGATTTTCGTGCGCGACGCCATTGGGCGCAACGTCGAGGGGTGGCGGCTGGCCGCGAAGGACGGCAGGAAATTGACCTTGGATGTGAGCAGGTTGCGGAGGGGTGTCTATCTGTTTGTCATTCAGAGTGCGCAGGGGTGTGCAAAGGCACGGTTCGTGCGCAGGTAGTGGCGCGGCTAGAGGATGGGGGTGAGCATGCGGGAGAAGGACTGGCGGAATTTGTGCCATGCGGGGCGCTGCTCCCACTCGGCGGGGTCGACGAGGGTGCAGTCGCGGAGGTCGTCGAGGAAGATGTCGCGCTGGTGGATGGCGAGGTCGTGGTCGTAGAGGAAGGCGTTGACTTCGAAGTTCTGCTCGAGGCTGCGGGGGTCGATGTTGGTGGAGCCGATGGTGACGAAGTCGTCGTCGCAGACCATGGTTTTGGCGTGGAGGTAGCCTTTGTTGTACATGTAGATTTTGACGCCTGCCGGGAGGAGGTCGCGGAAGTAGGACTGTGAGGCGTAGAGCATGACGGCGCCGCGGTCGGCGGTGGAGGGGAGCATGAGGCGGACGTCGACGCCGGCGAGGGCGGCGTTGCGGATGGCGAGGAGGATGGGGTGGGTGGGGATGAAGTAGGGGGTTTGGAGGTAGAGGTAGCGGCGGCTTTGTGCGATGGCCTGGACGAGGCCTTGCATGACGGTGTTCCACTCGTCCATGGGGCCGGAGGTGATGATTTGGACCAGGTCAGTGGTCAGTGGCCGGTGGTCAGTGGTCAGTGGGGGGAAGAAGCGGGGCTGGACGAGGAGTTCTTTGGTGCAGAAGCGCCAGTCGGCGAGGAAGGAGAGCTCGAGCTGGGAGGCGGCGGGGCCCTGGATGCGGATGTGGGTGTCGCGCCAGTTGCCGTGGTTGATGCCGTCGCGGTAGCGGCGTGCGATGTTCATGCCGCCGGTGTAGGCGGTGTGGCCGTCGACGACGACGATTTTGCGGTGGGTGCGGCAGTTGACGTCGCGCGTGAACATGGAGGGAAGCAGTTTCTGGAACGACTGCACTTTGACGCCGCCCTGGCGCATGTGGTCGTAGTAGCTGTTGCGGACGAAGAGGTTGGCCCAGGAGTCGAAGATGAGGCGCACGTCGACCCCCTGTTGCGCTTTGCGGATGAGGAGTGAGCTGAGCTGGCGGCCCACCTCGTCGTCCTCGATAATGTAGAACTGGATGTGGACGAAGTTTTTGGCGGCGGCGATGTCGTCGAGCATGGCTTGGAAGAGGGGGGTGAAGTCGGTGAAGATACGCACTTGGTTGTCAGCGAAGATGGGCGAGTCGTTGGCGTTGCGCATCATGGCGGCGAGCTTGGCGTATTTGTCGCCGTCGGGCAGTTCGGTGATGCTGGTGCCGACGGCCTGGTTGCGGAGGGCGTCGAGCTGGGCGAGCTCGTCGGCCTTAATGACGCGGCGGCTGCGGTAGTCCTTGCCCAGCAGGAGGTAGAGCACCAGCCCCACGCCGGGGAGCACCGCCAGCATCACCACCCAGAAGAGGGAGATGTAGGGCTTGCGGTTCTCCATGATTACCAGCACGATGGAGCCGATGATGACGAGTATGAGCGCAATTTCGTAGAGCATGGTGCTATTGTTGTTGTTTTTCCCGAAGGTTGGCCACGCGAGCGGTGAGTTGGGCGATTTGCAGCTGTAGGAAGTCGTCGCTGTATTTGCGGTCGCAGAAGCCGTTGCCGCGGGCCACGAAGGCGTCGTCGTCCTGCTGGTCGGCGGCGAGGTCGAGGTAGGCGTCGAGGAGGCGCTGGGCTTCGCGGAGTTCGTCTTCGGGCGAGAGGGGCATTGTTAATTTTGAATTGTGAATTTTGGATTTTGAATTCAGATAAGCATGTTGACGGCGTGTTCGATGCCTTCGTGGTCGACGTCGGTGGTGACGCGGTCGGCGGCTTTTTTCACCTCGTCGCTGGCGTTGCCCATGGCGATGCCGATGCCGGCCCACTGCAGCATGTCGATGTCGTTGCCGCCGTCGCCGAAGGCGATGGTCTCCTCCTGGCGGATGCCGAAGTGCTGGCAGAGGAGGTGCATGCCGTGCGACTTGCTGTTGCCGTAGGCGACGATGTCGGTGAACTGGCTGTGCCAGCGCGGCAGGCGGCAGTGGGGGAGGAGGGTCTGGACTTCGGCGTCGCGGTCGGGCGTCATGATGGCGATGATCTGGTAGGCGGTATGGCCGCGCAGCTGGTCGATGTCGACCACCGGCGGCATGGTGAATTCCAGCTCGTCGCGTATGCGGAGGCCGATGTCGTTGGGCTGGGCGAGGAGCATGCCGTCGCGGGTGAAGAGCATGGTGCAGAGGCGGTGGCGCTTGGCGTAGTCGATCCAGGCGTTGGTGTCTTCGAGGGTGATGGGGTTGCGTGAGATGAGGAGGTCGGGGGTGTAGACGAGGCCGCCGTTCATGGAGATGGTGGCGGAGAAGTCGACGGGCATGGGCGGGATGAGCACGGGCGGGCGGCCGGTGGCGAGGATGGTGCGCACGCCGGCCTGATGGAGGCGGTCGAAGGCGCGGATAGTGCCTTCGCTGACGCGGTGAGTCTTGAAACTCAGCAGGGTGCCGTCGATGTCGAAAAATGCTGCTTTGATCATGCTAGTTGACGTTGAGTTTGCCGCGTTCTTTCATTGCAATCTGGAGGGCGTTCCAAAGGTTCTGCCAGACGCTGTAGAAGGCCATGAAGACGGCCGAGAGGGGGGAGTAGAGGAAGGTGTTGATCATCCAGATGCCCATGGCGGAGTTTTTCTGCCCCATCATCTGCGCGCCGCCGATGACGTCGCCGAAGCGGCGCCCGTATTTGCGGCCGAACCAGAACTGGAAGGCGCAGACCACCAGCGAGAGGGCGCTGAGCCAGATGATTTCGTGCCAGTGGCCCCGGCCGCTTTCGAGGATGTAGTGGATGGTCTGGCCGAGGGTGAGCAGGAGGGCCACGGCCCAGATGTAGTAGCTCCAGCTGGTGCGGCGGGCGAGGGCGGCATTGGCCTTGGGGAACCAAGTCTGCAGCATCAGCGCGATGAAGAACGGCAGGGCGAGCACGCTGCCGATTTTGGCCAGCATGAGCAGATAGCTGTTGCCCAGCGAGAGTTCGGGATGGTCGCCGAGGAGGGTGAAGATGACGGGCAGCACCACGGCCATCGAGCTGTTGCCCACGAGGGCGAAGGTGGTCACGCGTTCGCGGTCGGCGCCGAGCATGCAGGCCACCACCGTCGACGAGGCCGCCACCGGGGTGAGCATGCCCATCATGACGCCCTCGGCGATGATTTTGCTGCCGCCGAGGAGGGTGATGGCGAAGTAGACGGCCAGTCCCACGGCCACCTGGTAGAAGATGAGCCCCCAGTCGAAGAGGGTGGGGCGGAGGTGGTGGATGTCGACGGCCACGAAGGTGAGCAGCAGGATGCAGAAAATCAGCACCGGCACGAGCCCGCCGAGGCTGGCGCAGACCCCATGGAGTAGAAATCCCAGCAGGATGGCCAGCGGGAGGACGTATTGTTTGAATTTGGCAAGGAAGATGCTCATTTCTTGAGTTTCTCGATTTGGCGTTGTATTTCGGCTGCGCGCTCGTAGTCTTCGCGCTCCTCGCAGCGGCGCAGTTCGGCCTCGAGGGCCTCGAGGGTTTGGGCGGCGGTCTCCGAACTCCGAACTCCGAACTCCGAACTTTTGACGCCCGTCTCCTCGATTACCTGCTCGGCCACCATGATGGGGCACCCTTTGAGCAGCGCCAGGACGATGGCGTCGCTGGTGCGGCTGTCGAGCTGCTTGGTGTTGAAGCCGTCGCTCACGTGCAGCGTGGCGTAGAAGATGCCTTCGCTGACGCGGTCGATGGTGACCTGCTGCAGGGTGAGGGCGTATTCGTCCATCAGGTTGCTCATGAGGCGGTGGGTCAGCGGGCGGCGCGTGTCGACCCCCTCCTGCGCCAGCAGGATGCTCTGGGCCTCGTGGCCGCCGATGAAGATGGGAATCTGCACCCCGGTGCCGGCCTCGCCGAGCATGAGGATGTAGCTGTCGCTCTGCGACATGCCGCTCTGGATGGTCAGTGGGTAGACTCGCTTCATAGTGCCGCCGCCAGTTTTTCCACCGCCAGGCCGCGGTGGCTGATACGGTTCTTCACCTCCAGGGGCATCTCGGCGAAACTCACCGCAAAGCGGTCGGGCATGAAGACGGGGTCGTAGCCGAAGCCGCCGGCGCCATAGCGCTCGCGGAGGATCTGGCCCTCGACCGCGCCCTCGAAGAAGCGCATGCCGCGCTCGCGCTCGATCAGGCATATCGCCGTGCGGAAGCGTGCCCGGCGGTTGTCCTCGCCGTCGAGGGCGGCGAGGAGTTTGTCGATGTTGTCGTCGAAGGAGCAGTGCTCGCCGGCATAGCGTGCCGAGTAGACGCCCGGGGCGCCGCCGAGGGCCTCCACTTCGAGGCCTGTGTCGTCGGCGAAGCAGCCGTCGTAGGTGTCGCCGCCTCGCGCCCACACCCACTCGGCTTTCTGCTGCGCGTTGCCTTCGAGGGTGTCGGCCGTCTCGGGTATCTCGCCTTCGAGGCCGGCCTCTGCGAGCGAGACCACCTCGGCCCGTCCGGCCAGCGCCGCGCGCACCTCCTCCAGCTTGTGGCGGTTGTTGGTGGCAAATATCAGTCGCTTCATGGCTCTATTGCACCAGGATGAGAAGGTCGTTCCGCTGCCCTTTGACCACGCCGCCGCGGATGCCGAAGGTCTGCTCCTTGCCCTCGTTGTCGACCAGGCGCAGGGTGCCCTGGCGGAGCGACGAGATGATGGGGGCGTGGTTGTTGAGCACCTCGAACAATCCGCCCGTGCCGGGCAGCTGCACCAGATTGGCCTCGCCTTCGTAGAGGGTGGCGTCGGGTTTGGTTATCTTGACTTTCATTTCGTTTCTGCTAGGATTTTCTCGCCCTTCTCGATGGCCTCCTCGATGGTGCCCACCATGAGGAAGGCCTGCTCGGGCAGGTAGTCCACCTCGCCGTCGAGGATGGTGCGGAAGCCTTTGATGGTGTCTTCGATGTTCACGAAGCGGCCCTCCAGGCCGGTGAAGGCTTCGGCCACGAAGAAAGGCTGCGAGAGGAAGCGCTGCACGCGGCGTGCACGGCTGACGACGAGCTTGTCCTGCTCGCCGAGTTCCTCCATGCCGAGGATGGCGATGATGTCCTGCAGCTCGTTGTAGCGCTGGAGCATCTGCTTGACGCGCTGGGCGGTCTGGTAGTGTTCTTCGCCGACCACGTCGGGGGCGAGGATGCGGCTGGTGGAGTCGAGGGGGTCGACGGCGGGATAGATGCCGAGCTCCGAAATCTTGCGGCTCAGCACCGTTTGGGCGTCCAGGTGGGCGAAGGTGGTGGCGGGTGCGGGGTCGGTGAGGTCGTCGGCGGGGACGTAGACGGCCTGCACCGAGGTGATGGAGCCGCGCTTGGTGGAGGTGATGCGCTCCTGCATGAGGCCCATTTCGGTGGCCAGGGTGGGCTGGTAGCCGACGGCGGAGGGCATGCGGCCGAGGAGGGCGGAGACCTCAGAGCCGGCCTGCGTGAAGCGGAAGATGTTGTCGATGAAGAGCAGGATGTCGCGGCCGCCGGTCTTCTCGTCGCCGTCGCGGTAGTATTCGGCCAGGGTCAGGCCGGCCAGGGCCACGCGGGCACGGGCGCCGGGCGTCTCGTTCATCTGCCCGAAGACCATGGTGCACTTCGAGTCGCGCAGGGCGGCTTTGTCGATTTTGCTCAAATCCCAGCTGCCCTCTTCCATGCTCTTGACGAAGTCGTCGCCGTATTTGATTACGCCGGCCTCGATCATTTCGCGCAGCAGGTCGTTGCCCTCGCGGGTGCGCTCGCCGACGCCGGTGAAGACGCTCATGCCGCTGTACTTCTTGGCGATATTGTTGATAAGCTCCTGGATGAGCACCGTCTTGCCCACGCCGGCGCCGCCGAAGAGGCCGATTTTGCCGCCCTTGAGGAAGGGCTGGATGAGATCGATGACCTTGATGCCGGTGTAGAGGATCTCCTGGCTGGTGGAGAGGCTCTCGAACTTGGGCGGTTCGCGGTGGATGGAGTAGCGCTTCTCGCACTGCGGGGCGGGCATGCCGTCGATGGTTTCGCCGATGACGTTGAAGAGGCGTCCGTTGATATCCTCGCCCACAGGCATTGAGATGGGCTCGCCGAGCGAGAGCACCTCCATGCCGCGCTGCAGGCCGTCGGTGGAGTCCATGGCGATGCAGCGCATCGTGTTCTCGCCGATATCCTGCTGGCATTCGAGGATGATGGTCGACCCGTCGGCGCGTTTGACGCTCAGGGCGGTGTAGATGTCGGGCAGCGCTTCGCCGTCGGGGAAGTGCACGTCCACCACGGCGCCAATGATTTGAGATATTTTACCTTTCAGTTCCATAGGATTCTGTTATTGTAAATGGATGCAAAATCGCGGTGCAAAAGTACACAAAAAAAACAATTCGACGCAAAAAAAGTTTTCCCACCTGCTTTTTAACATTTTTTCTCACCGCCTCAAACCAATCCTGCAACCCATTTTGAAATGTTAAAATTTCACCCCTCAAATTGTTAATTTTAACTTAAAATTTACCACCCGCCTTTCCCTCCCCTAGTATGTAAGAAGTAGGTAATAAGAAGAGAAAAAGGGGAGCCCTCTAAAATACTTAAAATCAGCCCACTATGGTGCTAGTGTGCTAAAGATGCTTAAAGTGCTGTTCTTCAATATTATAACATCAAATATGGAAGATTTGTATCGAGGTCGTTTTGTAGCTCGAAAACGCCCTCATGAAATGTTAAAAAAAAATCCCCTCTCCAGGGGGAGAGGGGGTAGGGTGGAGGGGGGGGGTTTTCAGTACTTTTCGTGTGGCATTTTCCGATATTCATCGAAGAGTTCAAGGCAGGCGTCGCGGTCCATTTCCACGAGATAGTCGCCCAACTTGTCGCGTCCGGCGAAGAGGTCGTTGAAGTGGTCGTCGCGGAAGCCGATGAGAGCGTTGTCCTTGATGGTGCAGCCGTAGTATACGCGCCGAATGTTGGCCCATAGGCAGGCGCAGAGGCACATGTGGCAGGGCTCGCCGGTGGTGTAGATGTCGCAGCCCGTGAGGTCGTGGGTGCCGAGGCGTGCCGTGGCGTCGCGTATGGCCTGCACCTCGCCGTGGGCCGTGGGGTCATGGCTGCCCACAACGCGGTTGTGGCCGCGCCCAATGACTATGCCCTCTTTCACCACCGCGGCTCCGAAAGGGCCGCCTTCGCCTCCGCGGATGCCGTGGCGTGCTTCCTCGATAGCCATTTGCATGTATTTGTTCATGTCGTCGAATATTATTGCTTAACGGTTGGACACGGGGAAGTTGAAATAAGTGTCGGGGTAGGGCTCGTTCGCCAGCGTGAAGTGCCACCACTCGCATTCGTAGGGCTTGAATCCGTGCTTCATCATCACCTTGCGCAGCAGCATACGGTTCGCAAACTGCTCGGGCGTGAGCGTCCACGCTCCATTTTCCGCATGCCAGGTCTCGCTTGCGATGTTGCCGCAGAAGTCGGGATGGCTCTCGCGTCCGAACCAGTCGTGCCCTCCGCCCATATCCACCTCCTTGCCTGTGCGCATATCGAAAATGGTGAGGTCTAGCGTCGACCCTCGCGAGTGGCCACTCTTTTCGGCTATGTAGTCAAGCTCGAAGAGGCGGCTTTTGTCCACGTAAGGGTAAAAGTAGGGGCGCATAACAGTGTCAGCCAGGTCGGCTCCCCAGCGCACGAAGTGGTCCACAGCCTCCTGTGGGCGGTAGGCATCGTAAATCTTCAGGCGGTAGCCCATGGATTTCAGTTCATTGCTAACCGCAAGCAGGCTGTCGGCTGCCTGTCGAGTGAGCAGCGCCGTCGGCTCATGATAGCCGTCGATGCGTGCGCCGACAAAGTTGTAGGTGCCATAGTAGCGAACTTCCAGTATCGCGTCGGCTACCACATCGGTGAGCACCACAAATCCACTGCGGTCCATTTCTTTTGGGAGTTCTTGCGGCTTGGTAGCCGCCGAACACGAGGCCAGCACCGCTCCCAGCAGCCCCAGCCATAGGCAAAGTGTCATTTTCTGTTTCATAACACCCCCCTAACGCGTATCATTATTGTATATTGTGTAGCGCTAGATGAAAAACAGACACACACCGATTACGCTCACTACGGCGCCGACGATTTGGCGCGGCGTCACCCGCTGGTGGAAGAGCCAGGCGGCGGGCGCGATGATGAGCACCGGTGTCAGGGCGAAGAGGGTCTGCGCGATGCCGGTGGAGGTGTACTGAGTGGCCAGCAGCGAGGCGCTCACACCCACGAAGGGACCGAAGATGGTGGCCCAGAAGACGCACCACATGGCCTTGCGGTCGTGGACGGCGTGGCGCAGCTTTTGGCGCCACTGGCGGTCGAACAGCCTCAGCACCAGGAAGAAGCCTGCCAGCCCGATGGTGGCGCGGATCATGGTGGCGGCGAAGGGCACGCTCAGGAAAAGCGGCAGGGGCAGCAGTGCGCCTTCGACGGCCGCCTGCGGGTCGGCCCCGGCGGCGGCGATGGCGTCGTCGTAGTGCTGCAGCCCTATCTTGCTCAGCACCAAGCCGAACCCCTGGCAGATGCCCGCCATTGCGGCGTGGAACACGCCGCGCCGCGGCAGTCCCAGATCCACATGGTCGCCCTTTTTCGAGAGTATCGACATCGCTATTCCGCTCAGCGTCACCACCATGCCCACCAGTGCCAGCCATCCCATCCGCTCGCCCAGCAGCAGCCGTCCCGTCAGCGCCGCCGTGGGTGCGGAGAGGGTCATGAAGAGCTGGCCGAAGCGCGAGCCGATGAGGATGTAGCCCTGCATGAGGCAGTAGTCGCCTATGACGTAGCCCACCACGCCGCTCAGCAGGAGCCAGCCCCACGTGCCGCCGTCGGCATAGCGGGGGTAGGGGACACCCATCGTCAGCCACAGCGTCAGCACCAGCAGGATGAGCGACATGGTCATGCGTACCGTGTTCAGCGGCAGCGACCCCATGCGCTTCGAGCCCACCTCGGCAAAGAGCGCCGTGGCCGTCCATGCCACCGCCACAAAGAGTGCAATTGTCTCGCCTATAAACATTTATTCGTGTTCAATGTCTGAAATTCGATTTGCAAAGATACAAAAAAAAGATTTTTTTTCGCAGGGCGCACAATAAAAAGTTGGGGATGCAGTTAATGTCCTGTTTTTGGCCCCGTAGTTCAGCTGAATAGAACGTCGGATTCCGGTTCCGAAAGTCGGGGGTTTGAATCCCTCCGGGGTCACCGAACCAGTCAGGCGGCGGGCTGCATGCAGCCCGCCGCCTTGGCGAAAATACATTAATGATATATATGAACCGTACCGCACATCCCTTCCTCCAGTTGCTCATGCTGTTTGCCGTCTCCTTCGGGCTGATGGGCGTCGCCTCGATGGCGAGTGTCCTGCTGGCCTTTGCCGGCGTCGACATCCAGTCGCCCTCCAACCTGCTGATTATGCAGACGTTGATACAGCTGATCTCCTTCGTCGGCCCCGTGGCGCTGCTGGTGTGGCTCTACCACCGCGACGAGGTCGTCCCCTTCCTCCGCCTCGATTTCTCGCGCCGCGCCTGGCTGCTCGCCCTGGTCGGCCTGGCGGCCTGGGGGCTGCTGATGCCGCTGATGGACTGGAGCGGGGTGTGGAACGACGGCTGGCACTTTCCCGGCCCCTTCGAGCCCGTCGAGCAGCTGCTGCGCAAAATCGGCGAGCAGACCCAGGGCGTCATGGAGCGTCTGCTGGCAGGTGCCGGCGTGGGCACGCTGGTGGGCAACCTGCTGGTCATCGCGGTGGTGCCGGCGGTGTGCGAGGAGCTCTTCTTCCGCGCTGGCATGCAGGACCTGATGCTGCGTTGGGCAAAGAACCCACATGTGGCCATCTGGGTCACCGCCGCCGTCTTCAGCCTCTTCCACGGCGAAATCTTCGTTTTCGTGCCGCGCCTGATCATGGGCGCAGTGCTGGGCTACCTCTACTTCGGCACCAACTCGCTGGTGCCCAACATGGTGGCGCATTTCTTCAACAACGCCATGGTGGTAGTGCTCTATTGGCTCATCGCCCGCGGCGTGCTCGACATCGACCCCGAGGCGCCCATGGCCGCCGCCTGGCCCATCACCCTCGGGTGCACCGTGGCCTCCGTCGCCATCCTCTGGATGATATATGGTAAAAAACTAAAAATTAGCCACTAGAGAGCCGAAAAAGCAGCCCGAATAGCCTCGTGGCAGGGCGGGGGCGGCGAAATAATTTTTGTGATGTAAAATATTGTTTTACAAAGTTATATAGAAGAATTCCGACTTGAAAAAAAATAAAATTGAAAAAAAATATTCACGGTGTGAAAAAAAAGTCTTATTTTTGCACTCCGTTTTTGATTAAGAAACAGTTAGCAAAATATAGTAATTAACATTAAAAAATAACATCAGAAATGACCAAGGCAGAAATCGTAGCTGAAATAGCTCAGAAAACCGGTATCGAGAAAGTTGCCATCCAGGCCACTGTTGAAGAGTTCATGACTGTCATCAAGGAGAGCCTTTCCGAGGGCGAAAATGTCTACCTTCGTGGCTTCGGCAGCTTCATCGTCAAGAAACGCGCCGAGAAGACCGGCCGCAACATCAGCAAGAACACCACCATCATCATTCCTGCCCACAACATCCCCGCTTTCAAGCCCGCCAAGACTTTCATGCAGGATGTGAAAAAGAAAGTTAAATAACCCTTTAAGTACTTGTAACAATGCCCAACGGAAAGAAGCACAAACGCCACAAAATGTCTACCCACAAGCGTAAAAAACGCCTGCGCAAGAACAGACATAAGAAGAAATAAGCTGGCCGCATAGGCCGAAGACGCTTATCCTAAAAGACTAAAACAAATTACACACTGTCCCGACAAGGGGTGGTATGTAGTTTGTTTTATTTGTTTGCCAAATCGTATATATTGCCCTATTATACTCTGTATTAGTGAATAAAGAACTCATCATATCCTCCACCCCCGACGGTGTGCAGATTGCCCTGACCGAAGAGGGCAAGCTGGCCGAACTCCACAAGGAGAGCCCCTCGAGCCAGTATGCCGTCGGCGACATCTTCTTCGGAAAAGTGAAGAAAATCATGACCGGCCTCAACGCCGCTTTCGTCGACCTCGGCGGCGAGAAGGAAGGCTTCATGCACTACCTCGACCTCGGCCCCGACTACCTCTCGGTCGACAAATACATGCGCCTCGGCATGAATGGCGACGCCAGTGTCAAGACGCTGGACAACTTCAAAGTGGAGCCCGTCCTTCCCAAGTCGGGCAGCCTGGAGGACCTCCTCAAAGTGGGCCAGCCGGTCTTGATGCAGGTCACCAAGGAACCCATCTCCACCAAAGGCCCCAAACTCAGCGGCGACATCTCCATCGCCGGTCGCTACTTGGTGCTTGCCCCCTTCTCGAACAAGATTTCCATCTCGCAGAAAATCAGGAACAAGGAAGAGCGCAACCGCCTGCGCCGCCTGCTGGAGAGCATCCGCCCGCAGAATTTCGGCCTCATTGTACGCACCGTGGCCGAGGGACGTTCGGTGGCCGAACTCGACGCCGACCTGCGCCAGCTGCTCGACAACTGGGCCAAGATGACCGAGAAGCTCAAGCGCGTCAACGCCCCCACCAAGGTCCACGCCGAGCTCGACACCACCACCGCCCTCCTGCGCGACCTCATCACCGACGAGTTCAGCGCCATCTACGTTGACAATGCGCAGCTCTACGACGAGGTGAAGCGCTTCGTCAAGGTCACCCTCCCCGACAAGGAGGACATCGTCAAGCACTACAAGATGGAGACCCCCATCTTCGAGCAGTTCGGCGTCCAGCGCGACATCCGCCGCATGTTCGGCCGCATCGTCACCATCCGCTCGGGCGTGTATCTATATATAGAGCACACCGAGGCCATGCACGTCATCGACGTCAACAGCGGCAACCACATCAAAGCCGGCACCAGCCAGGAAGACACTGCCCTGCAGGTCAACATCGAGTCCGCCATCGAGATTGCCCGCCAGATGCGCCTGCGCGACATGGGCGGCATCGTCATCGTCGACTTCATCGACATGAACCGCTCCGAGAACCGCAAGAAGCTCTACGAGGTGATGTGCGAGGAGATGAAACGCGACAAGGCGCGCCATACCGTGCTGCCACTCAGCAAGTTCGGTCTGATGCAGATTACGCGCCAGCGTGTGCGACCCGCCATCGAGGTCGACGTGCAGGAGAAATGCCCCCTCTGCGACGGCACCGGCCACATCAAGCAGAGCCTCGTGGTGGTCGACGAGATGGAGTCGAGCCTCACCTACCTGCTCACCTCCAGCAACGAGAAGCGCCTCACCATCGTCATGCACCCCTACATCCACGCCTACCTCACCAAGGGCTGGATCCGCAGCCGCCGCGCCCAGTGGCAGCGTCGCCACCACGTGCGTCTCGACATGAAGGCGTCCGAGCAGTATGGCCTTATGGAGTTCAAATTCTTCCACCCCAATGGTGAAGAAATTCAGATGTAAGCTGCTGATGCTCTTGCTGCTGAGCCTCGGCGCCGCAGGCGCCGAGGCTCAGGTGCGCACCCGCGGCATCGATGTCTCCAAGTTCCAGGGCACCATCAACTGGACCAAAGTGGCCAAGGACTCCACCATCCGCTTCGTCTACATCAAAGCTACCGAGGGCACCTCCATACAGGACCCGCGCTACAAGGCCAACATCGCCGGCGCCCGCAAGGCCGGCCTGCTCGTCGGCAGCTACCACCTCTACAGCAGCAAGACCACTGCCTATCAGCAGTTTGGCAACTTCAAGAAGATGGTCAAGAAAAAGGAGCAGGACCTCGTCCCCGTGCTCGACATTGAGGGGCACCACTCCGGCCGCCTCTACATGGCGCGCGTCGACAAGCTGCTCGAACTCATGGAGGCCGAATACGGCGTCCGCCCCATGATCTACACCTCCGAGCGCGTCTACAAAACCCACTTCGCAGGCAAGAAATACGCCAAATACCACTTCTTCATCGCCAACTACCGCCGCACCCCCTCGGTGCGCTACACCCTCTGGCAGTACACCGAGACGGGCCACGTCAGCGGCATCCGCGGCTATGTCGACATCAACCGCTTCCACCGCAAGCACTCCCTCTCCGACATCCGCATGCCGCGCCCCAAGAAGAAATAACCCCGGACTTGTACAGCCACTTCCTGTCTGCCATTTTGTCAGTCGACTTCATGGTTGGTACGATTGTTGCTATTGTTTGGTTGTCAACGCAACGTGTAACCAATTAAAAACATTAGCAATATGAACATCAACAATTTCACCATCAAGGCGCAGGAAGCTGTGCAGAAGGCGCAGGAGATTGCCCTCGGCGGGCAGCATCCAGCCATCGAGCCGGCCCACCTGCTCAAGGGGCTCCTCTCTGAAGACGAGAACGTTACGCCCTACCTTCTCAAGAAGATGGAGGTCAACATCCCCCGCCTGACCCAGCAGGTGGACGACCTGCTGGCCGCCCTGCCGCGCGTCAGCGGCGGACAGGTCTACCTCTCCAACGACGCCAACCAGGCCCTCGTCCAGGCACAGCAGCGCGCCACCAAGATGAACGACGAGTTCGTCTCCGTCGAGCACCTCCTCCTCGGCCTCCTCGCCGGCCGCGACCGCGTCAGCCAGCTCCTCAAGGACGCCGGATGCAGCGAGAAGGCCCTCGCCGCCGCCATCGCCGACCTCCGCAAGGGCTCCAAGGTCACCAGCCAGAACCAGGAGCAGACCATGAACGCCCTGAACAAGTACGCCAAGAACCTCAACCAACTGGCCCAGGCCGGCAAGCTCGACCCCGTCATTGGGCGCGACGAGGAGATACGGCGCGTGCTGCAGATCCTCAGCCGCCGCACCAAGAACAACCCCATCCTCATCGGCGAGCCCGGCGTCGGCAAAACCGCCATCGCCGAGGGCCTCGCCCAGCGCATCGTCAGCGGCGACGTGGCCGAGAACCTCAAATCCAAGACCATCTTCAGCCTCGACATGGGCGCCCTCATCGCTGGCGCCAAATACAAAGGCGAGTTCGAGGAGCGCCTGAAGAGCGTCATCCGCGAGGTCAACGAGTCCGACGGCGAAATCATCCTCTTCATCGACGAAATCCACACCCTCGTCGGCGCCGGCGGCGGCGAAGGCGCCATGGATGCCGCCAACATCCTCAAACCCGCCCTGGCCCGCGGCGAACTCCGCGCCATCGGCGCCACCACCCTCGCCGAATACCAGAAATACTTCGAAAAGGACAAGGCCCTCGAGCGCCGCTTCCAGAGCGTGCTCATCGACGAGCCCTCCGTGCCCGACACCATCTCCATCCTCCGCGGCCTCAAGGAGCGCTACGAGGTGCACCACCGCGTACGTATCAAGGACGAGGCCATCATCGCCGCCGCCGAACTCAGCCACCGCTACATCTCCGACCGTTTCCTCCCCGACAAGGCCATCGACCTCATCGACGAGGCCGCCGCCAAACTCCGCCTCGAAATCGACTCCGTCCCCGAGGAACTCGACGAAATCGAGCGCCGCATCCGCCAGCTCGAAATCGAGCGCGAAGCCATCAAGCGCGAAAACGACCAGGACAAGATAGCCCAGATCGACAAGGAACTGGGCAGCCTGCGCGAGCAGCGCGACCAGATGAAGGCCCGCTGGCAGAACGAGAAACAGATCGTCGAGGGCATCCAGGCCGAGGTGAAGAACATCGAGAGCTACAAGTTCGAAGCCGAGCAGGCCGAGCGTACCGGCGACTATGGCCGCGTGGCCGAACTGCGCTACGGCCGCATCAAGGAGGCCGAGAAAAAGGTCGACGACCTCAAGCTGCAACTCAAGCAGATGCAAGCCTCCGGCGCACTCATCAACGAAGAGGTCGACAGCGAGCAGATCGCCGAGGTCGTCTCCAAGTGGACCGGCATCCCCGTCACCCGCATGCTGCAGTCCGAGCGCGAACGCCTCCTCCACCTCGAGGACGAGCTCCACCGCCGCGTCGTCGGCCAGGACGAGGCCATCTCCGTCATCGCCAACGCCGTGCGCCGCAGCCGCGCCGGCCTCTCCGACGGCAAGCGCCCCATCGGCTCCTTCATCTTCCTCGGCACCACCGGCGTCGGCAAAACCGAGCTCGCCCGTGCCCTGGCCGAGGTGCTCTTCGACGAC
Source organism: uncultured Bacteroidota bacterium (assembly GCA_902762805.1). Classification (GTDB taxonomy): domain Bacteria; phylum Bacteroidota; class Bacteroidia; order Bacteroidales; family P3; genus Colimorpha. The sequence goes on along the minus strand of CACWPQ010000009.1, from coordinate 3,175 downwards.
GAGAACATGATGGTCCGTATCGACATGTCTGAATACCAGGAGCGCCACTCCGTCTCGCGCCTCATCGGCGCCCCTCCGGGCTATGTCGGCTACGACGAGTCCGGCCAGCTCACCGAGGCCGTCCGCCGCAAACCCTACTCCATCGTCCTCTTCGACGAAATCGAAAAGGCACACCCCGACGTCTTCAACATCCTCCTCCAGGTGCTCGAAGACGGCCGCCTGACCGACAACAAGGGACGCACCTGCGACTTCAAGAACACCATCATCATCATGACCTCCAACATGGGCAGCGAGATTATCAGGGAGAAACTCTCCGGCACCACCATGCCCACGCCCTATGAGCTCGACGAGACCAAGCAGGCGGTGATGGACCTCCTCAAGCAGCGCATACGCCCCGAGTTCCTCAACCGCATCGACGAGATCATCATGTTCCAGCCCCTCACTCAGAGCCAGATACGCGACATCGTCCGCATACAGCTCCGCTCCGTGGCCCACATGCTCGAGCAGAACGACATCACCATCTCCGCCACCGACGAGGCCGTGAACCGACTGGCCGAGGTGGGCTACGACCCAGCCATGGGCGCACGGCCCGTCAAGCGCGTCATCCAGCGCGAGATACTCAACGAAATGTCGCGCCAGATGCTCGAAGGCAAAGTGCAGTCCAACCAGACCATCATCATCGACGTCATCGACGACCACTTCGTCTTCTACAACCCCGCGCAGGGCTAAAACAAAGCGTACCGTCCAATCCTTTTCAGGGGAGCTCTCTTCGCCTAGAGCTCCCTTTTTCCATTCTCGTCGCTGACGCAGCTTGCAGCAAGAACCGCCGAAGATTTTTTTTTGCCATATCCGAAAAAGTTCGTACTTTTGCACTCGCAAACCGCAAGAGAATGGTTTGCCGAGAAAGTTGCATTTTTCGCCTTATTCCTACCATGTGAAACTGGACACTTCGCAATGAAATATCGGGAATAAAGGGTCGGGAATGCTCCGTATGGATTGTTATTCAAATTTGTTTACATCCTTGTGGAGCGACTCAGTGAACCTTTATTTTATATTTCAGGGAGTCCAGCCCTCACATGGAAAATAGGGTCAAATGGATGGCTCCACTTTCTTTGTTGTATTAACCCACCCCTCCGTGCCAAGGGAAAACCTAACAGCGATGCGCCGATGCTATACAACTGGCACCCGATATCAATGAAGAAAGTACTGAAGTACAGTTTGTTCCTCCTCGCCAGCGCAGCCCTCTTCACCGCCTGCGGCGAAAAAGACAACTCCTCCTCCGAGACCCCTTCCGGCGGCGGCTCCATCAGCTCCCCTGAGAAGAAAATCAAGTCGATTCAGACCACGCCCAGTAATTGGACTCTTGTTCCCAGAATGGTTTCTTTTGAATGGGAGGGCGACCTTATGAAACTTGTCCATTTCGATGGAGAGCAAGTGTATGGTTCAATGATATTTTCGTACAATGGGGCAACAGGTGCGACCGTAACTCTTCCAGCGAAAAGGAGCGAGAGCGAGGACCCCAGCTACTTCAATTATTGCAACATTCGCTACGATGGAGACCGTGTGATAGAGCAAGAGTGGCGTAAATACAGTGGCGAGGATTCCAGCATTCATACTTATAGTTATTCGTATGCTGATGGCTCCATTGCAGGGGTGGACTGTATGTGGAAGAAATGGGATCATAAATATTTCAGGAGTGATGAGAATTATTACCGTGAGGGGTCTGAGCGCCTGCCGATGACGTTTGAAAAAGGGAATTTGGTTCTTTACGGAAGCAAAAGCTCCGATGAGGGTCGTACTCGCTACGTAGAGATAAGTTATGACGAAAAAAAGAACCCCTTCCCATCGCGAGCAAAGACCCCGTCAGAACTCGAAAGGATGAGAGAAGCCTATAACAGCGGGGAACTCTTTGTATTCTTTTTCCCATGGTCCGACCATAACATTACCTCTGTCGAGGCCGTAGATGATGACGGCGAGTACGAAAGGGAGTCAATCAGTATTATCTATAACTATACCTATGACGAATCGGGATACCCGGCATCGGTTGATGTGCAGGTGAAAAAGGAAGTCTATGACTACTATAGAGGAACTACAGAAACCAGAGAAAGGACTTACACGCTCACGTACCAATACTACGAATAGGCGATACTTCCCGATAACTGTCCCGGCCGTCCCCAGCGGGGACGCATGATAATAGCCGTGGGCGCAGGCCCACGGGCGGACGGCCAGTGAAAATCGGGGAGCCCCGAAGGGGCGACACATTGAAAATCACACAGGTGCCGCCCTTTCAGGGTTCCCTTGTTTCGGTCTCGCTTCTGCCCGTGGGCTTGCGCCCACGGCTACTGTCTGTCGCCGCTATGCGGCTCTCCACCCGCGTGCTTCTGCCACACCCTGCCGCACATAAAAACCAAAGTTTTTTTTATCCAAAGTCCAGCGACAGCTGCAGCGGCTTATTCGCTGCCGGCTCCTGTAGGGACGCAGCGTGCTGCGTCCGCGGCTCTGGAATTTCCTGATTTTCTGTACTTTCCATACTTTCCGGGTTTTCTGGTTTTTCCAGCTCCTCCTCAAACCCCAGGTAGCAGGTCTCCGAAGCCACCCCCTCGGCGTTCACCGCGAAAGCCCAGAGGTGCACCTCCTCGCCGGCAAACTCCTGCGGCAGAGTGAATTGCGCATGCCTTGCGCCTCGTGCGGCATCCGCCACAGCCAGCCCCCAGCCCGCCGCCGGGCAATAGGCGTAAATGTGCACGCGGTCCGCCCCGCGCCCCAGCCCGCGCTCCCAGCCGACGCTCACCGTCAGCGCGTCCACGCGCCGCGCCACCCCGCCCGTCAGCCCGGGCAAGCTCCCCCACGAAAACCTCAGCTGCGGAAAGTCAATGCCACCAGTCGCACTAGCCATACTAGTCATACTAGTCATACTAGCCATACTAGCCATACTAGAAAAACACCCGTGGTTCAGCCTCAAAAAGGCGTTCCCCTCCGTCAGCCCGTGCTCCGCCGCCCAGGCGCGCAGCCCCAGCCGCAGCAGCGGCGTCGCCGGCGAGGCGAACTGGATCATCGCCTTGAAGCGCCCCCGCTGCTGCAGCTGCGCCTCGCTGCGGCGGTCGTTGTAGTGGCTCGGCCGCGCGCGCATGCACCACCGGTCCCTCCACCGGTACCCGATCACCGTCCCCACCGT
>CACWPQ010000008.1:74950-96000 GCA_902762805.1 uncultured Bacteroidota bacterium | reverse complement strand
CCAGGTCTCCGCCCGCGTGGCCAACCAGATATCGCTCGGCTCCTACATCGGCACCTTCGTGGGTTTGATGTTCATGATGGGATTGGTGTTCGAAATGCCCATCGTGGCCTACTTCTTCGCGCGCATCGGCCTCCTGCGGGCCGACTTCCTGCGCCGTTGGCGCACAGTGGCCGTCGTCCTCGTGCTCGTCGCTGCCGCCTTCATCACTCCCTCCACCGACGTCTTCACCATGTGCCTGGTGGCCTTGCCCTTGTGGGTGCTTTTCGAGTTCTCGGTCCTCGTCGTCCGGCGCGTGGAACCCCGTACCCAACCTGCACCGTAGGCGCTTTCGTCCACCGCATCACTTCGCCGACGGCACCGCGAACGCCACCACCAGCACCCCCACCGCCCCCGCCACGGGCACAATGACTCGCGCCACCGACCCCTCGGGAATGAACACCAGGGTCGACAGCAGCACCATCGCCGTCATCATCCCGATCGCGCCCGCCTTCTGCTGCCACGTCATGCCGCCGCGCTGCCGGTAGCCGCGCACATACTTACCCATCCACGACCGCAGCAGCCACGCCTGGAGGCGCGGCGAGCTCCGCACGAACAGCCACGACGCCAGCAGCATGAACGGCGTCGTCGGCAGCCCCGGCACCACCACTCCCATCACCCCCAGCCCCACGGCCAACAACCCCAGTGTTATGTAAATCGTTCTCTTCATCTTTCTCTTTGATATATAGTGTGTTGGAAACTTTCCCATCCCCGCCCTCGGCGAAGAGCCAGAAGTGGACCTCCTCGCCTGCGAAGTCGGCCGGCAGCACAAACTGCGCGCCCCTCTGCCTGCGCTCCGCCGTGGCCGCGGCCAGGCCCGTGCCCGCCGCCGGGCAGTAGGCGTAGACGTGCACTCGGTCCTCGCCGCGCCCCAGCCCCCGCGCCCAGCGCACCGCCACGCTCCCGTCGCCGCGACGCTCATAGTCAGCCCCTTGCACACCCGGCAGCGAGCCCTGCGAGAAGCGCAGCCGGGGATAATCTATATCACTAGTATCACTAGAAAGTCTAGAAAGTCTAGTGATACTAGAAATCCCTGCCATCCCCCCAAAACATTCGTGGTTGAGCTTCAGGAACGCGTTCCCCTCCGTGATGCCCCGCTCGGCGGCCCAGGCACGCAGCCCGATGCGCAGCAGCGGTGTCGCCGGCGAGGCGAACTGGATCATCGCCTTGAAGCGCGAGCGCTGCTCCAGCTGCGCCTCGCTCCGGCGGTCGTTGTAGTGGCTCGGCCGCGCACGCATGCACCACCGGTCCCTCCATCGGTACCCGATCACCGTCCCCACCGTACCCCGGAACGGCCCCAGAATTCCCTGTTCAATCTTTGCCATATTTCAATTTTCAATTTTCAATTCTCAATTTTCAATTTTCAACTTTCAATTCTCAATTTTCAATTTCCAACCTCGTCTCCCACAACGCGGATGTTGTCTTTTTATTGTGTAGCCATTAAAAAAAATCTGCAAACTATAGGCAAACTTTGATATCCGCAATCCACTCTTTTTCAGCCTAAAAAAATCCGGGGCGGAACCTTGCGGCTCCGCCCCGGACACTTAAAAATTATTATGAAAAACTATTTCTTCACCGGGATGGCGGCGAGCGTGGCCAGCAGGTAGTCGTAGAACTTCTTGCTGCTGGGGATATAGGTGCGCTCGTCGGGGCTGTGCGGATTCTCGATCGTGGGACCGAAGGAAATCATCTCCATCTCCGGATAGTTGCCGCCCAGCAGGCCGCATTCCAGTCCGGCGTGGATGGCCATCACGGCCGGCTCCTTCTTGTAGAGCTTCTTGTAGGTCTGCTTCATGGTCTTCAGCAGCTCGCTCTTCATGTTGGGTTTCCAGCCCGGGTAGGCGCCGCTGAGCTTGCACTTGCCGCCCGCCATCTCGGCCAGACACACCAGGCGCTCGGCCAGCGCCTCCTTGGCGGTGTCCACGCTCGAGCGCAGCAGGGCGTGCATCGTGAACTGCTTGCCGTCGGTCTTCACGATGGCCAGGTTCAGCGAGGTCTCCACGAGGCCTTCCATGTCGCGGCTCATGCGGATCACTCCGTTCGGGGCCACCATCATCGTGTTGATGATTTTCTGCGTGTCCTTGGCGGTCATCACATTCTGTGCCATGCGCACCTTCTCGCACGTGGTGAAGAAATCGGGCTCCACGCCGGCCAGCTCCTTCTTGATCCAGCCGGTCACCTTCTCGAATTCGGCCAGGATGCACTCCGTGTGCTCCTTGGGGAAGGCGATGACGGCCTCGGCGTCGCGCGGGATGGCGTTGCGCATGTTGCCGCCGTTGATGCTGATGATGCGGATGCCGCACTCGGCCACCCAGCGCAGGTGGCGGAAGAGCAGCTTGTTGACGTTGGCGCGGCCGGTGTTGATTTCCATGCCGCTGTGGCCGCCCTTGAGGCCGCCCAGCGTCAGCTTGTAGGCCACCAGGCCTTTCGGCGCCTTCTCGCTCTTGTAGGGGATGGTCATCGAAGCGTCGATGCCGCCGGCGCAGCCCACATAGAGCTCGCCCTCGGTCTCGCTGTCAAGGTTGATCAGGTAGTCGCCCTTCAGCTCGCCCTTCTTCAGGCCGAAGGCACCGGTCATGCCCGTCTCCTCGTCGGTGGTGATGAGGGCCTCGAGCGGACCGTGCTTCGCGGTCTTGCTGCCGAAGACAGCCAGGATGGCCGCCACGCCCAGGCCGTTGTCGGCGCCCAGCGTCGTGTCCTCGGCATAGACCCAGTCGCCCACAATCTTGGTCTTGATGGGGTCCTTCTGGAAGTCAAACTTCTTGCCGGCGCGCGCCTGCGGCACCATGTCCATGTGGGCCTGCAGCACCACCGGGCGCACCTTCTCCATGCCCTTGGTCGCGGGCTTGCTCATGATGATGTTGCCCACCTTGTCCACGCGGCACTCAATTTTGTTCTTTTTGGCCCAGCCGACGATATATTCGCGCACTTTCTCTTCGTGCTTCGAGGGGCGGGGGCACTGCGTGAGAGCATAGAAGTTGCTCCACAATTCTTTGGGTTCCAGGTCTTTGATTGTCATAATGATTATTGGGTTTAAATGTTATTGTTCGCTTCTGTTACAGGGTGCAAATATACACAATATTTTTGATATGCAAGCAGATATCCCAAAAAAACTTCATCGCTAGCTCCCCAGGTAGTCCAGACAGTCCACCACATCCTGCACCAGTGCATCCAGTTCGGCGCGCTCCCTGGCCGCCTTGCGCGGCAGTGCCGTGGCGGGCTCCTCGGTCGGAATATACTGGCTGACAGGCATCAATTCGCTTTGATAAGTCTCCAGGATCCGGGCCCGCTCCTCGTCCACCATCGTCGGCATCGCTTTCTTCAGGGGTGTCGACTCGAAGTCGCTGCGTATCCGCTTCGCCCTTCGTTCCGACTCTTCCCCTTGTATCACCATCATCTTGTGCCCCTCCTTCCAGTGCATGGCCAGCCCGCCGCTGCCCGCCGGGCGCTCCACCAGGTGGTAGGTCATCTTCGTTATCGGGTCGCTGTAGGTATAGAGAGGCCACCGGTGGCCGCGCATCTCCAGGTCGTCGCGCCTCGCCAGCGCCATGCGGTAGAGGCGGTTCAGGTCGTCGGCGAAGAGGTAGCCGGGGGTGGCGGTATGGAAAAAGAGGAACGCCATGTCGTCATACATCGGCATCTCGTCCTCCAGCTCGAGGGTGAATTTCTGGGCTTTCTTTGTCATTGGGGTTCGAAGGGGTTGTCGTTGCGGGTGAAATCGGGGCGGTAGTGGCTTTCGGCATCCATCTCTTGCAGCCAGCCGTGGGTGAAGCCCAGGGCCTGATAGCGGTCCACCACCTGTCGGTACTCCTCCCCGGTGAGCGTGCGGTCCAGCGGGGCCGGCAGGCCGGGGCGGGGGGGATAGTACTGCGCCATGAGCGATATGGGGGTCGATAGCGAGAGGTTGTCGGCCAGCCATTCGAGGCATTGCAGCGAGTTTTCCACGTGTCCCGGGAGCACCAGGTGGCGCACCGCCATGCCGCGGAAGGCCACTCCGGAGGCATCCGTCTTGAGGCTCGCGCCCACTTGGCGCTGCATTTCCTTGAGGGCCGCGGCGGCCACGGCGGGGTAGTCGGCGGCATGGCTGTAGCGCTCGGCCAGCGTGGGGTCCATATATTTGAGGTCGGGCAGGTAGATGTCCACCAGCCCTTCGAGGCGTTGCAGGGTGACGATGCTCTCGTAGCCGCTGCTGTTGTAGACCACCGTGGGGTGCTGCCCGCGGGCATGCAGGGCGTCGAGCAGGGAGGGGATGAGGTGGGCGTAGTGCGAGGCGGTGACCAGCCCCAGCAGTCCGTTGCTTTGCGGCAGGAGGGTGGCAATGGCGTCGGCCAAGGAGTCGGGTGTATTATAATGTATATAGGAGGGGGCGACGGTGCGGCCGCTGATGGCGTGGTTCTGGCAGTAGATGCAGTGGAGGTTGCAGTGGGCGAAGAACACGTTGACCAGTCCGGCCAGCGGGGGTTCCTCGCCGCGGTGGATGCATACGGCGGCCACCTGCAAGCGGGCTGGCGCGCCGCAGTGGCCTGTGGTGGCGGTGCGGTCGGTGCCGCAGCGGCGCGGGCAAAGGTGGCAGGCGTTTAGTCCCAGCTGCATACAGCGTAGTGTTGCCATCCGGGCAGGTACTTCATCTCGGAGCAGGAGACTCCGGCGGCGTCCACCTCGTCGGCTGTGTAGGTGTGCTGGACGTTGTTGTAGGTGGTGCAGGTACAGGTCTTGTGGCAGCTGCCGAGCGTGAGCAGCGCGGCGACGGCGGCCAGGAGGGTGAGGATACGTTTCATCGGTGCATGATTTTATTGGCAATGCGTTGAACCAGTGCGCGTTCGTTCCAAAGCACGACGGCTACGTAGGCCAGCAGCAGGGTGGTGCGGTAGGCCAGGCGCAGGGGTGTGTTCTCGATGGCGACCAGCTCGGCGGCGGCATAGAGTGCGAGGGCAAGGGCGAAGTAGGCGGCCAGGGCGCGGGTGGGGTAGGGGACGCGGTAGTGGCGCTGGCCGATGGTGTAGCTGAGCAGCACACAGGTGGCGTAGCCCGCCAGGCCGCCCCAGGCGCAGGCCATGTAGCCTATGCGGGGCACCAGCAGCACATTCACCGCCACCATGACGATGCATCCGGCGGCGCTCATCACGGCGCCCCACCACGTGCGGGCCGTCAGCTTGTACCAGAACGAGAGGTTGAAGTAGACGCCCATCAGTATCTCGGCCAGCATGACGATGGGCACGGCGCGGAGCCCTTCCCAGTAGTCGCTCTTGATGAGGTACTTGAAGAGGTCCATGTAGCACACCACGACGAGGAAGGCCAGGAGGGTGAACTGGACGAAGTAGCGCATCACGAGGGCCTGCGTCTCGCGGCTCTCGGCGCTGCGGCCGCCGCCGAAGACGAAGGGCTCGTAGGCGTAGCGGAAGGCCTGGGTGATCATGGCCATGATCATGGCGATTTTGACGCAGGCGCCGTAGATGCCGAGCTGCACCTGCCCCTCGGGGCCGGGCATGAGGTAGGGGAAGAGAATCTTGTCCGCCACCTGGTTCAGTATGCCCACCACGCCGAAGAGCAGCAGGGGCCAGGCGTAGCGGAGCATGGCTTTGAGTAATTGAAAATTGAAAATTGAAAATTGGAAGTCGCGCAGTTCGCGGTGGAAGCCGAGGGTGACGGCGGCGGTGCAGATGAGGTTGATGTAGAAGATGTAGCCGACGTTGTCAGCGGGGCTGTACCATTGCATCCACGGCAGGTGGCCGATGCGCGGGGCGAGGAGGAAGACGAAGAGGTTGAGCGCTATGTTGGCGACGATGAAGGCGAGCTTGAGCGAGGCGAATTTCCAGGCTTTGCCCTCCTGGCGCAGGCGTGCGAAGAGGATGGCCTGGAAGGCGTCGAGGGCGACCACGACGGCCATCGCGCCGATGTATTCGGGGTGGGTCGCGTAGCCCATGGCCGAGGCGATGGGGTGGAGCAGGAGCATCACCAGCGCGACGAACACAACCCCGACCGAGCCCACGGCCGACAGGGCGGTGGAGAAGACCGACCGCTGGTCGGCGCCTTGGCGGTTGGCGAAGTAGAAGTAGGTGGTCTCCATGCCGAAGGTGAGGATGACGAGCAGGAGTGCGGTGTAGCCATAGATGTTGGTAACCACGCCGTAGCCGCCGGAGGAGGCGGCGATGTGGTAGGTGTAGAGCGGCACGAGCAGGTAGTTGAGGAACCGGCCGACGATGCTGCTCAGGCCGTAGACGACCGAGTCGGAGAGGAGTTTCTTCAGCGAAGCCATATATGGGGGGTAACGTGCGGTGGCATAATATATTGCACGGGCGCGCAGAAAAATGCCACAAAAACCGGAAAAGGGCCGAAAACGGCAGGTTGGCGCATGGTTGATTATGAGGATGTTAGGGCTATCAAATTTTGCTCAAAGTTTGCCTTGCTTCTGCCTTTCCAAGGTGGGGGTGAGGGGAGGGTTGGAGGGTGGGTAAAAAATGATGTGCGGGGCATACTAAAGGGGGGGATTTGGCGTTTCTTTTGGTGAAAGTAAATCTGATTGGCCGATGGTAAAGAAATGCAATATGCTGGTCGTTGTGTGCGCGTTGCTGCTGAGTTCGTGCTGGCGCACGGCGACGGTGACGGAGCCCGACATTGTGCCGGAGCCGATGTTCATGGTGCAGAAGGAGGGTACGTATGTGCTTGAGCGCCAGATGTCGCTGGCGGTGAGCGGGGTGGGTCAGAACTCGCCCACGGTGAAGTATATCATGAAGTCGCTCCGCCATGCCCACATGCGCCCCTCGCTGGTGGCGGTGAGCGAGGAGAGCGACATCCTGCTGCGCATCAACGACACGGTGAACCCCGAGCTGGGCGAGGAGGGCTACCTGCTGGAGGTGCGGAGCGACGGGGTTACGCTCTCGGCCAATACCGAGGTGGGCCTTTTTTATGCCTATCAGACGCTGATACAGATGCTTCCGCCCGATGTGCTGAAGACGACGTTCAAGTCGGTGGTGCTGCCGGAGTGCACCGTGTTGGATCGTCCGCGGTTCGATTGGCGCGGGCTGCATGTGAACGTCAGCGGGTCGCCGATGCCGGTGAAGACGCTGAAGCGTGTGGCGGATGTGATGGCTACCTATAAGATGAACCGCCTCTGCATCGACGGCAGCCGCTGGAACGAGGACAGCCTGCGGTGGGAGGTGGACTCGCTGGCGGTGTACAGTCCGGCCGATGCCGAGGAGCTGACGGGTTATGCCGCGAGCCTGGGTATCACGGTGTTGTGGGACTCGCTGCCGCCGCTGGCTTTCAGCCAGGCGGAGGGTCTGGCGCGTGCACGCCACGGCGAGCAGCTGGTGCTGGAGGATATCGAGCACTGGGACCTTTCCTGCTTCCAAGCCGACCCGCGCTATCAGCCCACGGCCCACGAGGGTGTGATTACACTCGGGCGCACCTATCAGTTCGACCCGCTGCCGATGGGCACCAACCGCCACACGGCGGCCAGTGTGCTGGGCGGCCAGTGCCGGCTGCTGACCGATTGTGTGGTCGACCTCGGGCAGACCGAGTATATGCTGCTGCCGCGCCTGCTGGCGGTGGCGGAGAATTTGTGGACGCCCGGCGACAAGCGCAGCTGGAAGAGTTTCCGCAAGCGTGTGGAGTCGCAGAAGGAGCGCCTCTCCGCCCGGGGCTACGGCTACTGCGAAGGGTCGTTCACGCCGCTCTTCCGCGCCACGCGTGTCGACGACCGCACGATGAACATCGCCATCGAGACCGAGGTGCCCAACACCTATATTTTCTACACCACCGACAATTCCACACCCACCCGCGCCTCGGCCATCTACCTCGGCCCCGTCAACCTCGAGCGCGGGACGCACATCAAAATCTTACCCGTCTACAAGGATATAGTACGCGATTCGGTATATGAATTTGTCATTAGATAATCTGGAGAAACTGCTCACCACGCGCGACCCCGTGCTGGTGGAGGACCTCTTCGCCGAGGCCTGCCGCGTGCGCGACGAGGTCTATGGGCGCAAGGTCTTCATGCGCGGCCTCATCGAGGTGACCAGCCACTGCAAAAACAACTGTCTCTACTGTGGCCTGCGGCGCGATATGCACTGCACGCGCTATCGCCTCACGAAGGAACAAATTCTTCAATGCTGCCGCACGGGCCACGAACTGGGCTTCCGCACCTTTGTGATGCAGGGTGGCGAGGATGCCTGGATGACCGACGAGCGGGTGTGCGACATCGTGCGCAGTGTGAAAAGGGAGTTCCCTGACTGTGCTGTCACCCTCTCGCTGGGCGAGCGTGGGCGCGAGAGTTTCGCACGGCTCAAGGATGCCGGCGCCGACCGCTACCTGCTGCGCCACGAGACGGCCGATGCCGCCCACTACGCGCGGCTGCACCCGTCGGAGATGCGCTTCGAGCACAGGATGCAGTGCCTGCGCGACCTGCGCGAGCTGGGTTTCCAGACGGGGTGCGGCTTCATGGTGGGGTCGCCCGGGCAGACGCTGGAGACGCTGAAGAAGGACCTGCAATTCATTGCTGAGTTCCGTCCCGAGATGGTGGGCATAGGCCCCTTCATTCCCGCCAGCGGGACGCCCTTCGAGCACGAGCCGGCCGGGAGCGTGGAGCTGACGCTGCGCCTGCTGGCTATCATTCGCGTGATGCACCCGCGCGTGTTGCTGCCCGCTACCTCGGCCCTCGGCACCCTCCACCCCCAAGGGCGTGAGCGCGCCATCCGTGCCGGCGCCAACGTGGTGATGCCCAACCTTTCGCCTCAGGACACCCGTTCGCTCTATTCCATCTACAACAACAAGTTGGCCACCGGCAGCGAAGCCGCCGAGAGCGCCGCCGACATCCGCGCCCGCATGAAGGCCATCGGCATGGAGGTGCCGACGGAACGCGGCGACTTCATCGGCTGAAGGGTGATAGAAAAGGAAGAGGGCGTCCTGTGTGGGACGCCCTCTTTTTGGGTTGGTGCAACTAGCAATTAGAAGTGGAAACCGATGCGCAGGGCCACCGAGCCGACGGTGCGCTGCTCGCGATGCTTGTTGGCTTGGTTGAGGGCATCCTGACTGGCGGCGATTGTGTTGTCCTCGATGGTGCCCTTGGTATAGTCTATATAGTGTTTACCCATGCCGTAGTAGTAGAGGCCGGCGCTGAAATATTTGCCGAAGTAGGCACCAAGACCGGCGCTCCATGTGAACGCGAAATCCATCTTGTAGGCAAATTTCTCATTGCCGCTGCCTTTTCCTTCGGAGGTAATCCACAGCAGGTCGGTGCCGAAGCCCAATTCGCCGTAGGCCGAGATGTCCGGCCAGGGCAGTTCGTCGTAGATATAGCTCACGCCGAGCTGCACGGGAATGTTGAAATAGGTAGGTTTGCCGTAGTTTTCGCCGGCATACTTGTCGCGCCACTTTCCGGCGATGGAGTTCCAAAGGAGGTCGACATTGGCGTAGGGAGCCACCATGCCCACGCCCACGTCGAAGCGGTAGCTGGCGCGGTAGCCGAGGCCGAGGCCGGCCGTGGCATCCTGACCGATGTTGTCGATAGTGAGGCAGACGGTGTCCACACCCTTGATGCCCGATGCAAAGTCGCCTGTGGGGATGGTTCCGTTGAGGTAGACCGACTGGCGGAACTGGGCCTGCGCTGCAGTGCCGATGCCCAGGGCGAGGGCCACGAGGCACATAACTTTTACTGTTCTTTTCATTTTATTAAATGTTAGGGGTTTGTAATCATTTCTTTTTCTTGGCGGGTGCCTTCTTTTTGGCTGTCGGTTTGACCATCTCCTCCTCGGGGATGGTGGCGTCGAGCGGCGGTATTTCGGCGTCGAGGTATTCCTCCTCGATGCCGCGCAGGTCCTCGTCCGACGGCTCGAAGTCGTCGTCGTTGGGCTCTTCCTCGTCGCCAATTTTCTCGTAGCTGTCCAGCTCCTCGGTGTCGGCATCCTCGAAGGCGGCCTTGATTTCCTCCTTGTTGATGCCGAGGGTGATTTTCTTCCGGCGCTCCTCGTCGGCCGCCAGCACCTCCTCGTAGGCTGCCCCGTGCACCAGTTCCTTCTGCTTGTGCGCAGGGTCGCCTTCTTCCTTCTCGATGGCTTCGCTCAGTGGGGCGAACTCCTCCTCCTTGGCCTCCTCGTCGTCGTCGAAGAGGGCCTTGTCGAGGTCCTCGCCCAGGGTGTCGATTTTCATCTCGAACTTCACCATATAGGCCGTGTCGTCGGTCTCAAATGGAACCACAAAAATGGTCTCTCCGTTGGGTTTGGTGAAGCGTTGTATATAGTCCGAATACCCTTCCGGATAGGCTTCTTTGAAGAGGGCCTTGAGGTCTTCGGAGAGGTTTTTGTAGCTGACAATCAGGTTCTTTTTGCGTTTTTTGGTAGTTGCCATAGTGCTTTGATTTGGGTGCAATATTAGTAACTTATTTCGATATGGCCAAATTTTTTTATGCCACCACTATCGATTCGTCGTCCTCCACGCGCAGGTTCTGCATGATGAACTCGCGGCGCTCGAGTGTGTTCTCGCCCATGTAGAAGCCCAGCACGCGCTGGGTGTCGAACTCCTTGTGCAGCAGCACGGGGTCGAGCCGCATGTCCTTGCCGATGAAGTTCTTGAACTCGTCGGGGCTGATTTCGCCGAGACCTTTAAAGCGGGTGATCTCCGCCTTGGGGGTGCTCTTGATGGCCTCGATGCGCTCCTCGTCGGTGTAGCAGTAGGTGGTCTTCTGCTTGTTGCGCACGCGGAAGAGGGGGGTCTGCAGGATGTAGACATGGCCCGTCTGCACCAGCTCGGGGTAGAAGCGGAGGAAGAAGGTCAGCAGCAGCAGCCGAATGTGCATGCCGTCGACATCGGCATCGGTGGCGATGACGACGTTGTTGTAGCGCAGGTTCTCCATGCCGTCGTCGATGTCGAGGGCGTTGTGGAGGAGGTTGAGCTCTTCGTTCTTGTACACGTCCACCTTGCCTATCGAGTAGGTGTTCTTGGGCTTGCCGCGCAGGGAGAAGACGGCCTGGGTATCGACGTCTCTCGACTTGGTGATGGAGCCGGAGGCGGAGTCGCCCTCGGTGATGAAGATGGTGCTTTCGAGGCGGCGGGCGTGGTTGGTGTTGTAGTGCACGTGGCAGTCGCGCAACTTGCGGTTGTTGAGGCTGGCCTTCTTGCTGGCCTCGCGCGCCACCTTTTTGATGCCGGCTATGTCCTTGCGCTCTTTCTCATTGGCCACGATTTTGGCCAGCAGTGCCTCGGCGGTGTCCGCGTTTTTGTGCAGGTAGTTGTCCAGGTGCGACCGCAGGATGTCCAGCACGTAGGTCTTGAGCAGGGGCGAGTCGTTGCTGCCGTCGGCCTTGTTGGGTTCGAGGTGGGTGCTGCCCAGCTTGGTCTTGGTCTGTGCTTCGAAGACGGGCTCCTGTATGCGCACACAGAGGGCGCACACCAGTCCCTGGCGTATCACCTCGGGGGCGTAGTCTTTCTTGATGAATTCCTTGACCACGCGGGCGTAGGCTTCGCGGAAGGCGCTTTGGTGTGTGCCGCCTTCGGTGGTGTGCTGTCCGTTGACGAAGGAGTAGTAGTAGTCGTTGCTTTGCCCGTTGACATGGGTGAATGCGGCCTCGAAGTCGCCGTCTTTGATGTGGATGACGGGGTAGAGCGGGTCGGACTGGAGGTTGTTTTCCAGCAGGTCGAGCAGGCCGTTCTTGGAGTAGTAGCGGCGCTCGTTGTAGTACATGGTGAGGCCGCGGTTGAGGTAGCAGTAGTTCCAGATGCGTTTCTCGACGTATTCGCCTATGAAGTGGTAGTTGCCGAAGAGCTTCTGGTCCGGGACGAACTCCACCAGCGTGCCGCTTTCGGAGGCGGTGTCGCTGACGATGCCGCTGTCGTTGGTGAGTTTGCCCTCGGCGAATTCGGCGCAGCGCGACTTGCCTTCGCGGAAGGCCTGCACCTTGAAGTAGGAGGAGAGGGCGTTGACGGCCTTGGTACCCACACCGTTCAGGCCGACGGACTTCTGGAACACCTTGCTGTCGTACTTGGCGCCGGTGTTGAGTTTGCTGACGGCTTCGACCAGTTTGCCCAGCGGTATGCCGCGGCCGTAGTCGCGGATGCTGACGCGGCGCTCGCCGAAGTTGATGCGCACCTCGATCTTTTTGCCGTAGCCGGAGGTGAACTCGTCGATGGCATTGTCGATGACCTCTTTGATGAGGACGTAGATGCCGTCGTCGTGGGAGGAGCCGTCGCCGAGCTTGCCGATATACATACCGGGGCGGAGGCGTATGTGCTCCATGTCCTCGAGGTGGACGATGGAGTCGTCGTTGTAGTCGGTTTGCGGGATGCTATTCAGGAGTTCTTCTTCCATTGGGTTGTCAGTCTAATTTCATTTCGGAGTGGATGGCGTAGCCCTGGCGCGGGTCTTCGGCGGTGGGCAGGCCGGAGGTGATGGTGAATTGCTTGTCGGTGAGGCCCTGCTCGATGAGGTAATCGCTCACGGTGCGGTTGAGGCGCTCGGTGCGTTTGGGGTCGGCGTCGGGGAGACGCAGTTCGAGGTTGATGGTGAGCAGAGAGTCGCTTTTGGCGATGGTGGCCAGGTCGGCGAGCACGTGGTACTGCTCGGAGGTGAGGCCCCGCTGGTCGTCCTTGAGGAGGATGAAGTCGAGGTTGTCGCTCTTGAGGCCGAGGGCGCCCGCGAGTGCGCGGGCGGGCGAGGTGGCCACCTTGACCAGCAGCTGGCCGAGGGTCTTCCATACGAGCTTCATGTAGTTGAATTCGGGGCTGTCGATGTTGCCTTTGACGGGGAGGTCGATGAGGATTTTGTCGTCCTTGTCCTTGAGGATGTAGAGGGCGGTCTTGAGGGGTATCTTCTGTTGCGGCTCCACGTCGGGCCGGCGGCTGCCGACGGTGGCCTTGTATATGTCGAGCTTGTTCTGGTTGTCGAGGTTCGAGTTGGCGATGTTGAGGCGGGTGGTGAGGCCGAAGACGCCGTCCTCGACGGGCTGGCCGGTGTAGTATACGGTCCAGGGGCTGAGCTGGCGCATGTCGAGGCCCTTGATGGAGAGGAAGAGCTGCTGGTGTTGTTTCCAGTGGTCGATGTTGCCGTTCCAGCGGGCTGTGAGGGTGCCGCCGCCGGGCAGGGTGGCGCGCAGGCGGGCGTTGTTGTCGCCGCCGGTGGTGATGTCGGTAGCTTCGATGGAGAGGTGGGTCAGGGGGAAGGAGAAGGGGTCGGGGAGGGTGTGGTCGGAGTAGGTGAGGTTGCAGCCGGAGACGGCCAGCTGTCCGATGCGGAGGTGGAGGGGGTTGGGGGAGGTGGTGTCTGGGGTGGTTGTGGTGTTCGGGGTGGCAGTGGTGTCCTTCTGGGGTAGGAGGCGGGTGAGGGTGTTGCCGTTGGGGTACTGCTGGAAGTGGGCGTCGAGGCCGTCGAGCTGGATGCGGCTGATGTCGTAGCGGCCAGCGGCGATGTTGATTTCAGCCACGTGGAGGTCGAGCTGGTCCAAGGCGGCGACGGGGCCGGTGGTGTCGCGCAGGGCGAGGTTGCGTAGGGCGACGGTGCCGCTGATGCGGCTGGCCATGAGGCTGTCGAGGTTGCCTTGGGCGCGGAGCGAGGCGCCGAGGGTGCCGGCGAAGGAGGCGGCCTGCAGCTTGCCGGCCAGGAGGGGCTCGATGTTGCGCAGTGCGAAGTCGGTCAGCGTGGCTTGCAGGGCGTAGTTGCCGAGGCTGCCCTGGTAGTCGGCGTCGATATTGAGGCGTCCGCCGTGGGTGAAGGCCAGGTTGAGGCCGCCCTCGCTGCCCTCGTCGCCACCGATGACGAAGCCCGGCACGCGCAGGTTGATGTCGGGCACGTCCCACCGCTGTGCGCCGTCGCGGTAGTGGAGCCGGGCGTGCGAGAGGCGTATGTTGTAGAGTTTGACCACCCAGTCGCTGGGTGTGGTGTCGGTTTTGGGGGTGTCGGAGGCGAAATGGTCTATCAGGCTCTGGAAGTTGAAGCGGTCGTCGCTGCGCAGGATGCTGGCTTCGAGGCCGCTGAGGGTTATGTGTTTGATGTGGACGGTGTGGGCGAGCAGGGGCAGGAGGCGTGCGCGGACGTCGAGGGTGTCGAAGGAGGCGAAGGGGGTCTGCCCGTCGTCCTCGTAGAGGGTCAGGCCGCGGAGGGTCACATGGCCGCGGTAGACGTTGACGCGCAGCCCGTCGATATAGAGTTTGCGACCCACCAGCTCCTCGCCATGGCTGTTGACATAGCTCTTGGCGACGGGGCCGACGAGGAGGGTGGCCAGCACGATGAGCGCCAGCACGGCGCCCACAATCCAGAGCGTTATTTTGAGGCCTCGCTTCATATTTTATTATATATGGGGGGTAACGCCCGGTGGGGGGGCTTTATTGCGTTGGTTGATAAAAAAAAGATTTGTTGCCAAACCATGCAAAAATGATGGCGTAAAACGGCTGTTTTTTTTGAGTTTTTTTCGAAAAATGCCTCCAAATTGCCCGTTTATACTGGGTTGATTTACAGCCAGTAAGATGCATCCTCTTCTTCCCCTCTTCTTCCTCTCTAGGGGAACGAGAACGGACGGAGGAATCGGGGGGGGGAGATCGGATGGGGGGGGCGGCGTCAGGGCTCGTAGAAGTGCATCTCGGTGAGGTAGCGGTGGACGGGCTCGGAGAGGAGGTGGCTTTGTATGGGAGGGAACGGTGTGGGGGTGGCGTTGCGATGGGGTGTTTTTTTTAGGGATGATAAGGAAAAAAAATCTGTAAATTCAAAAAAAAGTGTATATTTGCAGACGGGAACCGTAGAAAAAAAAAGCAATTATGAAAAGTAAATTATTGACAATCATTTTGTTTTCTGTTTTCCTGGCTGGGACGGCGCAGGGGCAGGTTTGGAAATATGCCCTAGAGGCGGTGGATTATTCGCTGGTGCGCACCGTCGACTCGGCCACGACGCTGATGTATGTGCAGAAGTCGGCCACCGAGGCGTGGTTTGTGCTGCGCGAGGATGCGTTGAATTCCACTTTGGCGGTTCCTCTTCCTGTCGGGTGTCAGGTCAGAGACATGCGTGTGGACAATGGCATGGCATATTTTTGCGGCACGTTCTTGGGGTATGAGGGTGTCTTTGGAAGGTTTAAGATTGTGTCCGTGTTCCACGCGGGAGCGGGGATAGAATTTCACCACTGCTACAGGGGTTTATATGATTACGTGTATGCGACCGACTTCAAGCGGCTGAAGCTGTATGAGGATGGAGGGGTTGTGTGTTTGGCGATGGTGGGGGAGACGCTGTTCGGATATACAAACGTGACCCTCAGCACCACCATTGCTTCGGCAACCCCCACAGGCGGCGGGGGGTGGACGGTGGAATACTATGTCAACAAGGGCAACCCCATCCGTTTCACCGACGTGGCGGTGATGGACGACTGCATCGTGGGCGTGGGGTGCGACACTGTGGGCGTGGGGTGCTACCTCAAGCCCTTCTGGCGCACGTCCGCATTCGTTCAGTATCCGACCACACCCACGGTGATGTACAGGCTCAACGCCACGGCACCCGTCGGCGACGTGCTGGCGGCGCGGCTGGACACCGATATGCTGGGACTGGTGCAATACGACAATATGGCCTCGGGTGTCACCGTCGACTTGCACAGGGTGCTTTTCTTTACGCCCGGCGTGCCGGACGCGGTGGTGAAATCGCAGGTGTTCGACTGCGGAATCTCGCCGGTCGGAGCAGCCTGGACGTTGCGCGAATTCGCCGTAGGCAACCAATTGGAGGCTTTCGTTCTTGCCCATGCCCCATGCCCCGTTACGGGGGTGGCAGGCTTGCACGACTGGGTTATGAGATTCGACACCCCTCCCGTGGCGACCCCGGTTCCGCTCCACATGTTGCGCCCGGTCTCCGGAAGTCTGTTCCATTCCCTCGACCTCGACCACTCGCTGACACTTCCCCGGCTGTCGGGTATGGAGCCTTCGCTGATAGAGACGGGTGCTTTGGGGTATGAAGGCACACCCTGCCGTGAACACCATGTCATGGCGGCTGCCCCTGCCGGGCCGATGCTCTCCACCGTAACCGTCGACGACGGGACAGCGGCGGCTACCATTTCTACTTTTCTGTATGCGGCCCCTGTGGAGGCAATACAGCGGAAACTACAGTGCCTGGATGAATAAACCAATCAAATAAGATACATTATGAAACAGACGAGGAAAAACATCATTCTGCTGGTGCTGCTCGGATTCGCGGCATCGGGCGGAGGTCTGCGGGCGCAGTACTACGATTACTACTACCACCGTGTGGGCGACACTGTCGAGTGGAAAGCCCCCAATGGCTACTACTCGTGGTGGGAGCTGGAATATTTCTACGAGAATAATCTGATTCTTAATGGTCATACACTTGGTCTGGGCCATTATTGTGTCGATTCTGCGATTGTGGTCCAGCGCTACTATACTCCCACTCCGCTGAAGATTATAGGGCTGGCCGGCGCATTCTCCTACGGCACAACCATTCAGAACCATGGATTGCAGAACTACCTGATGCTGTACGATGCCGAGCCCGACAGCTTCCCCCTGCTGGCCCAGGTGCCCTGGAACGAAAACGACCCTTGCCGCTATCTGTCGTTCTACGGTCACAGACAACGCTCGACGTCGCAGCCCCCACCCAGCGACTCCTGCTGTACATTCAACCCCCAACATGTCGTGTTGCCGATCCACGAGTATTACTTTGATTCGGCAATCTATGTGACGGATTCGTTCTATGTCGGCGGAACGGTGTACAACAAAATGATTTCCAATACTCGAATAAGTCCCCGTTATCCCTCCTTCGGGAATGCCGGCACGCATATACCTTGCGACGAGCGTCAGGCCGGATTGGAATGTACCCCGATAGGGATAGTCCTGAAGGAGAAGGTGCATAAGTGGGAACTTGCATCCAACTGCGAAAGATTTGGGACACTGCCCGGATGGAACGAATGGGGGTGGCTGTATGGGGATCTTCAGACATCATATTCTAACCGCTTTTGTGCACTCGCCATTGCCCCTGCCATCTATCCCATCGTGGAGGTGGACACGACGGTGCCGCCCGCGGGTTTGTGCCTGCCGGTGGCCAATGTGCAGGTGCCACTGGTGGACTCGGGCTGTGCCACCGTCACATGGGACTACTTTCCCAACTATACCCAGCTCGAGCTGCAGTACGGCCCCGCCAATGCACCCACCAGCAGCTGGACCACCGTCGATGTCACGGGGCAGACGCTGCACCGCCTCTGCGGGCTCGACCTCCCGGTCTACGGTGTGCGCCTCAAGGCCAAATGCGACAAGCAGGAGATGGGGTGGAGCGAGGTGGTTAGCTTCTACAACAGCTACCGGCCTGACGACACCACCGCCGTCATAGAGCCCAGCGGCACTGCACTGTCGAATCTCACCTACCTCACGCCCAATCCCGCCGGCAAGGCGGTCAGGATCACCTCGTCGTTCAACCTCAGCCGCATCGAGCTCTATAATGCTGCAGGGCTGCTTGTCTACAGCGAGCGCGCCGCCGGCCACGAGGTTGTGGTGAACCTCGACACTTATCCCGCAGGCAATTACATCGTGGCTATAAAAACGCACAACGGGACCACGCACAAGAAGCTGGTGGTCAGATGATTTGAAGGCGGGCGGCGTCAGGGCTCGTAGAAGTGCATCTCGGTGAGGTAGCGGTGGACGGGCTCGGAGAGGAGGTAGCGCACGTCGCGGCCGGCGGCGATCTGCTGGCGGATGTAGGTGGAGGAGATGTCCATCATGGGCACGTCGACCATGGTAACCGAGGGGTGCGAGGCGAGTGGGCAGTCGAGGCTGCCGGGTCGGGGGTAGACGAAGATGCGGTGGTGGGCTAGGATGTGCTCGTAGTTGCGCCAGCGGTGCAGCGAAGCGAGGTTGTCGCTGCCCATGATGAGGCAGAATTCACGTCCGGGGTGTTTCTCCTGCAGGGCGGCGAGGGTGACGACGGTGTAGGAAGGGATGGGGAGGTGCATCTCGATGTCGCAGGCACGGAGGCGGTAGTTGTCGTCGATGGCGCGGCGCACCATCTGCATGCGGTGGTGGTCGGCCAGGAGGGTGGCGCGTTCCTTGAGGGGGTTCTGGGGCGAGACGACGAGCCAGACTTCGTCCACCTCCTCGTGCTGCACCATGGTGTTGGCAATGATGAGGTGCCCCACGTGGATGGGGTTGAACGAGCCGAAGAAGAGGGCGGTTCGTTTCATCAATAATACTTATACGCCGTTTCGATCTTGATGTGGCGCAGGCGCTGGCCTTTGAAGGTGTAGATTTGGGCCACTTCGCCGGCGGCGGAGACCACCTTGAGGACGGAGACGTCGGAGGTGTAGGACTTGGGGTATTTCTTGAAGAAGACCTTGAAGACGTCGTCCTTGGAGGAGCCGGCGTGCAGGCCGTTGGCGAGGATGATTTCGGGGTCGCTCACGTGTCCGGCGAGGACTTCCACCTTGCGGGTCCAGATGGAATAGAAGAGGTCGAGGTAGCTGCCGTCGAGGCGTGTCATGCGGTTGACGGAGACCTCCATCGAGTCGAAGTACTTGCGGTAGTCGCTCTCGCGGTACCAATGCAGCTGGTTGTCGGTGATATAGTCTTCCATCGAGGTCCATACGCCGAAGGGGTAGATGACCTGGTTGGCCATGGTGTAGACGGTCATGGTGTCGGTGTAGACCTTGATGTCCTTGATTTGGAACTCGGGGCGGCTGAAGGCCATCATGCGCATGGCTTTGGCGCGCGAGGCCACCTGTTGGGAGAAAGCTGCCGTGCTGCAGGCCAGCAGGGCTATCAGGAGGAGGGTTCTCTTCATTGCGGTTTTATTGTTTTAGTCCGCATAACGTATCTTTACTTGCTTTATTGTGTGGCGATGTGAAAAAAAAAGTGTATCTTTGCCGATTATGAATTATGCCACGATTATAGCCAACCGCTTGGAACTCAACCAGCGGCAGGTCGAGAAGACCATCGAACTCTTGGAACAGGGGGCCACGGTGCCCTTCATAGCGCGCTACCGCAAGGAGGCCACCGGCAGCCTCAACGAAGTGCAGATTGCCGCCATACGCGACCTGCTGCTGAAGCTCAAGGAGCTCGACAAGCGTCGCGAGGCCATCCTGCAAAGCATTGAGGAACAGGGGAAACTGACGCCCGAGCTGCGCCAAAGCCTCGAGGCCGCGGAGACGATGACCGACCTCGAGGACCTCTACCTGCCCTACCGCCCCAAGCGCCGCACCCGCGCCACGATAGCCATCGAGAAAGGGCTCGAGCCGCTGGCGGATGCCATTATGAAGGGACGGTGGACGGCGGACGGTGGCCAGCAGTGGACGGAGGAGGACCTGCAGGGGGCGCGCGACATCATTGCCGAGCGCGTGAGCGACGACGCGCAGAGCCGCAACCGCGTGCGCAACGTGTTCCGCCGCAGGGCCATGCTCTCGTCGGCGCTGGCGCGCGGCGTGGCCGAGGATGACGAGCGCGTGGGACGGTTCGAGTCGTGGATCGACTGGAAGGAGCCTATCCACCGCGCGCCGTCGCACCGCATCCTGGCCCTGCTGCGCGGCGAGGAGGCCGGCGTGTTGAAGGTGCACGTGCGTCCCGACGACGACCGCGAGAGCGTCGAGGCACTTGTGGGGACGCGCCGTGGCGCGTCCGCTGACGGATGGCGGACCGGGAGCGCAGAGTCGCAGCAGCAGATGGAATTGGCCATCAAGGACTCCTACAAGCGCTTGATCGAGCCGTCGATCGAGACCGAATTCCGCAACCAGCTGAAAGAGAAGGCCGACCGCGAGGCCATACGCGTCTTCGCCGAGAACCTGCGCCAGCTGCTGCTGGCCGCCCCGCTGGGGCAGAAGCGCACGCTGGCCATCGACCCCGGCTTCCGCACGGGCTGCAAGGTGGTGTGCCTCGACGCCCAAGGCCAACTGCTTCACAACGAGACCATCTACCCCTTCACCTCGGTGCGCGAGGAGAAGGCTGCCGTAAGCAAGCTGGAGTCGCTGGTCGAGGCGTTCCAGATCGAGGCCATCGCCATCGGCAACGGCACGGCGGGGCGCGAGACCGAGGAGGTGGTGCAGCGCTGCCACTTCAACCGCAAGGTGGTGGCCGTCAGCGTGAGCGAGGCCGGCGCCAGCGTATACAGCGCCAGCGACGTGGCGCGGCGTGAGTTCCCGGACTACGACGTCACCGTGCGCGGTGCCGTCAGCATCGGACGCCGCTTGATGGACCCGCTGTCGGAACTGGTGAAAATCGACCCCAAGAGTATCGGAGTGGGGCAGTATCAGCACGATGTGGACCAGAAGATGCTCTCGGCGAGCTTGGCCGACGTGGTGGAGAGCTGCGTCAACAGCGTCGGCGTGGAGCTCAACACCGCCAGTCGCGAGCTGTTGAGCTACGTCAGCGGCATTGGACCCGCGCTGGCCGACAAGATTGTGGACCACCGCAACCGCAACGGCGCCTTCGCCGACCGCCAGCAACTGAAGAAAGTCAAAGGACTGGGCGACAAGGCCTTCGAGCAGTGCGCCGGCTTCCTTCGCGTGCGCGAGAGCGCGAATCCTTTGGATAGGAGCGCCGTGCATCCCGAGCGCTATGCGCTGGTGGAGCGGATGGCGAAGAGTGTGGGGGCCGACGTGGAGACGCTCTGCAAGGACGCGGAGTGCCGCGGCCGCATCAGGCTGGAGGACTTTATAACCGAGGAGTGCGGCCTGCCCACCCTGCAGGACATCATGAAGGAACTGGAGAAGCCGGGGCTGGACCCGCGGGCGAAGTTCGAGGTGTTCGAGTTCGACAAGAACGTCACGCGGATAGAGGAAGTGAAGGAGGGCATGGTGCTGCCGGGCATAGTTACCAACATCACCGCCTTCGGCGCCTTCGTGGACATCGGGGTGCACCAGGACGGCCTCATCCACGTCAGCCAGATGGCGAACCGCCGCGTGAGCGACCCCGCCGAGGTGGTGCACCTGCACCAGCACCTGAAGGTGAAAGTCCTCGAGGTGGACCTCCGCCGGAGACGTATCAGCCTGACCCTGAAAGGGGTCGAATAGAGTGCGGAATTTTTTGCAAAAAAACCGAAAAACGGTTGACACAATCTCCTATGG
>CACWPQ010000008.1:0-74860 GCA_902762805.1 uncultured Bacteroidota bacterium | reverse complement strand
GAAAGGATTGTAGATTACACTGAAATTTGGAATGTAATCCAAAAAAAATATAGATTTTTTGGATTGTATTCCAGATTTTATGTATATTTGCAATGTCAAAATGCACTGCTATGATACAACGGAAACTTGATTTGTGTATTAAAAATCAGCTGTTTAAAGGGAAGGCTATCATCCTCATAGGCCCCCGGCAAGTTGGGAAAACCACGCTGCTGAAGGAGCTTGTTTCGAAGACGCAGCGGAGGGTCCTCGCGCTTAACTGCGACGAACCAGAGGTGCAGGCGCTCCTCGCTCATACCAACGTGGCAAAACTGAAAGCACTCATCGGCGACAATGAACTGGTGGTCATTGACGAGGCTCAAAAGGTGGACAATATCGGACTGACGCTGAAGCTCATTGTGGACAACCTTGAGGGTGTGCAGGTGGTGGCTACAGGCTCGTCGGCCTTCGAACTGCACAACCGTCTTAACGAGCCCCTCACGGGGCGCAAGTTCGAGTATCAGATGTATCCGATTTCGTGTGGTGAAATTGTGGACACCTATGGGCTGCTGGAGGAGCGCCGCACGTTGGAGAACCGGCTTGTGTATGGCTGCTATCCCGACATAGTGACTCATCCCGAGTCTGCACGCCAATACCTGACAGACCTCATGCAGAGCTATCTCTACAAGGATATTCTTGCGCTCAACGACGTACGCAAACCACAAATCCTCGACCGCCTGCTTCAGGCGTTGGCCTTTCAGGTGGGCAGCGAGGTGTCGACCAACGAATTGGCACGTACGCTGCAAACCGACAACAAGACCATCGACAAATATATCGACCTGTTGGAGAAATGCTATGTGGTGTTCCGACTGGGCGGCCTCAGCCGCAATCTGCGCAGCGAGCTGAAACGAGCCAAGAAGATTTACTTCTACGACAACGGGGTGCGCAACGCCATCATACAGCAGTTCGCGCCTGTTCAGATGCGCAATGACATGGGGGCGCTGTGGGAGAATTTTTTTATTGCCGAGCGCATGAAGCGAAACCACTACAGAGGACACTATTGCAACAGCTATTTCTGGCGGACCACGCTGCAGCAGGAGATAGACCTCGTGGAAGAGAGCGATGGCGAGATGACGGCCTTCGAGATGAAATGGAGCCCTGCCAAGAAGACGCTATTTTCGAAGAGTTTTCTGGAGGCCTACAACGTCAGGGAGACGGTCGTTGTCACACAGGAGAATTACTTGGAATACTTGCTATGAGCAGAGAGGGTTTTTAATACTCAGTCTCCTAAATTTCATCCGGCGACTCAGTCGGCGAGGAGGAGGAAGGGGATGCGGGCTTGGAGGCCTTCCGTCTCGGTGACGTAGAGGAGGTCTTGCTCGAGGCGCGAGAGGGGGGCGAGGTGCTTCTTGGCGGTGCGCCAGCGGAGGGCGAGGCGGCCTTTGGCCAGGAGGTCGAGGTCGTCGTCGACCTGCTCGCCGAGCAGCTCGGAGATTTGTGTCCAGGTGTCTTTCTCTTTGGGGAATTCTTTGATGCCGTAGTCTTTGATGCCGGCGCGTTCGGCGGCGATGGCGAGTGCGAGGTCGAGCCCGCCGAGGGTGTCGACCAGTCCGATTTGTTTGGCGTCGACGCCGGTCCATACGCGTCCGCGGGCTATCTGGTGCACAGCGTCGTAGGTCATGCCGCGCCCTTCGGCCACGCGGCCGACGAAGACCTTGTAGAAGTCTTCCACGTTGCGTTCCATCATGGCCATGGCGGTGGGGGAGAGGGGGCGGAAGATGTTGAGCGCGTTGGCGTTGCGGTTGGTGGATACGGTGTCGATGTTGAGACCCAGTTTTTGGCGCATGAGGCGTCCGACGTTGGGGAGGGTGCCGAAGACGCCGATGGAGCCGGTGATGGTGGTGGGTTGGGCGACGATGACGTCGGCCAGGCAGCTCATCTCGTAGCCTGCCGAGGCGGCGAGGTCGCCCATGGAGACGATGACGGGTTTCTTCTCGCGTGCCTGGCGCACGGCGTGGGTCATGCTTTCGGAGGCCGTGGCCTGACCGCCGGGCGAGTTGACGCGCAGGACGATGGCTTTGACTGCCTTGTCGGCGGCGGCCTGGCGGAGGGCGCGGACGATGTCGTCGCCGTAGACGGCTGTGTTCATGCCGCGGCTGGTGCCGTCGACGACATTGCCTTCGGCGTAGATGAGGGCGATGGTTTGGTTGCCTGTCGGGTTGCCTGACTTCTTGATTGAGTGGTTGGCGGCATATTTGTCGAGGGGCAGGAGGTGTTTGCCGGCATACTGGTTTTTGAGCACGCCGCGTACGTCTTCTTCGAAGCAGAGCGCGTCGACGAGGCCGCTGCGCTTGGCGTCGTCGGCGAGGTAGCCGCTGAGGTTGTCGGCGATGGTGTTGAGGCGTTCGCTGTCGAGGTTGCGGTTGTAGGCGATGGCTTCAATGGCGGTGCGCCAGATGCTGGAGATATAGGCGCGTATCTGCTCGCGGTTGGCGGCGGACATGTGGGTGAGGGTGTAGACTTCACCAGCGCTTTTGTAGGAGCAGCTTTCGGGGCGGATGAGCTGCATGTCGACGCCGAGTTTGTCGAGCAGTTCTTTGTAGTACATCACTTCGGCGCCCATGCCGCGGAAGTCGACCATGCCGGCGGGATGGAGGCAGAGTCGGTCGGCGAGCGAGGCGACGTAGTAGCCGCCCTGGGAGTAGCCGGTGGCGTAGGCTACGACGGGCTTGCCGCTGTCGCGGAAGGCCTGCAACGCGTCGCGCAGTTCGGTGAGCGAGCCCCATGAGAGGGTGCTCGTGCCGGGGTCTTTGAGGTAGATGCCGCTGATGCGGTCGTCGGAGGCGGCGGCGCGGATGGCGCGCGTGGCGTCGACGAGGCCTGTGCTCTTCCCTTCGCCCAGGCTCATCATGAGGGCGGTGGGGGTGCGGTCGCCGCTGATGCGGCCGAGGTCGACGGCGAGGAACGTGCCTTTGCGCACCGGGGTGACCTCGGTGGTGCTCATGCTTCCGAGCGAGGCCACCATGGCAATCATGATGATGAACATCAGCAGGCCGCTGACGATGGAGACGATGAACACGCCCAGGGCCGAGGCCAGCATGGTCATGCCGAAGGAAAGAGGCTTTTTCATTCTTGAATTAGGGATTGGGAATTAGGGATTAGGGATTAGGAATTAGGAATTGTTGGGCGCATGTGGCTGCAACTGAAGAAATTCCTAATTCCTAATCCCTAATTCCTAATTAGATTTAGAGTTTGTCGTTGGAGCCCAGGACGTTGACAATCTTGTGGATGTAGAGCTTCTTCATGCTCTCGCGTGCGGGCTTGAGGTACTGGCGGGGGTCGAAGTGGTCGGGGTGCTCGGCGAGGTGCTTGCGGATGGCGGCGGTCATGGCGAGGCGGCTGTCGGAGTCGATGTTGATTTTGCAGACGGCGCTCTTGCTGGCGCGGCGGAGCTGCTCTTCGGGGATGCCGACGGCGGCTTTGAGGGCACCACCGTTGGCGTTGATGGTGTCCACCTCGTCCTGGGGGACGGAGCTGGAGCCGTGGAGGACGATGGGGAAGCCCGGGAGCTGTTTTTCGACGGCCTCGAGCACGTCGAAGGCCAGGGGTGGGGGCACGAGGCGGCCGGTTTGCGGGTCGACGGTGCACTGCTCGGGGGTGAACTTGTAGGCGCCGTGGGAGGTGCCGATGGAGATGGCGAGGCTGTCGCAGCCGGTGCGGGTGGCGAAGTCGACCACCTCCTCGGGTTTGGTGTAGTGGCTTTCGGCGTGGGACACTTCGTCTTCGACACCGGCCAGCACGCCGAGTTCGCACTCGACGGTGACGTCGTGGGCGTGGGCGTATTCCACCACCTGGCGCGAGATGCGTATGTTCTCCTCATAGGGCAGGGCGCTGCCGTCGTACATCACGCTGGAGAAGCCGCTGTCGATGCAGCTCTTGCAGGTCTCGAAGCTGTCGCCGTGGTCGAGGTGGAGCACGATTTGGGGGTTGGGGCAGCCGAGCTCTTTGGCGTACTCGACGGCGCCTTCGGCCATGTAGCGCAGGAGGGTGGCGTTGGCGTAGTCGCGCGCGCCCTTGCTGACCTGCAGGATGACGGGGCTCTTGGTCTCGACGGCGGCCTGGATGATGGCCTGCATCTGCTCCATGTTGTTGAAGTTGAAGGCGGGGATGGCGTAGCCGCCGCTGACTGCTTTTTTGAACATCTCGCGGGTGTTCACAAGTCCTATTTGTTTGTAGTCTACCATGATGTTTGTATTTTTAATGTATTATGTTTTTGGCCTGAAGAATGCGGTCGACGATGACATAGTCACCTTCGGTATGAAAGATGTATAACCACTTCTTGTTGTGCGACGGCATGCGGCGCGCTGCGGGGTGAATGGAGAGTATTTGTTTCGAGGAGCTCCGTTGGAAGAGGTCTGCGTAGATGCAGAGGCTTTGTATTTCGGCTCGCATGGCTGTCAGATAGCGTTCGGCGCCCTCGAAAGAAAGAACGCCAAGCAGAAATATTCTCAGCTCGAGCATGTCCACACGAGCCGCGCGTTTGACTTTAACCTTGTAGCTTCGCATAATCCTGGCGAACCAGTTCCATCAATTCGTCGAAATACTCGTCAACGGTCATCAGTTCTTCTTCCGGGGTGACCAATCCTGTCGGGGCGGATGGATGCGGGCGGCGACGAGTGTGAGCGTATGGCATGCCAGGCTCGGCTGCAATGGGTTGTGTTTGTTTGGTATTCATATAAGTGGCACACATTTTTCAAACTGCAAAAGTACGAACAAAAAACGATATGGCCAAATTTATTTGCGGAAGATGCCAAAGACGGCGGCGCCGCTGCCGGTCATGGAGGCGTAGAGGGCTCCGTGCTGGTACATCTCCTCCTTCAGTTTCGCGATGGCGGGGTGGGTGGGGAAGATGGAGGCTTCGAAGTCGTTGACGATGAGGTGGCGCCATTTTTCGATTGGCTGGCGGATGGCCTCGAGCAGGTTGGGGCGTGGCGCTCCGAAGAGTGCCGGGTTCAGGCCTGCATAGGCTTCTTTGGTCGAGACGTGTTCGCCTTGGGGTATGCCGATGACGATGCGATAGGCGTCGAGGTTGAGTCCGGGGCATTTCTGCAGCTGGTCGCCGATGCCGGTGGCGTAGGCGGCGCGGTCGTAGAGGAAGAAGGCGCAGTCGGCCCCCAGCCGTGCCGCACGCTCGTGGAGCATGGGGTGGGGCAGTTTCAGGTAGCGCGCATTGAGCAGTTGCAGTGTGAAGGCGGCGTCGCTGCTGCCGCCGCCGAGGCCGGCGCCGAAGGGGATCTCTTTCTTGAGGTGGATAGCGACGGGGGGCACGCCGAACTCGTCGTGCAGCAGGCGCCACGCCTTCATGCAGAGGTTGTCTTCGGGCGCGTTGTCGAGGGCGATGCCGTCCTGTATCATCTGGGGCGTGGGGCTCTCGTGGATGATCAGCGTGTCCTTCAGCGTGCGCACGGGCACGAAGATGGTCTCTATGTCGTGGTAGCCGTCGGGGCGGCGGCCGACCACATGCAGGCCGAGGTTAATCTTGCAGTAGGGGCGTGCTTTCTGGTGGAGTGGTTTTCTCATAGGCGCGGATGATGTCGGTGACGAGGCGGTGGCGAATGACATCGCTGCGGTCGAGCTGTATGATGTCGATGCCTTTGATGTCGCGCAGGAGCTGCGTGGCCTGGAGGAGGCCGCTTTGCTGGTGGCGCGGGAGGTCGACCTGGGTGAGGTCGCCGGTGATGACGAACTTGGCGTTGCGGCCCATGCGGGTGAGGAACATCTTGAGCTGGGCGGAGGTGGCGTTCTGCGCTTCGTCGAGGATGACGAAGGCGTTGTCGAGCGTGCGGCCGCGCATGAAGGCCAGGGGGGCGATTTCGATGGTGTTGTCCTCCCAGTAGGAGAGGAGTTTCTGCTGGGGGATCATGTCGCGCAGGGCGTCGTAGAGGGGCTGGAGATAGGGGTCGAGCTTGTCGCGCAGGTCGCCCGGGAGGAAGCCGAGGTTCTCGCCGGCCTCGACGGCGGGGCGGGTGAGGATGATTCGGCGTATCTCTTTGTTCTTCAGGGCGCGGACGGCCATGGCGACGGCGGTGTAGGTCTTGCCTGTGCCGGCGGGGCCGATGGCGAAGACCATGTCGTTCTCGTAGACCGAGCGCACGAGGCGCTGCTGGTTGGGGGTGCGGGCTTTGATGAGGAGGCCGTTGCGGCCGTGGACGAGGATTTCGTCGCTGACCTCGGCCTCGGGGCTGGCGCCGCCGCTTTCCATGATGCCCATGACGGCGTTCTCGGTCAGGCGGCCGAACTTTTCGTAGTAGGTCATCATGGCTTGCAGCTTGCCCTCGAACCACTGTATGTCCTCCTCGGAGCCGATGGCTTTGAGCATTTCGCCGCGGGCGATGAGTTTGAGTTTGGGGAAGAGCAGGCGCACGAAGTCGAGCATGCGGTCGTTGGTGCCCCAAAAGCGCGCGTAATCAAGCTCTTCCAGCGAGAATATCTTTTCGGTCGGTGTGTCAATCATGGTGCAAAGGTAGCAATTTTTCGGCGAGTGAAAAAAAAATGTTTCAGTGGGCTGAGAGTCAGTGCGGTGTGTTATGCTGGGGCGCCGCTCGCGGCGCCCCAGCATAACGGGCGGCGCAACTGGCTGATGTCAGGGCATCTGCAGGGGGTCTCCAGGGACCAACTCTTACTCCCCTCTCTCTTCGCAAAAGGGCGGGCGAGGGGCGCGAGGGGATGCCGGAAAGAAAAATATTTTGCGGTGTGGCGGAAAAGTAGTATTTTTGCAAAAATTTTTTTGACACGACAGGATATGAACAACCACATAGTCATCATGGCGGGCGGCATCGGGAGCCGCTTCTGGCCGCTGAGCACGCCTGAATACCCGAAGCAATTCATTGACATACTGGGCTGTGGACGCACGCTGATCCAGCTCACGGTGGACCGTTTCGAGGGGCTCTGCCCGAGGGAGAACTTCTGGGTGGTGACCAACGCGGCCTACGTGGACATCGTGCGGGAGCAGCTGCCCGCCGTGCCGGCAAGCCACATCCTGGCCGAGCCGGCGGCGCGCAACACGGCGCCCTGCATCGCCTGGGCCTGCTGGCGCATACGACAGGAGGACCCCGAGGCCAACGTGGTGGTGACGCCGGCCGACGCGGTGGTGATGATCCCCGTGGAGTTCCGCCGCGTGATCTCCAACGCGCTGGCTTTCACCGCCGAGAGCGACGCCATCGTCACCATCGGCATCCGCCCCTCGAGGCCGGAGACGGGGTATGGGTATGTGGAAGTGGACAGTGGTCAGCGGTCAGTGGTCAGTGGTCAGTGGTCTGGGGCCAGCGGGGAGATTTGCCGTGTGGCTTCGTTCAAGGAGAAACCCTCGCGCGAGGTGGCGGAGCAGTATGTGGCGGCGGGGAACTACCTGTGGAACGCCGGCATTTTCGTGTGGAACGTCAGGACCATCACCGCGGCGCTGCAGACCTACAAGCCCAACATAGCCGCCGACATGGAGCGCATGCGCACCGAGGCCGACGTGCAGGCGGTGTTCCCGCAGGTGGAGAAGATTTCGATAGACTACGCCGTGATGGAGCCCGCCGCGGCCGACGGCAAGGTCTACACCCACCCGGCCGACTTCGGCTGGAGCGACCTCGGCAACTGGGCGTCGCTGCACGACAAGCTGGCGAAGGACCCCGCCGGCAACGGCGCCGTGGGCAACGTGCGCCTCTACGAGTGCCGCGACTGCGTGGTGCACGCCGAGGAGGCCGAGCGGGTGGTGCTGCAGGGCCTCGAGGGCTACATCGTGTCCGCCAAGGGCGGACGCATACTGGTGTGCCGCCGCTCGGAGGAACAGCGCATCAAGGACTTCAGCGCTTAGGGCGCTTGTTTTTGTTGCAGGTGCAGTGCGCGCAGCGGCCGGTCTTGGGGTCGGCGTTGGCGCAGGGGCGCTTGTATTCTTTCTCTTTGCCGAGGAGCATCTTGAGCCCGAGGACGAGCATGAGCAGTGCGACGGCGGCGATGGCTATGCCTAATGCTATGAGTATGGTCTTGTCTATCATATAGTTGTTTTTATGCGGTGAGTATTGCCTCCACCTCGTCGCGGTGCTCATAGAGTGTGCATCCGCCCGTGTGTTCCCATCCGAGTGCGCGGGCGCTGCGTATGCGTTGGAAGAGAGGCGATTGCAGGGCTTTGAGCAGTCCCAGCGAGGCCACGTTGCTGTCGCTGAAAGGCGAGAAGGGGCAGGGCTCGGCGACCCCGTCGGGGCCGATGTGGAAGAAGCCGCGCCCGGCGGCCAGGCAGCCGTCCAGCGCCTTTTCGTCGCCGGGGAACGAGAGGAAAATCATGTCGCCGAACTCCTCGCGCCGTACCTCTACAAGTTGCTCCATCTCAGCCACATGCTCGTCGCCGAAGGCCAGGTGGGCGGTGCTTTCGTCGAAGGGCACATACTCCACGTAGAACACCAGCCGGCAGCCCGTCGCGCGCAGTTGCCACAGGTAGTCGGGCGAGGTGACGGCGCGGTAGTTCTCGGTGGTGACGGTGATGCTGGTGCCGAAGAAGAGTTTCTCTTTCTCAAGCATTTGCATCGACAGCAGGGCGCGCTCGTACACCCCTTTGCCGCGGCGCTGGTCGGTGGCGCCGGCATCGCCCTCGAGGCTGATTACGGGCACGAGGTTGAGGTGCTCGCGGAAGAAGGCGACGTATTGCGCGCCAATCATCGTGCCGTTGGTGAAGATGGGGAAGATGATGTCCTTCACGGCGGCGGCCTGCTCCAGTATGTCGCGGCGCGTCAGCGGCTCGCCGCCGGCCAGGAGGCAGAAGTTGATGCCCAGCGAGGTCGCTTCGTCGAAGACGGCGCGCCACTGGTCGGGGCTGAGGGTGGTTTTCTGCGGCGCGTCGGGGTCGGCGGCGATGCCGTTTTTGCGGGCGTAGCAGCCTTTGCACTGCAGGTTGCAGGCGGTGGCGATGCTGGCGATGAGGAACGGCGGAACTTCCACTCCGGCAGACTCTTGCGTTGCTTTGCGCCGGCGTTCCGACGTGGTGAAAGTGCGTTGCATGCGGGCCACGAAGCGGGCCTCGCGCGGGTTGGAAAGCACGTTGAGGTAGGCACTTTTCATGATGCCGCGGATGCTTTCGGCCATGTAGGCGCTGAGGTCGGTCATTGTTTCAGGGTGTTGATAAGGTTGTCGAGGGTGTTGAGGAACGGCATAAGCTGCTCGGGCTCAATGGGGTTGCATTTCCACGAGCCCACCATGCACGCCGGCACTTCCTTGGCCTGCTCCTCGAGGGCGAGTCCTTTCTTGCTGAGGCTGACCAGCGTCTGCCGCCCGTCGGCGATGCCGCGGGTGCGCACCACAAGCCCTTGGCGCTCCATGCGTTGCAGCAACGGGGTGAGGGTGTTGGTGTCGAGCATCAGGCGCCGGCAGAGGTCGCCCACCAACTGGTTGTCGCGTTCCCATAGTGCCATCAGCACAATATATTGCGGATAAGTCAAGCCTAGCGGCTCGAGCAGCGGGCGGTAGGCCTGTGTTACGAGCCGCGAGGCTGTGTAGAGCCTGAAACACAGCTGGTTTTCAAGCTTCAGTTGGTCGTACATTTTTAGTGGTCAGTGGTCAGTGGTCAGTTGAGGAGGGCTTCGATGTCTTTCTCGAAGTCGGCGGGCTCGGTGGTGGGGGCGTAGCGCTTCACCACGTGGCCGTCCTTCCCGATGAGGAATTTGGTGAAATTCCACAGGATGTCGCTATCCTTCTCCACGCTCTTGCTCAAGGACTTGAGCAGGGTGTGCGTGGCTTTGGCTTTCATTCCGTGGTATTCCTCGGTGGGGGCTTCGGCCTTGAGGAACTCGAAGATGGGATGGGCGTCGCGGCCGTTGACGTCGATTTTCTTCATGATCTGGAAGCTGACGCCGTAGTTGAGGCGGCAGAACTCGTGGATTTCGCTGTCGCTGCCGGGATCCTGCTCGTTGAACTGGTTGCAGGGGAAGCCGATGACGACGAGGCCGCGGTCGCGGTACTTCTCGTTCAGCGCCTCCAACCCGTCGAACTGGGGCGTGAAGCCGCACTTCGAGGCGGTGTTGACGATGAGCATCGCCTTGCCCTCGAAGTCCTTGAAGTCAATCTCTTTGCCATTGCTGGCCAGGGCCTTGTAGTCGTAGATGGTGGCCATAGTGCGCTTACATCATTGCGGTTAGGAAATTCTCGTAGCCCAGCTTGTCGATGTAGTTCAGGTACTGGGCCTCCCAGGCCATGTGTTCCTTCTCGCCATCGATCCATTTGTAGATGAGTTTCTGCGTGGGGTAGTCGTCTTTGAAGGCTTCGGCCATGACGCTCATCATCTGCACGGCTTCGGGGTTGTAGTCGCTCTCGATCTGCTGCTTCGGGTCCTCGTAGAAGGGGAACTCGATGGTCTTCATGGCCTCCTGAAGCATCTCCGGCTTGCAGCCGAGCTCCACCAGGCGGTTGAGCACCTCTTCGGCCTCTTCCCACTCTTCCTCGGCCTCTTCTTTCCACTTGTCGGCCAGCTTGTTCCAGCCGTTGCGGCGGCAGTAGGCCGAGAAGGCGAAATGCTGTTTGCTGTTTCCGAACCAGCCTGCGCCGTACTGCGCAAACATCTTCAAAGCTTCATCTTTAGTCATAATTTTTTGTTTTTTAATGGTTGTTATTTATGTTTTATTTCGTTTCCGATGCGGTTAAAATGCAATTTTTTAGTGGTTTATGTCCTGTGTCCTGTTTATGTCGTTCACGATGCAAAAGTACAATTATTTCCGATACTGGAAAAATAAATTTTTGATTTTAAACATATTTAACATTTTGTCGTGTACGATTTAATTAGCCGTTTTTCAATTTTCAATTTTCAACTTTCAATTTAATTCGTATTTTTGCAATATGAAAATTGTGAGCATCGACAGCCTGGAGCATCCGTCGCTGGCGCCCTATGCGCGGCTGACCGAGGCGCAGCTGCGCAACCGCCTCCACCCCGGCGAGGGGCTTTTCATCTGCGAGAGCGCCAAGGTGATCCGCGTCGCCCTGGCCGCCGGCATGCAGCCGGTGTCGTTCTTGGCCGAGCGTAAATATATAGATACGCAGGTGCGCGCGTTGGCCGAGCCGTTCCCCGACCTCCCGGTCTACACCGCCGAGCGCCCCGTGCTGGCCGCGCTGACGGGCTACGAGCTCTCGCGCGGCGTCCTCTGCGCCATGCGCCGTCCGCCGGAGCGCGGGGTGGGGGAGGTCTGTCGCGGTGCCCGTCGCGTGGCGGTGCTCGACTCGGTGGTCAACTCCGAGAACACCGGCGCCATCTTCCGCGCCGCCGCCGCCCTCGGCATCGACGCCCTCCTGCTCACCCGCACCTGCTGCGACCCCCTCAACCGGCGCGCCTGCCGCGTCAGCATGGGCACCGTCTTCCAGCTCCCTTGGACCTGGCTCGACCACTACGGCCAACTCGCCGACCTCGGCTTCAGCACCGTCGCCCTCGCCCTCACCGACCGCTCCGTCCCCATCGACCACCCCTCGCTCCGCGCCTCCGACCGCCTGGCCATCATCATGGGCACCGAGGGCGACGGCCTCCCCGACACCCTCCTCCGCCGCTGCGACCACGTCGCACGCATCCCCATGCATCGCCACGTCGACTCCCTCAACGTCGCCGCCGCCGCCGCCGTCGCCTTCTACGTGCTGACGCAGTGAAAAAATATTTCTCCGTGACAACCTGATGAATTTAGTACGCGCTACATTTTTTTTCCGCCGTTAGCCGAAAATTTTGTACTTTTGCAGCCAAATATTTCTTCTGAATTCACATAATAATTAATAAATCAACACAATAATGAAAACCACACCCTATACCGACCTCCATATCGCCCTCGGAGCGAAGATGGCAGAGTTCGCGGGCTACAACATGCCCATCCAGTACACCGGCCTCGTCGAGGAGCACAACAACGTCCGCAACAACGTGGGCGTGTTCGACGTGAGCCACATGGGCGAGTTCCGCGCCAAAGGCCCCGTCGCCAAGCACTTCATGCAGTACGTTACCACCAACAACGTCGAGGACCTCTTCGACGGCAAGGTGCAGTACACCTGCCTCCCCAACGGCCAGGGCGGCGTGGTCGACGACATGCTCGTCTACCGTGTCGCTGACGACGAGTACTTCATGGTGCCCAACGCCGCCAACATCGACAAGGACTGGGCCTGGATGAGCCAGATTGCCGACAAGATGGGCATGGAATTAGGAAAAGACTTCGTCAACGAGAGCGAGCAGTGGGCTCAGCTCGCCGTCCAGGGCCCCAACGCCCTCAAGGCCATGCAGAAGCTGACCTCCGAGAACATCGTCGACATGGAGTACTACACCTTCAAGATCCTCACCTTCGCCGGCGTGGAGAACATCATCCTCTCCACCACCGGCTACACCGGCGCCGGCGGCTGCGAGATATACATCCCCGTGGCCCAGGCCAAGAAAGTGTGGGACGCCGTCTTCGAGGCCGGCAAGGAGTTCGGCATCATGCCCGCCGGTCTCGGCTGCCGCGACACCCTGCGCCTGGAGAAGGGCTTCGCCCTATACGGCCACGAGATGGACGACACCGTCAGCCCC
This sequence comes from uncultured Bacteroidota bacterium, assembly GCA_902762805.1. Taxonomy (GTDB): domain Bacteria; phylum Bacteroidota; class Bacteroidia; order Bacteroidales; family P3; genus Colimorpha. The sequence goes on along the minus strand of CACWPQ010000008.1, from coordinate 62,325 downwards.
CTCGAGGCACCCCTGGCCTTCATCGTCAAGCTCAAGGCTGAGAACAACAACTTCATCAACAAGGAGCTCCTCCTGGCCCAGAAGGCCGCCGGCTTCAAGCGCAAGGTGGCCGGCTTCGAGATGGTCGACCGCGGCATCGCCCGCAACGGCTACGAGGTCTGCGACGCCCAGGGCAACTGCATCGGCGAAGTCCGCAGCGGCTCCCCCAGCCCCAGCACCGGCAAGAACATCGGCACCGCCCTCATCTGCGCCGACCACGCCAAGGTGGGCACCGAAATCTACATCAAGGTCCGCGAAAAGCACCTCAAGGCCATCACCGTCAAGATGCCCTTCTACGAGGGGTAACCGTTTGGAGGCCAGTGGTCGGTGGCAACAACCCGCTGCCCACTGGCCTCTAATTTATTAATAATTAAATCAAATAAAGTATGAAATGGATTAGGAGAACGCTGAAGGGCATCTCCCTTACAGCAGCCATGTTCGTCTTCCAGGCTTGCTATGGCACGTGGGATGACTATTACGACGCACCGATCGAGTTCAGGGTGCTCTCGTATGAAACGGGCCAGCCCCTGCAAGGCATCGAGGTGTGGTTCCAGAGCCTCAACGGCGACTCCTCGTCCGTCGGCCATCCCAATCTCCAGTGCTACACCGACGAGAATGGCACCGCCCGGTCATGGGTCGTGTATGGCCTCCATCGCTTTTCTTTTGTGGACAAGGATTCTGCTTTCCAGACATTCGACACCATTGTCAAGATACAGGACAAGGTTACGGTAGGTGTGCTGTTGAAGAAAGCGGAATAAGCCTCTTGGGGAGATGCCTAGTTGGGTTGGCGATGCACTTTTCCGCCTGTTCCGGGCCAACGAGGCCCGTGTGCATGAGCTGAACTATCTGTTTTGGGAGTGCACCACGCGCTGCAACCTGCGTTGCCGCCACTGCGGTAGCGACTGCAAGGAGTGTGCCGGTGAAAAGGACATGCCCTTCGAGGACTTCCTGCGCGCTTTTGACACCATCCCCTCCGCCAGCCGCCCCCATCCCTTCACCGTCGTCATCACCGGCGGCGAGCCCCTTCTGCGTTCCGACCTTCCCGACATCGGCAAGGCCCTGCGGCAGCGAGGTGTGGGCTGGAGCATCGTGAGCAACGGCTGGCTCTACGACGAGGCCATGCACCAGCGTCTCATGGCTGCAGGCATGGGTGCCTTGACCATCAGCCTCGACGGCCTGCAGGAAGACCACGACTGGATGCGCGGACGCGAAGGGAACTACGAGCGTGCCATGCAAGCCATAGCCCTAGCCGCACGGCAGCCGAGGCTCAATTTCGACGTCGTTACCTGTGTCAACCAGCGCAACCTGCCCCAGTTGCAGGCCATCCACGACCAATTGACGGCGTTATGTGTAAGGCAATGGCGCATCTTCACCATCATACCTATAGGGCGTGCGCTGGAGCATCCCGAGCTGCACCTCACCGACGGGCAGTTCGTGAGCCTCATGGACTTCATCGCCGAGAAGCGCGCCACGCAGCCTGCCCCGATGGAGGTTACCTTCAGTTGCGAAGGCTACCTCGGCCCTTACGAGAACAAGGTGCGGCAGACCCCCTACTTCTGCCACGCGGGAATCAACATCGCTTCGGTGCTCATCGACGGCACTATCAGCGCTTGCCCCAATATAGACCGAAAGCGGTTCGCTCAGGGCAATATCTATACAGACAGCCTATGGGAAGTGTGGCAGACGCGCTTCGTGCCGTTCCGCCACCGCCAGTGGGCACGGACGGGCATTTGCAAGGACTGCAAGGCTTTTAGGAACTGCCTCGGTAACGGCATGCATAACTGGCATGGCGACGGCGACTCGCCCATCAACTGCCACTATGGCAAGATAGTCCGCCATTGCAGCCGATGATTTTCATGACACATTACGACTCGCCCCTCGGGCGCATCACGCTGGCCAGCGACGGCAGTGCGCTGACGGGGCTGTGGTTCGACGGGCAGCGGCACTTCGGCGGCAGGCAGGGGGCTCTGTGCTCCACATCCGTCGGGTTGCCGGTATTCGCCGAAACCCGCCGCTGGTTGGACCGCTACTTCTCCGGCTGCGGGCCCGATTTCACCCCGCCGCTCTCCTTGCAGGGCACACCCTTCCAGCGGCGCGTGTGGGAGGCCCTGCTGGCTATCCCTTACGGCGCCACGGTGTCCTACGGCGAGTTGGCCCGCCGCCTCGGTATCCGCTCCGCGCAGGCCGTGGGCGGTGCCGTGGGGCGCAACCCCGTCTCCCTCGTCGTCCCCTGCCACCGCGTCGTCGGTGCCAACGGCGCCCTCACCGGCTACGCCGCCGGCCTCGACCGCAAACAAGCCCTACTGCAGCTGGAGCAAAAGATTTATTTTGCCAGATGATGCTTTTTTTCTATATTTGCAAGTGTGAATATGTTGCATAGGTGTATTGTAAAGCCTTGGTAATTAGGTGTGAATTGTTGTCTTTGTGATATCAATGGTGGTGAACAATATTATTTATGTGCAAAAGACAGGATGATAATCCGACAAACAACCCAGAGAGACAGTGAAGAAAGTGTTTTTAGTATGCGTTACCCTGCTCGTCCATATCTCCCACGCTGAGGCTCAGGAGATGGATGTGAAGCGGCTTGAGGCCGTGCTTATTGACTATGACACTTCGTTGACGGTGAAGTGCCCCTTGGGAAGCATCTCGGGATATATTTCCCCATATTATCATGTGGAGCCGAGGGGAGATGGAAATGGGGGGCATTGGAGCTCTTACGACGGCCGTTATCGCCGTCACGAATGCACAAGAGACAATGCACAGGCACGGCGCATCTATCTTGCACGATTGGAGAAGTTGTTTTCCCCCGACATCTACCGTTACCCTCTTTCACAGGAAGTGGAGAAAATGGTATATAACTTCGAGATGATTACGGGTATTCGCAATAGCGGAGGCTGTGATTTGGTGGGTTGGTGCTATATCTCGCATCAGACACTTAACGGATGGAAGGTATGGTATAATAAGAACAAGGACAAACTCCGATATTGCGCCAGGCTCCATGTGATATATGTTGAAGATTATATAAGCAAATAGAATAAGCATCTTCCTCACGGTTGACGGCCATGAGGCACGCATCCTCTTCCGTTTTGCCGATGGAACCGTCATCAAACGTTACACCGACAACATCCCCATTTGGGCGCAGGGGCTGATGTCGTAAAAAGCCGTCACCGTCAAGATGCCCTTCTACGAGGGATAAACGCTAACTGACGCAATAACAACAATGGGCGTGCACTGGCATTGGTGCAAGCCTTTTTCTGTTTTTGAAATCATGCTGTTTCGGTGTCAAAATAATCTCCATGTAAATACTCGCAGAATACTGTATTTAGTCAATATTGGCAATAATAAATCCAAATACAGCAATAATGACGGCTCCAATTATAAACATCACAGTGTTTAATTCGGGTCGGATGTCTGATATGGCAAAAGTTATACACAATAACACACCTCCCAAAACAAGTAAGGTTATTATTAGACACCCAGTTTTATTTTCGCCCATAGTAGCATACAATTAATTGCTCTTTCGCACCCCTTCGAGCAGTTAATACAGAAACGAAAGCGTGGTGCAGTATACCACTTCTTCAAGTGAGGGTCCTGAGAAAATACCTTGTAACAAAGAAATAGACAACAGCCCACGCTATACGCGAAAAGCCATTATATTCTCTCTTGTGTTACATTGAAAATTTCTCAGGTTTTCACTTACAAGACGAAGATATAACGCTTCGTTGATTTCCTTATGAAATCGGCTGCAAAAGTACACATTTTTTTCCACGCAGCAAAAATTATTTTTCTCATATCATAAAAAGTGCGTATCTTTGCAGTCGGATTTATTATATAAATAGCATGTCTGAATACAACATTATCATAGAGAAAGATGCTGAGACAGGCTTGTTCTGTGGGCAATGCGAACAGGTGCCTGAAGCCATATCTCAGGGAGCAAGTGAGGAAGAATTGCTGGAAAATATCCGCGAGGCGATAGAACTTGTGTTGGAAGACCGGCAGGAAAGTGTTCGCCGCCAATATGCAGGACGCAAGTATTTCAGTCGCCGTATTGCAGTGAACGCATGAAGAAAGAAAAATTCCTTCGCTTTCTGCGTGAAAACAACTGCTTGCCCACTGGACGACAGAAAGGCAGCCATGCGATGTTCCAAAACATTCAAAACGGGAAGAAAGCAGTTGTCCCGATGCACAACGACATAGCGGAGTTGACAGCACGTGCTATTTGCAAGCAACTTGACATACCACCTGTGAAATTCAATTAATAAACAACAAACATAAAACAACAATGAGTATTATAAAACCCTTCAAAGGATTCCGCCCCCCGGTGGACATCGTCGAAAAACTGGCTTCGCGTCCCTACGACGTACTGAACTCCGAAGAGGCCCGCGTGGAGTGCGAGGGCAACCCCTACAGCCTGCTGCACGTTACCAAGGCTGAAATCGACCTCCCCAAAGGCACCGACGAGCACTCGCCCGAAGTGTACCTCCAGGTCGTGAAGAACTACAACCTGTTCAAGGACCTCGGCTGGCTGGTCAAGGATGAGGAGGAGAAACTCTACATCTACGCCCAGAGCATGAACCCCACCGCCGCCGACGCCAAGTGGCAATACGGCATCGTGGCCTGCGCCTACAGCGAGGACTATGTCAACAAGGTCATCAAGAAGCACGAGCTCACCCGCAAGGACAAGGAAGAGGACCGCATGAAGCACGTCCGCATCACCAACGCCAACGTGGAGCCCGTCTTCTTCGCCTATCCCGCCATCGCCCGCATCGATGAGATCGTGGCCGGCATCACCGCCAAGAAGCCCATCTATGACTTCATCGCCAAGGAGGACGGTTTCGGCCACCGCTTCTGGGTCATCGACGACAAGGCCATCATCGCCGAGCTCGTCGACATCTTCGACAAGCAGGTTCCCGCCATGTACATCGCCGACGGCCACCACCGTAGCGCCGCCGCCGCCCTCGTGGGACAGGAGAAGAAGGAGCAGAACCCCCGCCACACCGGCAAGGAGGAGTACAACTACTTCATGACCGTCATCTTCCCCGACAACCAGCTCAATGTCATCGACTACAACCGCGTCGTCAAGGACCTCAACGGCCTCAGCAAGGAGCAGTTCATGGCTGCCGTCGGCGAGAGCTACGAGCTCACCGACATGGGCACCGACATCTACAAGCCCGCCAAGCTGCATGAGCACAGCATGTACCTCGACGGCCACTGGTACAAGATGACCGCCAAGCCCGGCACCTACAACGACAACGACCCCATCGGTGTGCTCGATGTTACCATCCTCTCCAACCTCGTCCTCGACAAGGTGCTCGGCATCAAGGACCTCCGCACCGACAAGCGCATCGACTTCGTCGGCGGCATCCGTGGCCTCGGCGAGCTGAAGCGTCGCGTTGACAACGGCGAGATGAAGGTCGCCTTTGCCCTCTATCCCGTCAGCATGAAGCAGATCATCGACATTGCCGACACCGGCAACATCATGCCCCCGAAGACCACATGGTTCGAGCCCAAGCTCCGCTCCGGCCTCGTGATCCACGAGCTCTGCTAAGGTCTAGTAGTTAAGTAGACAGTAGTTAAGTAGACAGTAGTTAAGTAGATAAGTAGCAGGCCGCCATATCTTATGGCGGCCTGCTTTTTGCTTTTTACACAATAAAAAATGAAATGTCGCGTTAAGATAGATACATATGAGTAAGAATACAATTGATAAAATCAACTACTTTGTGGCTCTTATTACAGAGTTTGCCACGGCGCACCAAATATCTACGTCACAGTCATACGAGTATCTACAGCGATACAAAGGCCTTGACTTCGTGGATAGATTCTATGATGTAGAACACACCTTTTCTTTTGACAATACAGTCGAGGACCTAACGGCTTACTGCAAACGTATGGGAGGGACGCTTGCATGAAACTCTATCATGGAACCAATGCAGAGATACTGCAAATAGACCTCAAAGAAAGTCGAGTCGGCAAAGACTTTGGCATCGGATTTTATCTTACTCCCGACAAACAGGTGGCACAACGACAGGCCGAACGCAAGTTTGAACAATATGGCGTCGGCGAGGCCCGTGTGTATGAATACACCATTGACGACAATGCCCTACAAGCATTGAAGGTACTCCGGTTTGACAGTTATACTATGGAGTGGGCTCGTTTTGTGTTGATGAACCGCAAGAACCGCACTCGAACACAGGTTCACAACTACGATATTGTTATTGGACCCATTGCCGACGATGTAATTGGCTACCAGATACGCCGAGTAGAAGAGGGCATCATAACAGAAGAGCAGTTCCTTGAAGAAATCAAGTACCATATCGTGACCATCCAGTATATGTTTGCTACGGATATGGCTATTCAATTATTGCAAAGATCATGAGCGGGAAAGAGACATTCATGATAGAGACGTTGACGCGCGAGATGATAGCTCGTCTAATGGAAGAGCGTTCAATGACGATGCGTGATGCCATGGATATTGTATACAAATCCAAGACTTACGCTGCGCTGAACAATACGAAGACCGGACTCTATTTCCAAAGTCCAGCTTATCTTTACGACAGTCTTGAGAATGAGCTAAAAAACGCCCTATAGGTTTTGCTGCCCTATTGCTTTCCTTCTGTTCCCATTTTACCTCGGTATATGGTACTGCCATGGTTCCGATAGCGTTCCTATAGTGTACCCATACCAATGAAAAAACCATGCAAATGATTGCGGGTGAATCATGAGCATGGTGGACTCATTTGCCTAATTATTCTATTCCAATGCTTGGTTTAACACCTCTTTTAAACGAGGGCATTCCTTTATCTGTTCCATGAAATGGACATGAGGGACGCCTGTCATCTCCAATGTGCCTTGAGGGGTGTCGTACGATATTGTAAGCGTTCCGCCAATTGCCAATGCATTCATCACCAGATATGGCGGCAACATCATTCTCTTTACGCCGGCATCGGGCACTTCCGCATACGTGTCTTTCTCTGTCAGCTGCTCAATGATGGCTCCCTCACTGTCGGTGAACGATATTTGAAGATTGTCGATGGAGGTATCGGCGTAATTGTACACAATCAGGATTGCCGTTGAAAGTTCGTTGCCATCTTCTTTGGTGAGCATCAGATTGGCAAAACGGTCCGGAGCCTGCCAAGAGAGCCCCATAATCGTGGTGTACATCAAATCAAAGTTCTCTCTGCTTGATGTGTACCATTTTGAATCTATCAAAAGGTATTCCAACACCTCACATTTGCAGCCTAATTCAATGAACCATGGGTTGTTGTAAATAATACCATAAAGATTGCGTGCCGTAGCCCGCATCATCAGGTGAAACACCAACGAGGAGTCATACACGATGGCATCACTGATGGTGTTCTGTAGCTGACACAACTTTGAGCAGAGCAGTTCACTATCCGATGTACTGTCTTCAACGAGCCTATATAACGTATCAATCTGGCCAATGATAGCCAAGTGTTGTGCATCGTCAATCTCATAATCTGCTGCCCATTCCCGCAAGAAATCCGGCCATCTGGTATTTTTACTTTCTTGGGTAATCTTTTTCGGGGTATAGCAAGCAAAAAAAAGCAATATGCCAAATAATAAGATTACTATTTTTTTCATTATAGATTTACGTATTATTTTAGTTTATCCATCAACAATCATTTCTCCCGGAGGATTTTCACTGTGTTTTATCCAATTCCTTTTTACCACCTCCCTACTTGTATTTGCATAACAATATACGCATTGGTGAAGGCATGAATTATACATACCAATATCTTTACTAATCATGCAACCACACGCTTTACGTTGCCCTTTATCTTTTAATTTTTCAGGGCTCAATGCTGGTTGTGTAAAATCTATACCAAACATTGGACTTGGCATTTCTCCATAACAGAGATAGTATAGCAAGTCTTGATCTTCTGGCCATAGTTTTTTCATCAATTCGCCATCAATACAACGATTATGCGCAATACCATAACGGATAAGGTCTACTTGCTCACCACATGTGGCAAGTTCAACTTTCCAACCTTCAGTCGCCCATTTATCACGGCATTTTGAAAGACCTTCGGCAATCTCGTTCATTTGATACTGTGTTAACTCGGATTGGCAAATTGTTTCCCTGGTGAATTGATTCGTTTCTTTCACAAGATTGTTCTGAACCTTTCGATAACCATTGATATCAACGAAACTAAAAACCAACTTATCTGTTGAACCCTTCAATTTATTACCCACATTCCACACTTTTTTTAGTAATTCGTGAGGAGACAACTTTGGGGTAATGATCAATGGGTCAAAACGCCAAATCACACGTTCCTTGCCAATTAATTCTGATAATCGATGGAATGTTTCAACACGCTGCTCCACACTCGGCACAAATGGCTCAAATCCTTCTTTCTCATAATCATTCAACGTAAACTGAAAATAATAATGAATTCCCAACTCGTCCAATTCATGAAGATATGGAATTAATGGTTTGGGGTTCTTAGTCCAAAACACAATCACCCTGACAGTCTTGAACGAGATATACATTGGCTTCTGATTAAACGGATTTTTCCATATCACATATCCCTTTCTCAAGCGATTAATAAACCAATCTGCATAAAAGGCAGGAATATCTGTTGACCGACTGGCCGACACAATAACAGGATGCATCGCGGTTTCGACCGTGTTGCCGTTGTCGAGGGTTATAGATACTACGTCAGTCATTGTTGCAATATAACGAAAGGAGACGTTGTTTTATTGCTTGGCGTATTTGTGGCGTATAATATAGACCTTGTTGATTGCCATTTCTGTCTGGTTGGGTCTTGAATTTGTCGCAAAAGAGTTCAATATCTTTCTTATTGTCTCCAATCGACATATCGCTGCCCTGAAACCATTGCAAATCTTCAATGATTAACTGCTTACGACTTCTCCCTTTTGAATTAACCCAACCTTCATCCTGTATAATGTCTTCTATTTTAAGCCAAGCACCTCGGTCATATTTGAATATGTTATTGTTGTCGGGAATGAAGTTGATCGATCCTTGAATCATTCTGTTTTTCTTCTTTGAAGGCTTAGTGATATCATCGATGAGACTTTTCCAGCCGTCTCTGCTTCTCCCGCTCAATTCTTTTACCATATCCCAGGCTACGATATTTCTATCTCTTATTTCCCCAATATACCTGTCATGTTTTTTTCTATCGAATTTATCTGACGAGGTAATTTTTTGAATAATACTATCGACAACAGGATTGACATCTTTTTCTGGTCCACATATATCAGTTGGCGGATAGGGGGACGTTAAATTATCATTGTTTGGTGCAACTGCCTCTATGTTCAAATCTTTCCCGAACAGCTGCCCATAAAACTCTATATACACCTGCATTCCATAGACCTTGTCTTCAAATAAAATATCAACGAAATCGCGCGTCATATTAGCATATCCTGTCAATGCACCATACATCGCAAAGGCCAGACGATAATCACTCATACCCTTACGTTGCATAAAATTGAGCAACGCGTCCCATTCTTCACCATGAAGCACTACTGCTGCAACAGAACACAATGCTCCATTGTCCCACTTCACATCAAAGGCTTCTCCAGCGATATGTCTTCGTAGCTTGTTCAAGAACACCCTCTCTTGACTTTCTTTCCACGCCTCTCCAAGAAATTCTATTGCTGAATCCGTTATTCTATCGGCCAGTTCCATTTTGCTGTATTCTCCCAGAGGCGTGCAGGTATAATCCAACATTAGTGTATTCAGCCAGTGCCTAACTAATTCCGGATGATCCTGGACTTGAATGTTAACAACGTTGCTCCCGTCGGTAACTACCTCACAGTCTTCAGGCCTCAGCTTCTTCCCATTTCGCCTCATTGAATTGCAGAGCTTTTCTATTTCATTCTCAATCCACTCAATTGCAGGGTTTGATTCTCCTTGGTTATGAGGACTTATGAGGTACGGAAGATAGGTGTTAAGTCTAAGATTGCCTATTGGGAGCCGAACTCCATGCTTCGACAATATTTGCGAGAGTTTTTGAACATCGATTTGCGCATCTGCCAAGTCTACATAAAGTGGTGTTAGATGGCTCCACTTGGTTGATAACTCACGCAAGGTGTTTTCTTTGGATGAAGAAAGGAATTTTTCTCCGCTCGAAATAATACCGGAGAATTCGTTCAACACCGCTTGCAGTATTTTTAGTTTCTCTACCTCAATCTCATTTGTAGAAAGCATTGCTCCTATGTAGTAGCCGAAAAGCAAGCCTTTTAAGCGATTCGACCTTTCGTCGAACAATATATTGTCGACAGGTTGTATTTTAGTCCCATCATATTGGATTGCAGAAAAATCATATTTGCCAATAGGTTTTTCTATACACATTCTGGGAATATATAAGGATGATAGTTTTACATCTAAACTATGATCCGACAACGATTCAGTCACTAGACTGTCTTGCTCCGTAAAAAATATAAACCTACACGTGTATGGAGTTATGAATATCGTTCGGGGAGTAGCATAAAAGCCAGTGCCCATAGGAATGAGTTCAAGGTCATCCAGGCATACTTCTATTAGCATTGGGTGGTCCTCAATGTCAGATGCTGGACGTGTGAACCCCAATAACTGATCAGACAAAATGACACTATCACTTTTTTGGCCATCGAATATGTCAACAAATCTTTTCAGCCCAAAACCCCGTTTAGAATAACAATACGCAGGTGATATGCTTTCCGAGGATACTACGTTATTGTAATTCAAAGATGATGTTGGTATATAGAATTTCTTTTCCATGGCAGAGCTTATTTTTCTTCGACAATAATATCTGTTGATGTGAGATAATCCTCCTTTGAGGCATTTGCAAATAGATCAGGCATACTTCCACTATACATCAAATAAAGATAATGATAAGTTCGTGTCATCGCTACATATAGTGCTGAACGACGTTGAATCACAGTAGGAAGCATAGGCAAAAAAACAGACTCAAATTGCAATCCCTTAGCACTATGGTATGTCATGATTTTCGGCAATGATGTACTAAAGTTTAATGTATCGATTGGCCTCCCTGTTTCAGGGTCCTTGTATTTGACCTCATTGTCCATCCCCTTTGCTCTCATTGCGATTGAAATTTCTTTTATCGATTCATTCTCAAGCATTAGAATGCCGACATCTCTTAGCTCACGTTTTTTAATGGTTTCTATTAAAAAATCAATATGTTGCTCATCCCCTGCGAATTCTAATAAATAAGGTTTTTGCTTTTCAGGGCTTTTGTAAATACTCTCATCGAATTCAGGTAAATCTTCTCCAATATTTTGAGCCAATTTTGCGACAGAGAGAGGGAGCCTGTAATTATTATATAATTTAAAAGTCTGCGTTTTTGGCTCTCTGTACTCTGGGAACTCATATAAGATGTATTCAACAGGCAATGTATTTTTTAATCCTTTAAATACCGATTGTGCTGTATCGCCAAAAAAATAAAAGTGTTTCCTGGTTGCTGAAATAAACTCACCGATTTCCTCTTTTGTGAAATCTTGTATTTCGTCTACTATCGTGTAATCTGCCTGAGGAAGAGTGTCTTTAGGAATGTAATTCCCGTACTCATCCTTTTCATACACCATATATGTTACTCCATTCGCGTAAGTTTTAGGGATGCGTTTGTATTTCCATTCTTGATGATAAGCAAAATCCTTTACAAGATTTAACTCTTCTCGTCCTGAATTCATGTACTGGCACAACGATTTTGTATATACTATTATTTGATAATCATTACCCTTTTCTTTTTGTATGCGTTGTGCCTTTATTAAGGCAAGAACGGATTTCCCACTTCCTGCACAGCCAGTCACAATTGCCGACTTTTCATTCATACCTTTGAGTACCTTATACTGGATATCGTCTTTCTCAAGATCTGATTCTTTTACCATCCAATCTTTCTTAGGCATATTATTTTAGTTTTTAGGGGTTATCATTTTCCAAGCCACTTTGCTGACATCGTTAATCTTATGGCTATGTGTTATATAAATGGGTTGACTAAATCCTTCATTCTGATGAATCAAACAGCAAGGGAAGGATTGAATACCTGCATCCATCATGCGAGGCAACCACTCGTTTGAAACATCATTGTAGCTTGTAACATCCACCAACAACAATATGCCGTCTTGCTTTAGTTTTGGCATCAATGTCTTGACAACCTGCCCGTAGGCATTGTCTTTCTCAAATCGCTCCTTGGTGACAAATTCGCAGATAGCCTTGAATGAAATAACCATATCGAAATCAGTAGTAAGAACATTGTCAATCACAGACATATCATATAAATCTTGTACTACTACCGGAATTGGCTTTACTTTTACGTTAATACTACTCTGTTCCGAGAACTTCTTCAGCACAGCCTCACACAATCTGAGCGCGTGGAAATTTCCATCCAAGGCGTATACAGAAACGCTTTTAAGTTTTTCGTTATATTTCTTTAATTGTGAGATTAATCCCACTATTTCGCCGCCAGTTCCACATCCAAAATCCAAAAAGGACAAACATTCTTTCTCCAAAAGAGTTGATTTGCTTCCATAAAGATAATCGCCCATTATGCAGCTTGCCTCAGCATAACTCCGCGGGAAATATGTGCCAAGATAATTGAGAACATCGCTCTTGTCCCAATCTATGACAGTCATATCAGCATTAGACCGGCAGTATTTGGCTCCCAGTTCTCCGAAGATATAATCATCAAGCCACTTGGGCAATGTGACATATGTTTCCATTCATCTGTTATTATGTCCGACCCTCCAACGGAGTGTTAATCATAAAAATAGAAAAGGCATGAGGTTATGTGCTCATGTCCGTCTTGATAGAGGTATCGCCAAACACCTTTGAGGAAACGGGGTCTCGTGGAACATATCTCACGCCTGACGATATGCTATGGGTATAGCATACACACTCAAGCGAAAGCATAAATGCTCAATCCCTCCTCGTGAAATTTGGCGAATTTCTATCAAAGGACAAAATCGCAATGCTTTTCTTGCTTATTGCTTTCTCTCTCGAAAGCGAGTGCAAAATTACGAAGAAAAATCCATACGGCAAAATTTTTTTTTTGCCAGCTTGTAGGAAAAGTGTATTTTTGCAGTCGGAAAATATGTGATGTATGGCTTCGGAAAATGATAAAAGGAAATGGCGGCCAGTCGACCCCACGCGGCACCACCGCGAGAACGGGTGGGACTACCGCGGCTGCGCCATCTACCACTTCACCTTGGTGGTGGAGGGGCGTTACCCTCTGTTCGGGGTGCTGGCGGGCGACAGTGCCGAGACGGCATTCGTCAAGTTGAACCCTTTCGGCTACCGCGTGTACAGGATGCTGAGTGGGCTGGCGCAGTTCTATGCAGGGAAGGGGTTCGCGCTGAAGGTGCTGGCGCAGAAGGTGATGCCCGACCATGTGCACCTGGTGATCCAGGTGCTGGAGCCGCTGCCCCGGAGTATCGGGGCGGTGGTGCGGGGCTTTAAGAGCGGGTGCACTATGGTTTACAAGCGGGAGTTCCTTGGCGGCGGCGAGAACGCCGCCGGGGTGCACGGAGGAGAAGCGGGAGCCGGGGTGCACGGGGGCTTGGGAGGCGGGGTGCTCGGGGGAGAGGCGGAGGCTCTTGTGCAGTTTGGCCGCATTTTTGCGGACAGGGGGAGCATCTGGCAACAAGACCCGGCCTACTACCACGAGCGCATCCTCCATGCGCCCGGGCAGTTGCGCCGGATGATAGACTATGTCAAGGACAACCCGCGCCGCCTCTGGCTCAAAAGGCACAACCCCGACCTTTTCCGGCTGCATCGCAGGACCGATGTCGGCGGCCTGCAGTTCACCTCGCTGGGCAACCATTTCCTTCTCGAATGGCCCGACCGACAGATGGTGGAGATGTCGCGCAGCGCCACCGACGGGCAAGTACAGGAGCGGCTGCGGCAGGTGCTGGCGGCGGCGCACAACGGAGCCATCACCTATACCGCCGCCATCAGCAAGGGCGAGAAACTCATCGCCCGCACTTTGCGCGAGCAGGGCTATCCGCTGGTGGTGCTCCTCAACGACGGCTTCCCGGCGGAGGGCTCCCTGCATGAGCATTTCTACAAACCCGGCGGCGTCTATTTCGAGGCTTGTTCGAGGGGGCAGCTGCTGCTATTGGAACCCACGGAACAGGCGTTCCGCGATGCCGCCATACAGGCCGCGGTGGAGGAGACGCTGCGCAGAAAGGCAGAGGCCCGCCGTCGCGCCTATGAGCCCATCCCGTCGACGGCCTCGCGCTACCGCTTCGTGGCCCTCAACGAAATGGCACGCCGGTTGTCCCGATGAGCCGTCAGCCCAACAGCTTGCCAAGTTGCTTGTCGGATGCCTCGGGCAGCAGGGAGCGCAGGTGGGCCAGCAGGCGGGCGTGGCTCTCTTCGGGCGTGCGGTGGCAGCGGCAGGCGTCGCGGCCGAAGAGCTGCTCGGGCGTGGTCAGCAGGGCCCAGCCCCAGCCGTAGCGGTTGCCGTGCTTGTCCGTAGGGTAGACGAAGTTCTCGGTTACCACGCGGCAGGCCATCTGAAGGCGCGTGATGTAGCCGTCGAAACGGCTGCGCATCTTCGCCCCATCGAAGCCGCAGGCGGCGCGCAACTCCCTGGTTATCATGCTACCGTTGGTCTGTAGGATTTCCAATACGATGCCTTCGATGCTCTCCTCGTCGGGCTGTGGATGGCGGCTGCGTCGGTAGTTGCAGAGGTCGGGCCACCACTCCATGCTGACGAAGCCCGCCTTGCCGTTGAAGAATTTTCCATAAGCGAACCGTCCTTCGGTAACGGCGGGCCCCTTCCAGTCCCACAGTGGCCAGTCCCAGCCACCGTCGTCGCGCAGGCGGTAGCGGCAGTCCGGCGCCACCAGCTCATCGGCCGAAAAGCCCGGCACCGCCCCCGCCAGCAGCGGCAGCAGGCCCACCTGCTCCACCGCCTCCATCAGCTCCGGGCAGTTGTGTATCGCTATCTTCTGGATTATGCTGTTTGTCGACTCCTGTTTCATATTGTACAATGATTTGTTTTTCAGGTATTTCTGTTGCTTTTGGCTCGCCCTGGCGGTCGGTTCCGTCGCCTGCCGGCAGTGCCTGGCTGACGTAGAGCGTCCTCGACGCACGCCCCGCGCGGTCTTCCACGAAGCCGTAGATGTGCAGCTCCGTGCCGCGCCACTGGCTCGGCAGCGCCACCTCGACGCGCCCGCTCCGCCGCTCCACGGCCTGTGTGCGGATACCCATCTGGTGGTCAACGCAATATATGAACAGCACCACCCGGTCGTCGCCGTCGGCGCGCTGGCGTAGCGGGTTCTTCTCGAACGCCACCCGCAGCACCATCTGCCCGTCGATTTCCGCCGGCGCGAAAGCCACCGGCGCCACTGGCCCGTGGCTCACCTCCAACCGGCTGTAGTCCAGCCCGTCCGCGCCGAGCAGGCGGTGGTTGCGGTGCACAAACATGTTGCACTCCGTCATCCCGTGCTCGCAGGCCAGCTGGTGCAGCCCCGTGTTCACGGCCACGCGGAAGCGACCCGCCAGCTGCACCATCTCGCGGAAGCGCATCCGGTGCGCCTGCTGCGCCGCCGTGCGCGGGTTGTGCACCTTGGCCGGCAGCGCCCGCAGGCACCATTTGCCGCGCCAGTGGTAGCCCACCGCGGGCCCCAGCTTCCCGACGAAGCCGCCCATATACCCTTGTTCGATTTTTGCCATAACTGCGTCGTTTTATATGTTTTCCACCCATAACGCACTTGTTCCCCTTTTATTGCCCACTGCTTGAAATTTTTTTCAAGGAGCGCACAAAGACAACAGAAAGAGCATAGTAAGACAAGAACCCATAAGATACTGAAAAAGAGCACAGCCGAAACCGCACTCTCAACTTTCAACTTTCAATTTTCAATTCTCAATTTTCAATTTTCAATTCTCAATTCTCAATTACCCTCGCCCCACTTGCCGCCGCAGAGGGCCTCGCTGACGTTGATGATGTGGTCGGCCAGCTTCTCGTACTGGGCGTAGAGCGTGCTGTAGGCGTTGCCGATGGCATAGCCGTAGCGCTGTGTGCGGAGCGCCTCGAGGTGCTCGCTGCGCAGGCGGTCGCGGCAGGCGTTGACGCGCTCCTCGGCCTCCGTGGCCGCCGTCAGGTCGGCGTGGTTGTAGTCGTGCAGGTTGTTCTCCATCACATCCATGGCACCCTCCACCAGGGCGCTCATCTCGGCCAGGTTGTCGTTCAGGTGGTCGCTGAAGTGCACCGCGTCGGCGCGCTTGTTCTTCCGTGTGAGGGCGATCTGCAGTATGCAGTCGCCGATGCTCTCGAGGTTGTCCACCACGCGCAGCATGGCGCTGACGCGCTCCGTGGTGTGGCCGCTGAGGTTGCCGCCGGCCACCGCCGTCAGGTAGCCCGTCAGCTCCATCTCCATCCGGTCGGTCAGCTGCTCGCCTTGCTCGATCTGCTGCATCGTCGTGTCGAACTCCTTCTCGTCGCGCAGCCCCGGCAGCTTGGCGTACATCTCGGCCACACGCTGCCCGAAGAGCTCGATTTCCTTCTTCGCGCTCTGCAGGTTGAGCTCGGCGGTGTCGATGGGGCCGCGGCTGATGTAGGTCAGGCTGTATTCCTTCTCGCCCTCCGCCGCAGGCTCCTCCTTCACCAGGTGGTCCACAATCCACAGAATCTGCGGTATGAACCACACCTGCAGCAGCGTGTTGCACACGTTGAACATCGTGTGGAACAGCGACACCGCCATCGGCGCGTTGGCGGGGAAGACGCCCTGTATCAGCCGGGTGATGGGATAGAACAGCAGGAGCGACACCGTCACGCCCACCACGTTGAACACCAGGTGCGCGCGCGCCGCCTTCTTGGCCGACGCGTTGGCCACCATGGCCGCCATGTTGGCCGTGATGGTGGTGCCTATGTTTTCACCCATCACCAGCGCTATGGCCATGTCGATCTCGATCAGCCCCTGGTGGCACATCAGCAGCGTGATGGCCATCATGGCCGACGACGACTGCATGACGCACGTCAACGCCGTGCCGATGGCCACAAACAGCAGCACCGACCCCATCCCCCATCCGCTCAGCGAGGCTATCCACTCCAGCAGCTGCGGGTACTGCCCTAGGTCCGGCATCGCGCCCTTCAGCAGGTCCATGCCCACCAGCAGCAGCGCCAGCCCCATCACCGGCTGCCCCACAGCCTGCAGCCGCTCCTTCTTCGAAAAGGTGAACGGCAGGCTCAGCGCCGCCAGCAAAAGCGCCAGGCTGAACTGGCCACCGCCCTCGCCCAGCCCGAGCAGCGAGATGATCCAGGCCGTCATCGTCGTGCCGATGTTGGCCCCCATGATCACCGCCACCGCACCGTTGAGCGACAGCATGCCGGCGTTCACAAAGCTCACCACCATCACCGTCGTGGCCGACGACGACTGGATGGTCGCCGTCACTCCCGCGCCGGTCAGTATGCCGCTCAGACGGTTCCCCGTCAGCTTCCCTAGCAGCGCTCGCATCCGCTGCCCAGCCACCTTCTGCAGCCCCTCGCTCATCAGCTTCATCGCGAAGAGAAACACCGCCAGACCTCCGGCAAAATTCAAAATAATCAATAGAATGTCAGTTATTTTCATGGTATGTGTGTATTAAAGTTTCCGACTGCAAAATTACGAACCTTTCCCAAGCCGTCAGGTTAAGTTTCCGTTACTTTTTTATTACATAATTGTTACATCCCAAAATTTTAGCCCCTGCATACTAAACCGCACCCCTCCGCGTTATCACGGTGCACTGATATATATATGAAACAATTATGTTCCTTCTAGACGACAAGACCCCCGCCCTGCTGGCCACCGCCGCCGCCGCGGGCGACAAGCCCGCCGTGCCCGTGCCCGAGACCTTCCAGGCCACCGACAGCATCCACCGCGCCCTCAGCGACAGCCTCAAAAACATGTCGCACGAGGACATCAAGGCCGTCATCACCGGCGAGAACACCTTCGTCCGCGACGCCCTCCACGAGCTCATGGAGCTCACCGTCGCCTTCCTCCCCAAACTCCTCATCGCCATCCTCATCCTCTGGGGCGGCATGAAGCTGGCCAAGATGCTCAAGCGCCTCATTGTCCGGGCCCTCGAGAAGCGCGACGCCGAGCCCTCGCTCCGCACCTTCCTCGGCTCGCTGGTCGACGTGCTCCTCAAGGCGATGATCATCATCATGGCCATGGACGTCATCGGCATCAAAGCCACCTCCTTCATCGCCCTCCTCGGCGCCATGGGCCTGGCCATCGGCATGGCCATGCAGGGCACCCTCCAAAACTTCGCCGGCGGCGTCATCATCCTGCTCATGAAGCCCTTCAAGGTGGACGACTACATCGAGTGCGGCCAGTATAAAGGCTATATCAAGGAAATCCGCATCTTCCATACCATCATGCGCCCCTTCAACGGCCGCATCGTCATCATCCCCAACAGCGAGCTGGCCACCAAGAGCCTCATCAACCACACCAAGGAGCCCTTCATCCGCCTCGACGTCGTCGCCTCCGTGGCCTATGGCACCGACCTGGCCAAGGCCAAAGCCGTCCTTTGGGACGTCATCAGGGCCGAGCCACTCATCGACTGGTCCTACAAGGAGCCCGTCATTGCCGTCAGCGAGCTGAACAATTCGTCGGTCGACATCACCCTTTGGCTCTGGACCACCGTCGAAAACTACTGGACCGTGTGGATGCACATCCGCGAGGACATCTACATCGCCTTCAACAATGCCGGCGTCGAAATCCCCTTCCCGCAGGTTACCATCCACAACCGTGTCGACGGCGCGCCGGTCCACATGGAGCCGCGCGAGGCGGTCAAAGCCGCTGAAAAGACAGAAAACGAACAACTGGGAACCGGAGACTGACCTATGAAACGCTTGGTTTTAACCCTCATGCTGCTGCCTTTGGCAGTGTGCGCCCAGCAGCCGTTGAGCACCGAGGCCACCGCAAGCCTGCTCACCTGCGGCCCCGGCAACGACTTCTACACCACCTTCGGCCACACCGCCGTCCGCATCTCCGACCTCGCGCGCGGCATCGACTACGTCTACAACTACGGCACCTTCGACTTCGACACCCCCAATTTCTACTGGAAATTCATGCGCGGCCAGCTCGACTACAAGCTCTCCCGCACCACTTTCGACCGTTTCATGGCCGAATACAACTACGAGGGTCGCTCCGTGGTCGAGCAGCCCCTTTGCTTCGAGTCGCAGCAGCTCGACAACCTCTTCATCCTCCTCGAAACCAACCTCCTGCCTGAATACCGCTACTACCGCTACGACTTCTTCCGCGACAACTGCGCCACCCGCGTGCGCGACGTCCTCTATTCCGCCTGGGGCAGTGACACCCTTCTGCAGCGCGCCCTCCCCGAGCGCAGCTACCGCCGCCTGGTCTCCGACAACCTCAAGGGCACGCTTGAATGGTGGCGCCTCGGCATCGACCTCCTCTTCGGCCTGCCGGCCGACCACCGCTGCTCCGCCCCCGAGCGCATGTTCCTCCCCATGGAGATGAAGGCCGAGTACGCCCAGACCGCCACCTCCGGCATTTGGGTGTGCCCCGGCATGGTCGACGCGCCGGTGCAACTGCTGGAAGAGACGCGCACTCCCCCCTCGCGCAGCTTCCCGCCCGTGGTGGCTTTCGCGCTGCTGCTGGTGCTTGTGGCTGTTATGACTTGGAAAGGGTGGTGGCGTCCCTGGATGGACCGCTTCCTCTTTGCCCTGGCCGGCGTGCTGGGCCTCTTCCTCTGCTTCATGTGGTTCGGCACCGACCACTACTGCACCGCCTGGAACCTTAACATCCTATGGGCCAACCCGCTGCTTATCCTGGTGGCCATCCGCCTGCGGCAGAGCCCCCGCTGGGCGCTGTGGCTGCTTGAGGTCTGCTTTGCTGTGGCGGCGCTGTGGACGCTCGTTTGCGGCCTCTCGCCCGCCATCCTTTTCATAATCCTCACCTTCGCCCTGCGTGTCGCCCTCCTACGCTAGGCCATTGCACGCTGTACGAATCGGTTAAGCGGTAAACTGGCTTTCCATACCTTAAGCACCTCGTCGAACAGCCGCGAGCTGTCCAGCATCCTCTCCGGCATCGTGTGGCTCGTGCAGTAGTCCTTGTATTTCAGCAGTTCGGCATGCTCCCAGTCCGCCGGGTAGCCCTTCGGCACGCGCTGCAGTTTCTTCATCGTGAAGAACTCCGTGCCGAAGTATTTCTTGTACTGTGGCTCGTTCATGATGGCCAGGAACTCCTCGGGGCAGTAGAAAATCTCCTGCCGTATGGCGTTCAGCGCCTCGGGCGTGGGCATGAAAATGCCGCCGCCCAGGTTGCAGGTCCCCTTCAGGCCGTAGGCCTCGTCGGTCCCCAGCTGGAAGTAGTAGCCCGGCACACCGCTGTTCTTCGGCCCCCAGCTGCTGAGGAAACATGCCACGTGGGTCTTGTACGGCGTCTTGTCGGCCGAGAAGCGTGTATCGCGGTAGATGCGGTAGACCGAGTTTTTGGCCGTCAGACCCACCAGGGTGTCGTCCACCTTTTCCATCTCTACTATCAGCGCTTGCGTGAAGTCGTCGAAGGCGGCCTTGATCTCCAGCCAGTGGGGTTTGTGGGCGTTGAACCATTCTCGGTTGTTGTTCATCATCAGCTCCCGCAGGAAAGGGAGTGTGTCGGGGTGCAGTTGTGGGGTCATATTGTCGTTGTTGTTTTTAGTTTGTGAATATATTTGTCTTTTGCCGACATCAGAAGCATCGGCCGTCGGGGGTGCAGTGTTTGGGGCGGGGCCTGAAGTGGCGGAAACTGACGGTGTCTACGGAGGGCTTCTCGTCAAGCCCCCAAGGGTAGGGGTTCCGCGTGGTGTCGATGCGTTCGAAGTCGAGGTCGTAGACCGTGAGCGTATCGCGGTGCACCATGTCGCGTAGGTCGTAGGCGGTGAGGAAGCCCAGATCGTCGTACTGCCAGTATTCCTGCTTCACGCGTCTGTCGGGGCTGACCACGAGGGTGAGCGGTGCATAGTCGCAGTACTCGAAGGCGCGTCGCGGCTGGGTGATGTAGTTGGCGATGTTGGTCCAGTTTTGCTGGTTGGTGGCCTTGCCGTCGCGGTACCAGAGGAAGAGGCTGTCGGCATCGCGCATGTAGTAGCGGGTGGTGATGCCGTAGGAACTGAGGTAGTCGTCGTTCCACGGTAGCGAACCGCAGTCGTCGAGGACGAAGTACATGCGGCAGCGCGTGGTGTCGAGCTGGCGCATCAGTGGCAGGTAGGTGTCGGCAAAGGCCTCTTTACAACCGGCGCAGCAATAGCTGTAGACGATGAGCAATTTGTAGTGTGTCGTGTCGTCCAGCAGGAGGCGTCGCAGGTCGGTGGCGCTGAGGGGCGTGTGGTTGGCATATTTGATCGGAGCCTGGCGCAGTAGGCGGTCGGTCGGATGGCATACTCTGACGAGCGAATGGCGGCTTTGAAAGCAGCCTGCTAATGCGAAGCACAGCACGGCGATGAGGGGAAGGAGGGTCTTCTTCATAAATGTCTGTTTATATAATAGTCGCATAAGAGGCCGAAATCTTACACTTCAGACGAAAAGTCTTCCCTCGGCGACGATGGCGGCGGTGCCGCCGACGCGGATGCTGCCGTCGGGGGACAGCTGTGTGGCAACGACGGAGGGGCGGCCCATGGCCTCGCCTTGAAGGAAGGAGTGGTCGCCAGCGGCGATGATGCCGTGGGTGGCGAGGTAGTGGGTCAGTGAGGCGTTGGCGGTGCCGGTGGCGCTTTCTTCGGGAATACCCCAGGCTGGAGCGAAGTCGCGCACGTGGGCGGTGTGGCCGTCGTCAGCTAGGGCGAAAGGATGTAGGCTGACAGCATTGAGGCGCGAGGTAAGAGCCGTGATGGCTTCCATGTTGGGTTGGAGGTTGTCCAGTATTTTGACGGAGGGCAGTGGCAGTATAATGTCGGGCAGGCCAGTGGAGACCACCTGCGGAGGGGGTGAGGGGTGATCCAAATCATTGACACGGGTGTGGCAAAGGCAGTGGTTGACAGCCATGCCTTTTTTATGCAGAAGAGAGAAGGCGGCAATGGTGGCGTGGCCGCAGAGGTCGACTTCACCTTTGGGGGTGAAGTAACGGAGGTTGAATTCGCCAGAGCTATGTTGCTTGACGAAAACGGTTTCGCTATAACGTAATTCTGCTGCAATACGTTGCATCAATTCTTCGTTGGGGAACTCTTGCTCGTCAAGCAGTACTACGCCTGCAGGATTGCCTCCGAAGGGGTGGTCGGTGAAGGCGTCGACAATGTAATATTTCAGCATGGAGAGAGTAATTTGTCGTACACCTGATTGGGGGTGATGGCGTGGAGGCAACGGTGGTCGCTGTAGCGGCACGGTTTCTGTCCGAAGGAGGAGCAGGGCTGGCAGGGGAGGTCGGCACAGAGGGCGTCGGAGCGATGCTGACCGAAGCCATAGAAGCCGAAGTCGGGGTGGGTGGCGCCCCAGATGCTGACCACGCGCACGCCGAGAGCTGAGGCGAAGTGCATATTGGCGCTATCCATCGAGACCATCACGTTGAGCGAGCGTATGATGTCTAACTCTTCTTTGAATGTATGTTTGCCAGCCAGCGAGGTGATATTGGGGTGTTGAGCGGCGAGGGATTCAAGCTTTGGTGCTTCGTCCTGGCTGCCGAAAAGGAATACCTCGCGGCCAAGCTCGGCGAGCATTAGGGCGAGGGCGGAGGTGTGTTCCCAGGGCCATATCTTGCCTTCGTGCTGTGCGAAGGGGGCGAGGCCGATGTGATTTTTGAATTCTGGATTGTGATTTTTGAATTCTGGATTTTGAATTGAGGGGGTGGCCAGGCCGAGGTGGCGGAAGACGTCAAGGTAGCGCTGCCATTGGGGGCGGCGGGGAGAGGTGCGAAGGTGGCGGAGGAAGAGGAGGCGCGAGAGGCGTCCTTTGTGGATGCGGCGCACGCGGAGGGGTGAGAGGTGGGCGAGGGCATCGAGGCGCAGCAGGGAAAGGGCGCGACCGACGCGGTTGATTTGGTGGAGGTCGGCGACAGCGTCGGCACCAATGCTCTTCAGCTGGCGGTAGATGGCCAGGGCTGACTGCTTTTTTTTGACACCTAGGAAATCGGCATTGGGTATGTCATCGAAGAGCGGTGCGAGAAGCGGCGGTGCGGCAATGGTGAAGCGCACGTCGGGATTGGCGCCGGCGACGGCACGCAGCACGGGCACGAGGATGGCCACATCGCCTAGGGCCGACAGGCGGATCACCAGTAGATGTTTCACTTTTTGTAGAGTTCGGGATTGAGCGAGGGGTCGTTGTACATCTTCATTTGGCGGTAGAGGCGCATGAGGCGTCGTCCGGCGGCGAGGTCGTCGAGGAGCTGGTCGATGGCGGTGGTGAGGTCGGCGCGCTGGGCGAGGAGGGTGTCGAGCTTGGCCTGGCAGCGGGCACGGTGGGCCTCGTCGCCGCGGTGGGCTTCGATGTCGAAGTGGTAGACCTTGAGCGCCAGGATGGAGAGGCGGTCGATGGCCCAGGCGGGTGTCTCGGTGTTGAGGCGTGCGTCGGGCTGGGGTGGGACATGGCCGAACTCGGCCATGTAGTGGTCGTCAATGCGCTCCACGAGGTCGGTGCGGTGCTGGTTGGAGGCGTCGATGCGGCGCTTGAGGGTGAGGGCGTAGGCGGGCTCCACGTCGGCTGGACGGACGAGGTCCTCAAGGTGCCACTGCACGGTGTCGACCCACGACTTTTCCCAAAGCAGTGCCTGGAAGGAATTTTGGATTTTGAATTCTGAATTTTGGATTTTGAATTCAGCATCCACTGAGTCAGTTTTGTGGTATTCAATGACTTGTTGCGTAAACAAGTCGTACATTTCCATTGCTTTCATGTTGCAAAGATACTAATTTTTCAGAATTTGTGGCCGAGGGTGAGGTAGAAGGTGGGCGAGTCGAGCAGGTTGGAGTAGCCGATATTGACGCCGAGGGGGCCGAGGAATGAGTCGTAGAAGTAGGCGGCGGAGGTGCCGAAGAGGTTGACGATGTCCTCGGGGTTTTGGAAGTCGTCGAAGTGGGTGAACGAGGAGGCGAGGGTGAAGCGGGCCTGGATGTAGTGGTTTTTGAGGAGGCGGTATTGGAGCTGGAGTCGCAGGGCGACGAGGTTGCGGTCGACATATTCGAGGTTGGTGACGCCGTCGAAGGGCATCTGCTGGTCGA
Organism: uncultured Bacteroidota bacterium; assembly: GCA_902762805.1. Lineage (GTDB taxonomy): Bacteria > Bacteroidota > Bacteroidia > Bacteroidales > P3 > Colimorpha. The sequence continues at coordinate 38,168 of CACWPQ010000008.1, read as the reverse complement.
GGCACATGCCGAACCACTCGGAGCCGAGGATGGTGGCGAAGGGGTGGGGCTGGTGGTCGCCGATGAAGAGTCGTCCGTAGGCCATGGGTTGGAGAGTGAGGCGTGAGGCGATGGGGAGGTTGACGCGCCAGCGGCCTTGGATGTCGTGGAGGCCGGGGCCGCCGTCGTAGGTGACGAGGTTGTCGGTGATGTAGGCGTAGCGGGCCTCGATGAGCGAGCCGGAGGAGGGGAAGTACCAGTGGTTTTCGCTGTTGTGGATGGCTTCGGCGCAGAGTCTGAAGTAGTGGGCGTTGGGGATGGAGTCGATGCCGAGTTCGGGTCGGAGGAGGGACTGGCGGTCGTAGTTGTAGTAGTCCCAGCGGAGTCCGGCGCGGAGGAGGTAGCGCCGGAAGCGGGAGTTGATGGGGAGGAGTTCGGCGCGGTGGTGGCTGTAGCGGAGGTTGGCCACGCGGGTGTCGGCGCGGTAGTAGTCGAGGTCGTCGCGGAAGAAGGTGTAGGCGAGGGTGGGGGAGGTGATGCCGCTTGGGAAGATGGTCTGCTGGGCGTTGATTCTAAGGCGTTTGCCGAGGCGTATGTGTGCGCTGAAGTTCATGGGTAGGTGCCAGGTGAAGGGTAGCTGGATGCCGAGCTGGAGGGCGCCGTTCTCTTCGTTGTCGAAGCGGAAGGCGGCGCCGACGAGGCGTTCGCCGAGGAGGGGTGTGCCTTCGAGGCGGCGCTGCTTTTCTTTGGGGGGTATGGGGCGACGGAAGGAGGCGGGGCGTGCGGTGGAGTCGATACCGTGGCGGCGGCGGAGGTCCAATAGTTTGTCCCAGTTTTGGCGAGCCACGCGTTCGCCGCGTGCGATGAGGGTGCGTATGGCGTCGTCGGTGAAGCTGGCGGCGGAGTAGCCGCTGACGTCGACGGGGAGGAGGAGGTCGGTGCGGTTGACGTTGTACTGGTATTTGTTGCGGCAGTTGATGTCGACGATCTGTTCGAGGACGGTGACGGTGTGGGTGATTTCGTCGGCGGTGAGTTCTTCGCCCTGGACGGAGACGCCGATGACGATGTCGGCGCCCATTTCGCGTGCGATGTCGACGGGGTAGTTGTTGCGGAGGCCGCCGTCGACGAGGAGCATGTCGCCCATGCGGACGGGTGCGAAGACGCCCGGGATGGACATGGAGGCGCGCATGGCTTGTTTGAGGTAGCCGTGGTGGAAGTCGATTTCGGTGTTGTCGATGAGGTTGGTGGCCACGCAGGAGAAGGGTATGGGGAGGGAGTAGAAGTCGAGCGAGTCGGTGTAGCCGTAGAGGAGTTGTGTGAAGAGGCGGTCGAGGTTGATGCCGCGCACCACGCCGCCGCCTTCTTCCTGGGTGGAGAGTGCATGCCAGAGGGCGTAGGTGTTCTGGATGCGGCGGTGGTCGATGTCGAGCACGTCGGGGTCGACGCGGTCGGTGAGGAGTGTGGTCCAGTCTTGCGAGCGCATGATGGAGTCCATTTCCTGGGGCGTCCATCCGATGGAGTAGAGTGCGCCGATGAGTGAGCCCATGGAGGTGCCGGTGACGATGTCGATGGGGATGCCGGCCTCCTCGATGACTTTGAGTGCGCCGATGTGGGCGGCACCTTTGGCGCCGCCACCGCTGAGGACGACGGCCACCCGGGGGCGTTCTGTCTGCTGTGCGCCTGCCGAAGAGAGCGTCAGCAGGGCGGCGAGGAGGAGGAGTGCTTTTTTCATATTTTATTTTGTCGTTTTTCGGGGTGGATGGTAGGGGAATGGTAGGGGTTTTCTAGGGGAATAGATAGGCCTTTTCGCATTATTACCCATGGATGGGTAATAGTGGATACTTTTAGTCGGGTTGATGTGCTTGGGAGTAGATGTCTTTCTTCACGCGGACGCCTTGCAGGAGTCCGCGCAGGAGGAGGTAGGCCATGAAGGCGAGCCAGAGGATGTTGTTCCAGTTGTCGGTGGTCAGTTGCTGGTGGGCGGTGGCCAGGGCTTTGAGGCCGAAGTAGAGGGCGAAGAAGGCGGCGGTGGCGGCGAACATGGCGTTGCGCATGGTGCGGCTGGCGGTGGCGCCGATGAAGATGCCGTCGAAGAGGAAGGCGGCGAAGCCGCAGACGGGGATGACGAGGACCCAGAAGAGGTAGCCTTGGGCGGCGTCGATGATGGTGTGGTCGGAGGTGAAGAGGTGGAGGAACTGTGGGCCGAAGAGTGCGTAGGCGAGGGTGAAGGCGGCGGTCAGCACGAGCCCCCACAGCAGCAGGAGGCGGACGGCGAGGCGGAGGCTCTTCGCGTCGCGGGCGCCGATGTAGCGCCCGACGAGGCTCTCGCCGGCGTAGGCGAAGCCGTCCATGATGTAGCTGAAGAGGGTGAAGAACTGCAACAGGAGTGCGTCGACGGCGAGCACCTGGTCGCCGATGCGTCCGGAGGCGGCGGTGATGAAGGTGAAGACTGCCGAGAGGCAGACGGTGCGGAGGAAGATGTCGCCGTTGACCTTGAAGAAGCGGCGCATGTCGCGCCAGCGCAGAGCGCTTTTGAAAATTGAAAATTGAAAATTGAAAGTTGAAAGACGTTTCCGCAAGAAGAGGATGCCGAGGGCGAGGCCGGAGTATTGGGCGAGGACGGTGCCGAGGGCGACGCCGGCGATGTCCCACCCCAGCCCCAGCACGAAGAGGAGCGAGGCGAGGATGTTGACCACGTTGAGCGCGATGGCGATCCACATGGGGGTTTTGGAGTCTTGCATGCCAATGAACCAGCCTTTGATGGCGTAGAGGCCGAGGGTGGCGGGGGCGGCCCAGATGCGGATGAAGAAGTAGGTCAGCGCCATCTGCATCACTTCGCTGCCGCCTTCGAAGATGACGGGCACGAGCAGGGATATGGGCCACTGCAGGGCGATGAGCATCAGGGCGATGGCCAGTGCGATGGCGCAGGCGCGGACGAGGGTGGCGAGGGCTTCGTCCCAGCGCTGGGCGCCGTAGGCCTGGGCGGTGAAGCCGGAGGTGCCCATGCGGAGGAAGCCGAAGTTCCAATAGATGAGGTTGAAGATGGAGGCGCCGATGGTGATGGCCCCGATGTGGGCACCGGAGAGGTGGCCCACGATGGCCATGTCGACCATGCCGAGCAGGGGCACGGTGACGTTGGTGACGATGTTGGGCAGGGCGAGGCCGAGGATGCGCTTGTTCAAGGCAGTGGTCAGTGGTCAGTGGTTAGTGGTCAGTGGTCAGTGGTCAGTGGTCAGTGGTCAGTGGTCGGTAGTCAGTGGGCATGAGGCGCAGTTGATGACGCGTCGGGAGGCTTTGTCGGAGAGGAAGACGACGATGTGGCTGTTTTCGAGCACGATGTCGTCGGCGGGGGTGAAGCTGAGGGTGCCGCGGAGGAGGTTCTGCCCGGCGGGCAGGTCGGCGCCCCAGTAGGAGGTGATGACTTTGCGCAGCATGTGGTTGTGGACGTAGTCGTCGACGCGTTCGGCGCCGTCGAGCTGGCGGTAGGCGAGCGAGTCTTCGATGATGACGGCCGTCAGTGTGAGTGTCGAAGAAAGGGTATGCTGGATGTCGACCGTGATGTCGACCGCCGAGCCGTTGAGGGCGGCCTGCACACCGATGGCGGCTTGAGGGGTGCCCTGCAGGGACTGGCTGATGTTGGATGCGATGCCGGAGATGTCGCCGGTGTAGAGTTCGGTGCGGTTGAGGTGGATGGAGGGGAGGTAGGTGATGCCGAAGTGGCGGTCCCAGGCGTTGCCGCCGTCGGTGCGCAAGTCGGGCTGGTTGGGGTAGGGGATGCCCTGTCCGGTGGGGTGGTTGATGGCGACGACGACCATGCGGTCGCCGATTTGCTCGTGGGCGGCGTCGAGGGTGCGGTCGGCCTTGGGGCAGTTGTTGCACTTGGGGCCGGTGTATTTTTCGATGTAGGCGCGCTGGACGGCCTCGGGGGCGGCCGGGGCGGGGCTCCAGCTGACGGGGGCTCCGTCGTAGATGGTGTACTCCTCGGAGTCGATGGTGTCGCAGGCGGCAAAGAGGAGCAGCAGGGCCGCGGCTAAATTGAAAATTGAAAATTGAAAATTGAAATGTTTATGGCGTTTCATATCTCAAACTCTTAGGCGGTTAAAAACTCGTTGTTAAACTGAAAGTCAGGCCGTTGCTGGCGGGCACCTGGCGGCAGACGCCGCCGATGCAGAGCAGGCCTTCGCGCTGCTTGCCGTAGCCGAGCTGGAAGCGGGTGGCGCCGTGGGTGTAGCCGCAGGAGATGTTGTAGTAGTTGCCGGTGCCGTCGTTGTAGGCGTACTGGTCGCTCAGCGAGAGGAACCAATGGGTGCCGATGTTCCACTCCACCAGGCCCATGATCCAGTCGCCGGCGCGGCGGTCGTCGTGTCCGGCGGCGGGGTCGTAGTGGCTGTCGCTGCCCATCCACTCGGCCTCGAAGCGCAGGGCGTGCCCCTTGCTGACCTTCCACGAGAGGTCGGCCACGAGGATGTTGTTGTGGATCAGCGCGGCGCCGTAGTGGCCCTCGGCGGCGGGGTTGAAGACCTGGTAGGCGTAGGTGGCGGTGAGTTTGACGCTCTTGGAGAGTTTCTTGGCCACCTCGACCGAGACGTCGCCGTAGAGCAGCGGGCCCTTGGAGAAGGTTTCGGCGGTGTAGCCGTCGGTGCCGGCCAGGCCGGTGACGGTGGTGTCGAGGGCGGTGACGACCGAGGAGTTGAGGTGCACATCGGTGCCGTACTTGCCGCCCAGCAGGGTGCCTTTCTTTATCTTGTACATCACGTCGGCCTGCACGCCCTGCTCGCCGTTCACCTGTGTGGCGTAGGGGTACATGGCGAGGAAGGCGTAGGTGTGGTTCTTGGTGATGGCGGGCAGGTAGTTGATATAGAGCATCTCGCCGCTGAGCGAGCGCACGGACTTGAAGCCCATGTTGTCGATGCGCTTGGCCTGGAGGCCGGCGGAGAAGCCGCGGGTGGAGTAGCCGAGGTTGAGCATCAGGGCGTTGCCCGGGCGGTAGATGTAGCCGTTGACGGCGTTGGGGTCCTGCCCCTTGCGGGCATATTCGGCCTGGAGGCTCCAGCCGCCGTAGCCGAGGTCGGCACGCAGCGAGGCGGCGCCGACGTTGAGCGGCAGGTTGAGGCGGTGCTCGGGATTGGCGGCCGAGGCTATGTTCTCGTCCTCCTCGTATTTGCTGACGAAACCGGCGCCGAGGGTGGCGCGCAGTTTGCTGTCGGCCAGCGGTTTGATAAGGCTGTTGAGGCTGGCTTCAGCATCCAGTCCGCGCACCAGGCCGGCGCCGAGGTCCCAGAAGTGGCGCTGCTTGCCGGCCAGGGCCTTGAGGGTGATGCCGTCCACGGGGCGGTACTGGAGGCCGACGCCGAAGAGGGCGTTGTCGATGCCGAGGTAGCGGTCCTCGTAGGTGCGCAGGATCATGCCGGAGCCGAACTGCTCGTAGAAGTGGCCGGCGGTGACGGTGAGCCGCTCGCCGCTGTACTTGACGAAGTAGTTGGCCACGCCCTGCCCCTTCCACTGTGCGTCGAAGCCCAGGAGGGGGTTCTGGTACATCTCGAAGCGGATGCCGGCGCTGAAGTTGCCGTTGGTGTAGAGGATGTCGGCGCGGGCGTTGAGCAGGAGGCGCTCCGGCACCTCTTCGGAGCCGATGGTGCTGTCGGCACGGCTCATCTGGCCGTCGAGCTGCACGTTGCCCGTCACATGGCCGCCCAGTATGCCCTGGGCCGAGGCGGCGGCCCCCAGGGCGAGGGCGAGGCTGAGAATGAGTGTTTTTCTTGTCATAGAAATCATAATTTCAGGGTGCAAAATTACGAAATATAATTGATACATTGGCAAAAAAGTGCGCCTTTGCCGCAAAATGCTGTACGTCAATGCTATTAGTTACCCTTCTTACCAATCATAGGAATGGGGAGGCAATGATGGGGGGTGAAAAAAAAAGACGCGCCGTGGGGCGCGTCCTGAGGGTGGGTGGGGGAAGGGTATTGTTTTTTCAGAGATTGTCTAGCGGACTTCGAGGGTGGCTCCGGGGAGGACTTCGACGCCGGGGGCAAGGAGGGTGGCGCCTTCGGAGTCGAGGATGATGTTGGCTCCGGGAAGGATGACGACGTTGCCGTGGGGCGGCTGGCAGACGGAATGGCCGGCACGGATGGCGGAGCCTGTCTCGTAGGCATCGTGGGTGTAGACGGTGTTTTGTATGCAGCGCTCTGTGGCGAAGCCGTCGGCGATACGTCCCAGACCCACGACGGGGTGCAGGGAGGGTGTGGGGGAGCAGGCGTCGGACGGGGTGATGCCGGAGCCGTCGGGGAGGCCGCAGAGGTAGCCCTGGCGGAGGTTGACCACGCTCAGGGGGTCGACCAGTTCGACGATGGCGCCGGGCTCGATGCAGATGTGGGCGCTGTCCAGCACTTCGACATGGCCGCGCCCGAGCACGCGCAGGGTGGCGCCGTTGCGGACGAGCAGTGCCGCCGAGGGTTCGATGCGCAGCTGTGCGCCGTCGCCCACCTCGTAGACCGAGCCGGAGTCGAGGACGAGGGTGGACTGCCGAATGGCGCGGACGGTGGAGTGGGGCTCCTGTTTGAAGTGCGAGCCGGGGCGGTAGGTGAAGACGGTGGGGTCGGCAAAGACTTTTTCGCCGTCAATTGTCACGGGGTTTACAGTCTTGGTGGGAGTGAGTCCGTGGTCGAGGGTGATGGTGCGGGAGGGCTGCAGTTCGAGTCGTTCGGTGAGCATGACGGGGCCGCACCAGCGGACGTCGCGGTCCACACGGAAATCGTCCCACAGGATACGCACTTTGATGCTGCCGTCGGCGTATTGTTCCAAGATGTCGACCCGCAGGCCGTTCAGCCAGATGTGACGGTTGTCGTCGGAGGCGGGATGAGAGTTTGCATCGCCCAGTTCGTTGCCGGGGGGACGCGATGCAGTCATGTGGGTCATCAGCGGGGAGGAGGGGGGATTGGTGGACAGGGAAAGGCTCGCGCCGACAGGGAAGGCATCGTAAATGTTGCCGAAAACCGGCAGGTTGCCGAGTGGGCGGTTGCCTGCGCCGTGGATTTTGTCGATGGTGACGAATTCTTTGGCCTGGATGGAGTCGTTGCCATTAATGTCGATGGCTGGAAGCATGAGGGGGTGGTTGCCGGTGAATGGATTGGAGCGCGATGCGCCGGCATAGGCATCGTAATAGCCGGTTGCGGAATCGGGACCGAAATAGCGGAAGTCATGGTTGCCGTAGGCGGAGAGGGGGACAAGGTAGTTGGTGCGGGAGCGGTCGAAGTCGCCGTCCAGCCGGTCGTTTCCGATTTGGATGTTGAAGCGGATTCCCTTGGGGCGCTCGCGAGTGCTGATGCTTTCAACGGACTGCGGCAATATCTGGTGGTTTTCTATCCACAGGTACTGGTTGCGGACGGCGGGGTTGGTGGTTTGCAGGTGAGGCAGTTTGATGCGGATGGCATCGCCGAGGGTGGCGAAGTCGCGCAGTATGAATTCGTTGTTTTCCAGGGGCTGGCCATAGGTCAGGTCGGCATCCACCTCGTTGCCGTCGGTGTCGCGGGCGGAGATATAGTATGTGTGGTCGGGGTTCTTCCAGCCGAGCCACCAGCGGTCCCAACCGTTGCAGAAATTGAGGTTATTGTTGTAGCTGGAGAGCATTCCGTAGCCGCCTATGTTGGAGAGAAAATGTCCTCTGCCATCCCATGCTGTGGTTCCCGTCCCTGCGCCACCAGTGTGGTAATTGTTTCCGCCGATTAACGAGTGGGACAGTTCATGACAAATGGTTCCTACTATATCTCTATCATATACTGACAGCACTTTTTCTATTCCGAAGTTTTTTATTTTATCCATTGCGCTTGGCGAAGTGTTTGACCCGCTATAGGTTGAGGTGTGTTTTCTCCACAAAATCAACATAAAATCAATGGCAGAATTTGGAATAAAGACGGACTTTTGATAAGCGCAATTTCGTACACATAATGACCATAAGTCAAAATCAGGCAAAGTGTGATTGTATGCTGTAATTAGGCTGTCATGGGGTTGTTGGTGTAGAAGTTTTCGTACGTCGGAATAGCGTGCTCTCTCAACGTAAAAAGTTCTCGGTAGGTAGTCACATTCCAAATTAAATTGTCTGAAAGATACCTCTTTAAAAAATCTGATCACTAAGCCAGAATCAAGATTGAAAATATTTTCTGCAAAAGATATTAATCCATTTTCATGCCAGTTTTCTGTGTATAAGGTGCTGTTTGTTGGGAAATCTGCAAAAACTGTGAAAATGCGAATGTCACCGATTGGATTCATGTTATGCCCGTATCGGGATGATTGCTGTGGCACTTGTGCCTTCCCTGCCAGCGGGGTGCCAATCCATATTATTGTGGCAAGTATAGCTAGAAGTCTTCTTTTTCTCATAATGCTAGGGCTTTATGAATTTGGTCGCGGAAACTGCCGATCCTGAAATCCGAACCATGTAGAGGCCGCGGACCAGGTCGGAAATGTCGATGTCTGCCTGGGGGCCAGTGCATTCCGACGCATGGACAGGGTGCCCTAGGCTGTTGAAGATTTCAATCCGGATTGAACCTGTCGGCACGCCGCTTATCCGAATCCGCTCGTGCGCAACGCTCGGAGTGACATATATTTGTGGCGTGGCGCCGATGGAGTCTATCCGGTCGGGAAACACGGGCTGGCACATGGTGAAGCGGGGGTCGGTGGAGGCCTGATAGCCGGGGAGCCACGCATCGTCGCGGCTGTAGCATGCCAGCAGGGGTACCAGGTCGTTGCCATGCTCAAAGTGCATTATCCCTATCGTCGGGCCTACGCCTTCGATGAACTTCAGCGTGTCGACCACTTCCGGGGTCTCGCCATCATAATGGAAACGTAGGTAATGGTTTGTGAGCAAATGTTTTATGTTGTCTGCATAATATACGGAATCAATGACAACAACGTCGGGAGACTGCCGCAGCCAGGTGTCCCAGAGCTGAATGGTGTCGCCCTTTTGCCAGTTTAGGTCCATCACGAGTTCGTCCTCGGCATCCTTGTGGATGCGCCGGTAGAGGCGGCTGCGGTCTTCGGTCTCGCGCAGCCAAACGGTGTCGCCCGGTGAGATGCGGGTGGGGTTCCTCGAGGCATCAAGTACAAAGGGCTCCGTCATCCGCGTCATCCAATAGGGGCGATATATGCCGCTGTCCAGCACAATGGTGTCCGCCGTGTAGACGCCGAACGAGGCCGATGTGGCGCTGATTTCACTACGGTTGCGATAGTATACGTAGTCCCACTCCGCCTGCTCCTGGCCGAATATCGACAGGTAGGCCTCCTGCGCATGCATGTTGCTGATGCACAGGGCAAGTGTGAGGATGACTGATATTTTTTTCATACGGCTATATCTTTATAAGTTTTATCATGCTGCTGGCAAGCTTGTTGACATTGAGGAAGTAAACGCCCCGAGGCAGATGGGAGAGGTCGATTTTGGGGTTTTCGCCGTCGAGCACCGTGGCGAGCACGCGAAGTCCGCGAAAATCAAAAACTTCGACATCGGTTTTTCCCCCGTCGGGGAGTTCGAGGTGTACGATTCCGTGTGTCGGGTTGGGGTGTATGGTTATCGGAGCAGGGTTGTCGGAGTCCGCTATACCTATTTCCATCGGAGGGAAACAAGTATTGCCGAATTGCTGCCAGATTTGCCAGCCGGGGAAGTAGCGCTCGTATTCAACGATGGCTTGATAGTCGTCAAGGTCACGAAGATAGCAGCAAAGCAGCGGCACCAGCACATGGCTGGCCTCGAAAGGTTCAAACCCCAGGGTCGGCCCCACTCCCTCGATGAAGAGAAGTGTGTCCATGGTTTCGGGGCGGAATTTCAGTCGATGGGTGGTTCGCAGGTGTTTGCGTCCGTCGACGTGGTACACGCTATCGATGGTCGTGGTGTCCGACGACTGCCCCAGCCATCGGTCCCACAGCACAACGGTGTCGCCGACCTGCCAGTTAAGGTCCATGATAAGGATTTCCTCGTCTTCCTCGCTTGTGCGGCGATAGAGGCGGCTGTGGTCGGCCGACTCGCGCAAGCCAAACTCGCGTGGAGTGAACGAAACCTCTGTTCGCAGGTCGGTGTCATAATAGTATGTTTCCTGGGCGAAGCCAAGTCGGAGATATTTATAGGTCACACCATCCCAGACAACAGTGTCCGATGCGAAATGCTCAAAGTAGGATGCTATGTTTGAGAATTCGCTCCGGTCAAACTGGTAGACATAGGTCCAAGTGGTAATAGTGTCGCCAAAAACAGAGCGGTACTGGGCTTGTGTATTAAGTGCCAGGCCAACGATGAGGAAAAAGACAATCGGTTTCATGTTTTTCTTCTTATTCAGTGAGTATCATGCGTTTGGTGTCGATGATTTGTCCGTCGACGACGAGGGTGTAGAGGTACATGCCGGGCAAGAGAGACGAGGCACTGATCTCGATGCTGCCGTGGCCGAAAGCGTCGATGGGATAGGTCTTCAGCAGCAGGCCGGAGAGGTTGAATATGTGGATGGATGCGGAGGAGGCGGAGGGGATGAAGTAGGCAATCTCGGTGGCGGAAGCGAAGGGGTTGGGGGTGTTTTGGTAGAGGGTGGAGGATGCTGCGACTGAGCGGCTGTTGGCGCCCAGTGTGCGGTGGGAGTGCCGGCAGCCGTGTCGGCCTCCGAATCGCCTCTGAAGGTTTCCCAGCCTGTGGGCTGCGTGAATGCTCCAGCGCCGCGGTGCCCTACGAGCTCCTGCATGGCCGAAATCAAGACGGGGATGAGCTCGATGTAGTTCACGTATTGGTTGCCCTCTTTGTCCGTCTCCACCAGTTCGGGGAATACATGCGCCACCTCGTGAGCCAGCAGACCGTAGCGCACATCGCCATGCGAGTGCAGGTTCTGCATCGCCGTGGCCTGGGCTGCCGCGGCAATCTCTTTCTCCGAGGGGTTGAGTGGTGGGTTGCTTTCGCCGCCGCCCGACAGCCTGTCGATGGGGATGTACCGGTACCGTACCCCGGAAAGGGCCAACAGGCGGTGCAAGGGGGTTTCTATGGGGGTGATGTCTTTTTTGTGGTGGTCGTCGCAGCTCACAATAAGACGGTCGAGTTGCAGGCCGTCGTAAAATCTGAACCGTGGGAAGAAACTGTCGCGGCATTCCCATTCGGCGGCGGTTCGGGTTCCGTCCAGCACGGTGAGGCGTACGCCGTTCTTGCCGTGGAGCCAAAGCATATCCGAGTCATGGTTGCCCCATTCGCCGACGAAAACGTTCCAGCCGTTGTTGACTTGGCGGCCAAAATCGCCAAAGCCCAGCTTGGCGCCGGAGTTGTATTCGCCGTAAGGGCCTTGCAGAGTAAGCGTGAGTACGTTTTGTGGGTCGTCCATCGGGCGGGTGTTGCGCCCCAGTGTGACGCGCCCGTCGGGTTGAATGAGCATCTGCGCGCCGGCTCCAGTCGACATCAGCAGGTACAGCATGGTCACGGCAAGGGCGTGGCTTTTGGATTTGTGTAGTGTTTTCATATCATATAACGTTTTATTAGATTGTTTTAATAGGTTGCAACAAGCGGCGAGGCAGAAAACAATAATGTGTTTCATTGGATTAGTTTATTTTTGTAAAATACCTGTAGAAATGGACTTGTCCGAGGATGCATCCAGGGTGTCCGTTCATTACGAGTTGCCTCGAATGATCGAACCACATCTGCACTTCGGCATAGATGCATCCTAAACTATCGATAACCGTAAGCATTTTTCGACCATCTGCGAGCCGAGAATCTTCTATGACGCGATATCTTCCGTTTATAATATCGAAAGGGACTTGGCCACCTGAGAAGATGCTATTGCTGCCAAATGTCGGGACGTCATAGCAGTAGGAACTGGGTTGCTCCTCCCAAGTGCCGTGTATCAGGTGGTTGAGATTTGGAGGCGATGGCAGTGAAAGTATCTGTATTTCTGCGCCGAAGGTATCGCGGTCGTTGCGGAGGGTGCCGGAGAACTCGACGGTGTCGCCCGCCGAATATTCCTCCCCTCCGATGGGTGCGGCTCCGGCTTTCAGGAAGTGTCCGTCTTCTTCCAAGAGGAGTGTTTTCCCATCGTCAGTAAGCATTGACCATACCAATACCGGCTTTGCGGCATCGGTGTGCCTGGGATGAGCATCCCAACGCAACACCCCCTTGTAGGAGGCATCGACACTGCCAGCGGCGTGGTTTTCCCTCTCGCAGCCTGCTGCCAGCAATGCCAGCAGGCAAAAGGCGAGGCAGGTTTTGTGTTTGGCTTCCATAATGTTCTTGTATTATAAATTTGTAATTGAGTTTGGGTCTACTGCGGGGTGTTTAACCTCGGGCCGGAATGCGCGCCGTCTACATATGTAATACACACTTTTTTTCGAAAACATAACGCGAAGGGGTGATATTTAACTTTATTTAACATATCTTAAGTTCAACTCATAAATGCAACACTTTGGTCAAAAACAGGAAAAGGAGCGCTAGAGCCTTATGAATTTCGTCGCGGAAACTGCCGATCCTGAAATCCGAACCAGGTAGAGGCCGCGGACCAGGTTGGAAATGTCGATGTCTGCCTGGGGGCCAGTGCATTCCTCGGAGTGACCAGCACAATGGTATCTTTTATACGGCTATATCTTTATAAGTTTTATCATGCTGCTGGCAAGCTCGTTGAGGTTGAGGAAATATACGCCCCGAGGCAGGCAGGAGAGGTCGAGTTCGTGCCGGCCGGGTGCAAGCACAACGGAAAGAACCATCGAGCCGTGGGCATCGAATGTGTGTGCCGATACCGTTTCATCCGGAAGGCCTCTGAGGTGGACGGTTCCCGTGGTGGGGTTGGGAAATACGGCGAGCGTCGGTGGAGCAACGGAGGGAAGTCCGATGTGTTTGGCTGTGCAGTGCTCTAGGTCGTACTCCTCCGGGTTGAGGAACGAGGCTTGGAATAGGCGGATGCCATCGTGGTAGGCACAGAGCAGATGGGACGAGTGGGCGCCGGTGAACGAAGGACTCGGTGCTGTGGGTCCGATGCCTTCGACAAACCGGCTTCCGTCGTTGAAAACAATCACCTTGCGCCCGGAGGAATCGACGGAAGTTTCGACAACGGTATGCCAGGGTTGAAAGACATCGCCCACCTCCTGCGACATATCCACCAGCAGGGTTTCCTCCCTGGATGGGAAAAGGTCGTTCACCCACATTTTGCCGGAGGCAGTGTCTTCCCGCACGGCTGCAAAAAGCATTGGTTCGGTTTCCGCTTCGGGACTGTATTCCTGGCCATACGTTACGCGATACACCAGCCTGTACTGCTTCCCGTCATACAGTGTGTCGCCAAGAAAGAAATATTTGGCGCTGCTGCTCCCCGACTCGGAGCGATCCTCAATGTACCACTCCGTGCTTTCCTGGCCGAAGAACGAGCGGTAGCCTTGTTGCGCCTGTGCGAGGGAGAGGCAGAGGGCAGAGGCTAGGATGGTGAGTGTCTTTTTCATGTCTATGCGGTTTTATTTGGTTAGTATCTTTGGTTTGACTTGTGATGCTCTTTTCACGAGGCAAAGATACGAATATTTTTTGAATTGATAGAGTTTTTTGCATGCGCGGGGCATTTTTTTCTTGTTATACAAAAAAAGGACGCGCCGTATGGCGCGTCCTGAAGGGATGGGGTGGGCGTCCGAGGGCTAGAGGGCCTTCAGCGCGGCTTGGACGCTGCGGGCGACGGCGTTGGAGGAGAGGGTGGCGCCGCTGACGGCATCGACCTCTTTTTTGATGGCTTTCTTGACGGAGAGGCCGTTCCAGTGGGTGAAGTAGCGGGCGTCGTCGAGTGCTTTGATGTAGCGCGGAGTCTCGAGGTTGGGTAGGAGGTAGACGCCGGCGACGACCTTCTTGGGGGTGAGGGCGACGAGGACGGGTGTCTCGCCGGCATAGCCGCGGATGCCGTTGGAGGCGGGCTTGGAGTAGACGGCGTAGCCGAGGAGTTTGTTGTTTGCGTCGTAGACTTCGGTCCATTTGTCGGCTTTCTTGACGCTCTTCACGGTGGGGAAGGCGCGGACGAGGGTGAGCTCGATGCCGTCGGCGTTGTACTGCAGCTCGGTGCTGCGCTGGGCCTGGTGCTTGCCGTGGTTGGGGCAGTTGCCGCAGTGGCGGCCGCCGTGGTGCTGGGCCTGGACGGCGGTGGCGCCGGCGAGCAGGGCCGAGAGGATGAGGATGTGGGCTTTTTTCATAGAGGGTATATGTTTATATGTAATTAGTGCCGCAGGGGGACTCTTTCTTGCAGCAAGGGGCGAGGCTGGTTTTGAATTTTGACTTTTGAGTTTTGAATTTTGAAGAGCGAGGTGGGGGTGATTTCGGGCTTTCCGCGACGATAGAAGCGGTGCTCGCCGATGCCGGCGTCCGAGGGGAGGCGGCAGGCTTCGAGGCGGGCGCGGGTATTGGAGTCGAAGAGCTGCAGGGCCTTCAGCGCGTCGCCGCCGATCTGGTAGTGGTCGGGGTGCTCGACGGCATCGGTGGAGGGGACGATGTAGTACTGGTAGAGGCTGTCGACGGTGCCGCGGTGGACCCAATAGGGCATGTAGCGGCATGCGGCGACATGGGTGGAGAAGAAGGTCTTCTGCAGGTCGAGCTCGATCATGATGCCGCCGTCGGTGTTGATGTCGCGCTGGTTGCTGACGAGGTTGCCCATGGAGTAGACGACGATTTCGGGGTGGCGGTCGTTGTCGGGGATGGCGTCGAGGGTGAAGTTTTGCACCACGTGGGGGTGGCCGCCGATGACGGCGTCGCAGCCGTGCTCGAGCAGCCAGCGTGCGGTCTGCTCCTGCTCGGCGTTGGCCTTGACGGCGTACTCGATGCCCCAGTGGATGAGGGTGATGACGAAGTCGGCTCCTTTCTCGCGGGCCGCGCGCAGGTCGCGTGCCATCTCGGCGGTGTCGATGAGGTTGACGATGTTGGGGCTGACGGCGGGGATGCCGTTGGTGCCGTAGGTGTAGGTGAGCAGTGCGAGGCGGATGCCGTTGCGGTCGACGATGAGGGGGTGGTTGCGGTCGCGCTGGTCGCGGTCGCGGTAGGTGCCGAGGTGGGGAATGCCGAGGGTGTCGAGCACGCGGAGGGTGCGCTCCAGGCCCGCACGGCCGCGGTCCATGCAGTGGTTGTTGGCGGTGGTGAAGATGTCGAAGCCGGCATCGCGGGCGGCCACGGCCAGCTCGCGCGGCGACGAGAACTGGGGGTAGCCGGTGTAGGGCGGGCCGGCCAGGGTGACTTCGAGGTTGAGGATGGCCAGGTCGGCGCTCTGGATGTAGTCCTTCACATAGCGGAAGCAGGGCGAGTAGTCGTAGGTGCCGTTGGGCTGCTGGGCGGCCTTGATTTGCGGCCCGTGGCCCATGAGGTCGCCGGCGAAGATGAGCTTCAGGCTCTGCGCCCGGAGGGAACTGAAAGTGGCAAAATGGAGGCAGAAAATGAGGCTGGCGCAGAATGCCAGGCGGAGAGTCTGCTTTATGTATTTGTTGATGAGCATATTACAATTGTCTCTATCTTTGTTATTGGACTGCAAAGATACAACTTTTTTCAGAAATGGCGGATGGCGAAAAATGATGAAAATTTGCGTTTTGAGAATGAAAAAAAGAAAAAAATTCGTACTGCTATGGGTGAATTTGAAAAAAAATAATATGCTGTAAATTAATTTATTGTAATAAAAATTGAAAAAATATTTAGTTTATATCATAAACTTGTTTATTTTTGCACCGTCAAATTATGACGAAAGAGGTGCACACTCTTGTTATGAACCTTTAAAAAAAAAATTAAAAAAATGGAAAACACCAATGAACAAAACAGAGAGATGACGGCCCAGGAGAGCCTGTCGCTCATCACCGAGACGCTGAACAGCAGCCGCAAGGAGATTATCCAGCGCAGCAGCAAGTACTACATCCTGTGGGGTGCGTTGCTGACGGTCTTCTCGCTTATGGTATATGTATTATGGAAGCTGACCGACAAGGCGGCGTGGAACTGCCTGTGGTTTGCGCTGCCTGCCATCGGGTTCCCGCTGGCGCATTGGCTTAGCCGCCAAGATGCTGCGGAGCGTGTGCAGAACGAGGTGAGCCGAATCACGCAGGGCATCTGGAGCACCCTCGGTATCTTCTCCTGCGCTGTGGCGGCTTTCACACTTGGCTATTTCTATGTGAGTGAAGGCGCACAGGATTTTGGCATGAGCCTACGCGCCATGGTGTCGCTGGCGGGCCTGACGGCCGAGCTGGTGCTGATATTTGGCCTGGCCGAGTGCGCCTGCGGCGTGGCCCTCAAGAACTGGACCATCAAGATTGCGGGCTTTGTGACTGGTATTGGCGGCCTGGCCATCTACTACATCACTGGTGTCGGATATGAGCAGCTGCTCATCTTCACCTTTGCCGGCCTGGTGCTGATGGCCACGGGGCTGCTGGTCAAACGTCAATACCGCTAGCCCTATGTTGCCGAAATTGGACCCACTGCTGCATTCCGAATTGCGGCTGGCCATCATGTCGATTCTGGCCGGGGTGGACGAGGCCGACTTCAACTACCTCAAGGAGCAGACCGGCGCCACCTCGGGCAACCTGAGTGTGCAGATCGACAAGCTGTCGGAGGCTGGGTACATAGCAGTGGAAAAGGGTTTCAAGGGCAAGATGCCCCGCACCACATGCCGCGTCACCGCCAAAGGCGTGGAGGCATTCAGGGACTACGTCAAGAGCCTGAAGAAGTATATCAGTGCCGGGAAGAAGTCTAGTGCTCAATAATCAGCGCGCCGCGGGTGTTTTCCCGCCAAAGGAATCACTGCCCTGCGGCGCCGCCATGGGCCTGCCATTCGAGGTCGAGCTTGCCGAAACGCCATGAGAGGCCGAAGGTGAGGTAGCGCGAGGTGTAGTGGCGCGAGGAGTAGGCAGCGTAGGTAGGAGCGGATTCCCAGCTCTGGTAGCGGTTGGCGTCGAAGAGGTCGCTGACGCTGAGGCGTACGCCTAGGCGGCCGTCGAAGAAGGTGGCCGAGGCACCGAGGTCGACGGTGAGGGCATACTGCTGTTCACTGTAGAGGCCGAGGGTGGCTGTGCCGTAGTTGGCGCTGACCTCGAGGTTTACGAGCTTGGCCACTTTGGTCCACAGGCGGGCATAGAGGTTCCAGGAGAGGCGGTTCTGCAGCTCCTCGCCTTCCACCTGGTAGCCCTGGTGGTAGATGCTGCCGCGCAGGCTGAGGTTGAGCCATGCGGCGGGGCGGTAGGTGCCGCTGGCGTCTAGGCCGTACTTGAACGAGCTGGCGATGTTGTAGGGCATGGAGTAGCTGACGATGCGGCCCAGCCAGGGGTCGACACCGGGGTGGAGGCGGTGACGCTCTCGATGCCGCGCGTGGTGTAGTTGGCATAGGCGTCGAGGCTGACGTTGCCGAAGGTCTCGTAGTAGCGGTTCCAGCTGAAGGAGAGCCTCTCAGTGTAGGATGGACGGAGCGAGCGGTTGCCGACGGTGTAGCTGTCGTCGTCGTACTGGCGGCTGAGGGTGAGGTCGGAGCCGGAGGGGTTGGCGACGGAGTGCGAGAGGTTGAGGCGGAAGTAGTGCATGCTCTCGGTGCGGTAGGTGAGGCCCAGTGAAGGCTCGAGGTCGAAGAAGCGGAAGGTGGTGTCGTCGGGGAAGAGGCCGTCGCTCAGGATGTGGAGCCAGTTCATGGTGCCGCGGAGGTCGAGGCTGAAGGTGGTGTGCTGCCACTCGTGGCGCCATCCGACGATGCCGAAGAGGGATCGGTTGTCGTAGTCGGCAATGGCGTTGCGGAGGGTGTCGGATACGGTGTGGCGGCCCGTGACGGGGTCGCGGTAGAAGAGTGAGCGGTCGCTGTGGGTGTTGCCGTAGGGGGTGCCGCCGACGCGGAGGGTCAGTTCGTCGGCATCGGAGAGGGGCCGGTTGTAGGTGAGCGAGAGGGTGAGGCTGTTGTGACGCGGACGGGAGTCGCTGGTGCGGTCGAAGCCGTCGAGGTGCAGGGCCGAAGGCAGGCCAGCGGCAAGGTCGATGATGCGCTGTCGGAGCATGTGGTTGGTGGAGAACATGTAGTTCCACGTTCCGCCGAAAGTCAGGTTGTGGCCCTTTTGCGAGAAGCGGTGCTTGATGTCGAAGTTGGTGAAGCCGCCCAGCGTGGTGAAGCGCGAGTCGGAGCTGTCGCGGTAGCGGTAGTGCGCGGTGTCGGGCAGGTAGTCCCACTGCTCGCGGCTGCGCAGCGTGCGGTTGTCGTAGTCGCCCTGCAGCATGGTCCAGTTCATGAGCGAGAAGTCGGTCGTGGAGTCGATTTTGTAGCTGAGGTTGAGCATGAGGTTGCCGAAGTAGCGGGCGCGGTTGGCCTCGGACAGGTAGGTGTAGCGGCTGGTGGTGTCGCCTGTGGGCGAGAGCATGGCAGCGTCGCCATGGGTGAAGTCGTCGCCATGGCTGTGGCTGCCGGAGAGGTGGACGTTGAAGCGCAGGCGGTCGGAATTGCGGACATAGCTGGCCCAGGGCGAGAGGTAGGGCCGTGTGTTGCCGCTCAAGCCGACAATCCACAGCTCGGAGGTGCGCAGACGGCTGGAGGTGACGATGTTGACGATGTGCGTGCCGCTCTCCACCATGTATTTGGCCGATGGGTTTTTGATGACCTCGATGCGTGCCACAGCGTCGGCAGGCAGGCTCTCGAAGAAGGCTCGCAGCACCTCGCCGCTGACGCCCAGGCGCTGGCCGTTGAGCCACACCTCCACCTTGTCGGAACCGCGCATGGTGAGGTTGCCCTCGGCGTCGACCTGCACGGTGGGGGCGTTGCGGATGGCGTCCCATGCGGTGAGGCCTTCCATGCTCTCGT
Source organism: uncultured Bacteroidota bacterium (assembly GCA_902762805.1). Lineage (GTDB taxonomy): Bacteria > Bacteroidota > Bacteroidia > Bacteroidales > P3 > Colimorpha. The sequence continues at coordinate 19,428 of CACWPQ010000008.1, read as the reverse complement.
CGTTCTCGACGTTGTAGTTCACCACCTCGCCGGTCATGCTGTAGACGGGCTTGGGGGCGGTGACGCTGATGGCGCCCAACTGCATCAGCTTCATTTTGGCATCGATGCTGTCGAGGGTGGCTTGGCTGATGCTGTCGTGGTGGGGCTGGGCTTGCATCAGCACGGGGAGGAGCATGAGATTGAGGAGCAGTGGCTTCTTCATGGTATTATCTTTCTGTAGTCTCAAAACTCGGTCGAAATCATGTGGCCTGCCACCTTGAGGGACTCGGCGTCGCCGTCGACGAGGAAGGCCAGGACGACCATACGGTCGGAGGGGCAGTAGATGGCGTAGTGGCCGCGGTCGCCGGGCAAGCCATCAACGCAGAAACTCACCAGATGCTTGCGCTCGCGAAAATGCTGCTCCAGCGAGTCGGCCTTCTGCTTCATCTGCCGCAGCGCCTCGTCGGGTATCTTGGGATGCGAGTCGAGGTTGTCCGCCTCGAGGCGTATGGTGCCGTTGATGTGGAGACGCTTGGGAGTGAAGGGCAGCTCGTGCAGCTCGCGGCAGAGGGTGCGGTAGACGGCGGAGTCGTCGGTCTGCAGCAGGGTGACGCAGGCGCTGTCACCCCCGCTCAGGGGGTAGCGTTCGACGCAGTAGGCCTGCACGCCGGGGCGCGAGGCGTAGCGTTTGTATAGACCCGTTTGGGCACCTGCGGTCAGTGTAAGAACCGACAGCAGAATGCAAAAGAATAAGCGTTTCATAGTTGCTGTATTTGTCTGATATGGTTGATGTTGTTGCCGATGAGAGCCATTACGACAGATGGGTTGCACTGGCTGTTGCAGTAGATGCCCGGTGCAGGGGTGGAGGCTTGGACTTCGTTGTCGCGGGGCTGGAACACTATCAGCAGCACGGCAGCCACAGCTGCGGCGGGTAGTGCAAAGCGTCCCACTTTTCGCAGGCTGGCGGCCCGCGCCCCTCTTTCCACTCTCCGCTCCGACCGCCGCCGGAGGGAATTCTCTTCGTGGATGGATTCTATCAGATGGTCTATATTCATATCTCGTTCATTTTTTTCAGTTTCTCTTTTGCACGATTGATGCGCGTGGTGACGTTGGTCTGGCTCAGGTCCATCATCTGCCCTATCTCAGCCGAGGAGAAGCCGTCGAGGTAGAGCTGCAGCAGCCGCTGGTCGGCCATGGGCAACTGCATCATTATCGCCCGCAGGTGTGCCGCCTGTTCGCGGAGGGCGGTGTCGTCGGGCAGGTCGAAGGTGTCGAGGGGCATCGCTTGCACTTGACGCCCCTGGTGACGACGCCAGCTGATGGCCGTGTTCAGCGCCACGCGGTAAAGCCAGGTGATGGGCCGATGGTCGGGCCGATAGCGCTTCCACCCCTGCCAGAGGTGCAGCAGTATGTCCTGCCGCAGGTCCTCGCGATCCTCCTTGACTGAACAGAAAGAGCGGCACACGCGCTCGATGGCTGCCGTGTGTCGCTCGATGAGTTCTATGAAGGGGTGTTCGTCCACTGCCGTTGTTGTTTTACACCCTTATTAAACGCCCGTGGCGCCGATTTGTCACACCTGGGTGACTAATATTCCACAATCAGCACGCCGCTGACGGCCCAGTGGCTGAACATGCCCTCGACGGGCTTGCCTTGTGGGATGGCCACGGTGAGGGTGTGCTCGCGGCCGTCGGCCCAGGGCGAGAGGTCGAAGTAGACGGGCTGTGTGGCGGTGCCGGGGCACCAGCCGGAGCGCGAGAAGTCGGAGCTGGAGAGGCCGTTCCAGAAGTTGCCGGAGACGGGGTTGAGGTCGCGGTAGCAGCCGCAGTCCTGCCGCCAGGGTGTGTGTGTGAAGGCGGGCTTGCCGTCGATGAGGATGGTGTTCTGCTTGGGCACGAACTCGTCGCCTTCGCCCCAGCCGCCGTGGCCGGTGCTGATGTAGCGCAAGCGGGCAGCGACAGCATCGTTGGGAATCGTGAACGTTACCGTCAGCGAGTCGGTGGCGAAGAGCTTGCCGTAGTTCTGCCCGGCCATCTCCAGCACATTGCAGGTGTTGAAGAGGGGGATGGCTGAATTTTGAATTTTGGTTTCTGAATTTTGGGTGGTGTGGTCGTTGGGGTAGGACTTGATGTCCACCGTGAGCAGGTGTCCGCCGCCGTCGTAGTTGCCAATCCAGGCGCCGATGATGACGTCGCCACCGCGGTAGATGTCGGTGATTTCCTGGCGGTAGTAGGCCTCGGGGCGCCAGTCGATACCGAAGTCTTTCATCCGCTCGTTGAAGTGGCCCACGCCGAAGGGTGTGAAGAAGCGGACCAGCTCGAGCGGAGTTTGGTAGGAGAGGCTGCGCAGGCTGGAATCCTGCGTACCAGTGCTCATCATGCCCTGATAGCGCTGTCCGTCGCGGCCGGTGAAGACGGGGAGCGAGTCGGGGTGGTTGTTGATGCCCTCGAAGAAGCCCGGCGTGACGATAAAGAGCGACCCCGTGCGGTCGTAGGCGTCTCCGTTGCTCTGCTGGTGCAGCTCGACGAAGTGCTGATAGTGGTGCGGCAGGTTGGGCAGCTTGATGCGCTTCAGGATAAGGGTGCCGCCGGCATAGTGCAGCACCGTGTCGAGTGGCACACCCTGCATGCCGCCGTCGATATGGGCATTCTTCTTGCCCCAGCATATCTGCTCGTGGTCGAAGATGCGGGTGGTCACCACCAGGCGCTCCTTCATGATGCGGTCCAGCTCGCGGGGCGAGACGCGGCGCATCGTAGGGACGCGGCGTGCCGCGTCCGCAAGCGACGAACCATTGGCTGCGGACGCGGCACGCCGCGTCCCTACGCTGGCCAGCACCAGGCGCTTCTGCCCGTTGCGGGTGAAGGAGCGAAGCACGCCCTTGTTCAACCCGTAGTAGGGCAGCGGATTGACTCCTTGGGGCCGTGCGGACGAGGATGTCCGCGACCCCAAGGCGTTTTCGTCCATCTCGAACTCCAGCGTGTTGCTGTTGACGGAGCAGATGTGCTTCATGCCGTCGCGGCGCCACTCGATGTCGCTGCGCGAGAACCTCGTGCGGTAGAAGTAGACAGAGTCGTCGTAGTAGGCGCTGACCGTTATGCTGTCCTGCGCATAGTCCACCTCTGTGACCGTCTGGGCATAGCCGTGGATGAGCTCGCCCTCGGGCTGCGGGGTGACGATGGTGATGACGTCGCCCTCGCGGTAGACCGTTATCACCGACGTGTCGTTCCGCTCGCCGTACTCAATCTGCCAGTAGGTGAACTCATTGGCACCCTTTGGAATCTTCACATTCTGCGCCGACGCTAACATCGGCAGCAGCGCGAGAAGCAAGAGGCTTGTCCTCATAATATTCTTTTTTTATCCCTAGAATCCCATGCCGAAGAGGTGCCAGTACTGGGCTTCGAGTTGCTGCCAGGCGAGGGCGGCGTTGTCGAAGGAGCGGTAGGTGTAGTCGTTCAGTAGGTCGGCGCGGCGTGAGGGGTGGCTGTTTTTAAAGGTGGGTTCGAGGGTGTTGAGGCCTTCGAAGTCGGCCTTCTCGAGGCGCAGCACCTCGTCGAGCATGCCCTTCTTGGTGCGCTGCCAGGCCACGGTGGCCAGCTTGTTGGCGCGGCGGAAGTGCCAAAGGGCGGACTGGGGGTCGTACTTCTTCTGTCCGCAGAGGGCGAAGGCGTTTGGGAGGCGTGTGTTGCCGCAGAAGATGGGGATGCGGGGTGACTGGCCGGGGTTGTCGAACGAGAGCCAAAGGACGCCGCCCACCTCGTCGGGCAGCCAATCGCGCAACTGAGCCACCCAGCTGTAGGAACACCAGGCGACGCTGACGGTGCGCACGAAGTCGATGGTGCCGGGGGCGATGTGGTTCAGCGTTTTCTGCATGTTGCCGGTGAGCCAAGGGTTGGCCACGGGGCTGACGATGGTGTCTTTGTATTTGAGGCCGTACTTGTCTTTCTTCTCCACGACCATCTGCACGTTGCGGGTCATGTCGAGCTCGGTGCCTTCGTAGGTGGAGCGCAGGAGGGCCATGACCTCCTGGGCGGAGACTTTCTTGTCGGGGCGGACGCTGAAGGGGAGTTCGGCGGCGTCGCGGCGCAGACCGAGTGAGGGTGCCAACGAGCTGAGGATGAACCACTCGCGCTCGCGGAAGTTCTTGCCGCCGGCATAGTCGGGACAGAATGCTTTCCAGAAGACGAATTCGCCGCGGCCGTCCCAAAGTTTGTATTTCTTGGCCACGGCTTCGACATTGTCGGAGCACATGAAGTAGTCGGGATTGTCGCGTTGCATGTAGCCGATGCGGGGGATGTTGGCGCTGACGGCCACATGGCCGTCGGGCACGCGTTGGGCAGCCCAGATGCCGCCGATTTCGCGCTTGCCGCAGCCGAGGATTTCCATCTGCCACACCTCCTTGGGGTCGGCGATGGTGATGCATTCGCCGGCGTCGCCGTAGCCGCAGAGGCGGATGAGGTCGCCGATGAGGCGAATGGCCTGGCGGGCGGTGGTGCAGCGCTGGAGGGCCACGCGCTGCAACTCCTCGATGGTGAACATGCCGTCGGGGTTGATGAGGGTGTCGGGGCCGCCGAAGGTGGTCTCGCCGATGGCCAGCTGGCGCTCGTTGAGGCTGGGATAGGCGGTGTTGAGGTAGGCGAAGGTGTGGGCCGCCTGGGGGATGGTGCCCATGATGCGGACGCCGGTGGTGTCGGTGCGGAATGTGGTCTTCATGGTGCCGCGGCGCACGGTGTGGAGGGCAGTGAGGGAGTGGTCGGCCGCGGGCTCGATGCTGAGCCAGGTGCGGTAGCGGCCGTCGCAGGTGTGCGAGGTGATGACGCTGCCGTCGGCCGAGGCCTGCTTGCCCACCATGATGGAGGTACAGCTCTCTTTCTGTGTGTTTTGCGCTGCCGCCAGCATGGGCAGCACCATTGCCAAGAGTATAAATATTCGCTTCATTCGATGATGTGTTTTTGTTCTAAATTCGCGGTGCAAAGATACAAAAAATCCGTGGGCTGGCAAAAAATATTTTGCAATCCACGGATTATGGGGGGCAAAGGGACTGCTAGCGGCCGAACATATCGCGCGCGGCGTCCATGCGGGCGGGGATGTCGACGCCGAAGGGGCAGCGGCTTTGGCAGGCGCCGCAGTGCGTGCAGTCGGAGCCGTGCTTGGGCAGGGCGGCGTATTCGGTCTTCAGTTCGGCAGTGAGACCTTCGAGTTCGGCTTTGTCGAGCAGTTCGTTCACCTTGGCGATGGGGATGCCCTGGGTGCAGGGGGAGCAGTGGTTGCAGTAGGTGCAATCGCCGCCTAGCGTGGCTTGCTCGCGTTTGCCGACGGTGGTGAAGTCTTTCTCGGCGTCGGTGGCGTGGAGCCAGTGGAGGTCGGTGCGGAGCTCGTCGAGGTTGTCGATGCCGAGGATGCAGGTGGAGATGCAGGGCTTGGCCAGGCAGTAGGCGATGCACTGCTCCGGCGTGTAGGCCACGCCGAGGGGCGAGGCTTTGGCGTCGAGCAGTTTGCCGCCGCCGCCGAAGGTTTTCATCACCGTCACCCCGATGTGGTGCGTGGCGCAGTAGTCGTAGAACTCCACGCGCACGGGGTCGATGCCCTGCTGCAGGTTGTCGAAGGCGCCCTTCTCCCAGGGGATGGTGCCGCCGCGCATGCGGTCGAAGGCGGGGTTGAGGCTGAACATGATGACCTCCACCCAGCCGCTTTTGGCGGCGCGCAGGGCCACCTCGGCGTTGTGGCTGCTGAGGCCTATGTGCTTGATTTTACCTTCTTTTTTCAGCTGGAAGACGTAGTCGAGGAAGGGCGAGTTCTGTATCTCGTCCCACTCCTGGTGGCTGTCGGTGATGTGGATCATGCCCACCTCGATGTGGTCGGTCTGCAGGCGGGCCAGCAGGTCTTCGAAGCCGGCCTTGGTCTCCTCTACGTCGCGGGTGCGTGAGTGCTGGCCGTCCTTGAAGATGGTGCCGATGTGGCCCTGGATGATCATCTCGTCGCGGCGGCCCTGCAGGGCGTGGCCGATGTTGGAGCGCACCTTGGGGTCGGCGTCGTAGATGTCGATGTAGTTCATGCCGCTGTCGAGCGCCATGGTCATCAGTTCGAGCGAGGCGGCACTGTCCAACTTGCCAAAGCCGCCACAGCCGATGCTGATTTCGCTCACTTCCAGTCCGGTAGCACCCAGCGGGCGGTATTTCATGTCGGTGGTTTTCTCAGGGGTCGCCTGTTTGCAGCCCACAGCCGCGAGGCACAGGGCAGCCATCATAAGGGTGAAAATCTTTCTCATTTCGATGCGTGTAAATAAAATGCAAAAGTACACAAAAAAAATTAAATCTTGCGTGTGTACACTATAAAATCATCGTAAAATATTCTTTATTAGTTAGATGTATTTTTGTTTTCTCAATGTCCACTGGCACTTTTGCCATCTTTTTCGGGGCGGGGGCATGGGTATGCGGCTTGCCTACACATAGAACTCCGTCCGCTTGGGCTCGGCGAAGGTGCGCTCGATCATGGCCACGTGCGAGAGGTATTCCTCGTCGGCGAAGGCTATGGCGCCCGTGGGGCAACTGCGGCGGCAGGCCTGACACTTGATGCAGATGCCGCCGAAAGAGGGCCTCCCGCCGGCGACTGCGATGCTTCCCATGGGGCAGACATTCACGCAGCGGCCGCAGCGGGTGCAGCGAGTGCTGTCGCACGAAGGCTTGGCCTTGAGGAAACCCGCAGGGGCGTTGTTGGTCTTCAGGGGGGTGTAGTATTTTTCGGGATGGGCTTCGCCGGGCACGGTAATGGCGGAAGGGTGCGGGTTGGGGGATGCCAGTTTTGCAGCCACCTGCTCGGCGAGGCTGTCGAGGGCTGCGAGGTCGCCTGGGTCGGGCCGTCCGGCGCCGAGGGTGTCGCTGAAGGCGTGGCGCGTCACCATGGCGGCTGCGCCCACGGGCTGCATGCCTCCGTCCTCCATCAGGCCCACCAGTTCCGCCAGCGCGTTGTCGTAGGCGCGGTTGCCGAAGGTGACGAGGGCCAGCGATTTATTGTGCGTTTGTGTGTGAAGTGCTTGGCGCACGTAGTCGAGCGTCTTGTTCGGGATGCGTCCGGCATAGACCGGTGTTGCCCATAGGACTATATCGTCTGCCCCGAACGCAGGCATCTCCTCGCGCTCATGCGGCAGCGTATAAGAGTGGTACTCCGCCTTGGCATTCAGCAGTGCGCCAAGCCGCTCGCCAAGATGCTGCGCCACATGCTGGGTTCCACCCGTAGGACTGAAATAGTATACTTTGAGTCTGCTCATAATTATGAAGTTGCGAAGAAATCCTTCCCTGCTTTACACATGGCAAGCCAGGGTTGAAAATCAGCACGGTGTCGGGCCGGGGGGGATGGCGTCGCTGTGGCTCAATGTGTCAGGCGTCGGCAAAGATTTTGCCGTCGCTGAGGGTGACTTGGAGTTTGGTGTACTCGCAGTGGAAATCGTCGCGCAGGCGCTTCAGGTAGCGGCGGCTTTCCCAGTGGCACATCGGCAAGTCGTGGAGCAGGTGGTTTCCGCAGGTCTCGGGCTCGGTGGCCGGCACCGATTGCTGCGTCAGTATCCATTCGAGGCACTCGACGGTCAGCTGGCGTATCTCTTCGACCGAGTATTCACCCGTCATGATGAGGTACATGCCTGTGAGACATCCCATGGGGCCGACATACACCACGTCGTCTTTCACGCGCGAGTTGCGGAACCAGGTGGCCATCAGGTGCTCCATGCTGTGCATGGCGGCGGGGGCCACGGCCGGTTCCCTGTTCGGTTCGGTGATGCGAAGGTCGTAGGTGGTGAAGCCCTTGTCCCGGCGCGACACATAGATGCCGGGTTTGAGGTGGGTGTGGTCGATGGTGAAACTTTGGATAACTTCCATAACCGTTCTTTTTATTGTACTCCCGCAGGGAATCGAACCCTGATCAAAGGTTTAGGAAACCTCTATTCTATCCATTGAACTACAGGAGCAGTCCTATGACCTATCAGAGCTTGCGCTTGATTTCGATGACCTCGTAGGCCTCGACGATGTCGCCGACCTTGATGTCGTTGTAGTTTTCGATGTTCAGGCCGCAATCCTGGCCGCTGACCACCTCTTTGACATCGTCCTTGAAACGCTTGAGCGAGGCCAGCTTGCCGGTGTAGACCACGATGCCGTCGCGGATGATGCGCACGTTGTGGTTGCGGTTGATCTTGCCGTCGAGGCACATACAGCCGGCGATGGTGCCCACCTTGCTGATTTTGAAGGTCTCGCGGATTTCCAGGTTGGCCACGATCTTCTCCTGCGTCTCGGGGGCGAGCATGCCCTCGATGGCATCCTTGAGCTCGTTGATGGCGTCGTAGATGATGCTGTAGAGGCGGATGTCGATCTGCTCGGTCTCGGCCATCTTGCGTGCGCCGACAGAGGGGCGCACCTGGAAGCCTATGATGATGGCGTCGGCGGTCATGGCGAGCATGACGTCGTTCTCCGAAATCTGGCCCACGGCCTTGTGGATGACGTTGACCTGCACCTCGTCGTTGCTGAGCTTGATGAGCGAGTCGCTGAGGGCTTCGACCGAGCCGTCCACGTCGGCCTTGACGATGATGTTGAGCTCCTTGAAGTTGCCCAGGGCGCGGCGGCGGCCGATTTCCTCCAGCGTGAGGTGGGTCTGGGTGCGGATGCCCTGTTCGCGCTGCAGCTGCGTGCGCTTGGCGGCGATGTCCTTGGCCTCTTTCTCGTGCTCCATGATGTTGAAGGTGTCGCCGGCCTGGCATGCGCCGGTGAGGCCAAGAAGGAGGACAGGCTGCGAGGGGCCTGCCGAGGTAACTTCCTGATTACGCTCGTTGTACATGGCTCGCACACGACCGTAGGTGGCGCCAGCCACAATCGGGTCGCCCTTGCGGATGGTGCCGTCTTCGACGAGGATTTTGGCCACATAGCCGCGGCCCTTGTCGAGGGTGCTTTCGATGACGGTGCCCTTGGCGCGCTTGTTGGGGTTGCCTTTGAGCTCCATGATGTCGGCCTGCAGGATCACTTTCTCCAGCAGCTCTTCGACACCGATACCCTTCTTGGCGCTGATGTCCTGGCTCTGGTATTTGCCGCCCCACTCTTCGACCAGCAGGTTCATGTTGGCCAGCTCGGTCTTGATGCGGTCGGGGTCGGCACCGGGCTTGTCTATCTTGTTGATGGCAAATACGATAGGCACGGCGGCCGACTGGGCGTGGTTGATGGCCTCGATGGTCTGCGGCATGATGCGGTCGTCGGCGGCGATGACGATGATGGCTATGTCCGTCATCTTGGCGCCGCGGGCGCGCATGGCGGTGAAGGCCTCGTGGCCGGGGGTGTCGAGGAAGGTGATCTTGCGCCCGTCGGCGGTCTGCACCTCGTAGGCACCGATGTGCTGCGTGATGCCGCCAGCCTCGCCGGCGATCACGTTGGTGTTGCGGATGTAGTCGAGCAGCGACGTCTTGCCGTGGTCCACATGGCCCATCACCGTGACGATGGGGTTGCGCGTGATGAGGTCCTCTGGGCGGTCCTCTTCCTCCACCTTCTGGATGGTGTTGACCACATCCTCGGAGGCGAAGTTGATGTCGAAGCCGAACTCGTCGGCGATGAGCTTGATGGTCTCGGCGTCGAGGCGCTGGTTGATGCTGACGAAGATGCCGACGGACATGCAGGTGGCGATAATCTTGGTCACGGGCACCTGCATCATCGTGGCCAGCTCGTTGGCGGTGACGAACTCGGTCACCTGCAGCGTCTTCTGGCCTTCCATCTCGGCCAGCATCTCCTCTTCCATGCGGTTGTGCACCTTCTGGCGCTTCTCGCGGTTGTGCTTGGAGGTCTTCGACTTGCCCATGGGCGACAGGCGGGCCAGCGTCTCTTTGATCTGCTTCTCAATTTCGTTGTCGTCGATCTCTACGGGCTTCTTCTCCTCTTTCTTCTTTTTCTTCTTGCCGCTGGTGGGCTGCTGTTGCTGCTGGGCGGCGTTCTTCTGGCTCTCTTTGCGGGCTTTCTCTTTCTCCTTGCTCTCTTTCTTGGCCACTTCGGCGCCAATCTTCTTCACCTCCTGGGCGCTGACGGCGTCCTTCTTGGTATGCTTGCGCTTGCGCTTGCTGCCGGGGGTGTCGGCGCCGTCTTTGCTGAACTGGCTGAGGTCAATCTTGTCCAGCACCTTGGGACCCTCAAGTTTCTGATACTGAGTCTGTATGAACTCGGGTTCCGGCTTGGCGGGTTCGGGGGCGGGAGTGGGTTCGACGGCGGCAGGCGTGACCACGGGAGCCGGTGCCACAGGGGTGGGGGTGGGGGCAGGCTTCGCGCCTTTGGCGCCACGCTTCTTCTTGTCGGGGCGCATGCGCTGGTTGAGGGCGCTGAGGTCCACCGTACCCAGCACCTTAAGCGGGCCGTTGTCCTGGGGTTCGGCCGCGGGGGCGGCCGCTTCGGCGGCGGGCTCGGGCTCGGCCACGGGTGCCGGCTCTTCGGCGACAGGTTCCGGCTCGGGTTCGGGCGTGGGCTCGGGCTCCACAGGCGTGGGCTCGGGTTCTGGCATAGGCTCGGGCTCCGGTTCGGGTTCGGGTTCAGGTTCCGGCTCCGGCTCGGGAGCAGGTGCCGGAGCAGGCTGCGCCTTGGGAGCCGAATAGTTCTTGATGATGACCTCTTCGGACTCGGCTTCGGCCATTTCCTTGGCCTGTGCCTCCACAACGCGGTTGTTGCCGGTGATGAGCTCGATTTTGTCGGCCTCCTCTTTCACCTTGCGTTCGCCTTGGAAGGCTGCGGCCAGCAGGTCGTACTGCTCCTCGCTAATCTTCGTATTTGGGTTCATCTCCACTTGATGCCCCTTCTTGGCCAAAAACTCCACGAGGGTCTGCATGCCCACGTTGAATTCCTTGGCTACCTTTGTCAATCTGCTTGTTGCCATATTCTGTCGAGTCCTTTCTTTGGTTTTCTTGTTGTTAGCTGCCACTGGCCACCGGCCTCTGGCCACTGACCACCGGCCACTGACCACTGACCACTGACCACCGGCCACTGACCACTGACCACTGGCCACTATATTATTTATTCAAACTCCGAGCGGAGCACCTCCAGCACGTGGTCGATAGTCTCTTCTTCGAGGTCGGTGCGGTTGATGAGTTCCTCCTTGGGCAGGTTGAGCACGCTCTTGGCCGTGTCGCAACCAATCTTGATCAGCTCGTCGATAATCCACTGCTCGATGTCGTCGTTGAATTCCACCAGCGCCACATCGTCGTAGTCCTCGTCCGTGTCGCGGTAGATTTCGATTTCGTAGCCCACCAGGCGCGAGGCCAGCTTGATATTGTAGCCGCCCTTGCCGATGGCCAGGCTCACCTGGTCGGGCTGCATGAACACCTCGGCCTTCTTCTCCTCCTCCTTGATCTTGATCGAGCTCACCTTGGCCGGCGCCAGGGCGCGCTGGATCATCAGGTCGGGGCGCGAGGAGTAGTTGATGACGTCGATATTCTCATTGCGCAGCTCGCGCACGATGCCGTGGATGCGGCCACCCTTCACGCCCACGCAGCTTCCCACGGGGTCGATGCGGTCGTCGTAGCTCTCAACGGCTATCTTGGCCCTCTCGCCCGGCTGGCGGACGATATTGCGGATGGTGATCAGGCCGTCGTATATTTCCGGCACCTCGGCCTCCAGCAACCGCTCCAGGAAAATGGGGCTCGTGCGCGAAAGGACAATCACCGGATTATTGTTCTTCATCTCCACCTTGAGCACAATCGCGCGCACCGTGTCCCCCTTGCGGAAGCGGTCGGCCGGTATCTGCTCGCCCTTGGGCAGAATGAGTTCGATCTTCTCGTCGTCGAGGATAAGCACCTCCTTGTTCCAAGGCTGATACACCTCGCCCACGATAATCTCGCCCACCTTGTCGCGGTATTTCTGGAAAATGAGGCTCTTCTCAAAGTCCTGAATCTTGCTCACCAGGTTCTGGCGGATGCTGAGAATCTCGCGGCGGCCGAAATCGGTCATCTCAACAGGCTCCGACAACTCCTCGCCCACCTCGAAGTCCGACTCAATCTTCCGCGCGTCGCTCAGCGCTATCTCGCGCATACGGTCCTTCACCTGGCCGTCCTCGACAATCGTGCGGTTCCGGAAAATCTCCAGGTCGCCCTTGTCGATGTTGACGATGATGTCGAAGTTGTCCTCCGACCCGTAGCGCTTGGCCAAGGCCGAGCGGAACACCTCCTCCAATATGCGCATCAGCGTCTCGCGGTCGATGTTTTTAAACTCTTTGAATTCCTGAAAGGAACCACTCAAATCCAGTGTCTTCATATTCTATATTTTATTCTGTTTCAAAACTTGATGGCCACACGCGCCGACTTGATGTCGCGGTAGGCCAGCCGGTGCTCCTGCGGAGCCTGCTTCTTGCCGCCCGGGACAACGAGGAGAATGTCCTCATCGCCCGCCTCGCGCAACTCGCCATCCAGACGCTCCCCGTCCACCATCACCACCTCCAGCTCGCGCCCCACGTGGCGGCGGTACTGCCGCGTCAACTTCAGCGGCATATCCGCACCGGCCGAACCCACATTCAGCTCAAAATCCTCCTCCTCGCGGTCCAACTGACCCTCCACAGCGCGGCTCACCGCGATGCAGTCGTCAATCGTCACCCCGTTATCGCCGTCGATGTCGACAAAAATACGGTTGTCGGGCGTGATTTTCAGGTTCACAAGAAACTTGTCACTCCCCTCCAACGCACTGTTTACCAGCTCTAATATCTTGATTTTCTCTATCATAACCAATAAAAAAGAGGGGTCATCTCCCTCTTCAAATTCGCTGCAAAGGTACGAACATTTTTTGAACTGACAAAATTTATTTAAAAAAAACTTATCACCACCCTCCCACCACCCTCGACAACCAGAACCCATCCAGGAGTCAACTAGGACTCATCTAGGACTCATCTAGGACCCATCTAGGACCCATCTAGGACCCATCTAGGACCCACCAAAGAGCCACCTTTTAACAATGCTGAAAACAAGCTCGTTGCAAACAGCCGACAAAGTTTTTCGGCCACACACAAAAAAAATACGTATCTTTGCACCTTGTAAATTCATTCGAAAAACATCATATCTATGTATAGGACAAATACTTGCGGCGAGCTCCGCCTCGCCAACCTCGGCCAGACCGTCACCCTCGCCGGCTGGGTCCAGCGCTCCCGCGACCTCGGCGGCATGACCTTCGTCGACCTCCGCGACCGCTACGGCATCACACAGCTCGCCTTCAACATGGAAACCGACGCCGCACTCTGCGAACAGGCGCGACGCCTCGGCCGCGAATACGTCGTCCAGGCCACCGGACGTGTCATCGAGCGCTCCTCAAAAAACACCAAAATACCCACCGGCGAAATCGAAATCGAAGTCGCCGAACTCAACGTCCTCAACGAAGCCAAGACACCCCCATTCACCATCGAGGACCTCTCCGACGGCGGCGACGACCTCCGCATGCGCTACCGCTACCTCGACATCCGACGCAACCCCGTCCGCCAAAACCTCGAACTACGCCACCGCATGGCCATGCTCGTACGCAACTACCTCTCCGACCGCCACTTCCTCGAGGTCGAAACCCCCATGCTCATCAAGTCCACCCCCGAAGGCGCACGCGACTTCGTCGTCCCGTCCCGCATGAACCCCGGCGAGTTCTACGCCCTCCCACAGTCCCCACAGCAGTACAAACAGCTCCTCATGGTCTCCGGCCTCGACCGCTACTTCCAGATCGTCCGTTGCTTCCGCGACGAAGATCTGCGCGCAGACCGCCAGCCTGAATTCACACAGATTGACTGCGAGATGTCCTTCGTCGACCAGGAGGACGTCCTCCAGATGTTCGAAGGCCTCATCCGCCACCTCCTCCTCGAACTCAAAGGACTCCAATTCGGCCCCTTCCCTCGCATCACCTGGCACGACGCCATGCGCCGCTTCGGCTCCGACAAGCCCGACCTCCGCTTCGGCATGGAGTTCCAGGAAGTCAACGACGTGGTCCGCGGCCACGGCTTCGGCCTCTTCGACTCCGCCGAGCTCGTCGTCGGCATCGTCGCCCAGGGCTGCGCCGACTACACCCGCAAGCAGCTCGATGCGCTGACCGACTTCGTCAAGCGTCCGCAGGTCGGCGCCGGCGGTATGGTCTATATCAAATATAACGCCGACGGCACCCTCAAGTCCTCCGTCGACAAGTTCTACGACGCCGACGCCCTCCGCGCCATCGCCGACCGCATGGGCGCCCGTCCCGGCGACCTCATGCTCATCCTCTGCGGCCCCGCCATGAAGACCCGCACCCAGCTCTGCGCCCTCCGCCTCGAGATGGGCTCGCAGCTCGGCCTCCGCGACCCGCAGCACTTCGCCCCCCTTTGGGTGGTCGACTTCCCCCTCCTCGAGTGGGACGACGAGACCCAGCGCTTCTACGCCATGCACCACCCCTTCACCGCCCCCAAGCCCGAGGACGAGGCCCTCCTGGCCGACCCCAGCCGCTGGGGCGACATCCGCGCCAACGCCTACGACATGGTCCTCAACGGCAACGAAGTCGGCGGAGGCTCCATCCGTATCCACGACCGCACCCTCCAAAACCAGATGTTCCACACCCTCGGATTCACCGACGAGCAGGCCGCCGCCCAGTTCGGCTTCCTCATGGACGCCTTCACCTACGGCGCCCCGCCACATGCAGGCCTCGCCTTCGGCTTCGACCGCCTCTGCTCCGTCTTCTCCGGCGCCGACTCCATCCGCGACTTCATCGCCTTCCCCAAGAACAACGCCGGTCGCGACGTCATGTCCGGCTCCCCCAGCCCCATCGCCCAAGAGCAGCTCGACGAGCTTTGCATCAAGGTGGATGTCAAAGTTTGATTTCCGAAAGCCTGACGCGCCATGGTTCAAAATTCTAAATTCGAAATTCATAGTTTAATCAAATCCATGCGCCTCCGCACCCTTCCCCTCTCGTTGGCGGGGGTGGCCTGCGGCGGCGTGCTGGGCTACGGCCATGGCTGTGGCCCGCTGTGGGACGGGTCGCCCATGCGCGGCGGCTGGACCCTCGCCTTCCTCTTCCTCACCACCGCCTGCCTCCAAATCCTCACCAACCTCAGCAACGAGATGGGCGACTACCGTAGCGGCGTCGACACCGCCGACCGCCAGGGGCCGCACTACAGCCTCGCCAACGGTCGCCTCACCGAGCGTCAGATGTGGCGCGCCATCAACGCCATGGTGGTGCTCTGCTGTCTCTTCGGCTTCGCCATGGTGCTCTGCTCCTTCGGCAGCCTGCTCCACAGTTGGGAGCCCAGTCTCCTCATCGTGCTCGGCGCCATGGCCGTCTGGGCCGCCACCCACTACACCCTCGGCGCCAAGCCCTACGGCTACCGCGGTCTTGGCGACATCGCTGTCTTCATCTTCTTCGGCCTCGTCTCCGTCCTCGGCGCCTACTATGTGCTCACCCACCGCTTCGACCTGCCTCTCCTTTGGCCCGCCATCGGCATGGGGCTGCTCAGTGTCGGCGTGCTCAACGTCAACAACGTGCGCGACATGGAGTCCGACGCCGGCATCCGACGCACCATCCCCTTGAGGGTGGGGGAGACGCCGGCCAAGGTCTACCAGTTCCTGCTCGTCATCGTGGGCTTTGCATGCTTCGTGCTCACCTGCAAAATCACCTGGCTGATGGTCATCCCGGCACCCCTCTTCGGCCTGCACCTCTATCGTGTGCGCGCCTGCCATGGCCGCGACCTCGACTCCGCGCTGCCCATGCTCGTGATCACCACCGCCCTCACCGCCATCCTCTACACCGTCGCCAACTATGGCCTTTGACTTCGACCCCGTAGCCCCCACCTACGACCGCCTCAACCGCATCATGACCGCCGGCCTCGACCGCCGCTGGCGCCGCCGCGCCGTGCAAGCCCTTGGTACGCAGGCTTCCAGCCTACGCCCCCACCCCGCCTTCCACGTCCTCGACGTAGCCTGCGGCACGGGCGACCTCTCCCTCGACCTCCTGCGGCGTGGCCACCGCGTCACCGGTGTCGACCTCAGCGAGCAGATGCTCGCCCTTGCCCGCCGGAAAGCCGCGGCTGCCCGCTTTCAGCTCGCCGACGCCGAGGCGCTGCCATTCCCCGACGCCAGCTTCGACGCCGTCACCTGCGCCTTCGGCATCCGCAACTTCGTGCATCTGGAAAAGGGCCTTGGCGAGATGCTGCGTGTGCTCAAGCCCGGCGGCCGCCTGGTGATCCTCGAGCTCGCCACGCCCGACTCCCCCCTCCTCCGACCCTTTTACGACCTCTACGCCCGCCGCGTCATACCCCTCCTCGGACGCCTCCTCGCGCGCAACCGACAGGCCTACACCTACCTCCCAGCCTCCATCGAGAGCTTCCCCAAAGGCCAGGCCTTCCTCGACATCCTTCAAAATTCAAAATTCAAAGTCCAGAATTGCCGTGAGCAGCGGTTCACCTTCGGCGTCTGCCGCCTCTATGCGGCCACCAAAGAGTGAGGGTCCCAAGACAGGGACCCTCGATTGCTATTAATCCTAAAACACAAAATGGACGTTGTATCCTAAAACATTCTCTGTTCCATTTCGGGTGCAAAAGTACGCCCCTTTCCACGACCCCACAATAACCAATATTGGTGATTTTGCCCTAGTGATTCTGTATATTGCTGTATTACAGCAATGTGTATCATTGCTTGAAAGATAATTTTCCCCGATTGGAGATTATTTTGTAACTTTGCACTCTCAAATACTTACCCTTTATGATGAAGAAAATCGCATTTTTCGCCCTCCTGATGCTCCCTCTGCTGGCCGGAGCGCAAGACGAGAAGCAACTCAAGAAGCTCGCCAAGCAGGGCGATCGTGAGGCCGCCTGCCGTCTCGGTCGACTCTATCGCTACGGCGAGGAGTACAAGAAGGCTGCCAAATACTTTGAGATGTCCGCCACGCCGCAGGCCGACTACGAGCTCGCCGCCCTCTACCTCAACGGCGACTATGGCAAGGGCACCGACGAAGACCTCGCCCGCGGCATCGCCCTCATGCGCCGCTCAGCCCAGGCCGGCAACCGCGACGGCCGCTACTGGCTCGCCCACTGCTACGAACGCGGCCTCGGCGTCGAGGGCAAGGAAGACTCCGCCTTCATCCTCTACAGCCAGCTCGCCGCCGAAGGCGACAGCATGGCCCTGCTGCAGACCGCCATCGCCCTCGACCTCGCCCGCGGCACCGCCCCCGACACCGCACGCGCCCTCACCCTCTACCGTCAGGCCGGCGACCGCGGCGTCAGCAACGGCTACGCCTTCCTTGCCGAATTCTATTCCAACGGCCAGCATGTGCCGCAGAACTACGACTCCGCCTTCGCACTCCTGCAGCGCGCCTACGCCCTCGGCGGCAACAACACCTTCGCCGCCGCCGCGCTGGCAGCCGCCTACCTCAACGGCATCGGCACCGCCCCCGACACCGCCGCCGCGCTCCCCCTCCTCATCCACGCCGCACAGGGCGGACACCCCTGGGCCACCGGCAAGCTTGGCGACTACTATAACTATGGCTATGCCGGTATCCAGCCCAACGCCGACACCGCCCTCATGCACTACCACGCCGCCTCGCAGCTCGACGACCCCCACGGCGACTACATGATAGGCGCCTGGCTCTACGCACAGGGCGAGTACGACCGCGCCTTGGGCTTCATCAACGCTGCCGCCGCCAATGGTGACTTCGACGCCATGCTCCTCTACTGCCGCGCCCTCCTTGTCGGCAACGGTATCGAGGCCGACCCCGAGGCCGCCTACGACATGGTGCGCCAGCTCGCCCCCGCCATCGAGAGCGGCGAGGCCTACTGCCTCCTCGGACAGCTCCACTACTCCGGCCTCGGATGCCAGGAGGACTACCGCCAGGCGCGCCTCTTCCTCGACACCGCCGCCAGCATGGGCAACACCTTGGCCATGCAGTTCCTCGGCGACCTCTATGTCCGCGGACACGGAGTGCCCCAGGATACCCTTGAGGCCGTCCGACAGTACGAACGTGCTGTCGCCGCTGGCGATGTCGCCGCCATGAAATCTCTCGCCGCCAGCCACCTACAAGGCCGCGTGGCGCCCCTCGACCCCAAGCGCGCCGCCGAACTCTATCAGCTCGCTGCCGACCGCGGCGACCTCGAAGCCCTCTGCCGCCTCGGCCTCTGTTATGAGGAAGGCACCGGCGTCATCCTTAACTCGCGCCGCGCCTTCAACCTCTACAACGAGGCCGCCGAGCGCGGCTCCGCCTACGGCATGTTCCTCGTCGCCATGTGCTATGTTGACGGCGTCTATGTCCAGCCCGACATCGAGCAGGCCTTCCAGTGGTTCCTCCGCGCCGCCGAGGCCGGACACCTGCAGAGCTGCTACAATGTCGGCGTCATGTATGCCACCGGCGAGGGCGTCAAAAAGAGCAAGAAGGAGGCCAAGCGCTGGCTCACCCTCGCCGCCGACAACGGCCACCCCGACGCCGCCGAGCGACTCAAACAGCTTTAGCGCCTCTTTTTTTTCGAAAATCAATGTTTTTTGCTAGTGTGCAACTGGTTGGTATTGTGCTTTTTATTGCGTTCTTCTTCTTCCTCTCTTCTTCCTCTCCAGGGGATGGGGGAGAATAAACGGGGCGAGGTGACGTTAAGGCGGTAAAAAGCCAAAAAAGAAACACAATAAGTTCAATTTGAAAATTTAGCCGTTATAATCCAAAGTAAACAGTTATGGCAAAGTTAGAGCAAGGCATCCTCGGGCCGTTCCGGGGCAAGGTGGGTACGGTGGTGGGCTACCTCTGGAGGGGTAAGCATGTGGTGCGGGCGTACCGCAAGGAGATTAATTATCCGAACACGGAGAGTCAACAGGCTGAGCGTGAGTGGTTTGTTGGGATGGTGCGGTTTGCGGCGACGGCGCGGCAGGCGCTGCTGCTGGGGCTGCGGGAGAGGGCTGCGCGGGAGCAGATGACGGAGGGGAACCTATTTGTGAAGATGAATAAGGGATGTTTCGGCAGGGAGGCGGCGTGCGGTGTCAGCGGTGTGGCAGTCAAGGATACTTCGGACGCAGCACGCTTCATTCCCACAGATTACGAACGCATACGCATTGCGGAGGGTGCTGCTGCGCCAGTGTTGTTTTCTGCTGCCAGGGTTGATGGGGATGGCGTGCTGTCCGTTGATTTCGAGAAGAATAGCGGCATGACGCGCGCCAAGGCGTGCGATCGCGTCTATCTCTACGTATACAATATAGATACGCGCGAGGGTCTTCTCTCGCATTCCGCTTCGCGACGCGACGGTCGCCTCCAAATGCAGTTGCCAGATGGATGGAATGAATTGAATGTCAGGATGTGGGGCTTCGTGGTGGACGGCGAGGGGAGGGCGAGTGGGTCGCAGTATGTGGCGATGGAAGGGGATGTTTTGGAGGATGGCGATGCGGTCGATGTGGTCGAAAGCCCCGATGGGGCATTCGAAGAGATGGATACGTTGGGGCAGGCTATTAAACGTGCCTCCCTGACGGGGTTTTGTCGGGATGATGGGGGGGGG
>CACWPQ010000007.1 GCA_902762805.1 uncultured Bacteroidota bacterium | reverse complement strand
CCAGTCCGTGAGCGTCACTTTCAATCGTTTGGCCTTCACATTTCCCTGGTTGTCGCACGCGAATCCGTTGCCCACAGCCAGCCCGCCGTACACCGAGGCGTCTGTGCCCACCGTCAGCGTGGTGCCGACAGTCACCGCCCCCGTGGCCGACAGTTTTTGGTCAGTGTGCACGTCTCCCGAGAATCGAGCCTTGCCGCCGACGGTGAAACGGTAGCCCTCAGCTACCGTCCCGAGACCCACTTGTCCGTTCTCTTTCAGTATTGTGGTGCCTCCGGGCATCACGAAGCGCACATCCGCCGCCTCGTTCTGAATGAACTCCACTTGGTTGTCGTACTGCTTGAGGGTGAAGCCGTCGTTTTTCGTGGCACCGGTGGTGGTGTTGGTCATGTGCAGCAGCGTCTGATAGTGATCGGGTTCATTCTCGGGGATGGGGTCATTGCGCCATCCGTCGCCGATGGGTATGAGGGGTTCGAGGTTCTCTATCAGCTCCGACGAGTGCACATGGAGCGTCCCCTGCGGGTCGGTCATTCCGGTGCCTATGCCGAACACCACCGGTGCCGGCGTCTGCGCCATAGCGGTAAGCCCAAGGGCGATTGTCATGATTGTCGTTGCGAGACCGCGTCTCAAAATGGTTGTTGTCATATTTTATGTTGTTTTTTGTTGTTGGTGTTGTTTTAAATTTGTTTTTTGTGCATGGCTGTGCAATAAAGTCGGTCTCGCTGCGTTGTGGTTAGTGCTATTATTTTGAACGCGCGTAGGGGCGACCGCTCTACGCCATGGGGTGCCGCTCGGATGGCACCTCTTTTTCCTTCATCCCCGCACCGCCGGCGCCCCTGGCCTGGCAGTGGGGGCATGGTGGGATGAATTTCATGCTCTTTCTGTTTGGTTTTGTGGCACTATTGCCGGTGTGGTAAATTAACTCTTAGCGGAGGGCAACACATGTAAACGTACCGCTCTTCTTGTCGTAGGTTACCTTTACCATGTAGCCTTCTTTCTCTTTTCGAAGCGCCCAGTCATAAGCCTCCGACTTGTCGCCCGTTGTATACGTAACGACCTCGCGTGTGGCACCCTCCGGCGACACCTTGTCCTCGTCGTAGAAGCTCACCTCGTGCCCCTGTTCTGCCAGGGTCAGCATCCGGTAGATGAATGCCGCGTGGGCGGCCTCGCCGTACAGGGTCGTCTGACGGGCTACACCGTCGACGGTGTAACTCACCGTGTAGGCTGTTCTCACCTCGGAGGATGCGGATTTGGGGTTCAGGACCTCGTTCTCTTCCTTTTGGCAGCCCGTTGCCGCCATGCTCAGCACTGCCAGCAGTGCCACGATTTTGATTGTCTTGTTCATTTTTTTAATTGTTATGATGTATGTCGGTATGTCCTTCTTCGAATTGGTGTTTTGATATTGCGTCTATTTGTTTTTCGCTCACGGTCTCGAATATGCAGAGCTGCTTCTTTTTATGCGATACAGAAAGCACATCGTTGTTCAACAATATGTCGTCCATTGGAAGATGGTAGTTGTTTTTGGGTGCAAGCCACACCCACACATCTTCTTCGGCTTCTTCTCCCAATATCTCATACACCTCTTGCGGTATCGGCTTGATATTGATTTTTTCCCTCATCTCCTCCCACCCCTCGTCGTCCTTCGCCTCGAGCAGCGTTACATCGACCGTCACCGTGTCGTTCACCCGGAAGTCCTTCAGGAAGGTGGCTGCGACGTGGGGGTTGTCGTGATAGCGCTGGTAAATCTCACTGCACTCCTCCAGCGGCACCGTGCGCGGCCAGTAGTGCCAGGCGAGGGCACCTCCCACGGCCACCATCCCTATCAGCGCAGCTATCCAATGTCTGCTTTTCATAGGGCTTCCAGCATTTGGTGGACGACATGGACGGCGGCGGCGCGGTCGGCGCCGGCGTTGGCGGCGCGGCAGGGCGTCGGCGGGAGCAGCAGAAGCAGCAGCACTACCGCCACTGCCGAAAAGGCGGCACTTCCTCCCGCTTCGGTGCGCAGCAGGCGGCGCTCGCGGCTGCGCTCGTCGAAGGGCATCTGCCCCAGGTCGTGCCCCCGCGCCACCCCGTCGAGGCGGCGGCTCTCCTCTCGCCACGCGGCAGCGAGGAGGTCTGTGGTTGTCTTAGTCTTCATTTTCGTTCATTTCTATTAATAACAGTATGATTGATTTCATTCGGTTTCTCACCGTGCGCTCGCTGCAGCGCATGATGCGCGCCACTTCGCGCTGCGGCACCCCGTCCAGGTAGAGCAGCACCCACTCGCGATCCTGCGGCTCCAGGCGGTAGATGAGGTCGTAGAGGCGGTCCACAAGTTCGTTGTCCGTCTGCTGCACCAGCAGGCTGTGGGTGGCCTCGTCGAGCACCGTCGTGGGCAGTCGGCGGCGCTCTCGGCGGGCTCCGCGCACAGCGGTGTTGATCGCCACGCGGTAGACCCACGTGCGCTCCGCGCTCTCGCTGCGGAAGCGCGAGTAGCCCACCCACAACTCGCTCACGATGTCCTGATACAGGTCGCGCACACCCTCCCGGCTGCGGTCGGTGAACATCAGGCACACCTTGAACACAGTCCGCTCGCAGCGCCCCAGCAGCGCCATGAACTCCCTATGATCTTTGTCGCTTTTCATCCATCGTTCTGCATCTGTTAGTAGCCGTTTGCGGCGAAAACGGCAAAAGCTTAACATTATTTAACACTTTCCCTCTAGAGAATCCCGCCCGTTTGGGGGTCGGTGCCGTCGAGAATGACGGGGGCGCGGAGGTATATGGGCTCGCGCTCGGCCAGCTCGGCGGCGATGGCGGCGCGCATCTCGGCTTCCGGCAGGCCGTGGAGCCTGGGGCGCACATGGCGGCTGCGCAGCGCACGCTCCACCAGGGCGTCGACGGGCATTTGAAGGTAGATGGCGGTGCCGTGGGCGAGGATGAAGTCCATGTTGTCGCCGTGGCAGGGGGTGCCGCCGCCGGTCGAGATGACCACGTCGTCCATCGCCGCCGTGGCGTGCAGCATCTGGGCCTCCAGCTTGCGGAAAGCCTCCTCGCCGAAGACCTCGAAGAAGCGCGCCACCTCGTAGTGGTACTTCGCCTCGAAGGCCTGGTCCAGGTCCACAAAGCCCAGCCCCTTGGCCGCCGCCAGCTTGGGGCCGAAGGTGCTCTTGCCGCTGTACATGTATCCGATTAGGTAGTATTTCATCTCTCCATCAGTTCTTTGGCGGTTTGGAGTGCGGCGGCGGTCGGCGGGTCGCTGCTGAGCATGACGGCCACCTCGGTCAGCCGCTCCTCGGGCGTGAGCTGGCGTATGTGCGACACGGTGCGCTCCTCGCCCTCCTCCAGCCGTTTGTACACCTTCAGGTGCTGGTCGGCGCCGGCGGCTATCTGCGGCAGGTGGCTGATGGCCACCACCTGCATCCGCTCCGCCATGCGCCGCATGATGCGGCCCACGGCCACCGAGATGTCGCCGCTGACGCCGGTGTCGATCTCGTCGAAGATGATGGTGGGCAGCAGGCGGTGGCTGGTGAGCATGCTCTTGATGGCGAGCATCAGGCGCGACAGTTCGCCGCCGCTGGCCACCTTGCCCACCTCGCGCAGCTCGCCGCCGCGGTTGGCGTTGAAGAGGAACGCCACGGCGTCGTGCCCCATGGGGCCGTAGGCGGTGGCTTCGGCGAGCTGCACTTCGAAGCGCGCCTCCGGCATGCCCAGCTCGTGCAGCGTGGGCAGGATGTTCTTTTCCAGCACCTTGCCGGCCTTGCGGCGGGCGGCGGTGAGGGTGTCGGCGGCCTTTTGGAGGGTGCCGTAGGCGCGGTCCACCTGCTCCATCAGCTCGCTGATGCGGCTGTCCATCGTGGATATGCTCTGCAAGCGCGCGTCCAGCTCGTCGCGCAGGGCGATGAGTGCCTCGACGGTGTCGACGCAGTGTTTCTTTTGCAGGCGGTAGAGGAGGGCCAGGCGGTCGTCGACCTCCTGCTGCCGCTCGGGGCTGTAGGTGATGCCGTCGGCGGCCGACTGCAGCTCGGAGTTGATGTCGGCCAGCTCGATGAGGCTCGACTCGAGGCGCCGCAGCAGCTCGTCGGCCTGCGCGTGGTAGTGCGCCACGTGGCCGAGGGCGCCCTTGGCCTGCCGCAGGCGGGGCAGCACGGCGTGCTCGCTCTCGTCGTCGAGGGCTGCGGCGGCGGCGGCCAGCCCTTCGCGCACGGCCTCGGCGTGGGCCAGCAGCTGCGACTCCTGCTCCAGCTCCTCCTGCTCGCCGGGCTGCAGCTGTGCCTCGCCGAGCTCGCCAAACTGGAACTGCAGGTAGTCCTGCTCCTTGCGGCTCTGCGCCTCGGTGCCGGCAAGCGCCTCCAGCTCGCGCTTGAGGTGCGTGTACTCGCGGTAGGCGGTGTCATAGGCCACAAACACTTCCGACCTCCAACCTCCGACCTCCGGTTTCGCCAGCGAGTCGAGCAGCGAGAGGCGGAAGTGGCTGTCGGAGAGGGTGAGGGTCTGGTGCTGCGAGTGGATGTCGATGATGCGTGCGCCGAGCTGCCTGAGGAAAGGCAGCTGGACGGGGGTGTCGTTGGCGAAGGCGCGGCTCTTGGCCGAAGGGAGTATCTCGCGGCGCAGGATGAGCTGGGGGTCGTAGTCGACGTCGGCCTCCTCGAAGAGGGGCTGCAGGCCGAGGCCGTCGATGTCGAAGCGCGCCTCAACGACGCACTTGCGCCCCTTGTCGGCCAGCACGCCCACGTCGGCCCGCTGGCCGAGCAGCAGCCCGAGGGCGCCGAGCATGATGGACTTGCCCGCGCCGGTCTCGCCAGTGATGACCACAAAGCCGCCGTCGAAGGCGATGTCGCTCTCGCGGATAAGGGCGTAGTTTTCTATATGGAGGTGGGTGAGCATATTATTGTGGCATTAGGTTGCGCCCCGTAGGGGCTTGAGAATTTAGCCGTGGGCAACGCCCACGGAAACAGTGAAAAACCATTCCGCGCCCCGTAGGGGCATAAGCGTCAGATATATTTCTCGTCATATTCCAACTCGTTTGCATTCAGAAATCTTTTATATTCTTCCCTTGCCGACACCGTGCGGTGATGTTCCTCTTGCCTGGCGATGTACGCTATGGTCTTGGGTATGACCGAGTGGCTCACAGAAAATGCCCCATATCCATCCTGCCATGCAAAGAGGCGGTAACCGCCCTCGAGGGTTTTCATCCACTTGCTGCTGCTCTTCTTTATGTTCATAACAAAATCGGCCACCGTTATTGTCGATGGAATGGAGGTGAGGATATGGATGTGGTCGGGCTCGCCCCCTACCATAATCGGGATGCCTTTCTGCTCGCGAATGATACCTCCTATGTATTGGAACAGACGCGGCAAGTCGGCACGCTTGACAAGACAGTCGTTCGTCTTGACGTGAAATGTGATGTGAAGTGTTATGCCGATGTAGCTGTTTGCCATGTTTTTGTTCTTCTTATGCCCCTACGGGGCGTTAATTTGGGGGTTTTCCTTCCCCGTGGGCGTTGCCCACGGCTATTGTCTCCAGCCCCTGACGGGGCTTTCTCGTGGGTAACGCCTTTTCTCCTGCCCCTGCGGGCCTAATCCAGCATCGGCATCACCCTCTCCACTCCCGCCACCAGGGCGTCGACCTCCTCGCGCGTGTTGTACACCGCGAACGAGGCGCGCACCGTGCCGGGTATGCCGTAGCGGTCCATGACGGGCTGCGTGCAGTGGTGGCCGGTGCGGACGGCGATGCCGAGCTGGTCGAGCAGGGTGCCCACGTCGTAAGGATGCGCCTCGCCGAGGAGGAAGGAGAGCACGGAGGTCTTCTGCGGGGCGGTGCCGAAGAGGCGCACGCCGGGGAGCTGCAGCAGGCGCTCGGTGGCGTAGCGCAGCAGGTCGTCCTCGTGGGCAGCGAGGGTACCGATGCCCATCTCCTGCATGAAGGCAATGGCCTCGCCGAGGCCGATGACATCGCCCACCGAGGGGGTGCCGGCCTCGAACTTGAAGGGCAGCTGGTTGTAGGTGGTGCGCTCGAAGCTCACCTCGCTAATCATCTCTCCCCCACCCTGGTAGGGCGGCATGGCGTCGAGCAGCTCCTCGCGCCCGTACATCACGCCGACGCCCATGGGGCCGTACATCTTGTGGCCGGAGAAGCAGTAGAAGTCGCACCCCAGCGCCTGCACGTCGACGGGGAGGTGCGAGATGGCCTGCGCGCCGTCGATGAGGACGGGCACGCCATGTTCGTGAGCGATGTCGATGATTTCCCTGACAGGGTTGACGGTGCCGAGGGTGTTGGAGACGTGGTTGACGGCCACGATGCGGGTATGCCCGGAGAAGAGCTGGCGGTATGCCCCGAGGTCCAGCACCCCCTCGTCGCTGAAGGGTATGGGGCGGAGACGCGCACCGGCCAGCTGCCAGGGGACGATGTTGGAGTGGTGCTCCATGCCGGAGACGATGACCTCGTCGTCGCCCGTGAAATAGCGTCGCGCAAACGAGTGGGCCACCAGGTTGATGCTCTCGGTGGTGCCGCGGGTGAAGACGATTTCGTGGCTGTGGCGGGCGTTGATGAGGGACTGCACCTGCCGGCGGACGGCCTCGTAGCGCTCGGTGGCGGCGGCGGCCAGGTGGTGCGCGCCACGGTGTATGTTGGCGTTGAGGGTGCGGTAGTAGGTGTCCATGGCCTCGATGACGCGCAGCGGCTTCTGCGTGGTGGCCGCATTGTCGAGGTAGACCAGCGGCCGCCCATGGACCCGCTGCTCCAAAATGGGGAACTGGGCACGTATATTCACGATTTCTTGCATATTTCTTTTGGGGTGTTGACTGCCCTGTCAAGGGCTGTGGATGCTATAGGGGAACCGGCTGCCCCGTCAGGGGCAATGGATAGTAGCCGTGGGTGCAAACCCACGGTGTGGCGGAGAGAGCTGCCCCGAGCCCCGTAGGGGCGATGGAAACTATACATATCTCTCATCATATTCTATTTCGTTGGCCTGCAGCATCTTGAGATATTCCTCCCGGAATGTCATCTTTTTGTGGTGCTCGGCCTGTGTGGCTATATAATTTATGGTCTTGGGGATGATGGAGTGGCTGACCGAGAAGGCTCCGTACCCATCTTGCCAAGCAAATCCGCGATAGGCAGGGCCAAGGGTTTTCAACCACTTGGAACTCCACACCTTGATGTTTTTCACGAATTCGGAGACTGTCAAGGTGGCTGGCAGCGACACAAGCATGTGTATGTGGTCCGTCATCCCGCCAATGGCGATGGCTTTGGCACCCTGCTCACGCGTACACCCGCCGAGATAGGCGTAGAGACGCTCCAAGTCGGCCTGTGCAATGGGGTCGGCACTGGATTTGACGTGGAATGTCAGGTGGACATTCAGTTGTGTGTAGCTATTTGCCATATTCCGTCGCCCCTACGGGGCTCCTGTTTTTGTTTGTCATTTCCTGCCGTGGGTTTGCACCCACGGCTACATTCCTTCGCCCCTACGGGGCCACCGTTAGCACAATTGTCCTTTCACTCCTCTTCACTCCCTTTCTCTCCCTCACCACTCTTCCTCTTCTTCACAAAATGCCTCACCACCAGGAAGGCCACCGCAGCCACAAAGGCGACGATGATGATGACGCTCAGCTGCTTGCTGTATTTCTCGATCACGGTGGGGTCCGCGGCCTTGTAGGCCAGCCAGCCGAAGAGGGCCAGGATGAGGTTCCACGCCAGCGCGCCCAGCGTGGTGAAGAAACAGAAGGCGCCGAGGTTCATCCGCGACAGGCCGGCGGGGATGGAGATGAGCTGACGGATCACCGGGATGAAGCGCCCCACGAGGGTGGAGACGTTGCCGTGGTCGTTGAAGTAGACCTCGGCGCGCTGCATCTTCTCCTCCGACAGCTGCAGCATCCGCCCCACCTTGCTCCGCGCGAAGGCGTAGATGATGGGGCGTCCGAGCCAAAGCGAGAGGAAGTAGTTGATCAGCGCACCCAGCAGGGCGCCGATGGTGCCGAAGAGGACGACTAGCCACACATTCATGCCGCCCTTGCTCTCGGGGTTGCAGGCCACGTAGACGGCCGGCGGGATCACCACCTCCGACGGGAAGGGGATGAACGAGCTCTCAATGGTCATCAGCCCCGCCACGGCCCAGTAGTTCATGTGGGCGTCGTACCAGTGCAGTATGTCGGCCACAAAGCCCGTGCCGGCGCTGTCGCCGCGCACCGCCTCGGCCACGTTAACAGGCTCCTGGGCGGATAATGGATTGTTGTTCAGCAGTGTTGCCAGCAGCAACAGGGGTAAAAATCTCTTCAATTTCATATCGTTTTTTTGTTCAAAAATTATTCAGAGGGAAAATAAGGGAAAATAAGGGAAAGGGTCGAACTATTCCCCTAGAGAGTCCCTACCGTTCCCCTAGGGCGTCGCCCCCTTCTCCGGTGGGTTTTCCGTCCACGGGAGGAGCGGCCCCAGCAGGGGGTGCACCGCTATCTCGGGGCATATCTCGGCCAGCAGCTCGGCCGACACGTCGGGCAGCATCTTCCGCGCCTTGTTATAGCGGTTGGTGTAGAAGTAGCTGGCCGCCAGATAGGTGGAATAGAAGAGGTCGTGGGGATACAGCCCGAGCGACTCCTCGCCGAAGTCGGTGAGGATGTCGTAGAGACGGTGGTCGAAGAGGAACTGCGTGTAGGCTTGGCACTGCGTCTCGTTGCAGTTGGGCGCCAGCAGCATGCGCTCGTAGCACTCCGAGGCCTTGTCGAAATGGCCGGCGGCATCGTGCACCAGCGCGGCGGCGAAGTACACCTCGGCGTTCCCCTCGTCCTTGCGCTGCTCGGCCAGCGCGTCCTCGAGGCCCAGCGCCTTGCGGATGGAGGCCAGGGCCGACGGCAGGTCGCCCGTGTGCAGGTAGCACATGGCGCTCGCCGCGAAAGCCTCGGCGTCCGCCGGGTTCTCGTCGATGGCCTTGCGGTAGTATACCATCGCCGTGTCGAAATTGTTGTCGCGCGCGTAGAGGTTGCCCACCGTGCGGTACACGCGGTCGCGGTGCTCCGTGTAGTCCATCGCCCGCAGCATCGTCGTCACCGCCTGCGGCGTGTCGCCCATCATGTCCTGCGTCTGCGAGAGGGCCACATAGGCCTCCACGAACCCCTTGTCGATCGCTATGGCAAACTGCAGCGACTCGGACGCCTGCTGCAGCAGCCCCAGGTCGCGCTGCGCCAGCCCCAGCACATGCCACGCATGCTTGTTGTAGGGGTCCTTCTTCGTGATGTCGGTCAGCGTGCTCGCGGCCTGCTCCAGCCGGTGGGCGAGGTAGCAGGTGTCGTAGTAGTTGTAGATCGACACCTCGTCCGAGGGGTCATAGTGCAGCGCCATCTCGTAGTAGGCTATGGCCTGCGCATAGTCCTCAAGCTTGTAGTATTCCTCTGCGATGTTGGAATAGACGCGCCCCGGCATCCAGCCGTCGGCCAGCGCCTCCTCGTAGAGGCTGATGGCGCGCTCGTGCTGCTCCTGCGCGCTGTAGGCCACGCCGAGCGAGTAGGCCACGTCGGTATTGTCCGGCTCCTGCCGCCGCAGCTGCTCCAGCAGCTCCACGGCAGGCTGCACCTCCTGTCGCGCTATCATCTGGTGGGCGCGCCGGATGCGCACCTCCGTGCTGTCGGGGTAGAGGTATTCGGCATAACGGATAGCCTCCTCGAGCGGCTTCTGGTCGTTCACCTCGAGGTAGTAGTCGATGATGACCTCCAGCTCATCCACGTCGAAGAACTGGCGCTCGCCTTTCATCACGGTGCGCTCGAAATCCAGCACGAGGTCGCGCACCTCCTTGTCGAAATCTTTGAATCTATCTTTCATTTAGTGATCAGTGGTCAGTGGTTAGTGGTTAGTGGTCAGTGTTCAGTGTTCAGTGTTCAGTGTTTAGTGTTCAGTGTTCACAGTGTTCAGTGTTTAGTGTTCAGTGTTTAGTGTTCAGTGTTTAGTGTTCAGTGTTTAGTGTTCAGTGTTCAGTGTTCACAGTGTTCAGTGTTTAGTGTTCAGCGGTTCTCCTAATCCCTAATTTCTAATTCCTAATCCCTAATCCCTCATTCTCCTCCTAAAAAGAAAACCTTACTGTAAATCCGCCCTTGGTGGTCGAGTTCGGGTAGGCGTTGGAGATATAGGGCGTGTTGATATTGGTCTGGAAGAAAGCCTTCAGGGTGAGGCTCTGCGTGAGGGCGTATTCGCCGCTCAGCTCCGCCATCCACACCGACGAGCCCGACGAAATCTGCGAGAGGTTCTGGTTGATCTTGCGGATGGTGGTCATGTTGTCGTTGTAGGTCAGGTTGAGCTGCAGCACGATGTCGCTCTTCAGGTGGTGCTTGCGGTCGGCGAAGTGCACGTCGAACTCCACGTTCTTGATTCTGTAGCCCGCGCCGAAGGTAATGCCGTCGCGCGTGGTCTCGGTCAGCTGGTTGTTGGCGAAGGAGAGCTGCAGCATGCGGTTCTTCTGGATGGAGAGGTTGAACTGGAAGCTGTTCGTCATGTTGACCGACATGCGGATCAGCGGGTTGAACTGCTCGCTGATCTGCACCCCCTCCATGCTGACCGGCGGCAGGTAGTCGCCCGTGTTGTTCAGTATGCTCTCCACTCCGTAGTCGTAGCCGTCGGCACCCGAGATAGCCGCGTCGGTGTAGAAGTTGCCGATGGTGTAGGTCGACGAGTAGCGGTGCGAGAGGGTGATGTTGGTGAACCACTTCTTGAGCCACTGCACCTTGTTCAGTCCGTTGTAGTTGATGCTCCAGTTGGGCAGCGGGAACTTGGTAAAGGGCGAGAAAGAGCGCGTCGCCGCGTCGCCGCCCAGATAGGTGGCCAGGAAGGCCGTCAGCAGCACCGTCTGCGAGTTGGCGCTGTAGCCGGCGGGATAGTATTGCCCGTTCATCGTGTCGAGCACCATCTGGTCGCTGTAGGGGTCGGGGTTGGCTGCCGCCAGGCGGCCGGCCACCACCGAGCGCGCATCGAGGAAGCGGGCGAAGAGGTCGTCGGCATCGGTGAAGGCGGTGGCGAAGCTCCAGGTGGTGGTGGTGAAGTTGCCCGCCATCATGCGCGAGAGGGGACCCTCCACATTGTCGGTGGCAGACATATACTTGTAGTAGTACTCATCGCGCGAGGTGTAGTTGCGCGTCGCGTTGAGCACTATCTTGAAGTCGCGCAGCGGCTCGAGGTTGGCCTGCAGCGAGAGGGTGCTGTTCGAGGTCAGCTCGTGGGGCGTGTTGAAGAGGGTGTCGCGCGAGAGGAGGTCGTAGGCGCGCAGGTCCTCCACCACGTCGTAGTCATAGCCGAGGATATAACCGGGGCCGGGTGTCCAATGGTTGCGGCTGTCCAGCCCCACGAACATCGGCTCGCCCATATAGCCCGGCAGGCGCGAACCCGACGTGCTGTTGTACTGGATGCTGACGTCGCGCACGCTGGTGACTATCCGCAGCGCCGTGTTGCGCACGCTCTTCAGTATCGACATCAGGCGCTCGTGCCGCAGGCTGTCGGCCATGGCTATGGAGTCTTGCTTCGTGAGAGGCTTCTTCTGCGCCGCAGCGCGGGCCGGCTGGCGTGGTGGGTTGGTGGCCAGCACCTCCTTCAGCAGCTTCGACTTGTTGTAGAGCGTCATCATCTGCGCCGTCGCCGATGCCTGGAAGGTGCTGGACGACTGCAGGATGGAGCCCATCGACTGCAACGCCTGGGTGGTTCCCTGATAGGCGTAGTTGGTGCGGTAGCTCAGCGGCGCGCGCAGGAAGTCCAGGTAGGGCAACTTGTTGATGGGCATCTCATAGGTGACGTTGATCGACTGCTGGAAGTTCTGCATCGTCCCACCCCTCGCTATCGAGCGCCAGATGGAGTCGCTGGCCGATGCCGTCTCGATGCGGCCTATGGGCTCGTCGATGCGGGCATCGGCATTGGCGGAATACTGCAGCTTGA
Source organism: uncultured Bacteroidota bacterium (assembly GCA_902762805.1). Taxonomy (GTDB): domain Bacteria; phylum Bacteroidota; class Bacteroidia; order Bacteroidales; family P3; genus Colimorpha. The sequence goes on along the minus strand of CACWPQ010000007.1, from coordinate 67,052 downwards.
GGGTGCGCATGATATCGTATTGCAGGCCGTAGTTGCGCTGCCAGGTGAACTGTTTGAAGTAGGTGGGCCGGATGATGACCAGCGCGTCGCTCTTGTTGCGCAGCAGGGTCTCCTCGAAGTCGCGGTAGACCTCGGTGGAGAAGCTGAGGTTCTTCGGCAGATAGTAGAAGTTGAACTCCTTCAGTATGCGCCAGTTCTTGTGTTTGAACAGCTTCACCTTGTCGAAAGGTTTCACCGGCTCGGCCTTGGGCGAATAGTTGTAGGTGAAGCCGCCGCGGTGCTGATCCTTGCTGAACGACTCTATCTCGTCGTCGCTTGTCCGCTCGCGGCTATAGGCATAGGAGAAGGCGAAGTTCTCGATGTCGTAGAAGTGGGGTTTGAGCGCCTCCTTGCCGGTGCGCTCTTTCTTGACGTTGGCCAGGGTAAGATTCGTCGTTGATCGGCGCCGTTGTGTCATCTGGCGCACACTGTCGCGCTCGGCCTCGGTGGCATAGGTGGCCAGGTCGTCGCTCAACAGCACATCGGGGTTGTAGGGGTTGTACTCCGGACTCCCTATCTCGCGGTTGTAGTCCAAATAGAGCGGTATGTGCAGCCCCCAGTCCTCGGGCAGGAACTTGCCCAGCTCCAGGTCCAGCGTGCTTTGGAAGGTGAAGGTGTTCACCAGTTCCTCCTTGATCAGCGGGTCTTCAAGGTTGCCGAAGTTGGCGGTGGTGTAGGAGCCGTAGAGCTGCAGGTTGCCCACGTCGGCCAGGTTGGTCCTCGCCAATGCCATTGCCGCCCAACCGCCCTTGTTGGTGTAGTCGCTCAGGCGCAGTTCGTTGACCCACACAATGGCCGACTTCGGTAGCATATTGTTGCCGTCGGTAAGGCTCTCCTTCTTCGGATTGCGCACGCCTATCATGATAACCTTCACCTTGCCCAGGTTGGGAGAGCCAAGGATAGTATACTTCTTGCCATCGACAATCTCACTATACAGCAACGAGGGAGAGTAGCCACCCTCGCCATGGCGTATGCGCCGATTGCGATTGGTCTTGATTTCAACCATCTTCTGAAGGTCGATGTCCACATTGTTCTCACGGGGCCAGATGGCATAGGCATCGTCGGCAGGTGTATACCATGGAGTGAACTTCAGCGGCAGCTCGTACTCATAGTAGTTGTTCGTATAGTCGCTTCCCAAGCGCACAAAGAGCACCATGTCGTCGTCCTGCAGCTGGTCGGTGGCATACTTCTGCTCGGCGTGGACGAACATTTTGAGGTGGCCATACTGACGCAGGTCATAGCTCGTGGAGCGGTAGATAGCACGTGCATCACCACTGGCGAGACCGTCCACGTCGAGGGCCAGCGCCTGCTCGTTGAGCTTGGTATAGCTGTTGCCGGAGGAGTACCATTCTTCGCGCTCTATACCGGGAGGCAGGATATAGGGCACCGGCTGGCGAGAACCGTTCTCTTCGATATTGACAGTCGAGATGTTGAACGAGGTGTTCTCGGTGGTACCCGTGGGATAGTCTCCCGGTTGGAGGAGGTCCTCCGTGTACTTGCGCCAAGTGGAATAGACAAGGTCCAACGTGGCGAAACGCAAGATGACCGGCTCCTCGAACTGGTTGAGGAACATTCTCATAAAGCGGATGGACTGATAGCCGTTGATATTGCCCACTTTCTGGTCGGGCTCGCGGATGGGGATGCGGAACTGGTACCACTTGCAGCTGGTATACTCGCCATTGGCCAGCTGCACATCGCGCGCCTCCTGGATGTCGACAATATAGTTCTCGCCTATCACCATCCGGTCGGGACTGAGGTCAACCACATACTGGTAGTAGTTCTCGGCCTCGCTCAGCGTGTTGTCCTTGTTGATGTCCTCCACGTTGGGATAGGCCGACGCCGAGGTCATATAGTCCTCCTCGCTGTTCTCGTCCACGGGCGAGTTGCCCTCGGGATTGTTGTACTGCTTGTAGCGGTCGGTGATTTTGACGTTGTTCTGGTCGTAGAAAGAGGAGCGGAAATAGCGGAAATCGTCGTTCGACGGGTCGAGCAGCGCCTGCCGGTAGGCCTCCGACTCGGTGCCGTAGCGGGCCGCAATCGCCTCCAGGTAGGCTGCAAAGAACGACTGCTCGTCCACCAGTCCGTTGGTCGACCCCAAGCCGTCGTAGCCCACATCCTGGTACATGCGCGAAGCGGCGTCATTGTCGAAGGCGTTGACAATCGGCTGGGTGTTGGGCACACGCCCCCAGATGGTGGTGTCCACCCCCGTCACCTCGGCCGAGGTCGGGAGGCCGTTCTCGAAACTCTTGCGGCCGTCGCGCAATATATCCTCGCTGATGTCGCCCAGATTGATGTACAGCTTGCCGCCCGTGTGGTCGGGATTTTCGATGAAAGGATCCATCAGCCAGAACTCAATCGTCTCGATGTTCTGCGTCTCGAAGTCGGTATAGTCCAGCTTGCGCATGATGCCGCCCCAGCGGCTGGCAGGGTCGAGCAGGGCGCCCGAATCGCTGATGCCCGCGCTGTAGGCCGTCGGCCCCACGTCGTAGTTGTACGGACCCTTCTCCTCGGGGTAGTAGGCCAGGTTGAGCTCGTAGATGTGTGTCGGCTGACCCGCCACACGGTCCTTGTTGGGGAACACCTCTTGCTCGTAGATGCGGCGGGCATAGGGCTGCGAGAGGTCGTCGTTGGAAATGTTGGAGGGGCGGTTGGAAGTATAGTAGAAGTCATTGCTGATACGGTACCAGGCCAGCTTGGCGCGGTTGAACCCATAGGCCAGACCGCTGCCGGGGGCGGTCTCGGGGAAGAGGGCCAGCGGCTGGCGCCAGTCCTGCGGCGTGCTGGCGAGGAACCACGAGTTGACGGTGGTCAGGCTGATGCTGTTCTCGGCGCCTTCGAAGTCGTCGACATAGGAGACGCTGCCTTCGGAGGCGCCGGTGCTGGCCATGCCGGGGATAAAGTGGGCGAACTCGGCCTGCAGCGAGAGGGTGGAGGGAGCCTTGGTGGAGATGCCAGGCAGCCAGTCTACCAGCTTTGTGATCCAAGGGACTTCATGGCTGTATGACACATCCAGCCCCCAAATCATATTGCTCGTCGGCTCGTCGCCGAAGTTGTTTTTCATCATCACCGGTTTCTCGCGGAGGTTCATCATTGTGGCGCCGAGGTGGAAGTCGGGCTGGAACTCATAGTCGAGGTGGAGGCCCAGCATGGTTTTGGTGGTCATGCTGAATGAGTTGTTTTCGGAGCTGACGCTGATGGGGGTGTTGGAGGAGAGGATGCTCTCGTTGATGATGCGGACGGTGCCCATGGTGTAGTCGACGGTGTAGTCGACGTTTTCGATGAGGGGCATGCCACCTGCAGTGACGGTGACGGAGCCTTGGGCCACGCTGTAGCCCAGCGATATTTCGCCGCTGACGCTGGAGGTGTAGTAGCCCTCGAGGTAGAAGCGGTTGCGGTCGGCATACTGTCGGGCGAGGGCCTGGGTCATGGTGTAGAGCGAGTCGAAGCAGTATTGGTCGGCGAAGGCGCGGTCGCCCAGTATCTCGCGCAGGTCTTTGCCGAAGGGTTCGACGTAGGGGAAATAGATGCGTCCGGTGGAGGCCTGGATGGTGCCTCCCTTGAAGGCGGCAGAGTCGAACCAGTCGAAGACACCGTCGGCATAGTAGTAGCTCTGCGAGCCGTCCATGCGGTCGAGGCCGAAGACTTCGATCAGCGGCATGCCTTGTTTGGGGCCTTCGGTGAAGAAGCCGATGCCCACACCGCCGTCGGGGCTCTCGTAGAGAACATTGAGTCGGAAGTTGTCGCGGCTGAGCTGTGAGCTTTTGAGGAAGTAGACGTTCTTCATCATCAGGCGCCAAAGGGGGCTGCGAGTGTCGACGGTGGTACTCTTGAGGAGTTTGACGATGAGGGTGTTGGGGTCGTTGATGCCGTCGGTGGTGAGCTCGCCGACTTGGTAGACGTTGGTGTCGCCGACGACTTGGTACTGGAAAGCGACGGCGAGCACTTGGTCGTTGGCCAGGGGCTGGTTGAGGGTGATGAAGCCGAGCTGGCGGTTGAAGGTGTATTCGTTGGCATTCAGCAGGCGTGCACTCTCGATTTTTTCATAGTCTGTTCCAGCCACCATGCCGAGCCCCTGCATGTGGGAGGTGACGGAGTTGACGGAGCGCACCGAGGAAGGGTTGACCACCTGCAAGAGGTCGTTGGCGGTGTTGGAGGGGTAGCGGTTGCCGAATCCGTGGACGCGTGGGTTGGAAGGGGAGGCTTCGCCGAGGTCGGTCAGGGCGAGGAGGTTGCGGTTCTGTGTGACGGCGGCGCCGACGTTGGTGCGCCACACCTCGATGCGGAGGATGCGTATGTTGCTGCCCACCACGGGCAGGGTGGACATGGCGCGGTTGTAGTTCTCGTAGAAGTACTGCGAGATGAAGTAGTGGCGGTTCTCTTCGTACTCGTCGGCGCGGATTTCGAACTCGTGGCTGCTGGCGCCCCCCTGCACCTGCATGTTCTCGGTCGAGGTCTCCTTCTGGCTGAAGACGGCGTCGATGTTGAGTTTGCCGAACTTGAGTTTGGTGTGGAAGCCGAAGAGTTGCTGGCTGCCGCGGATGAGGGTTGTGTTCAGGGGGAAGGAGACGTCGCCGGCTTCGAGGAGTTGCAGGATGTCGTCCTCTTTGCCTTCGTACTTGATTTTCTTCTGGTTCTCGAAGTCGAAGGTGGCTTTGGTGTTCTGGTTGATTTTGAAGTCGATGAGGTCGCCGATTTTGGCGTTGAGGTTGACTTGGATGTTTTCGTCGAAGTCGAATGTGGTGACGGAGCGTTCGGAGGCGTCGCGCTGGGGGTCGTTGCGGTAGTTGTTGACGATTTGGAAGGTGAGTTCGACGGTGCCGGAGCGGTCGACGGAGAAGAGGGGTCGGCCGTCGAGGATGTCGAGTTTTTGGGAGATTTGTGCGAAGCCTGGGATTTTGGAGAGGAGGCCTTCGTCGGGTGCGTCGAGGGGTGTGCCGGCTACTTTGTCGTTCCAGTAGCGCTGCATCAGCTCTTCCATTTGCCAGTCTTGGTATTCCTGCATGGTCATCGGCTCGCGGCTGAGGACCATGTCGCCGAGTTTGGTGAGGCGGATGTAGGAGTGGGACTCGGGGTCGTATTGGACTTCGGTGGTGATGGCCGACGGGGTGTAGCCCGAGCCCATCTCGGTGAAGTCGGCCGAGTCGGTCTGCGACCAAACCAACACCGGCAGCACCAGCATCAGTAGCAACAGGAGTATGCGTCTAGTTTTCAATACAGGGCTTTTTTTCCTTAACCATCCATAAACGCATTCGCGCACGTTATATTGTGCGCGAATGTAAAAAATTCCATTTTTTTCTCCTCTGCCGGCAGGGACTTTCTAGGGGGATGGTAGGGGGATGGTAGGGGAATTGTTCGGTCCTTTCCCCTATTTTCCCATGGATGGGTAATGATGGATACTTTTTGGCGTCAGAGGCGCTTCAGGCCTTCCTTGATGATGTCCTCCACCGTCATGGCCGAGCCGTCGGAGTGGACCCACTCGGTGCCGAGGAGGAGTTTTTCGACGGCGGGTTTGGCGAAGCCGAGCATGGTGAGTGCGGTGAGGGCTTCGTCGCGGGCGGCGGACTGCTGGCTGGCGGCGGGGCGCTGTCCGCTGATGCCGCCGACCTTGTCGGCCAGCTCGAGGACGATGCGCTGTGCGGTTTTGGCGCCGATGCCTTTGACGCGCTGGACGGCTTTGACGTCCTGCTGGGCGATGGCGTTGCGCAGTTGGTCGACGGTGAGGGAGGAGAGCATGACGCGGGCTGTCTGGTTGCCGACGCCGTTGACGGCGACGAGGAGGCGGAACATTTCGCGCTCGGCGAGGTCGTGGAAGCCGAAGAGCTGGTGGGCGTCTTCGCGGACGACGTGGTGGACGTAGAGTTTCACGCGGTCGCCTTCGGCGCGGCGCAGTGCCTCGTAGGTGTTGAGGGTGATTTCGATGAGGTAGCCCACGCCGCCGCAGTCGACGACGGCCTGGGTGGGTTCGAGGTTTGTTAATTTTCCGTCAAAATATTCGTACATAGTCATTTAAAATTGATACCCGATGCCGGTGGCGGGCGATTCTTCCTGGAGGGTGTAGTCGTCTTCCTGGGGGTTGGTGAAGAGGGGGTCTTCGTCCCATTCGCCGCCGCGGACGATGGAGTGGCGGAAGGAGTAGTTGAGGTCGTAGGCGTCGATGGCGTTGAGGAGGAGTTCGCCGCTGGCGTAGGTGCCCCAGACGATGCAGTCGTCGAAGTCGGCGCGGTGGAGGTGTCCGCCGGCGACGCCGTCCGGGGTGGACATGCAGTTGGAGAGGACGACGGTTTCGAGCTGGCGTGCGTTGTAGGTCCAGTAGTTGGCGAAGGTGCACTGCGAGAAGCCGTAGCTGCCGCCGGAGAGGACGGTGAGGGAGGCGAGGCAGTCGTAGACGAGCAGGTTGCGTCCGTTGATGGTGGCGCTCTGGCCGATGATGCCGCAGTCGGACATGTTGCGGATGACGGTGTTGGAGACTGACAGCTGCGAGCCCGGGTAGCCGCGCAGGCCGCCGACGGCGTTTTCGACGATGGCGTGGTCGATGATGTTGCCGACGCTGTGGTTGTAGAACCAGAGGGTCTGCCACTGTCCGGGGAGGAAGCGGTACCAGCCGTCCTGCCGCAGGGAGGTGAAGAGGATGGGGCGCTCGGCGGAGCCTTGGGCGATGAGGCGTGCGGCGGAGTCGATGACGAGGAGTGCGCCGTCGGCGAAGTAGAGCTCGTCGCCGGCGGAGAGGGTGAGGGTGTTGCCTTCGAGGACGGCGGCGGGGTCGAGGAAGACGTGGGGTAGGGAGTGGTCCCAGTTTTGGCAGTCGATGGCGACATACCAGGTGCTGTCGGAGGGTTGACGGCGGTGGTAGACGGCGTTGCGGCCCCAGGCGGTGAGGGGCAGGCGCTGGCCGTTGCTGAAGAGGATGGCGTCTTCGACGAGGAAGGGTTCGCGCTGGTCGCCGGGATTGATGCAGGCTTGGGCGAAGATGAAGATGCTGTCGCCGGACTCGATTTCGATGTCTTTGGCCACGAGCGAGGTGTCGCCGTCGACATTGAGGCGGAAGCGGCTGGAGCGGCCGCCGTCGAGGGTGACGGAGGAGAGTCGGAGGTGGGAGGAGGAGCGGTTGTAGACGGTGATGCGTCGGGTGGCGGTGCCGACGGTGGCGAAGACGGTGTCGAAGGAGAGCGTGTCGGCCGAGAATTCCAGCCGCACCGACCCGTCGTCCACCTCGAAGCTGTCGGCAGTGCAACTTGTGGTGAGGAGCAAGGAGGTGAGGAGCAGGGAGGTGAGGAGCAGGGAGAGGGGTTTCATCGGGTGTACAGTTTAAAAATCTCTTCGATCCGCTTGGTGCAGACGGGGCAGAAGGGTGCGTAGTCGCGCATCATGCAGTGCATGACAGGGCGGTAGACGCCTTTGGAGGCGTAGCCGGCGCCCTCGTAGAGGCCGAGGGGGCCGCACTCGGTGGGCGGGACGTCGGGGTTCTCGGGGGTGGGGATGGGGGTGCCGGCGGGCAGCATGGACTGCCATTTGGAGCCGAAGTCGACCAAATTGGTGATATTGGGTTCGAGGGGCTCGTAGGTGGTGCGGTGGAGGTCGCCGTAGGAGAGGTTTTCGTCGACGTACTCGTCGGCCAGGCCGCCGAAGGAGTGGCCGAACTCGTGAGGCAGCACGTACTCCGACATGCGGTGCATCGAGCTGACGGCGTAGAAGTTGTAGATGGCGCCGCCGCCGTAGGTGTCGCTGTTGACCATGATAATGATGTGGTCGGCGGGGGTGGTGCCGAGCATGTTGTGCAGTCGGTGGAGGCTGAAGGTCATCAGGTAGCGGTCGATGCCGAAGGTGCCGAACCGGGCCTCCACGTCGGCGCAGATGCCGTAGACGTTGAAGTCGGTGCGGTGAGAGGCGAAGGGTTCTTTGCCGAAGAGCGTTTCTTTCATGCGGTAGTAGTCGATTCGCAGCTGCGGGTCGTTGGGTTCGTAGCCTTGGGCCACGATGACGACATCGACTTTTTCTTTGGGGTCGCCATGCAGTTCGAGGTCGGTGCGTTCGCCGATGTGGAAGTTGAAGCCCAGGGTGTCCTTGGAGGGGTCAAAGGAGACCACGGTGCCGTCCACGAGGCGCATGTTGCGGTCGCGCTTCTGGAGGGCTATGTTCACTGCTTTTTTTGGCATGGGCAGCAGGTGGGTTTCCTCGAAGCGTGCCGTGGTGGTGCGTCCCTCGGGGGTGTCTTTATATTCGCGGAAGAGGTTGCTGTAGCCGCGGCTGTAGATGACGCGGCCGCTTTTGGCGTCGCGCATCTCGACGCGGTAGTCGCCGTTGTCGAAGGGGTCGACGAGCTGTGTGCGAGAGCCGTGCCAGTCGGCCGAGCGGTCGAGCCAGCGGGTGACCCAGACGGTGTCGTGCTGGGCATTGCCTTCGCGCAGGCAGTCGATGCGGAGGGTGCCGCCGGAGAAGTATTTGGAGAACTTGACTTTCTGCGCCCCTGCCGGCATCGGCATCAGCAGCACCGCCAGTGCGGCCAGTAGTAGTTTCGTGTTTTTCATGTTATGCGATAACGATGCTTTGGTGCTTTTATTGCCTGCCGGCATGATTTATTTCTGGATGCCTGCGGGGTGGCGCCGGGTGTATCCTCTAATAAATGTCTAACAAATGTCTAACAAATCTCTAATAAATGTCTAATAAAGCTCTAATAAATTGCCTGTTTCTTGTGGAATTCCAGGGTAACGGCAGGGGAATGGGTGTTGGGTGGTTTTGTAAGTGGATGAATGTGAGATGGATGGGGTGTGGTAGGGAGGGGAGGAGATGGTGTTTTGGGGGCGTTTATCGGGTCAAATGGGCGTTTTATCGGGTCAGGGTGGGGCATTTTGACCCGATAAATGGAGTTTGACCTGATAAAAGGGGGTGGGTTGACCCGATAAAAGGGGAGGGTGTGACCCGATAAAAGGGGCTAGTGTGTCAGCAGACTTTGCAGGGCGAGGTCGTATCCCTGCAGGCCGAGGCCGCAGATGAGGCCGCGGCAGGCGGAGGAGATGAGCGAGTGGTGGCGGTAGTCCTCGCGGGCGAAGATGTTGGAGAGGTGCACCTCCACTTTGGGCGCCGGCACGGCCAGCAGGGCGTCGCGCAGGGCGACGGAGGTGTGGCTGTAGCCGCCGAGGTTGACTATCAGGCCGTTGGCTTCGAAGCCCACCTGCTGGATGTGGTTGATGAGTTCGCCTTCGACATTGCTCTGGAAGTATCCGATTTGCACTTCGGGATGCGCCGCGCGCAGCTGGCCGAGGTAATGCTCGAAGGTGGTCGCCCCGTAGACCTCCGGTTCGCGCCGTCCGGTGAGGTTGAGGTTGGGCCCGTTGATGATGGCTATGCTCTTCATTGTTTGTTTTTATGCCTGCTGTAACGTCGGTTCCGACACTTTTATTGTGTGGCAATTGACCATACGGTTTGAAAAAAAATAAAAAAAATGAAAAAAAATTTTGTCAGTTTCAAAAAGTGTACTACTTTTGCAGTGTACTAGTTGACTAGTACACTAACACAGTAATACAAATTAAATACTATAAATCAACATGTTAAGCAAAAAGACACTCCTGGTAATCCTGCTCTCAATCGCCGCCACGCTGCCCTCCATGGCGCAGAAACTGTCCGTCAGCGGCCGCGTTGCCGACGCCCAAAGCGGCGAGGACATGCCCTTCGTCAACGTGGCGCTCATGCGCACGCACGATACCATATTTATGCGTGGCGCCACGACCGACGCCCGCGGCCGCTTCGAGATCGAGGATGTGGCCCCCGGCAGCTACCTCCTGCAGGCCTCCTTCGTCGGCTACCAGACTGTTCTGGAAAAACTAGATATACTGGATAATCTAGAAAAACTAGAGATAAAATTACGCCCGGGCACCACGCTGCAGGAGGTGGAGGTGGTGGCCGAGAAGCCGCTCTACGCCATGGACGGCGAGAAGAACATGTACAACACCAAGGAGGACCCCTCGATACAGACCGGCACCGCCAGCGACGCCCTTCAGAACGCCCCCGGGGTGGAGGTGGACGCCGAGGGCAACATCACCCTGCGCGGCGTCTCGAGCGTCGAGATTTGGATCAACGACCAGCCCTCGCACATGAACGAGGAGGCCCTGAAGCAGTACATCAAGCAGATGCCCGCCAACGCCATCGAGCGCATCGAGGTCATCACCAACCCCTCGGCGCGCTACTCGACCACCGGCGGCGTCATCAACATCGTCACCAACCAAACCGTGACTCGCAACGAGTTCCTCAGCCTCGGCTTCCGCGCCAACACCATGCCGAGCTTCTCGCCGTGGGCTTCGTATGTCTACGCCAACGAGAAGTTCGACATGAACATCTACGTCAACGCCAACTACTCGCACCACAACAGCTATGCCGACGGCACCAGCGCGCTGCTTCGCGCCCCCGGCGACACGGCCCGCTTCCAGTCGCACCGCGACACCACAGAGAGCAACAACTTCGGCGGCTACACCGGGGTGAACCTCAACTGGAACATCACCGACAAGACCCGCCTCTCCACCTGGGCCGGCATCTACCCCTACTGGGGTCGCAGCCACAGCACTGTCGACCTCGACTACTTCGAGTACCCCTCGCCCCATAACCTCGGCTATCGCTACACGCACGACAATGACGACGGCTTCTTCTGGGGCGGCTACATGGGCGCCTGGCTCGAACACCGCTTCGACAGCACAGGCCGCAAACTCTCCTTCTCGCTCAACGGCAACACCTCCAGCAACAGTGGCACCAGCACCAGCTCGTTCGTCTATCGCGACCCGCTGCGCGACACCCTCTTCCGCCGCGACTATGTGCTGCGCCGCAACCCCACCATCGGCTTCAACCTCGACTATGCCCACCCCCTGAAGAACGACTGGGAGTTGGCCGCGGGCCTGGCTGGCAGCACCGGTGGGGGCAGCCTGAGGCAGACGATGGACACCCTGGCCGCCGGCCAGTATGAGCGCGTCCTCTTGCGCTCGCATGAAGGGGAGGAGCGCGGTACGGACCTGGCCCTCTACGCCACCGCCCAAAAGCGCTGGGGCGGCTTCACCGCCAAGCTGGGTCTGCGTGCCGAAAGTGCCTGGCCGCGCAGCACGTGGAACTATGCCGACGGTACGGGCACCTCGGTGGTCGACACCTCGTTCTTCGGCCTCGTGCCCAGCCTCCACCTGAGCTACCAGACCAAGACTTTCACCTCCTACAGCCTCTCCTACACCCTCCGCCACACCAATCCCGGCTCCACCAAGCTCAACCGCTTTGTATTTTACGATGACTACCGCTACGAGACCGGCAATCCCAACCTGCTGCGCACCTACACCCACAACCTCGAGGCTGCCTGGAGCAAGTACATCGCAGGCTTCGGCATGCTCAACCTCAGCGCCTACTTCCGCGCCAACACCGACGAGATAGGCTCGGTGCCTGCCGCTGGCTACGCCCCCGCTTATTTCCCCGACACCCAGCTGGTCAACTACTCCTTCCCCGACAACATCGGCTCCAGCCACACCGAGGGCCTCGAGGCCAACGTCACCTACCGCCCCAGCGGATTCCTCAACGTGCGCCTCAACGCCTCGGTGTTCAACTATGCCTACGACTACGACGGCTTCAGCGACAACCGCTGGAGCTGGAGCGCCCGCCTGAATGTGTGGGCCAAGCTGTGGAACAAGCTGGAGGTCTTCGCCAATGCCCACTACTCCTCGCCGCGCCTGGGCCTCTACAGCCTCTCGGTGGCCAACAAGGGCATCGACCTCGGCTGCTCGGCCGACTTCCTGGACCGCAAGCTGAGCGTCTACTTCAACGTCAACGACATATTCGGCATGGCCGAGTGGGGCGAAAACACCACCGCCCCGCAGTACCAGACCACCGGCAGCCAGCAGTTCGACTCGCGCTTCGTCAGCCTCGGCCTCACCTGGCGCATCGGCAAGATGGAGCTCGAAAGCAAAGCCCGCCAAGGCGCCTCCGACACAGGAAACACACCGCAGATGTAGTGGCCTCACCCCCGACCCCTCTCCTGGGAGGAGAGGGGAGTGGATGGAGTAAAAGAAAAACGAAATTTGATGATTAACCTATAAAACAACCCCGCGGCCGGGTATCCACTCCCCTCTCCTGGCAGGAGAGGGGCTGGGGGTGAGGCCGAAATGATTATGAAACTAGTAACAGTAGAGACCCTTCAGGGTCAACGGTACGAAGAGCTCGGCGTGGTCACCGGAAGCACCATCCAGAGCAAGAACATGTTCGCCGACCTCGGCCAGGGGCTGAAAGGCATCATCGGCGGCGAGTTGAAGAGCTACACCGGCATGATGGAGAAAGCACGCGCCCAGGCCACCCAGCGCATGGTCGACCAGGCTGTCCGCCTCGGTGCCGACGCCATCATCGGCGTCCGCTACACCACCAGCGCCATCATGGCCCAGGCCGCCGAGGTGCTCGCCTTCGGCACCGCAATCAAGTACAAGTAGCCTCACCCCCGACCCCTCTCCTGCCAGGAGAGGGGAGTGGATGGAGTGAAAAAAAAGAAAAACGAAATTTGATGATTAACCTATAAAACAACCCCGCGGCCGGGTATCCACTCCCCTCTCCTGGCAGGAGAGGGGCTGGGGGTGAGGCCGATACGCTTATGATCGAAATCAAAAACCTCGAATTCAGCTACAAGAAGACCCCTGTCTTCAGCGACATTAACCTGAGTTTTGGCGATGGTGTCGGCTCGGCCGACAATCTTGCCAAAAATGGCGGCATCTACGGTCTGCTGGGCGAGAACGGCGTGGGCAAGACCACCCTGCTCAAGCTCATCTGCGGCCTCCTCCGCCCCGTCAGCGGCACCTGCACCCTCGACGGGCAGACCTGCCACGACCGCCTCCCCTCCATGCTCCAGCGCATCGTCTTCCTCCCCGACGAGGTGGCGCTGCCCGAAATGTCCACCCCACAGCGCTATGTCGACGAGCTCCAGCCCTTCTATCCCGCCTTCTCGCAGAGCAAATTCCTCCACCTGATGCAGGAACTCGAAGTGGACCCCGCACGCCGCTTCCGCGAGATGAGCTTCGGCCAGCAGAAGAAAAGCATCATCGCCGCCACCCTCGCCCTAGGCACCGACTACATCCTCCTCGACGAGCCCACCAACGGCCTCGACATCCCCTCCAAGGCGCAGTTCCGCTCCATCCTCAGCAGCGCCGCCGACGAGGGCAAGACCGTCATCATCTCCACCCACCAGGTGCGCGACGTCGAAAACCTCATCGACCCCATCGTCATCCTCTCCCACAGCGCAGTCCTGCTCAACGCTCCGGTCGAGCGCATCACACAGAAGCTCCTCTTCGAGTACGGCGCCGAGCAGCGCGACGACGCCTTCTACAGCGAGATGCAGCCCGGCGGCTACCTCAACGTCCTCCCCAACACCACCGGCCAGGAGAGCCAGCTCAACATCGAAGCCCTCTTCAATGCCGTCCTGCGTAACAAAAACACATTCAAGGAGTTGTTCAAATAGCCATGAGAGACGCTTTTGACATACGCCGTTTCCTGCGCCTCGTGCGCCACGACCTGCAGCTCCTCCACCCGCGCTACAGCACGCAGGGCGCCTCGATGCTCTCCGCCGTGTTTTTCCCGGTGATGATGGTGATTTTCATGACGCTGTTCGGCGACGACCCCGAACTCCACTCCAGCCCCATCTACCGCCTCCTGCTCTGCTTGGGCTTCCCCCTGTTCCATAGCGTCACCATCCCCTACAGCACCATCTCCCTCCAGCAGGAAAAGGGCAAGAAGAACCGCGGCATCTACTTCGCCCTCCTGCCCGCCTCCAAGTGCGAGAAGTACTGGAGCATGTTCATCGTCTCGCTCGTCGTTGTCCCCGCCGTGTTGGTCTTCGGCTCGCTGCTGCTCGACACGCTGCTGGCCCTCTTCCGCATCGGCCCCTGGCAGCAGTTCGCCTGGCAGGTCGGGCCGCTGATCCATCCCGTTCCCTACTGGATGCCCCTCCTCGTGCTGGTGCTTCCGCTGGTGGCCGTGGCCTTCGCTATCTGGACTGCCACCTTCCGCAGCAAGGCCCTGGCATTCTTTGGTTGGATGATGGCGTTACTCCTGTGGCTGGGCGCCAGCGTGGGCACCATGTTCGCCCTCTGGGGCAGGCCCGCCGTGCCGCAGTGGATCCCGCCCGCCATCCTCGCCCTCCAGCTCGCCCTCTTCGCCCTGGTGGTCTTCCTCGGCCGCCGGAGGCTTGACAGGATGACCTACTGACGGCCTCACCCCCTGCCCCTCTCCTGGGAGGAGAGGGGAGTGGATAGATAAACAATATAATAGAAAAAATTGATGATTAACCAATAAAACAACCTATCGGCCGGGTTCCTACTCCCCTCTCCTCCCAGGAGAGGGGCAGGGGGTGAGGCCGCTTGATTATGAACAACACATTCGATTGGAACCGATTCTGCAAAGTGGTCCACAAGGACCTCCGCAACCTGTGGCCCTCGTTCGGCACCACCATGCTCATCCTCGTCGCCCTGCCCTTCGCGCTGTGGCTCCTCCTTTGGGTGCTCGGCGGCAGCGATATCGCCATGCCGGCCGACGTGCGCCTGATGATTATTGAATACCTCGCCATGTTCGCTGCCCTGATGGCCCCTTCGCGCCTCTACCGCACCTGGAACCTCCGTGGCGAAGGCATCTACTTCGCCATGCTCCCCGCCTCCAAGCTCGAGAAGTTCGTCTCGGCGCTCATCTACTGCCTCGTCGTCTGCCCCCTGGCCGTCTACCTCGGCGGCCTCGCCCTCGACATGGTGCTCACCGCCTTGCCCGTCGGCTCGTGGCAGAGCTGGATATGGCAGGGCAGCGGCGGCTTCCCCTTCACCGTCGACTACTCCATCCTGGCCGACTTCGGTGGCGGCGAGGAAGACCAGATCCTGCGCTACTACGGCTCCCTGTGGTTCGTCTCCATACTGCTGGGCCACATCGGCAGTGTGCTCCTCTTCATGTTCACCAGCACCCTCTTCAAGCGCCACAAGGTGCTCCAGACCTTCCTCTGGCTCTACCTCATCCAGTTCGCCCTCACCCTCATCCTCATCCCCGTCTTCATCGCCCTGGCCACCCATGCCGCCGATTTCGCCGAGTGGCTCTCCACCCTCTTCCTGCGCTACGACGAGGAGTGGATTGCCCAGCGTTTCCTCTTCTGCTTGATTGCCCTCAGCGTGCTGGAGATTGCCCTCTTCGGCTGGCTCTCATGGCGCCGCCTCAACCGCATGCCCTATTAACTTTAAACCTTAAACTTTAAACTAATATGAAAGCACACAGAATAATCCTCGCCCTTGCAATCGCCTCCCTGATGACGGCCTGCCACATCCGCTTCGACGGCAGCGACACCATCGACTTCACCTACGACCACCCCGAGCGCTACAACGCCGGCGACGCCACCATCGCGCAGCCCGTGCAGTCGGTGGAGATTGACTGGTTCAACGGCGCCATCGATGTGGCCTATGCCGACCATGGCCACATGCGCATTCGCGAAGAGGCCGACACCGCGCTGTCCGACAGCCTCCGCATGCACCACTATGTCGACGAGGACGGCTGCCTGCACGTCAAGTTCTGTAAGCGGGGCAAGTACACCGCCGCCAGGTTGAATGACCTGGGCAAGCGCCTCTATGTCGAGGTGCCGCGCGGCACCTCCGTCGAAGGACTCGAAATCAATGCCGTCAACGCCGATGTGCGCATAGACAGTGTGCTGAGCCGCAAGCTTGAAATCAACACCGTGAACGGCACCTTCGACGCCACCTATCCCACCTTGCCCGACGACATAGAGCTGAACGCCGTGAACACCGACGCCACCCTGCATGTGCTGCCCTCGGCGGGCATCACCATCGAGATGTCGGCAGTGAACAGCGGCCTCAACAGCGAGTTGCCCGCGCGCAAAGTGGGCAAGAAGACCGTCATTGGCGACGGGAGCTGCGATATGGAGGTCAACGCCGTCAACGGCACACTCTCTGTCAAGGAGCTTAAACAATAAGGAATCAGCTATGGACTTTCAGAAACAGAAACCGATATACCTCCAGATAGCCGACCGCCTGATGGAGCAGATCCTGGGCGGGCAGGTGGACGACCGCATGCCCTCGGTGCGCGACGTGGCCGCCCTCATGGGCGTCAACCCCAACACCGTGGTGCGCACCTTCGACCACCTTCAAACCGCCGAGATCATCTACAACCGCCGCGGCGTGGGCTACTTCGTCAGCGCCGACGCCAAGGAGCGTATCCTCGCCGCCCAGCGCCGCGAGTTCCTCGAGGACGAGCTCCCCGCCATTCGCCAGCGCCTCAAGGCATTGAACATCAGTACCCATGAACTTATAAAAGAATTAGAGAAATGAACAAGACGACATTGATACTGCTGACCCTGGCGGCCCTGCTGGCCGCAGGTTGCTACCGCAGCGGCAAAGGCTTCGAGCCCTTCGCCGACGGCCTCACGCCCGACCAGGTGCGCGCCGAGATGCAGCGGGCGGACTACGACTATGCCCTCGTGATGAACTTCAAGGACTACCAGCAGGTCGTCTATGGCCGCCACGACAGTGCGCGCTTCCATTTCGTGGAGACCAGCATGGGCGACACCCTCGGACTGGAGACTCTGGAGAGCGACGATGTGTCCTCGTCCATCGCCTTCCGTCTCCTTCCGCTGAAAGGGGGCAACTGGCGCATCCTGGGACGGGGGGGCACGCAATATACTGCACAAGTTCACGGCCCCCAAGGTGACCGCCGAGGGTGTGGCCTTCGACCTCAAGACCGCCGTAATCACCGATGCCCGCTGCCTCTTCCTGTCGCGCGACCGTAGCGTGGAGACCGAGGACCTCTTCAACAACTCTGACGTGCAGGCGCTCGTGGACTGTGCCTACCGCAAAGTACCTGGTGGCGGGATCTACACCGACACCTTTGAGGTCGACACCGCGATGTTCGACGAGTTGAAGTCGTCCGAGGAGTGTGTGGCCGACGTGTTGGCGGACTTTGCCCGCGACGAAGGCTTCAACGCCATCGAGGTCGGCCACCGCACGGGCGAGGCTGGCCAGCACGACAGCTGCTCGCTTCACGCCGTGCGCACCTTCCCCCGCCGTGCAGCCAAGTGCTATGATGCCATGTACCGCATGCAGGCGGTGACGCTCCGCGCCGGCATGTCGTTCTCGATGCAGCACCATGCCGACGAAAACAGCCACCACACGGGCTGCGAAATCCACTGCTACAAGGAGCCAATTTTTCTGAAAAAAAACTGAAAAAAGTGTAAAAATGGCAGGTTTATAACTGCCTGATACACTGATTTTAATCCCTATCCTCTTCTTCCCATCTTCTTCCATGGCAGGAGAGCGGCAGGAGGGGGTAGGGGAGGGGGTGGGGATTTTGAATTTTGAATTATGAATTTTGAATTAAGAATTAAGAATTTTGAATTTTCGGAAATCAATTATTAATATACAATTAAAATTATGCGACACAGATTTGTTTTGATGCTGCTGGCAGTGCTCCTCTGCGGCGGCGCCTCGGCCCAGGTGCCGGGGACGGGAAAGGAGAAGAAGAGCGACCTCGCGGCACGGGTGCCGGTGGACAAGAAGGTCATCATCGGCCACCTGGACAACGGCTTCACCTACTACATCCGCGACAACCGCAAGCCGGAGGACCGCATACAGTTTCGCCTGGTGAGCAACGCAGGCTCAATCCTCGAGCGCGACGACCAGCAGGGGCTGGCCCACTTCTGCGAGCACATGGCGTTCAACGGCATCAAGGGCTACCCCGGCAACACGATGATCGAGAAGCTGCAGCAGCACGGCATCGAGTTCGGCCGCGGCATCAACGCGTGGACCTCGTTCGACGAGACGGTCTACTATGTCGACATGCCGGCCTCCGACCCCGAGATGGTGCGCATGGGCATCGAGATACTGGACGGCTGGGCGGGCAATATCCTCTTCGACCAGAAGGAGATAGAGAGCGAGCGCGGGGTGATCCACGAGGAGTGGCGCGGCGGCATTGGCCACGGCGACCGCATGCGGCAGAAGACCTTCCCGACGGTGTTCCGCGGCTCGCTCTACGCCGACCGCCTGCCCATAGGCAAGGAGGAGGTCATCATGAACTTCAAGCGCCAGGCCATCGTGGATTTCTTCAACGACTGGTACCGCCCCGACCTGCAGGCCATCGTCATTGTGGGCGACATGCAGGGCTTTGATTATCAGGGGCTGAAGGGTGCCAAGGCGATGGAGCAGCGGGTGAAGGATGTCTTCGGCCAGCATGCCAAGGCCGCCAACCCCAAGGCGCGCCCCGTGTTCACCATCGAGGGCAACAAGGAACCCCTCGTGGCCATCGCCACCGACAAGGAGGCCACCTCGGCCGAGATGGCCATCATGTGGAAGCATGCCAAAGAACCCGTGGGCACGGTGGGCGACTACCGCCGCAGTCTGGTCAATTCGCTGGTAACCATGATGATGAATGAGCGATTCACCGAGCTGGCCGAGCGGCCCACGGCACCCTTCATGGCTGCCGCCGTGGGACGCAACGGCGGTTTCATAGGGAGGTATGTGCGCGAGGCGAGCGACTTCACGCTGGTGTGCCAGCCCAAGGAGGGGCGCATCGAGGAGGCCACGTCCATGCTGCTCGGCGAGATGCGTCGCGTGGACCGGCACGGCTTCCTCGCCTCCGAGCTGGAGCGCCAGAAAGAGGAACTCCTCGCCAGCTACACCCGCATGGCCAAAGAGGCCGACAAGACCGAGAGCGACGCCTTGGCCAGCGAGTACACACGCCACTTCCTCACCGGCGAGGTCATCCCCGGCATCCGCCAGGAGTGGCGCTACGCCAAGGAGTTTGTGCCCGAAATCACCCTCGAAGAGTGCAACGCACTGGCCGCCAGCTGGATTACGGACGAGAACATGGTCTACTACCTCACCGCGCCACAGCGCGACGACTACCGTGTGCCGACCGAGCAGACGGTGCGCCAGCTGATAGCCGACAGCCGCAAGGCGCAGACCGAGCCGTGGGTGGACACCTTCGAGGACCGCCCGCTGTTCACCGCCGAGGTGCCGGCTGCGGTGCCATACAAAGCGTTGAAAGTCAACTCGGCGCTGGGCTACTGGGAGTATGAGTGCGCGAACGGCGTGCGCTTCGTGGTGAAGCAGACGCACTACAAGGACGACGAAATCATGATTGCCTCGCAGAGTTTCGGCGGCACCTCGCTCTACGGCGACGAGGACTGCTTCCTGGCCTCCAACACCGCCAGCCTGATCGATGCCTGCGGACTTGCCGACTTCACGGCCAGCCAGCTGAAGAAGAAGCTCAAAGGCAAGTCGTTAGGCATCAGCCCCTACATCAGCGGCGAGGAGCAGGGCTTTCACGGCGTATGCCCGCCCGACGAGCTGGAGGACGCCCTGCAGGTGATCCACCTCTACTACAGCGCGCCGCGCACCGACGCCGATGTCTTCGCACGCACGACCGAGCAGCTGCGGACGCAGCGCAAGCTGGTGGCCGACAACCCGCAGGTGGCCTTCGCCGAGACATTCTACCGCACGGCCTATCCGGGCTACAGGCGTCATGTGGTGGTGCCGACCGAGGAGCAGATTGCCAGCCTCGACCCCGAGCGGGCGCTGCGCCTCTTCCGCGAGCGCTTCCACGACGCGAGCGGACAGGTGTTCTTCTTTGTGGGCAACGTGAGCGACAAGCATGTGCCCCTCATCGCGCGCTACCTGAGCATCCTGCCGGCCGACGGGCGGCAGCGGGGCGAGACCTATGTGGACCGCACGCCGCAGTTCGCCCGGGGTATCGTGCGTGCCGAGGCCGTCAAGGGCATCGAGAAGCAGGGCATGCTGGTGGTGCAGGGACGGATGCCGGAGGAGCGCGGGGCGCTCGACGCGCAGAGCCGCATAGCCCTCGAGGTGCTGAGCAATGCGCTCGGTATCACCACCCTTGAGATTGTCCGCGAGAAGAATGGCGACGCCTACTCGCCTTCGGCCGGCGTCTATGCCCAGCGGCTGCCGAGGGGACTGGTTATGTGGCAGTTCAGCATCGGCTGCGACCCCGCGAAAATCGGCAAGATCGAGCGCGACTGCATCGCCATCCTGAAGCAGTACCGCAAGAAGGGCTGCGACGAGAAGACCCTGGCCAAGGCGAAGGAGCAGATGATTGTGAACCACGGAACACACGTGCAGAGCAACGGCTACTGGATCGGGCAGCTGGGCTCGGCCTACACCCACGGCGAGAGCGCCGACTACCTGCTGCGCTACGAGGAGATGGTGCGCAGCGTCACCGTGGAACACGTCAAGGCACTGGCGCAGAAGTACTTCGATATCGACAACTACGTGGCCGTGTCCCTGCGCCCGGAGGAGGGTGCACAGGGGATGGCCGAGTAGGGGAATGGTAGGGGAACCGGTAGGGGTTCTCTAGGGGAATGGTTCGGCCTTGTCCGCGATTGTCCGCATGGGTGGACAATCGCGGACATGGTCTTTATTGCGGCTTCACGCGCGAGTGGTCGATGCCGAAGGGATCGGGGGGCTCGGCGTAGCGGTTGGCGGCGGAGGCTGCGGTGTCGCGTCGGTATTCGTGGTGGTAGCCCGGGCGTCGGCAGTCGGTGACGGACTGCTGGATGCGCACGACGTCGGCGGCGGTGAGCGGGTGGCCGGGCTGGGAGAAACGCTGGTGGCGGTAGGGGAAGGCATCGGCCAGTTCGCCGCTGTAGTAGAAGTCGAAGCCGATGGCGCCGAAGGTGTACTGGCGGCCGTCGATGGTGATGCGGCTGCCGCCGGCGACGGGGTTGGGCTTGGGCTGCGACTGTCGGAATCCGACGTTGAAGAGGGTGAAGAGGATGTCGGGGCGGTCGCTGATGTCGTAGCCGGCGCGGCGCCACTGGAGCATGGTCTGGTGGAGGATGCAGCCGGTGTAGAGGTAGGAATAGAGGTGGTTGCCGTAGTCGACGAGGCGGTGGTAGCGCTCCTGGGTTTGGTCGACGCCGCCCGGGTAGTCGAGCAGGTGCTCGAAGTGGCGTCCCATGTAGAATTCGGATCTGGGGTCGGCGAGGTGCTGCTCGACGGCGATGGCGGTGCGTTCCTTGATGCCGTTGACGCCGTAGGAGAACTGGCTCTGCACGCCGAGGGTGCGGACGGGGCCGAGGTACTGCTTGAGGCGTTCGCGGTCGGTGTGGAAGAGGCGCACCTGCTCGCCGATGAGGCAGCCGACGATGAGGCGCGGCTCGACGCCGGTGAGCTGGGCGGCGCGGTTGATGAGCGCGCTGTCGCGCAGAATGGCCTGCTTGAGGACGGCCCACTCGGGGTTGTCCATCCAGGGGATGACGTTGCGGCGCTGGCGCTGGGGGGCTTGAGCGAGGAGTTGCTCGATGCGGTCGGCGAGGGTGTCGAGGGCGGGCTCCTGGTCCATATAGATGCGGGCGGCTGCCACCATGCGGTCCACCACGAGGGGGTCGGCGCTGCGCTGCGCGGCGGCGAGGATGAGGCGCGCGTTCTCGGGGTAGTAGCGTGCCAGGGCGGCCAGGCGTCCGTACTGCAGGGCCCACTGCTCGTCGATGCGCTCCTGGGTAAGTTTGGCTCCCTGGAGGCTTTCGAGCTCGGCGACGGAGAGGATGGAGCGGTGGTTGCTGTCGGCGGCGCCGCGGTCGTTGGTGAGGCCGAGCTGGTAGACGCCCCAGGCGCCGATGATGGCCAGGCCGGCAAGGGCGAAAAGCGCCGAAACGATGTTCAGCGCTTTTCGCCAGAGGGGTCTCTGCTTGAAATCGAGCCAGAGTTGGTTCATTTAGTGGTCAGTGGTCAGTGGTCGGTGGTCAGTTAGGCCAGGTTGCGGAGCCATTCGATTTGCTCGAAGAGGGTGACGTCCATCAGGATGAACACCAGGGCACCCACGATGTAGCCCGCGAAGGCGAGGAGGGTGATTTTCTTGAGGTACCAGATGAAGTCGATTTTCTCCATGCCCATCACAGCCACGCCGGCGGCGGAGCCGATGATGAGGAGCGAGCCGCCGGTGCCGGCGCAGTAGGCGAGGAACTCCCAGAAGGGGTGGTTGACAGCGAAGTCCACTTCGGCCCCCGTGATGGGATACATGCCCATGGCGGCGGCCACGAGCGGCACGTTGTCGACCACCGAGGAGAGGACGCCGATGATGAGGTCGATGAAGAAGAAGCCGGGGGCTTCGGTGCCGAAGGCGCTGTTGAGGCCGCTGGCCAGGCTGCCGAGGATGCCGGACACCTTGAGGCAGGAGACGGCCATCAGGATGCCGAGGAAGAAGAGGATGGTGGGCACGTCGACGTGCTCGAGGGTGGAGACGGCGGTGGGCAGCTTGTGGCCCTCCTTTTCGTATTTGCGGGAGATGATTTCGGTCGTAACCCACAGCACGGCCAGGCCCATCAGCATGCCGAGGTAGGGCGGCAGGTGGGTGATGGTCTTGAAGATGGGGACGAAGATCAGCGCGCCGACGCCCATGATGAGGACCAGCTTGCGCAGGTGGCTGGGCACCTCGATGCCGGCCTGCTCATCGGCCGGGCGTACGATTTCGCCCTTCAGCGTGCGGCCCAGGATGAGCACGGGTACCACCATGCAGACGAGCGAAGCGACGATGGTCTTGACAATGATGTTGACGGTGGTCACCTGGCCGCCAATCCAGAGCATGATGGTGGTGACGTCGCCGATGGGGCTCCAGGCGCCGCCGGCGTTGGCGGCCAGGATGACCATGCCGGCGTAGAGCCAGCGCTCCTTCTGGTCGGCGATGAGTTTGCGCAGCAGGGCCACCATGACAATGGCGGTGGTCATGTTGTCCAGCAGGGCCGAGAGGAAGAAGGTGAGGATGGAGAGCGTCCAGAGGAGCTTCTTCTTGTCGGTGGTGGTGATGCGGTCGGTGATGACGCGGAAGCCTTGGTAGTCTTCGATCAGCGTGACGATGGTCATGGCGCCGAGGAGGAAGAAGACGATTTCGGCCGTCTCGCCGAGGTTCTCGATGAGGTTCTCGGAGACGAAGTGGCGGTAGGCCTCCAATCCGCCGTAGCTGTCGATGACGCCGGCGGTGCTCACGTTGAACATGTTGAACACGGCCCACAGCAGTCCGCCCAGCAGCAGGGCGGTGGCCGTCTTGTTGATGCGGAGCGGGTGCTCCAACGCTATGCAGGCATAGCCGATAATGAATATGGTAATGAGTGTGACTACCATGATTTTGTGTGTTTTAGTGGTCAGTGGTCAGTGGCCGGTGGTCAGTGGGCTGACGCGGCTGGTACTGACTTTTGACGGGGTTAATACTTTATTTTATTTGTTTTTTATCGTTGTTATCAATGAATTTGTCATTTTCCCTAGTTCCGACAATTGTTCCATGAGCGGGTTGATATCTTCTTCTCTGAAATAGCCTATTTCTTTCCCGATGATAAGTTGTGTTTCCAATTCGGCTCTCGATCCCTGGGCTATAGAAAGAAATCGTATGAATTCTGTTGTCGTGTTCCGTTCCTGCCCTTCGGCGATATTGGAGGCGATTGAGATTGAAGAACGGCGCATTTGGTCGGATAGTCCATAGAGCTCTTCTTTGGGCAATGTGCGGACAAGAGTATAGATACCCTTTGTTATCTGAATGGCTTTTTTCCAAATCAGAAGTTCGGTGTAACTCTTGACTGCCATTTTTTATTTTTTGTTTTTTTTATTTTGTTTTTTCGTTTCCTTACTGCTGTCCACTAGCCACTGACCACTGGCCACTGACCACTGACCACTAGCCACTGACCACTGGCCACTACCTCCTTTTCTGTTCTTTCTGCATTTGTTCGGCCATTTTCTGCATCTCTTCCAGGCGCTGCTGGAACTTGCTCTTCTTCTGCGGCTTGCCTTTGCCGGAGGCCTGCTTGGCGTCGTAGGCGGCCATGCGGGCGCGTACCTTCTGTTCGCTGGTGAACTGGCGGATGAGGATCATCACCGTCATGGTGAAGGTGAGCGAGATGAGGTAGTAGAGGTTAAGGCCGGCGCTCTGGCTGTTGAAGATGAAGAGCATCATGAAGGGCATGAAGTACATCATGAACTTCATGCCGGGCATGCCGGCGTTCATGTTTTGGCCGCGCATGGTGTACCAGGTGTAGAAGAACTGCATGCCGAACATCAGGAGGCAGAAGAGGGAGATGTGGTCGCCGTAGAGGGGGATGTTGAAGCCGAAGTCGAGGATGGAGTCGTAGTTGGAGAGGTCGTCGCACCAGAGGAAGGGCTTCTGGCGCAGCTCGATGGCGATGGGGAAGAACATGAACATGGCCGTCAGGAAGGGCATCTGGATGAGCATCGGCAGGCAGCCCGCCATGGGGCTGTAGCCGGCCTTCTTCTGCAGGGCCATCATGGCCTGCTGCTTCTGCATGGCCTGTTCGGGGTTGGGGAATTTCTTGTTCAGGGCGTCCATCTCGGGCTTGAGGATGCGCATGATGGCGCTGCCGGAATAGCTCTTGTAGACCAGCGGCAGGAGGATGAGGCGGATGAGGAGGGTGAAGAGGATGATGATGAGGCCGTAGTTGGTCATGAAGTTCTCCAGGAAATTGAAGATGGGGATGATGAGCCAGCGGCTGACGCTCTTGGAGAAGATGGTCCATCCGAGGGGGAGCATCTTCTCGAAGCCGCGGTCCATGGCCTTGAGGTCGCGGAACTTGGTGGGGCCGAAGTAGAAGCCCATCTGGGTGTGGTGGTCGCGGCCGGAGTAGGGGAGGCCGATGGTGGCGCGCATGTCGGTGAGGTAGTTGCGGGCGGTGTCGCGGCTGTCGGTGCTGACCTCGAGCTCGGCGTTCTCGAAGGGCTGGCCGCCCTCGGCGGTGAGGATGGCGGCGAAGTATTGCTGCTTGAAGGCTATCCAGTCGAGGTTGGTGCGCACCTGCTCCTTGTCGTCGCGGCCGGAGGAGAGGTTGTCCACCTTGTCGGTCGGGGGCTTGTAGTAGATGCTGCTGTAGAAGCGCTCGCGGTCGCTGTTGCGGTTGCCTTTGCCGCGGTCGCTGTCGGAGACTTTCTCTTGGCGCAGCATGCGGTTGCGCCATTCGAGGTCGATATAGGGCGTGTTGCGAACCACCTGGTCGAGGCCCACGAAGCGGATGCCGAAGCCCACCTCGTAGCTGTTGCCGTGGAGGGTGTAGGCGAATTCGAGGTAGCCGCTTTCCAGCTCGGCGCGCAGCGAGAGCAGCAGCGAGTCTTCGCCTTCCACTTTCCACTTTCCACCCTCCACTCTCTGGCCGTCGAGGTAGGGCGTGAAGACGAGGTTGCGGGTGTTGACCACGCGGTTGTCCTCGGTCGAGAAGACGAGGTTGAGGTGGTCCGGTGCGGGCGAGACGAGCTCGAGGGGCTGGTGGTCGAAGGTTTGGTAGTCGGCCAGGACGACGCGGTTGACCATGGCGCCGAGGGTGTTGATTTCGAGGCTCATGCGCTCGTTCTCGAAGGCGAGGACGGCTTCGGCGCCCTGAGCGGCGGCGTTGAAGGCGCCCATGTCGGCCACGGTGCGCAGGCCGAGGGTGCTGTCGCCCGCGGCGGCCAGGCTGTCGAGGCGTGCTTTGGCGGCCTCCAAGCTGTCGGCCACGCGTTGGGCCTCGAGGTTGGCCTGCATCGTGCTGTCGTAGACGCGCTGCCGTTCGGCCAGCTCCTCTTTCGACGGGGCCACCCAGAACATGTAGCCCACGAAGATGCCCATAATCAGTACCAGTCCGATAATCGATTTCTTATCCATTGAGTTGTGTGGTATTCTTTCTTTTAATTGTTGTTAGACAATAAATTATGCAATCCTGCGGAGAGGATTTGAAACTGCAAAGGTACGCATAATATTTCGATGGTGCAAAAAATATTTTATTTTAACAAATGTACAATATTATCGCGCGGACGGCGTTACAAGTAGATTATGAAAAAATATCTTCTTGCCATAGCGTTGCTGATGCCGCTGATTGTCAGGGCCTACGACTTTTCAGCCGTGGCGCCCACCGGCCAGACGCTCTATTTCAACGTCATCGACGGCGGGGTGGAGGTGGTCTATCCCGGCACGGCCTCATCCACCTGGGGGGGCTACACGATGCCCGCCGGTGCATTGACCATTCCTGCCACTGTCAGCAATGGCGGCACTTCCTATGCCGTGATGCGTGTGGCCACGAAGGCTTTCTATTTCACCGACATCACCTCGCTGACCATCGAGCAGGGCGTCACCGAGCTGGCTATCAACTCTTTCGGTTCGTGTGCCATGCTGACGCAAATCACCCTTCCGGCCTCGCTCACCAGCGTGGGCAGCAGCGCTTTTGCCCATGCCACCGCGCTCACCGATGTCTATATGCAGGGAACTGTGCCGCCGGCCAGTATGAATGTGTACGCCTTCCAGTCGACGCCGTTGGCCAACTGCACCCTGCACCTCCCCGCGGGCTCGTTGGCGAACTATGTTGGCGCGCCGTGGAGCAGCTTCGGCAACATTGTCGCCGGCAATAGTACGGCCACCCTCACCCTCGCCGCGAGCGACCCCCTGCGCGGCAGCGTCACCGGCGCCGGCACCTACACCACCGGCACCGCCGTCACCCTCACCGCCACCCCCGTCGCCCCCTTCCGCTTCGCCTGCTGGAACGACGGCGACACCCTCAACCCACGCATCCTCAACCTCGTGCAGGACACCGCCCTGACCGCCATCTTTCAGCTGCCCGTGCGCGACACACTCGTGCTGCGCGACACCGTCACCCTCCGCGACACCGTCCGGCTCCGCGACACGATGGTGGTGTTCCACGTCGACACCCTCCTGCTGCACGACACCGCCTATGTCCACGACATCGTCTATGTCCACGACACCCTCACCCTCCGCGACACCCTCTACCTCCACGGCACTGACACCCTCTACCGCACCGACACCGTGCTCCTGCAGCCCACCTTCTACCGCCTGCAGGTGCTCTCCGACCAGCCCGGGGCCGGCGTCGGCATCGGCAGCGCCCTGCTGCCCGCCGGCACCGAGGCCGAGGTGGGCGCCCTGCCCATGGAGGGCTTCCAATTCTACGCCTGGGACGACGGTAGCACCGACAATCCGCGCCGCATCACCCTGACCGGCCCCACCACCCTCACCGCCCGCTTCAGCCAGCAGGCCGTCCACACGCCCTCCGACCCCGACTGGTCGCTCACCCACCAGGGGCGCACGCTGCTCGTCTCCTGCCAGCCCGGCAGCCTCGTCCGCGTCTACGACCTCGAGGGGCGCCTCGTCAGCACCCTCAGCGCCCTCGCCTCGCCCACCCGCATCCGCCTCGAGACTGCCGGCGCCTACATCGTCCAGGTCGGCGACCAGGCTGGACGAAAAATCGTAATCCATTAATCCTCAATAATTTCAGACCGAAATGAAACTGCAATTCATGGGAGCCACCCGCGAGGTGACCGGAAGCAAACACCTGATTACCACCAAGAGTGGCCTCAAAATACTGCTCGACTGCGGCATGTACCAAGGCAAGGGCCTCGAGACCGATGCCATGAACCGCGACCTCGGCTTCGACCCCGAGGAGATCGACTACCTGGTCCTCTCGCACGCCCACATCGACCACTCCGGCCTCATCCCCTTCATCTACAAGCTCGGCTTCCGCGGCACCGTCCTCTGCACCCCCGCCACCCGCGACCTCTGCGCCATCATGCTCGCCGACGCCGGCCGCATCCAGGAGCAGGACACCCAGACCTTCAACAAGAAGCGCAAGGCCCAGGGCCTCGAACCCGTCGAACCCATCTACGACGAGCGGGACGCCCAGGCCTGCATGAGCTGCTTCATCAGCGTGCCCTACCACAAGAAGTTCAACATCGAGGGCGAGGTCACCGTCGAGTTCTTCGACGCCGGCCACATCCTCGGCTCGGCCTTCGTCTACCTCGAAATCAAGGACGGCCGCCGCCGCATCAAGCTCGGCTTCAGCGGCGACGTGGGCCGCTACGACAAGCAGATCCTCCGCGACCCCGAGCCCTTCCCCCAGGTCGACTACCTCATCCTCGAGTCCACCTACGGCGACCGCCTCCACGAGAGCCTCCAGGACGCCGAGACCGAGCTCCTCAAAGCCGTCCTCGACACCTGCACCAAGAAGAAAGGCAAACTCATCATCCCCTCCTTCGCCATCGGCCGCGCGCAGGAAATCATCTACGCCCTCGACCGCCTCGAGCACGTCAAGCTGCTGCCCGACATCGACGTCTTCGTCGACAGCCCACTCTCCGTCTCCGCCACCAACATCATGCGCCTCCACAGCGAAAGCTTCAACCAGAGCATCGCCGACTACTGCAAGAACGACCCCGACCCCTTCGGCTTCGACCGCCTGCACTACATCCAGAGCGTCGAAGAATCCAAGCAGCTCAACGTCCGCCACAAGCCCTGCGTCATCATCTCCGCCAGCGGCATGATGGAGGCTGGGCGCGTCAAGCACCACCTGGCCAACCACATCGACAACCCCGCCACCACCATCCTCTGCGTCGGCTACTGCGAACCCACCACCCTCGGAGCCAAAATCATGCGCGGCGACGAGGAGGTCTCCATCTTCGGCCAGCGCCACAAGGTCCGCGCCGAGGTGCGACGCATCGAGTCCCTCTCCGGCCATGCCGACTACAACGAGCTCCTCCGCTACATCTCCTGCCAGGACAAGAAGAAAGTGAAAAACCTCTTCATCGTCCACGGCGAGGAAGAGACGCAGCGCCACTTCGCCGACACCCTCAACCGCGCCGGCTGGCACCACGTCTCCATCCCACAGTTCCGCGAAGAAGTTGAAATCTAACCCCTTATGAAATACAACCTCCACCTCCTCTGCCTCCTCAGCCTCCTGGCCACCGCCTGCCAGCCCCGCGCCCAGCAGCCCCCCGAGCCGCGCGAGCTGGCCCTCCCCGTGCCCCAGAGCGTCGAAATCCCCGAGTACGGCGACGACGAGGACATCATCGTCCACACCGGCTACACCGCCTCCTACAACCACCGCACCCTCGTCTCCGACTGGGTCGCCTGGGAACTCACCGCCGACGAAGCCAACGGACGCCTCGAGCAGCAGCGCAACTTCAGCCGCGACCCCGAAGTGCGCTTCCCCAAGGCCAGCCGCGAGGACTACTCCAACTCCGGCTACGACAAAGGCCACATGGCACCCCACGCCGACATGAAGTGGAGCCACCGCGCCATGACCGAGAGCGACTACTTCACCAACATCTGCCCCCAGAACCGCTCCATGAACGCCGGCGCCTGGAACAAAATCGAGCTGCTCACCCGACGACTCGCACGCCGCTACGGCTCCGTCTACGTCGTCACCGGCCCCATCTTCACCTCCGACCCCCCGCGCCACATCGGCCAGGCATGCGTCCACATCCCCGACCGCTTCTTCAAAGCCCTCGCCGTCAACATCGACGGCCAGTTCCACACCGTCGCCTTCCTCGTCGACAACACCCCCCAGGACCGCTCACCGCGCCACTACGCCCTCTCCGTCGACGAGGTCGAAGCCCTCATCTCCCGCAACCTCTTCCCACAGCTCCCCGAAGAATCCGAAAACAACTACAATTGGAAAATCTGGGACCGATAGATGAGCAAAAGTAACCATTATTACCCAAGCGTGGGTAATAATGGGAAAGGGCCTAACTATTCCCCTAGAGAACCCCTACCATTCCCCTAGAGAACCCCAAGAACGCCTCAAACGACACAAAACGACATAACGATATGAAACACAGCGGTATACTCCTCATCCTGGCCCTTTTGGCCTCCCTGACGGCCTGCAAGCGCCAGCCCGCCCCCGACGAGGCCCCCGCCCCCCAGGGCATCCCCGTCACCGTCGCCTTCAAAGACACGGTCGAAATCCCCCTCGTCCGCATCGACAACCCGGCCAGAAAACCAACCAAAACCAGTTCCACTACTAAAACTAGTAAAAATAGTCCCACTAGAAATACTAGAAATACTAGTCCCACTAGAAACACCAAAAACCCCTCCCCCGAAACCATCTACGTCGAGACCGAGGGCGCCCAGGGCCGCGTATGGGGCCACGTCACCCTCCGCGGCGACCGCGGCACCGGCACCATCCACGACTGGGACGAAAACACCCTCACCGTCTCCGTCACTCGCCACGGCAACGAACTCTTCGCCGTCGACCAAAACTCACGCCAATACGTATTCCGTCTGAAACAAAATAAACAACAATAACAATGAAATCCACACAAGAACTCCAGCTCCTCGCGACCCAGGTGCGTCGCGACATCCTCCGCATGACCACCGCCGCCCAGAGCGGCCACCCCGGCGGCTCCCTCGGCACCGCCGACTGGTTCACCGCCATGCAGTTCAACATCCTCCAGGCCGACCCCGCCCACTTCACCATGCAGGGCACCGGCGAGGACATGCTCTTCGTCTCCCAAGGCCACATCACACCCGTCATCTACTCCACCATGGCCCGCCGTGGCTACTTCCCCGTCAGCGAGCTGGCCACCTTCCGCCAGTTCGGCACCCGCCTCCAGGGCCACCCCTCCACCGCCCACGCCCTACCAGGCATCCGCATGGCCTCCGGCTCCCTCGGCCAGGGCCTCAGCGTCGGCATCGGCGCCGCCCTCGGCAAGAAGATGACCTCCGACCCCCACCTCGTCTACACCATGCACGGCGACGGCGAGCTCCAGGAAGGCCAAATCTGGGAAGCCGCCATGTTCGCCGGCGCCAAGCACGTCGACAACCTCATCGCCACCATCGACTACAACCACCAGCAAATCGACGGCACCGTCGACGAGGTGATGACCCTCGGCGACCTCCGCGCCAAGTTCGAGTCCTTCCTCTGGAAGGTTGTCGTCATCGACAACGGCAACGACATGCAGCAGGTGCTCGACGGCATGGCCAAGGCCAAAGCCCTCACCGGCCAGGGCGCTCCCGTCTGCGTCATCCTCCACACCAAGATGGGCTTCGGCGTCGACTTCATGCAGGACACCAACAAGTACCACGGCGCCGTCCTCTCCGAAGCCGACCTCCCCCGCGCACTCGCCCAGCTCCCCGAAACCCTCGGCGACTATTGATTGCCCGCCGGATGATGCGCCGCAAGCCCCGTAGGGGCGTCAGAATGTAGCCGTGGGCTAACGCCCACGGTTTTCGGAGTATATACCAAACCGAGCCCCGGCAGGGGCGACACGATTATGAAACGACTCACCCTCATCCTCGCCCTGCTTGCAGCCTCCCTCGCCGCGCAAGCCCAGCAGCAGCCCGACCGCACCCGCCTGCTGCTCATCCTCGACTGCTCCAACTCCATGTGGGACCACTGGCAGTCGGCCTCCAAAATCAAGGTTACCCAGCAGGTACTCCTCTCGTTCCTCGACTCTGTGGCCCATTCCGGCTCCTCCCCTGCCTCAGGGGAGGCGGCCGCAGGCCGGAGGGGTGGCGAGGTCGACGTCGCCCTCCGCGTCTTCGGCCATCTCAACAAAGACCAGTTCGGCACACGCCTCGAAGTGCCCTTCGGAAGAGACAACATCTACCAGTTGCAGAGCAAGATCAAGACCCTCGTGCCGCAGGGCGGCTGCACGGCGGCGGCGGCGCTGACCGACGCTCTCTCCGACTTCCCCGCCACGGGCTCCAGCCGCAACCTGATACTCATCATCACCGACGGCATGGACGACTGCGACGCCGAGATATGCGACGTGGCGCGCCAGGTGCAGCTCAGCGGCGTGGTGGTGCAGACCTTCGTGCTCTGCATCGGCGGCAACCTGTCGGCCCACGCCTCGTGCGCCGGCAGCGTCTTCCCCGTGGTCAACGAGGAGGAATACTCCAAGACGCTCTACGATATCTTCCGCCTCAGCGGCCATAAGGCCAAGGTGGTGCTGAACATGGTGGACGCCAGCGGCGACCTCTACGAGACCGAGCACCCCGTGGCCTTCTACGACCACCGCACCGGCGTCATCCGCCAGAGCACCATCTATAGCGTGGACGGCAAGCTGAAGCCCGACACGCTGCTGATGGATCCCCTCGTTACCTACGACATGACGGTCTTCACCCATCCGCCTCTGCGCCGCGAGGCCATGCAGTTCAGCATCGACCGCCCGAACAACATCGACATCACCGTCAGCGAAGGCACCCTCAAGGTGCAGTACGCCGGCCAGCGTCCGCAATGGCAGCAGCCTAATGTGGATGCGATAGTGCGTCGTGCCGGCAGTGGCGAGCGCGTGGCAGCGCAGGAGGTCGGCGAGACCGGCCAGTACCTCGCCGGACGCTACGACGTCGAGGTGCAGACCCTGCCAGTAACCACCCTGCGCGGCGTCGAGGTGCGCGGCAACGCCGCCACCGAGCTCTCCGTGCCCATGCCCGGCATGCTCATCCTCAGCAAGCCCAAGGGCATCACCACCGGCGCCATCTTCCGTTTGCGCGACGGGCAGGTGGAGTTCGCCACCGACCTAAACCCCAGCACCGCCGGCGAGCGCCTCTTGCTCCAGCCCGGCCAGTACGAAGTCGTCCTCCACCCCCAAAACACTACATTATATAGTAAAGTCCAAACCAAACGCTTCGTTATCGAAAGCAGCCAGACCACGAAGATACAGTTTTAATTATGAAAGCAAAAACCATACGCAGGATTATCGGCATCACAGCACTTGTGCTGTGGGGGGTGGTTATTGCGTCTCGGTGTTTTTTCATATTTGGAAATAGGTATCGCTTGGTATGGCAGCTGGATAATTGGGCATTTCTTTTTGCACCGATCCTTACATTGGTCTATGCGGCAATGCTGACCATCCACATATCCAGAGGGAAGCATTGGGCTGTGAAGCTATCGGAATGGTTGGTATGTACATTCGTTATCTTGTTGTGTCTCGTCATGTTCTTCATCGCAGGTGCAAATCTCAACTACAAAGTGTGGGGCAATAGGGATTATGTTGTATACAGTGAGTATGGCGGCTTCGCTGACCCAGATGTATATGTGATGTATAAACGAGCCGGCCTTGTCGACAAAAGGATGTACATTCTCGATTTCTATAGTTATAATCCGCCGTTTGTGCTTGGAGATGATAACTATGGCGGTATAAACGATGCAGAGTATGTTATCCATGAAGGCCTTAACCTGATACAGTGTGATGCTGTGGTTAGAGACTATATGAATGAAGGCAGAACCTTCCATGCCACCATATTCTATAGTTTGGACAACGGACAGAGATACAACGAAAGCCAGAATGATTCAATATTTGCATTGATAAACAAACAATAAAAACATTAATATTATGACCCACTACGAAAAACAATCAATGAAAGAACTGCGCGCCGGTATGGGCGAAGGCCTTGTGGAAGCTGGCAAGCGCAATGAGAATGTCGTCGCGCTGAGCGCCGACGTGAAAGGCAGCGTCAAGATGGACGGCTTCGCCAAGGAATTCCCCGAGCGCTTCATCCAGTGCGGCATCGCCGAGGCCAACATGGTCGGCATCGCCGCCGGCTTGAGCCTCTGCGGCAAGGTGCCCTTCATCGGGGGCTTCGCCGAGTTCGTCACCGGCCGCGTCTATGACCAGATACGCCAGGTGGTGTGCTACTCGAACAAGAACGTCAAGATCTGCGGCTCGCACGCCGGCATCTCGCTCGGCGAGGACGGCGCCACCCACCAGACCATGGAGGACATCGCCCTGATGAAGGTGCTGCCCAACATGACCGTCCTCGTGCCCGCCGACTTCAACCAGGCTAAGGCCGCCACGCTGGCCGCCGCCGAGCACGTCGGCCCCGTCTATCTGCGCCTCGGCCGCAGCAAGATGCCCTGCTTCCTGCCGGAAGGTGAGAAATTCGAAATCGGCAAGGCCCAGCTGCTGAGCGAGGGCACGGACGTGACTCTCTTCGCCTGCGGCCACCTCGTCTGGGAAGCCCTGCAAGCCGCCGAGATGCTCGAGAAAGTCGGCATCAGCTGCGAAGTCATCAACATCCACACCATCAAGCCCCTCGACGTGGAGGCCATCGTGGCCAGCGCCCGCAAGACCGGCGCTGTCGTCACCTGCGAGGAGCACCTCTTCAACGGCGGCCTCGGCGACAGCATCGCCCAGACCCTCGCCCTCCGCTGCCCCACGCCCATGGAGTACGTGGCCGTGGACGACCGCTTCGGCGAGAGCGGCACCCCCGACGAGATGCTCACCAACTATCACCTCCGCGCCGCCGACATCATCGAGAAGGTGCACGCCGTGCTGAAGAGAAAATAATAATGGTCGCTTCGCTCAAAATTATAAGAAAATTGGCTTCAAATTATAAAAGCGATACTCTTATAATTTTCTGAATGAATTTTCTTATAATTTTGAGGCCGAAGGCCGACCGCAAAAGAGAACAACGATGGATAACCCCTTTCCCACCCATACGCATTTCTGCCAGAGCTGCGGAATGCCGCTCAGCGACGAGGTAGTGAGCGACAACCCCGAATACTGCAAGTACTGCCACGCCAACGGCCACTTCACGCAGGACTGCACCATGGAGCAGATGATTGAGGTCTGCGTGCAGCACCTCGACGAGTTCAACAAGAACACTGGCCTGAACCTCACCGCCGACGAGTACCGCGAGCAGCTCCGCCAGTACTTCCCCACGCTCACGCGCTGGCAGAAGTAGCCGGCCGAGGCGTGAAAACGCACCGCGCATATATGCGGGGTCACGAATCGGCCCGGCAAGCGCACCCCGCATCGATGCGGGGCTGGTTTTCAGCCGGAAAGTGCGCTCCGCATCGATGCGAGGTCGATTTTCACCCGGAAAGTGCTCCCCGCATATATGCGAGGCCGATTTTCGCCCCGAAAGTCCACCCCGCATATATGCGCGGTGAAAATGACTGAATGAAACAACAGATTGAACGGAAACAAAATGGACAACGAAAACAAAATGATAAAAACGGTATTCAAGGTGAAGGAAATGGACTGCCCGAGCGAGGAGAACATTATCCGGATGAAGCTGGCGGAGCTAGGCGACGACATCGCGTCGCTCGATTTCGACCTGCGGCGTCGCACGCTGGCGGTGACCCACAGCGAGAGCGCGGTGGCACGTCTCGCAGATGCAATGGAGAGCGTGGACATGGGCGCCAAAATTATCGAGACACGCGATGCCGATGCTGCCGACCGACCGTCCGCCGACACGTCGCAACGCCGTGTCCTGTACCGCGTTCTGCTCGTGAACGCCGTCTTCTTCGCCCTGGAGATGGTCATCGGACTGCTGAGCCGCTCCATGGGACTGGTGGCCGACAGCCTCGATATGCTGGCCGACGCCACGGTGTACGGCATGAGCCTCATGGTGGTCGGAGCCGCCGTCGGACGCAAGAAACGCGTGGCCCTGTGGAGCGGGATTTTGCAGACCTTGCTGGCCGTGGCCGGGATGGTCGAGGTCGTGCGGCGTTTTGTCTCGCCTTCCCTGCCGCCGGAGTATGCGGCCATGATATGGATGTCGGCGCTCTCGCTGGTCGCCAATGCCTACTGCCTCTGGCTCCTCAACCGACAGAAAAGCGGAGACGCGCACATGCGCGCCAGCGTCATCTTCTCGGCCAACGACGTGGTGGTCAACCTCGGAGTCATTCTTTCGGGCGTGGCGGTATGGGTATTCAACAGCCGTGTACCCGACCTCGTCGTCGGAGCCGTAGTGTTCGTCATCGTCCTGCGCGGCGCCGTCCGCATCTTCAAACTTTCACGCTGAAAACTGTCGCACAATAGCCACATATAAAACACCACAATGAACATAGCAGTCTTCTGCGGCTCGTCGATGCCGCACAACAAGGAAATCGTCGAGGCCGCCGCCGTCCTCGGCCGCCGCATCGCGCAGGAGGGGCACACCCTCGTCTATGGCGGAAGCAATCTCGGCCTCATGGGCGTGGTCAGCGGCGCGGCGCTCGAGGAGGGTGGCCGCGTCGTCGGCGTCATCCCTACCCTCTTCAGCGACGACATCATCCACTCGCAGACCGTCACCGAGCTCGTCCGCGTCGGCAGTATGGCCGAGCGCAAGGAACGCATCCTCGCCCTCTGCGACGCCTTCATCGCCCTCCCCGGCGGCATCGGCACCATCGACGAAATCTCAGAAGTCATGGTCATGAATCAGTTGCAGATAGTCGGCGGCCAGAGGATATTGGACGGCAGCTACCGCACCAAGCCCATGATACTCCTCAACATCGACGGCTACTACAACCCCTTCCTCGACCAGCTTCGCTTCGTCAAAGAGGAGGGCCTCATGCGCAGCGACGCCGGGCTAATCTCTGTGGAATCAGTAGAAGATATTTTTAAACTCCTTGCCCCTGGCAGGGCAGAAATCTAGTAAATCTTGTAAATTATTTGCTGACGCAACAACACGACAATCCCCGCCGCAGGCGGAATAAATTTACAAGATTTACAAGATTTCGTGAGCGCAGCGAGCAGGAGAATAAAGATTAACCGACAATGACCCATCTGCTGAGCAAGAGCAAATACATCCGGGGTCTGCAGTGTGAGCGGGCGCTGTGGCTCGACGTCCACGAGCCGCGCCTGGCGCGTTACACCGCCGAGCAGATGCGTCGCTTCGACCGCGGCCGCGACTTCGAGTACGCCTTCAAGGCCCGCTTCCCCGACGGCATCGACCTCAGCGCCGAGCTGGGGCGCAACGTCGACCTCTATCCCGCGCGCACTGCGCAGCTGCTGGACGGGTTGTCCACCCCTCAGTCACTTCGTGACAGCTCCCCTGTCTCAGGGGAGCAGCTGGGCTCCTCCCCTTGCCAAGGGGAGGGGGACCGCCGCGAAGCGGAGGGGGAGGGGTATAAAGGTGTTGTGCTCTTCGAGGCCGGCTTCCAATACGACGACGTGCTGGTGCTGGCCGACGTGGTGTGCCAGCGCGAGGACGGCAGCCTCGACATCTACGAGGTGAAGTCCGGCACCGCCCTCAGCGACACCTACCGCCGCGACGCCGCCCTGCAGCACTACGTCATCTCGCACTGCCGCCGCATCCACAGCTTCAGCATCGTCCATGCTGTAGGGACGCGGTGTGCCGTGTCCGCAGACGATACCGCTGACGACAGCGGACGCGGCACGCCGCGTCCCTACCATATCGTAGACCTCACCGCTGAGCTCGCCGCCGAGGGCGACCGCATCGCCGCCAACATCGCCGAGATGAAGACCATCGTCCGCGCCACCGCCGAGCCGGACACCCCCACCGGCCAGCACTGCCTCACCCCCTACGCCTGCCCCTACCAGCACCATTGCCAGCATGGCGTCCGCCAGCTGGCAATGTTTTGACAAACGTGGGAGGCCCTGCCATTCGGCAGGGCCTCCCACGTTTGTTATTCTGTTGTCTCCGCTGCGGTGGGAAGGGGAGAGTCGTCGTCAATATCGTAGGGTGTGAGGTAGTAGACGCTGTCTTCGGTGGGTGTTATGTCGCAAAGGCCGGCATCGTGGAACAAACCCTCAAAACTGAGGTCTTCGTCAATGGCAGGCCAATGGATGCCGCCATAGGTGAGGTGGAAGTCGCGGCGTTGGTCATCGGTGGCATTGCGTAGGCGTGGCCATTGGGCAAACTCATAGCTCGCGCGGAGACCGTCGGTGGTCTCTGCATGGACGGCGTGGTCGTCCACCCATACGCGTGCTATTTGTTTGCGCTCCATTAGTTGTTTTTCTTGAAGAATTCTCTCCAACGTTCTGTTATCACATCCACATTTTCCTCTACCAACGATTTGATAAGGGAAATCTCGTGCCGTTTGAATCCGTGATTATGCACTAATTCAACGGGCTGAACATTGAATTTCGCTTCACAACCACCTCGTGTGACGTGCACATGCACTGGCTCGTGGTCGTCCGAGTAGAATGCAAAGCGCATGTTGAATATGGTGAAGATGGTTGGCATATCACGTATACCAAATTAGTTCGCTGGGAAGGCGATTTCGCGCTCGATGACCTGGTAGGGCACATTGTTGCGGTAGATGGTCTGGCGGACCCAGTTGTCGTCTTCGTCGTATTCGTAGACGTAGGAGTGTTTCCAGTTGAGGTGTTCGTCGTAGTTGAACGAGCTGACCTCGATGAGGTTGTCGTGGTCGTCGTAGTAGTAGGTGGTGAGGGCGGAGAGGAACTCGTCGGCGTCGTAGAAGCGCCACTCGATGCGGTTGCCACGGGCGTCGTACTTGTAGAGGTAGTGCTGCATCAGCTCGCCGTCGCGGTTGTAGAACTCCATCTCGGTGCAGTTGCCCTTGGAGTCGTACTTGTAGGTGCGCTTTTCGGTCATCTCGCCGTCCTGGTCGAAGCTCTGCTCCTCGACCTTGAGGCCGTTGGCGAATTTGGAGCTTTCCTTCTTGGTCATTTGGTTGCCGAGGTAGACGGTGCGTTCGACGCGGTTGCCGTCCTTGTCGTTGAGGTAGGCGGTGCGGCCGGTGAGCATTTTCTCGCGGTTGTATTCGTTCCAGCCGAGGGAGTAGCCGTTGACGTCGAAGAAGTAGGAGTACCAGATGTATTCGTCGGCCTTGGTGCGGAACTTGTCGGCGAAGTTGCCGCGCTTGTCGAAGGTGATGCTGTCGATGCAGATGAGCTGCCGTCCGCCGTCGCGGCCGCCGCGGAGGTTGTAGGTGTACTCGATGACGTAGAGGGCTGGGCCGTTGATACCCATCTCGGTGCGCGAGTTTTTGCGGTTCTTGGGGCCTGCGGCCAGGGCGGTGCCAGCCACGAGCAGGACTAGCATGAGGGCGATATTCTTTTTCATTTTAGGTGTTGTTTTCCGGGTGCAAAGATACGAATATTTTGGGGTGTAACGCGAAAAAATGTGTTTTATTGCTCGCGGGCTATCTTTTTGTTCTGCAGGGCGTCGAGGCGGTCGATGGTGCGGCGCTGGCGCCAGAAGCGGCTGAAGCGCGGGGCGAGGAGGGTGATGGCGGCGGAGATGGCGTAGCCCCAGGGGCGTGGGATGAAGGCGCCGAGGCCTTCGGTCTGGGAGACGAAGATGAAGCTGGCGCAGACCATGGTCATGAAGAGTGCGGGGATGAGGGTGAGCAGGCAGGACCAGCGGGCGCGTCGGAGGTAGAGGAAGGAGGTGATGGCCCAGAGGGTGACGGTGGCAACCACTTGGTTGGCCCAGGCGAAGTAGCGCCAGATGGTCTGGAAGCCATCGGCGTCGCGGAAGGAGTAGATGAGGATGCCGCCCGTGACCATGAAGAGCGGCAGTGCGACGAGGATGCGTTTGAGGATGGGTTTTTGGTCGATGCGGAACATGTCGGCCACGATGAGGCGTGCGGAGCGGAGGGCGGTGTCGCCGCTGGTGACGGCGGCGGAGATGACGCCGAGGATGCAGACGGTGGCGATGAGGGGCGAGAACCAGCGGTTGGCGATGACGCCGACCATGGCGTCGCCGCTCTTGCCGGCGCAGAGCTCGGGGAGGTCGTGGAAGAAGTAGGCGGCGGCAGCAGCCCAGATGAGGGCTACGATGCCCTCGGCGATCATGGCGCCGTAGAAGATGGGGCGTGCCTGGCGCTCGTTGACCATGCAGCGTGCCATGAGGGGGCTCTGGGTGGCGTGGAAGCCGCTGATGGCGCCGCAGGCGATGGAGACGAACATCATGGGGAAGATGGGGTTTTGGTCGGCCTTGGGGTGGCGGTTGTGGAGGCCGTCCCAGAGCTCGATGAGCTGCACTTCGGGACGGATGAAGAAGGCGACCATGACGAAGGCGGCCATGAGGAGCAGGAGGAGGCCGAAGATGGGGTATATCTTGCCGATGAGTTTGTCGATGGGGACGAGGGTGGCGAGGAGGTAGTAGGCGAAGATGAGCACGGGCCAAATCCAGAGGGGCCAGCCGGGGGTGAACTGGTCGAGGAGGAGCTGGGAGGGGGTTTTTACAAACACGGCGCCGACGAGAATCAGGAGGAATACGGTGAAGTAGCGCATGAACTGTTTGGCGCGGTCGCCGAGGAAGGCGCCGTGGAGCTCGGGGAGGGAGCATCCGTTGTGGCGCAGCGATATGAAGCCGGCGATGAAGTCGTGGACGGCGCCGGCGAAGATGCAGCCGAGGACGATCCAGAGGAAGGAGGCGGTGCCGAACTGTGCACCCATGATGGCGCCGCAGATGGGGCCGACACCGGCGATGTTGAGGAACTGGATGAGGAAGATGCGCCAGGGCTTCATCGGGACGTAGTCGACGCCGTCGGGGTGGGCCACGGCGGGGGTGATCCGGTAGGGCTTGTCGCGCACGATGCGCTCGATCAGGCGCGAGTAGATGAAGTAGCCAAGTAGCAGTAATACAACGGATAGGATGAATGTGACCATGATGGTGTGTGTTTAAATTGACGCTGCAAATGTACGACTTTTTTTCAAAACGGTGAAAATGTTTTCCGGAGGGGGGCGGTAGGGGAGCGGTAGGGGTTCTCTAGGGTAATAGTTCGGCCCTTTCCCATTATTACCCATGGATGGGAAAATAGGGATACTTTTACGGGCGGGGAGGCGGGGGGGTGAAAAATATTTTTGTCGGCAATTCGAAAAAAATGTGTATTTTTGCAGTTTGAAATGAATCGTGCAACGATGGAACGCGAAGTGATAACGGAACGCCATGTGGACGTAGCCAAAGTGCTGGGTGCCAAAGGGGTAAGCCTGCCGAAGCCGGTGCTTCGGTGGGTGGAGCGGTTGCTGCATGTGGACGAGATAAACGAGACCATTTACAAGGACCGCCACCTTTTCGGGCTCGATTTTGTGTATGCGTTCACCGAGGGGCGCCAGCCGTGGGAGCTGGGCATGACCATCGATGTGCGGGGGCAGGAGAACATCCCGCGCGAGGGTAGCCCGATGATTGTGGGCAACCACCCGCTGGGCGGTCCCGACGGGCTGGCGCTGATGGGCGCCGTGGGCAGGGTGAGGCAGGACCTGCAGTTCCCGGTGACCGATTTCCTGCTCTACCTGCCGGGCCTCAAGGAGCTTTTCGTGCCGATTGACAAGGTGAACAAGAACCGCTCGGTGGAGGCGCTGGAGCGTGCCTTCGCGGGGCCGAACACGCTGATGTACTATCCTTCGGGGGCTGCGTCGCGGCGCCAGAAGGGGGTGATCAAGGACCTCGAGTGGAAGCCCACGTTCGTGAAGAAGGCCGTCAAGTATGGGCGCGACATCGTGCCCGTCTATACCGACGCGCGCAACCGCGACATTTTCTATACCGTGGCCAACCTGCGCAAGCGGCTGGGAATCAAGTTCAGCTACGAGATGGCGATGCTGCCGGCCGAGATGTTCGCCCAGCGTGGCAAGCGCATCGGCATCACCTTCGGGCGTGCCATCCCGTGGCAGACCTTCGACCGCCGCCACACGGCCGCCGAGTGGGCCGCATTGCTGCGCGAGCACGTGTATAAACTGAAGGATAATCCCGAGACTGTGTTCTTGGGGAATTAAAATTAGGAATTAGGAATTAGGAATTCACTGACCACTAGCCACTGACCACTGACCACTAGCCACCGACATGGACCTCAATTATATAGCCCCCCCGGTAGACCGCGAGCTGATCAAGAAAGAGCTCAAGCAGCGCCATTTCCTGCGCAAGAGCAACTATGGCAACAAGGAAATCTACGTCACCACGGCCCGCCTCTCGCCCAATATCATGCAGGAAATCGGGCGCCTGCGCGAGTTGAGCTTCGCCACCGACGGCGGCGGCACGGGCAAGCCCGTCGACATCGACGAATACGACACGATGGACGACCCCCACTGCTGCAAGCAACTCTTCGTCTGGAGCCCTGAAGACGAGGAGATTGTGGGTGCCTACCGCTTCATCCACGGCTCCAACATGCTGCGGCGCGAGGACGGCTCGATTGTCACGCCGACGGCGGACCAGTTCCAGTTCAGCGAACAGTTTATCAACGACTACCTGCCCTACACCGTCGAGCTGGGGCGTGCCTTTGTGCAGCCCGCCTACCAGCCGGGCAACAACCTGCGCAAAGGGCTCTACAGCCTCGACAACTTGTGGGACGGCCTCGGAAGCCTGATGCTCGAGATACCGGAGACACGCTACTTCTTCGGCAAAATCACCATGTATGCCGACCTCGACCTGCAGGCGCGCGACATGATCCTCTTCTTCTACCAGAAATATTTCCCCGACCGCGACGGCCTCGTGTGGCCCTACGAGGCGGTGGGCATCGAGGGCGACTACAACGCCCTGGTGCGCCTCTTCCGCGGACGCAACTACAAGGAGGACTACCAGATACTGTTGCGCTCGGTGCGCGAGCGCGGGTGCACGGTGCCGCCGCTGATCAACGCCTACATGAACCTCAGCTCCACCATGCGCACCTTCGGCACCTGCCCCAACCACCACCTGGCCGGCACCACCGACACCGGCATCCTCATCACGCTGAGCGACATATTCCCCGAGAAGCGCCAGCGCTACCTTGAGAGCTACAAGGACAAGAACCCCAAGCTGGACCGCCGCCTCTTCGGCATCAACATGAAGCTGCTCCCCTGGTGGAAGCAGTCGAGCGACGAGGAGCGGGTGGCGATGAAAGAGCTAAAGGAGTTGAAACAGAAGCAGAAAGAGCTCAAGCAGGAGCTGCGCAAAATCAAACGTTCACGCAAGCAATAAGCCATGGTCATCAAGAGCGCCGAATTCTGCATCAGTAGCCCCGACTACAAGAAGTGCCCCCAGGACGGGCGGCCGGAGTACGCATTCATCGGGCGGAGCAACGTCGGCAAGTCGTCGCTCATCAACATGCTCACCGGCGTCAAGGGGCTGGCCAAAACCAGCGGCCGGCCCGGCAAGACGCAGCTGATCAACCACTTCCTGATCAACAAGGAATGGTATCTCGTCGACCTCCCCGGCTACGGCTATGCCAAGACCTCGAAGACCTCGCGCGAGAAGTGGGGCCGCATGATGCGCGACTACTTCCTCCACCGCGAGGCGCTGACCAACGTCTTCGTGCTCATCGACAGCCGCATACCGCCGCAACGCATCGACCTGGAATTCATCGAGTTCCTGGGCACCAACGGCGTGCCGCTCTGCATCGTCTACACCAAGACCGACAAGGAGAAGCAGCGCGAGGTGATGGCCAACATCAAGGCCATGAAGGCGGCGCTGAAGGAGCAGTGGGAGGAGCTGCCGCCGATGTACCTCACCTCGTCGCTTACCGGCTACGGCCGCGACGGGGTGCTGGACTGTATAGAAAGTATAAATCAAACCCTACAATAAAACTATGAAACGAACTCTCATCCTTTTCGCATTGCTGCTCTCCGCCCTCGGCCTAGCGGCCCAGATGCAGGAGTTGGAGCGAGTGGTGAATGCTGTGCAAAAAGAGAGCGGCATGCAGCATGCGCAATTCTCAGTCTGCGTGTATAATACGAGTAAAAATCGTCCAGTCTACAGCCACAATGCGCAGGTGTCGCTCACACCGGCTTCGGTGCAGAAGTTGCTCACCACCGGCGTGGGCTTTGCCCGTCTTGGCAGCGACTTCCGCTTCACCACGCGCCTGGCCACCACCGGTTATATAGACCGCGAGGGTGTCCTCCGCGGCAACCTCTATATCATCGGTGGCGGCGACCCACTACTCGGCTCCTACCGCTACCGCCAGACTGCGCCCGACTCACTCTTCGAAGGATGGTGCAACGCGCTGAAAAAGAATGGAATAAAGGCTATCGACGGCAAGGTGTGCTACATCACAGGCATCTTCGACGACCAGCCGTTGCACGACACCTGGCAATGGGGCGACGTGGGCAACTACTACGGCGCCGGCGTTAGCGGTCTCAACTTCCACGAAAACATGTACTTCGTCTATTTCAACCCCGGCACCAAACTGGGCTACCCCGCCTCGGTGTCGCGCACCCAGCCGCGCAACATCGGTGTGCAGGGACGCTGCGAGGTGACCACCGGCCCCGAAGGGTCGGGCGACCGCGTGATCATCTACGGTGACCCCAGCAGCGAGGACCGCCTCTACCGCGGCACCGTGCCGCTGGGAAAAATGGACTTTGCCGTGCGGGGCGCCATGCCCAACCCGGCCCAGCGTTGCGCCGACCTTTTTGTCGCCCACCTTCGCTCGCGTGGCATGCAGGTGCCGTCGTCGGCCATGCAGGTCTATTCCCAGCCCGACAGCTTGCAGGTGGTGCTCGACTACTACAGCAGCGACTACTACACCATCGCGCAATATACCAACCTCACTTCCAACAACATCTACGCCGAGTCGATTTTCAAGTACCTGGGCCATGCCAAGTATGGCCGTGGCAGCTACCACAACGGCTCGAAGGCTGTGATGGACTGGTTTCGCGAGAAGCGACTGGAGCATGGCGGCATCCGTGTGGAAGATGGCAGCGGGCTTTCGCGTCGCAATCAGGTGACGACCGACTTCCTATGCCGCTACCTCTCGGCCTTGACCCACGAGTCGTTTTTCTACGACTTCCAACGGTCGCTTGCGGTGTCGGGCGAGAGTGGAACTGCCAAAAATCTGGTACCCAATCTGCCCCACGGCATTCGCATCCACATCAAGACGGGTTCGATGGAGGGCGTGCGCGCCTACGCCGGCTACGTCACTGCCGCCGATGGCGACAAGATGGCCTTCGCCATCATCAGCAACGGACACGAGTGCACCAATTCCGCCGTGGCGGAGAAGATGAACCGTGTGTTGCAGAAAATTGCTATGCTCAACTAGCCCAGGCCAGTTTAGCGGATCAGGAAGGAGAATTTGTCGAAGTTTTTCAGCGCGATACCTGTGCCGCGAGCCACTGCGCGGAGGGGGTCCTCGGCGATGTGGACGGGCAGTTTGGTTTTGCTGCTGATGCGCTGGTCGAGTCCGCGTAACAGTGCGCCGCCACCAGCCAGATAGATACCCGTATTGTAGATGTCGGCAGCCAGTTCGGGCGGGGTCGAAGCAAGGGTGTCAAGGATGGCGGTCTCAATGCTGGCGATGCTCTTGTCGAGGGCGTGTGCAATCTCCTTGTAGTTGACCGACACCTCTTTGGGCAGGCCCGTCAGCTGGTCGCGACCCAATGTGCGATAGTCTTCCGGTGGATCGGCCAGTTCGCTCACGGCGGCACCAACGGCAATCTTCACCTTCTCGGCCATACGCACACCGATG
The DNA here is from genome assembly GCA_902762805.1 of uncultured Bacteroidota bacterium. Taxonomy (GTDB): domain Bacteria; phylum Bacteroidota; class Bacteroidia; order Bacteroidales; family P3; genus Colimorpha. Next base: position 22,195 of record CACWPQ010000007.1, on the reverse strand, counting down.
AACATGTTGTGCTGCTTGCGCATGTAGTCCTGCACGTTCTCGTTGAAGACATCGCCGGCCACCTTGATGGAGGTGTTGCAGACAATGCCGCCGAGCGAGATGACGGCGATTTCGGCTGTGCCGCCTCCGATGTCGACCACCATGTGGCCTTCAGGTTGCAGCACATCGATGCCGATACCGATGGCGGCAGCCATGGGCTCGTGGATCATGCGTATCTCCTTTGCACCGGCCTGCTCGGCGCTTTCGCGCACGGCACGCTCTTCGACATTGGTGATGCCGCTGGGGATGCAGATGACCATGCGCAGCGACGGGGGCAGGATGGAACGGTTGATATTGGCCATGCCGATGAGCTCGCGGATGAGGTACTGCGCCATCTCGAAGTCAGCGATGACGCCGCCGCGCAGCGGGCGCACCACGTCGATGTCGTTGTTCTTGGTCTTGCCTTCCCAGGCTTTGGCCTCTTTGCCGACGGCCATGATTTTGTTGTCCTTGCGGTTGATGGCCACCACCGACGGCTCGTCGATGACCACCTGGTCGTTATATATCACAATGGAGTTGGCGGTGCCGAGGTCCATTGCTATCTCGCGGTTGAAGAATGATAAGAGTCCCATGTGTGATTAGTGTTTGAAATGACGTTTTCCGGTGATGGCCATGCCCATGTGGTTCTTTTCGCAGTAGTCGATGCTGTCTTGGTCGTGGATGCTGCCGCCGGGGTGGGCCACGGCGACGATGCCGGCCTCGTGGGCAATCTCCACGCAGTCGGGGAAGGGGAAGAAGGCGTCGGAGGCCATGACGGCGCCCTGGAGGTCGAAGTCGAAGCTCCGGGCCTTGGCGATGGCCTGGCGCAGGGCGTCGACGCGGCTGGTTTGGCCGGTGCCGCTGGCCAGCAGCTGCCCGTTCTTGGCCAGCACGATGGCGTTGCTCTTGGTGTGCTTCACCAGGATGGTGGCAAAGGCTAGGTCTTCGGCCTGTTGCTTGCTGATTTGGGTGCTGGTGACGCTCTGCTGCATCTCCTCGGCGGTGGGCACCACGGTGTCGCGGTCCTGCACGAGCACGCCGTTGAGCACCGTGCGCATCATCGGGTCGGCCATGCGGAAGGCCTTGCGGCGCAGGATGATGCGGTTTTTCTTACCGCGCAGCACCTCGAGGGCGTCGTCATCGTAGTCGGGCGCGATGCACACCTCGAAGAAGATTTTGTGCATCTCCTCGGCCACCTCTTTGGTGATTTTCTGGTTGCAGATGAGCACGCCGCCGAAGGCGCTGACGGGGTCGCCGGCGAGGGCGTCTTTCCAGGCTTCGAGCAGGGTGGGGCGGACGGCCATGCCGCAGGCGTTGTTGTGCTTGAGGATGGCGAAGGCGGTCTGGCCCTCGAAGTCGTCGATCAGGGCGCAGGCGGCATCGATGTCGCCCAGGTTGTTGTAGCTGATTTCCTTGCCGTTAAGCTTGTCGAAGCAGCCGTCGAGGTCGCCGTAGAAGACGCCCTTCTGGTGGGGGTTCTCGCCGTAGCGGAGCGTGTAGGTGCCGTTGAAATAGTTGTGGATGGCGGTGTCGTAGTGGCTGCTGACACCGAAGGCGTAGGTGGCGAAGCGGCGGCGCTGCTCCAGGGTGGTGCAACCCTGCTGCTCGCGGTAGATGTCGAGGAATTCTTTGTAGTAGTCCACTGCCGGCACGATGACCACGTCCTTGAAATTCTTGGCGGCGGCGCGGATGAGGCTGATGCCGCCGATGTCGATTTTCTCGATGATGTCCTGCTCCTCGGCGCCGCTGGCCACGGTCTGCTCGAAGGGGTAGAGGTCCACGAGGACGAGGTCGATCTCCGGTATCTCGTATTCGGCCAGCTGCTCGCCGTCGCTGTACATGTCGCGGCGCGAGAGGATGCCGCCGAACACCTTGGGGTGCAGTGTCTTCACGCGGCCGCCCAGGATGGAGGGGTAGCCCGTGAGGCTCTCCACCGCGATGGGTTCGATGCCGAGGTCGTGGATGAATTTATAGGTGCCGCCCGTCGAGTAGATGGTGACGCCCTCGGCGGCGAGGGCCTTGACGATGTCCTCCAACCCGTCCTTGTAGAAGACCGAGATGAGGGCTGATTTTATCTTTTTGGGTTCCATTATATTTTATAATTGTATTCTTTATTATTATCTTGGCCTTTCGGTTTCAATCCCCGAACTCGATGCCCACGCCTTTGGCGGTGTGCACCAGGCGGCTGTTGGGGCAGACGAGGTTCTGCTCGCGGACGGCCTCTTCAAGCGGTATGCCCACCACGTCGGGGTGGTGGTAGGCCACCATTTGGCCGAAGCGTCCTTCCATGACGAACTCCATGGCGCGCACGCCGAACTCGGTGGCCAGCACGCGGTCGAAGGCAATCGGGGTGCCGCCGCGCTGCAGGTGGCCGAGGATGGTGTAGCGGATGTCGTGCTCGACGCCGGCCTGCTTGAGGTCGGCGGCCAGCTGCTCGCCCACGCCGCCCAGCTTCACGTGCTGGTAGCCCACCTCGCCGGTCACCGTGCCGGTCACCGTGCCGCCCTTCGCCACCGCGCCCTCGGCCACCACGATGATGCAGTAGCCGCGGCGCTTGTTGTAGCGCTGGTTGATTTTCTCCTTCACCTTTTCGATGTCGTAGGGTATCTCCGGGATGAGGCACACGTCGGCGCCGCCGGCGATGGCGCTGTGCAGCGCTATCCAGCCCGCGTCGCGTCCCATCACCTCGAGGATGAACACGCGGTTGTGGCTCGCCGCCGTCGTCACCAGCTTGTCGATGGCATCGGTGCAAATCTGCACCGCCGTCTGGAAGCCGAAGGTGTAGTCGGTCAGCGAGAGGTCGTTGTCGATGGTCTTCGGCACACCCACGATGTTGAGCCCTTTCTTGCTCAGGCCCAGGCTGATGCGCTGGCTTCCGTCGCCGCCGATGTTGATCACGGCGTCGACGCCCATGTACTGCAGCTTGCGCAGCATCTCGTCGCTGCGGTCCACAGTGGTCCAGCTGCCGTCGGCATTCTTCACTGGCCAGGCGAAGGGGCCGCCCTTGTTGGTCGTGCCAAGTATCGTACCGCCTTGTATCTGAAGACCTTCCACGGTCTTTTCGTCGAGCATCACAATCTCTGTGGGTTCGCGCAGCACGCCGTTGAACGACTCCACGCACCCCACAACCTCCCAGTCGCCCGCCTGCGCGGCACGCTTCACCACGCCGCGGATCACCGCGTTCAGCCCCGGACAATCACCCCCACCGGTCAAAACCATCACTCTTTTCAATGCCATATATATATATTATTTGTTCATTATCATATAATTGCAGCACTCCGACCTTGAATTCGGAGACTACAAATATACGACTTTTTTTTCAATTTTCGACAAAAAGTTTTGCCAGTTGAAAAAAATGTTGTAATTTTGCATCCGATTTGAATGCCACGGGAAACGATTGTGATGCTCTTTCGCCCCTGATATTCAACTAGTTGTGAAATAAAGAAACAAATATAGTCATGGCAAAGAAAACTAAAGACGCACGCGTTCAGGTCATCCTGGAGTGCACCGAGCAGAAAACCAGCGGTGTCGCCGGCATGAGCCGCTATGTCACCACCAAGAACAAGAAGAACACCCCTGAGCGCCTCGAGCTCAAGAAGTACAACCCCTTCTTGAAGAAAATGACCGTCCACAAAGAAATCAAGTAACAAAACGATAGGAGACATTAGAATATGGCAAAGAAAGTTGTTGCTACCCTCAAAACCTCCACCGGCAAGAGTTTTGCCAAGGTGATCCGCATGGTCCGCTCCGAGAAGACCGGCGCCTACATGTTCAAAGAGGAAATCGTCCCCTCCGACGACGTCCAGGAATACCTCAAAAAGAAGTAAATCAATCTTTTGAATTTTTTTCATACGCTTTTGTTTTGGCCTCTGCTTCATGCGTGTCGCGGAGGTTTTTTTTATGCCCATACGTCACTGAATTTTGTTAAAATTAGGAAAAAGTTTTGTCAGTATGGAAAATGTTCGTACTTTTGCACTGTCAAATTCAAACAAATTAATAACACAAACCCAACACAAAATGAAAAAGATCGTTTCTTTGGCCGTCGTTTTGGCCGCCATGCTTTTCATCGGAAAAGCCAATGCACAGATTAGCATCCACGCTGGTTATCAAAACTATTCGCTCAAATCCGAATTTGGAAGCCTGAACAAGACCGAATCGGAGGGTGGATTCTATGCCGGTCTCTCCTACAACACCGAAGTGGGTGCCGGTCTTGGTGTCGCCCCTGGCCTCTATTTCTCCTATGTCGAGGACATTATCGACATCCGCGTCCCCATCCTCCTCAACTGGGGTATCAACTTCGGTGAGATTGGTGTCGGCGTCTTCGCCGGCCCCAACATCAACATCGGCCTCGCCGGCGATGCCTACACTGATGAACTTGTCAAGAAAAACCGTTTCGACCTTGGTGTTACCTTCGGTGGCAAAGTCAGCTACCAGAGCATCAGCGTCGAAGTTGGCTACAACCTCGGCCTGCTCAACCAGCTGAAGGATGCCCCCGACGGCTACACCCTCAAAGCCAACCAGTTCTTTGTCGGTGTCGGCTACACCCTCTAAATCATTGGATTGTAATGATATGAACATGCTGCGGCGGCCCCTCGGGCCGCCGCAGTTGCTTTTTTGTATCCACATGCCGTGCGGAGATGAAGCCACTTGCCAGAAAAAAGTATCCATCATTACCCATCGATGGGTAATAATGGGAAATGGCCTATGTATTCCCCTAGAGAACCCCTACCGTTCCCCTACCATCCCCCTGCCGCCCCCATCGAAAAAACTTTGCCGCCGTTTCCGAAAAAAGTTGTATATTTGTACCCTCTTTTGTTGCCTCCGCAAGAGTGCAACCCATTGTATATAAGAATAATACTATAATAAAGATATGGCCTACAAAGAATATAAGCAGCTTAATTTGACCCAGATCGGCACCGACATCCGCCGCTACTGGGAGGAAAACCAGACATTTGAGCGCGGCCAGCAGCTCGCCCAGGGGCATCCCGCCTTCGTCTTCTACGACGGCCCCCCCTCGGCCAACGGCCAGCCAGGCATCCACCACGTCATGGCGCGCACCATCAAGGACGTCTTCTGCCGCTACAAGGCGCAGCGCGGCTTCCTCGTCGACCGCAAGGCCGGCTGGGACACCCACGGCCTCCCCGTCGAACTCGGCGTCGAAAAAAACCTCGGCATCACCAAAGAGGACATCGGCCACAAAATCTCCGTCGACCAGTACAACCAGGCCTGCCGCACCGAAGTGCTCAAATACAAGGATCGCTGGGACGAGCTCACCCGCCAGATGGGCTACTGGGTCGACCTCGACCACCCCTACATCACCTTCGACAACGAGTACATCGAGACCCTCTGGTTCCTCCTCAAGAAGCTCTACGACAAGGGGCTCCTCTACAAAGGCTACACCATCCAGCCCTACTCCCCCGCCGCCGGCACCGGCCTCTCCAGCCACGAGCTGAACATGCCCGGCTGCTACCGCGACGTCAAGGACACCACCTGCGTGGCCATGTTCAAAATTGAAAATTCAAAATTGAAAATTGAAATTCCGGCTGACGCGGCAAATAATTTTCAATTTTCAATTTTCAATTCTCAACTCCCCACCTACGCCCTCGCCTGGACCACCACCCCCTGGACACTCCCCTCCAACACTGCCCTCTGCGTCGGCCCCAATATCGACTACGTCCTCATCCAGACCACCCACCCCTACCTCGAGACCCCCTGCCGCATCATCATGGCCAAAGCTCTCGTCGCCAGCATGTTCCCCGAGGGCAAGAGCCCTGAATACAAGGTTGTCGGCGAGTGCAAAGGCACCGCCCTCGAGGGGCTGCGCTACGAACAGCTCATCCCCTGGGTCAAGCCCACGGGCGACGACGCCTTCCGCATCATCCTCGGCGACTACGTCACCACCGAAGACGGCACCGGCATCGTCCACATCGCACCCACCTTCGGTGCCGACGACGCCCGCGTGGCCCGCAAGGCCGGCATTGGCGAACTGCTCCTCTTCGACCGCGACGGCCACCGCATGCCCATGGTCGACCGCCAGGGCCGCTTCGCCCCCGTCGAAGACCTTGACCCCGAATGGGTGAAGGCCAACGTCAACCTCGACCTCTACGCCCCCTACGCCGGCAAGTACGTCAAGAACGCCTACGACGCCACCAAGACCGACAAAGACCTCAGCCTCGACGTCGAGCTCGTCATCATGCTCAAGACCGAGGGCAAACTCTTCCGCAGCGAGAAGCACACCCACAGCTACCCCCACTGCTGGCGCACCGACAAGCCCGTGCTCTACTATCCGCTCGACAGCTGGTTCATCCGCACCACCGCCCTCAAGGAGCGCATGATAGAGCTGAACAAGACCATCAACTGGAAACCCGAGGCCACCGGCAGCGGCCGCTTCGGAAACTGGCTGGAGAACATCGTCGACTGGAACCTCTCGCGTTCCCGCTACTGGGGCACCCCGCTCCCCATCTGGCGCACCGACGACGGCCGCGAGGAAAAGTGCATCGGCAGCATCGAGGAGCTCCGCAAGGAAATCGAAAAGGCAGTGGCCGCCGGCCTCATGCAGGTGAACCCCTATGCCGGCGACTACAACAGCTTCGACCTCCATCGCCCCTATATCGACAGCGTCGTCCTCGTCTCCGACAGCGGACGCCCCATGCGCCGCGAGCCCGACCTGATTGACGTCTGGTTCGACAGCGGCGCCATGCCCTACGCCCAAATCCACTACATGGGCGAGGAGCTGCGCCCCGACCAGTTCCCGGCCGACTTCATCGCCGAGGGCGTCGACCAGACCCGCGGCTGGTTCTACACCCTCCACGCCATCGCCACCATGTGCTTCGACAGCGTCGCCTTCCGCAACGTCGTCTCCAACGGCCTCGTGCTCGACAAGGCCGGCAACAAGATGTCCAAGCGCCTCGGCAACGCCATCGACCCCTTCGAGACCCTCGACAAGTACGGCCCCGACGCCACACGCTGGTACATGATCACCAACAGTCAGCCCTGGGACAACCTCAAGTTCGACGTCGAGGGCGTCGACGAGGTGCGCCGCAAACTCTTCGGCACCCTCTACAACACCTACTCCTTCTTCGCCCTCTACGCCAACCTCGACGGCTTCGACTACTCCCAGCCCGACCTCCCCGTCGCCGAGCGCCCAGAAATCGACCGCTGGATCCTCTCCGAGCTCAACACCCTCGTCCGCACCGTCGGCGACGCCTACGAGGACTACGAGCCCACCCGCGCCGGCCGCGCCATCGGCACCTTCGTCGACGCCTACCTCTCCAACTGGTACGTCCGCCTCTGCCGCCGCCGCTTCTGGAAGGGCGAGATGACCGCCGACAAGGTCTCCGCCTACCAGACCCTCTACACCTGCCTCGAGACCCTCAGCCGCCTCATGGCCCCCATCGCGCCCTTCTTCGCCGAGCGTATGTTCCTCGACCTCAACGCCGGAAGCGGAAAGTGGAACGTGGAGAGCGTCCACCACACACCCTTCCCCGATGTGCACGAAGAGTGCATCGACAAGGCCCTCGAAGAGCGCATGCAGCTCGCCCAACGCGTATGCTCCATGGTCCTCGGCCTCCGCAAGAAGAGCAACATCCGCGTGCGCCAGCCCCTCTCGCGCATCGTTGTCCCCGTCCGCGACGCCAACATGCAGGCCCAGCTCGAGCGCGTCCAGCACCTCATCTGCTCCGAGCTCAACGTCAAGGCCATCGAATTCCTCGCTGCCGACAACGACCTGCTGGTCAAGAAGATAAAGCCCAACTTCAAGACCCTCGGCCCCCGCTATGGCAAGGTGATGAAAGCCCTCGGCAACGCCATCCTCGCCTTCGACCAGCAGCAGATCAACGCCCTCGAGGCCGACGGTCGCTGCGTGGTCAGTGTCGAAGGCACCGAGTGCGAAGTGCTGCTCTCCGACGTCGAAGTCGCCACGCAGGACATCCCCGGCTGGGTCGTCGCCAACGAAGGCTCGCTCACCGTCGCCCTCGACATCACGCTCACCCCCGAGCTCGTCGACGAAGGCATCGCCCGCGAGCTCGTCAACCGCATCCAGAACATCCGCAAGGAAGGCTTCGAGGTAACCGACCGCATCGTGGTCGAGTTGCAGAGCGGCGAGTGGGATGCCGCCGTGGAGCGCCACCGCGACTATATCTGCAGCGAAACCCTCTGCACCGAGCTCACCCTCGTGTCCGAGGTCAGCGGCGGCACCGAGATAGAGATAATCGACGGCCAACCCGCCAACATTGCAATCCGCAAAGCCTAGAAGACCTAGAGAATCTAGAAATTCTAGAATTCTAGAAAATCTAGAAAATCTAGAAGATCTAGAAAAAAAACAAAAAAATGGAATACAATACCAAAGGCAAGGTACTAAAGAAAGCTGTTGTGTGGCAGGAACTCTTTTTCTACCGTAAGAGCGATGTCCTCTATCAGCTTACGCAGGTGTTTTGCCGGCGGTTTCTTCCATTGCATGGTGACCGCACGGTGGATCAGATGGTACAGGCCGCCCGCAGCTGCAAGCAGAATATCGTAGAGGGGTGCGAAGATGGGAAGACCAGCTCGGAGATGGAGATAAAACTTGTCAATGTAGCACGTGGCAGCCTGCAGGAGCTCCGTCAGGACTACCTCGACTACCTGAAAATCCACAGCCTCTGTGTTTGGGATTCCAAGCACCCGCGCTTTGACAGTTTGCTCGAATACTGCCGCAGGCACAACGACTGGCCTGACTACCAGAAACTTTCCGAGTCGCTCCCCGAGGAGGATTTCTGTAATATGGCGCTTACATTGTGTCATATTACCGACAAGATGATTTCGTCATATCTAGTAGGATTGGAGCAGCGGTTTGTTACGGAGGGCGGCATAAAAGAGCGCATGCATGCCGCCCGCACCGGCTACCGCGAGGAGGTGGACCGGCGCCTGCGGCTGTTAGAGGAGGAAAACACAAGGTTGAATGCAGAAAACCAAGAACTGAAAAGAAGGTTAGGGATAATCTAGAAAATCTAGAAATGCTAGAAAATCTAGAAAGCCTAGATAGTCTAGAAATTCTAGAAAATCTAGAAAAAGCGAAAAAAAATGCAAGATATAATCTCAAGAATCAAGGGGCTCGCTGCGGCGCAGCGGGAGGAAGTGATAGCCTGGCGGCGGTGGATGCACCGGCATCCGGAGCTGAGCCAGGAGGAGTTCGGCACCATGGCGTTCGTGGCCGAGCGGCTGCGCGAGATGGGGCTCGAGCCCCGCACCGGTATCGGCCGCACCGGCGTCATGGCCATGTTGGAAGGAGGCAAGGAGTTGGGAGTCAAGGAGGAAAGGGGTTATTGCGTCGCCCTCCGCGCCGACTACGACGCCCTGCCCATCACCGAGTGCACCGGCCTCCCCTTCGCCAGCGAGAACCCCGGCGTGATGCACGCCTGCGGCCACGACATGCACACCTGCTCCCTCCTCGGCGCCGCCAAGATACTGGTGCAACTCAAGGAACACCTGCAGGGCGACATCATGTTCATCTTCGAGCCCTCCGAGGAGAAGTACCCCGGCGGCGCCCGCATGATGATGGACGACGGCCTCTTCAACGACGTGCTACCCAATGAGATATACTCTTTCCACTGCCTGCCCGAGATGGACTTCGGTCGCGTGGGCATGCGCAAGGGCAAATACATGGCCTCGACCGACGAGCTCTACTGGACGGTGAAGGGTAGGGGAGGCCACGGCGCCACGCCCCACCTCAATGTGGACCCCGTCCTCGTCGCCGCCCACATCGTCGTCGCCCTCCAGCAGGTCGTCTCCCGCAACGCCGCCCCCATGTCGCCCACCGTTCTCACTATCGGCAAGATAGCGGACGTCGGCGGCCGCACCAACATCACCCCCGAGGAGGTCAAGATGGAGGGCATCATCCGCTCCTTCGACCCCGAGTGGCGCCTCCGCACCCACGAGCTCATTCGCCGCATCAGCACCGGCGTGGCCGAAGCCATGGGCGCCGAGTGCGACCTCTTTGTCGACGAAGGCTACCCCGCTGTCGTCAACGACGACCACTGCACCCAGCAGGTCCACGACAACGCCTGCCAATTCCTTGGCGAAGAGAACGTTGAGTGGCTCGACCTCCGCATGACGGCCGAAGACTTCGCCTTCTACCAGCAGAAAATTCCCGGTTGCTACTTCCGCATCGGCATCCACGAACCCGGCACCCCCTTCTCCAACCTTCACCGCCCCAACCTCATCGTCGACGAGCGCAGCCTCGAGCTCGCGGGCGGCCTCATCGCCTATAACGCAATAAAAGCATTGGAAAACAAAATCAAACTAAAAAAGTAACCCTATTTTCCCATCCATGGGTAATAATGCGAAAGGGCCGAAGTATTCCCCTACCGTCCCCCTACCATTCCCCTAGAGAACCCCACCCATATAAGCATATCAACGTATAAACATATCAACAACACCATGAGTCTCATCAAAAGCATCTCCGGCATACGCGGCACCATCGGCGGCCGCCCGGGCGAGGGCCTCAGCCCCCTCGACGTAGTCAAATTCACTTCGGCGTTCGCCACCTTCCTCCGCAACGCCAACCCCGGACGCAGGCTCCGCCTCGCCGTGGGCCGCGACGCGCGCCTCTCCGGCGCCATGGTCGACCGCCTCGTCGTCGCCACCCTCCAGGGCATGGGCGTCGACGTGCTCGAAAGCGGCCTCTCCACCACCCCCACCACCGAGATGACCGTCATCGACCACCACTGCGACGGCGGCATCATCATCACCGCCTCCCACAACCCCAAGCACTGGAACGCCCTCAAGCTCCTCAACGCCCGCGGCGAATTCATCTCCGACGCCGAAGGCAAGGAGGTGCTCCGCCTGGCCGAAAGCGACGAGGTCATCTTCGCCGAGGTCGACGACCTGGGCCAGGTCACCCTCCTCGACGACGAGATCGACCGCCACATCCAGCGCGTCCTCGCCCTCGACCTCGTCGACGTCGACGCCGTCCGCAAGGCTGGCTTCAAAGTGGCTGTCGACGCCGTCAACTCCACCGGCGGCATCGCCATCCCCCGCCTGCTCCGCGCCATGGGCGTCAGCGACGTCGTCGAGCTCAACTGCGACCCCACCGGCCACTTCGCCCACAACCCCGAGCCCATCCCGCAGAACCTCACCGACATATCGCGCGTGGTGCGCGAAAACGGCTGCCACCTCGGCATCGTCGTCGACCCCGACGTCGACCGCCTAGCCCTCGTGTGCGAAGACGGCCAGATGTTCGGCGAGGAATACACCCTCGTCTCCGTGGCCGACTACGTCCTGCAGCACACCCCCGGCAACACCGTCTCCAACCTCTCCTCCAGCCGCGCCCTGCGCGACGTCACCTCACGCTACCCCGGCTGCTCCTATGCCGCCGCCGCCGTCGGCGAGGTCAACGTCACCACCCTCATGCGCCAGACCCACGCCGTCATCGGTGGCGAAGGCAACGGCGGCGTCATCTATCCCGCCCTCCACTACGGCCGCGACGCCCTCGTCGGCGTGGCCCTCTTCCTCACCCTCCTCGCCAAGAAAGGCATGAAGGTCAGCGACCTCCGCCGCACCTATCCCGAATACATCATCTCCAAGAACCGCAAGGAACTCACGCCCGACATGGACGTCGACGCCCTCCTGGCCAAGGTCGCCAACTGGTACGCAGGCATCCCTGCCTGCGAAGTCTCCACCATCGACGGCGTCAAAATCGACTTCCCCGACGGATGGGTCCACCTCCGCAAGAGCAACACCGAACCCATCATCCGCATCTACTCCGAAGCCGCCACCGAAGCCCGTGCCAACGAACTCGCCCAGCAGGTGATGCAGCAGATTTGATGTTGCTCGACAACAACAAAAAAACTCCCTGCCCCATTCGGCAGGGAGTTTTTTTATTTCTCTACCCGATTGTCTTCAGGGGCGGCAAGCCAGACTATGAGGTAGGCCCAGAAGCCAAAAGTGCCAAAGAAGAGGGCAATCAGGAACAGGATGCGAACCACGGTGGGGTCGATGTTGAGGTAGCGGGCTAAACCTCCGCAAACGCCTGCTATCTTGCGGTCGGTGAGGCTGCGAGTGAGTTGTTTGTATTCTGCCATGATGGTTGGGTTGGTTTCGGAATTCAATGTTACAACATCCCTTTGCGTTTCAATAACGCCTTGGCGCTGGGTTCCTTGCCGCGGAACTGGCGGTAGAGCTCCATCGGCTCCACCGTGTTGCCGCTCTCCAGCAGGTGGCGGAACTTGCGGGCCAGTTCGGGGTTGAACAGGTCGCCGCTCTCGGCGAAGGCCTCGAAGGCGTCGGCGTCGAGGATGGCCGTCCAGGTGTAGCTGTAGTAGCCCGCGTCGTAGCCCGTGGTGAACACGTGCTGGAAGTAGGGCGAGCGGTAGCGGCTGATGATTTCAGGTATCAGGCCGATGCGGTCCATCACCTGCTGCTCGAACTGCAGCGGGTCGATGGTGCGCTTCTGCTTCAGCGTGTAGTAGTCCATGTCGAGCAGCGAGGCGGCCAGCAGCTCGGTTGTGGCGAAGCCCTGTCCGTAGGAGGCGGCGGCCTCGATCTTCTTGATCAGCTCGTCGGGGATGGCCTCGCCGGTCTGGTAGTGGTGGGCGTACTGCTTCATCACCTGCGGGTGGCGGCACCAGTTCTCCATCACCTGCGACGGCAGCTCCACAAAGTCGCGCGGCACATTGGTGCCAGCCAGCGAGGGGTAGGTGCACTTGCTCAGCAGGCCGTGCAGCGCGTGGCCGAACTCGTGGAAGAGCGTCTCGCTCTCGTCGAAGTTCAGCAGCGAGGGCTTGTCGGCCGTGGGCTTGGTGAAGTTGCACACCACCGAGATAATCGGTATCACCTCCTCCAATTCCGAATTCTGAATTTCGAATTTCGAATTTCTCAATTCAAAATTATATCTGCGTTGCTGGCCGCGGAACTCAGTCATCCAGGCACCGCTGCGTTTCGAGGCGCGCGGGTGGAAGTCCATGTAGAGGATGCCGATGGTCTGCCCGCCGTCCTTCACCTCGAAGCTGCGGGCCTCCGGGTCGTAGAGCGGCAGGTCGGTGCGCTCGGCGAAGGTGAGGCCATAGAGCTTGCCCGCCACCCCGAAGGCACCCTGCAGCACGCTGTCGAGGGCGAAGTAGGGGCGCACGACGGCATCGTCGAGCGAGTATTTCTCGGTGCGCAGCTTCTCGGCATAGTAGCGCCAATCCCACGGCTGCAGCTTGGCGCCCGGCTCGTCCTTCTCGAGCATGGCCTGGTATTGGTCGCGCTCCTGCTTGGCCACCTTCAGCGCCGGTGTCCAGATGTCCATCAGGCAGCGGTACACGTTGTCGGGTGTCTTGGCCAGGGTGTTGTCGAGCACGTAGTCGGCGTGGGTCTCGAAGCCCAGGATGTTGGCACGCTCGAGGCGCAGGTTGACCAGCGTGTCGATAATCTTGGTGTTGTCGTACTCGCCATCCTTGCAGCGGTCTGTGTAGGCGCGCCACAGCTCCTCGCGCAGCTTGCGGTCGGGGCAGGTCTGCATGAAGGGCTCCCACGACGGCATCTGCAGCGTCACCTCGCTGCCGTCGGCCAGCTTCTTGCTGTAGGCGTTGGTGGCCTTGAGCACGTTCTGTGCAAAGCGCATGGTGAGCGAGGCAATCTGCTCGTTCAGCTCGCGGAAGCGGGCCTGCTTGTCGGCCGGCACGTTGGCGCCGCTGCGCACGAAGCCCTTGTACTGCTCCTCCAGCAGCCGCATCTGCTCGCCGTTCAGGCCGAGGCTCTCACGCTGGTCATAGACGGCCTTGATGCGTGCGAAGAGTTTGGCATTCAGCGCTATGTCGTCGCCGTGGGCCGAGAGTAGGGGGGTGACGGCCTCCTCGATGGCGTCCATCTCGTCGCTCGTGTTGCTCGAGGAGAGGTTGAAGAACACGGCGCTGACCTCTTGCAGCAGCCGGCCGCTGTATTCGTAGGCCAGCACGGTGTTCTCGAAGGTCGGCGCCTCGGGGTTGTTCACTATGGCGTCGATTTCGGCCTTCTGCCGCTTCATGCCTTCTTCGAAGGCGGGCAGGTAGTGGTCGGTCTTGATGCGTCCAAAGTCGGGAATTTCATACGGCGTTCCCCACGCGGAGAAGAACGGGTTGTCCATTTCGGTCTGTTTTTTGTCTTTGCAGCCTGCGGCCAACACCAGGGCGGCAGCGGCAATGAATACGGTTCGTTTCATATTGTTGTTGTGTTTACTTTTTATTCATCAGGTCCTTGCACAGCATCTCCAGTATCTCGGCGCCGAGTTTTTTGGCGATGATGGTGTTGCCCTTGTTCTCGATGAGGTAGATCTGCGGCGTGGTCTGCACGTCGTACACCTCGCGCCAGTCCACATTGGCCTCGCCGCCGCCCAGGTTCACCCACCGCGGGTGGTCGATGCCGTGCTCGGTGAGGAATTTCTTCCACTTGCCGGTGGTGTGCTCGTCGGGCTCGCTGAGGATGCTGAAAGCGCTCATCTGCAGCGTGTCGGCGTATTGTTCATAGACCTTGTACACCGCCGGGATGATGTCGCGGCAGTGGCCGCAGGTGGGGCTCCAGAAGAGCAGCAGCGTGTATTGCCCCGGCATGTGGTGCAGCGAGTGGGCGCGGCGCAGGGTGTCGAAGAGGATCAGCTCCGGCGACACTTTGCCCACCAGCAGCCGCTCCCATTTCGTGGCACGCTCCACCTCCTTGTCGATACCCGAGGGCGACATCCAGAAGGCCTTCCCCGTCTCGTAGTAGCGTTTCACAAGGTGCACATACACCTCGTCGTAGACCATGATTTTGCTTTGCAGGAACTTCTCGGTCATCGTGTGCACCAGCCAGCGGAAGACCTCCGGCGCCGGCTCGGCGCGGTCGATCAGCGTGTCCAGCCGCGGGCATATCATCGAGGGCGGCATCTTGTTCATGTACACGTCCACATATTCCATCACGCGGTCGTAGAACACCGATTGCGGCGTGCGGACAATGAAGTCGTCGTCGAGCGGCACATTGTCGAAATAGTGCGACAGCAGCCACTCGTGCCGCTCACGCATGTCCATTTTCGTTCCGTCGGCGTGGTGGGTGGGGATTGCTACATCCTTGGTGGCCAGCATCATGCGCGAAATCATCGCCTTCGGGTGCTGCCCGATGAAGGCCATGCGCATGCTGTCGATTTGCTTGGTCTTGGCCGGCACGTATTCGCCGTAGAAGGTCGCCGAGTCCAGCTCCGCCTGCGCCTCCTCCATCTCTTGGTAGAGGACGTCGCTCATGTGGTTGAAGCTGTAGAACAGATCGTTCTCCTTCGAGCCCTTGGCCTCGGCCGTGCGACCCCAATTCTGGTTGTCCACCGTCAGCGTGAAGCGCGTCTCGTTGTTGTAGATCACCAGGTCCAGCTGCTTGCCGCGGTTGTTGGAGATGTAGTACAGGCCCGGCTTGAGCACCTTCTTCTTGTCCTCGAATACGAAGCGCCCTTTGCCGTTATTGTAGGCCGTGTCGGTGATGTAGCGTGCGTTGGCGCGGTAGTAGCAGAGCAGCATCATCGTGTCCTGGTTGCCGTTGGCCTGGAAGGTGATTTTGTAGCCCTCTTTGGCCCCCAGCGCCGCCAGCGGCAGCAGCAGCGCCGCCAGCATCAGCAGTATGTGTCGTCTCATCGTTGTCGGTTTTTAACTGATATGTACAGTAACGCGAGCGCACGCGAATTATTGTATTCCACCCCCCCATTTTCCCCCCCATCTCCCCTCATCTCCCTACCATGTAAAAAGAGGGTAAGAAGGGGAGAAGAAGAGGATGCCTACAATGTGCTATTTATCAGCCAGTTGTAATCGGGCGATTTTGGCCTCTTTTTCCACTTTTTTTCAAATTTTTGCACAAAAAAAGCCAGCCTGCTAACAGGCTGGCTTCGAGTGTTTTGCGTCTGTTTTCCTATTTTCCGATGCAGAAGCGCCCGAAGATGGTCGAGAGGACTTCGTCGCCGGTCACCTCGCCGGTGATGGTGCCGAGGTGGTAGAGGGCGTCGCGCAGGTCGACAGCCACCAGGTCGGTCGGCATGCCGCCCTCCAAACCCTCGGCCACATGCCGCAGCGAGTCCGCCACCCTCAGCAGGGCGTCGTAGTGGCGTGCATTGGCGAGCAGTATGCCGCTGTTCTGCCCGGCATATTCTTTTGCCACCTGCGCCAGGGTCTTCTTCATCTCCTCTATGCCCAGGTGCTCTTTGGCCGAGACGATGAGCCCCTGCGGAGTGCCCTGATGCGGCAGGTCGCACTTGTTGTGGACTACCAGCAGGTGCTTCTCGCTCATGTCGCAACGTGCTGTGATTGAGGCGATGTCGTCGGTGGCTTGATTGTCAAACGGGTCGGCAATGTTGCGCACAAAGAGGATGATGTGTGCCTGCTGGGCGGCCTTGATGGAGCGCTCCAGGCCCAGGGCTTCGATGGGGTCGGCGCTTTCGCGCAGGCCGGCGGTGTCGATAAAGCGGAAGGTGAGGCCGTCGAGGGTGAGCAGTTCCTCGATGGTGTCGCGTGTGGTGCCGGGGATGTCGGAGACGATGGCGCGCTCGTCCTGTAGCAGTGCGTTGAGCAGCGACGACTTGCCAGCGTTGGGGCGCCCCACGATGGCCACCGCTATGCCGCGCTTCAGTGCTTGGCCGGTCTTGAAACTGGCCGTCAGGCTGCCGACAGTGTGCTGTAGGCTGTGCACCAATGCGTTGAGTTCGCTTCGGTCGGCGAATTCCACATCCTCCTGCGAGAAGTCCAGCTCCAGCTCAAGCAGTGCCGTGAGCTCCACCAGCCGTGCCCGCAATTCGGCCAGCTGCCGGGCGTAGCCGCCGCGCAACTGGCTGACGGCCAGGCGGTGCTGTGCCGGGGTGACGGCGTCGATGAGGTCGGCCACGGCTTCGGCCTGCGAGAGGTTGAGGCGTCCGTTGAGGAAGGCGCGCCGTGTGAACTCGCCTGGCTCGGCCAGGCGTGCGCCGCTGTCGAGCAGCGCCTGCAGCAGCGCCTGTTGCACGTATAGCGAGCCGTGGCAGGTGAATTCGACCGTGGGATCGCCGGTGTAGCCGCGGGGGTAGTAGGTCGCAATGCCGTCGTCGAGGTCGGCGAAGCGGCAGTGGATGGCCCGGTGTGGTTGCAATGAGCCGACCGATAGGTGCTTCAGCGCGATGGTCAGCGCATCGGCACCGCTCATGCGCACCATGGCCACGCCGCCCACCCCGGCCGGGGTGGCGATGGCCGCTATGGTGTCATTGCTGGGCATCGCTGATGTATTTCTCGCCGTAGAGCTCGCGCATCTCTTCGTCGGTCAGGCCGAGGTCCACCTTCACCTTGTACATGTTGGGGTAGGCCGGGAAGAGCATCATGGTGGTCACCATGGTGAGCATCAGCAGCACGCTTTGTCCGCAGAGCACAGTCAGCAGACAGAGCACCACCACCACGCTGGTCAGCGAGAGGTAGAGGGTGCGGATGTGCTGTGCGTAGCCCGCGAGTTTGGTTTGTAGTCCCTCGGCTTGGCGCAGTTGGGGGGTGCGCTTGCGGATGGTGAGTAGCGCCATGCTGACGGCCAGCACAGCCAGCACCGACCCGCTGATGAGCATCCAGCGGCCCACGGTGGCGTTCTGGGTGATTTGCCACGGGCTGAGCCATACGAACAGGGCGGTGGCGATGACCAGCGCCACCGAGCCCCAGAGGCACAGGCGCGACCAGCGTTCTATCTCTTTGATGTACTGTTTCATAACTTGATGTATTTGGCGGTGTATGATTCTTTGCAATGGGCGAGTTGCTCTGGGGTGCCGGCGAAGACCACGTTGCCGCCCTCGCGGCCGCCCTCGGGGCCGAGGTCCACCACCCAGTCGGCGCGGCGTATGATGTCGGGGTGGTGTTCGATGACCAGCACGGTGTGGCCGCTCTCGATGAGGCGGTCGAAGGCTGCCAGCAGCTTCTCTATGTCGTGGAAGTGGAGGCCGGTGGAGGGCTCGTCGAAGATGAAGAGCACGGGGTGTTCGGCCTCGCCCTTGACGAGGAAGGAGGCCAGCTTGATGCGTTGCGCCTCGCCGCCGGAGAGCGAGCTCGACGACTGGCCTAGCTTCAGGTAACCCAGGCCCACGTCCTGCAGGGGTGTGAGGCGGCTGTGGATGCTGCGGGTCTCGTCGGCATCGAAGAAGGCTACCGCCTCGTCGACCGTCATGTCGAGCACTTGGCTGATATTCACTCCCTTGTACAGCACTTCGAGGGCTTCGTCCTTGTAGCGCGATCCGTGGCACTCGTCGCAGACGAGGTGCACGTCGCTCATAAACTGCATGCTCACCGTCACCTCGCCTTCGCCCTGGCAGGTCTCGCAGCGGCCGCCTTCGACGTTGAAGGAGAAGAAGCCGCTCTTGTAGCCGCGGCTCTTGGCCAGCGGCTGCTTGGCGAAGAGGGCGCGCACCTCGTCGAAGACCTTCATGTAGGTGGCGGGATTGGAGCGGGAGGAGCGTCCGATGGGGTTTTGGTCGACCATCTCGACGCTGGAGATCATGCGCATGTCGCCCTCGAGGGCCATACAGTGGCCCACGTAGTCGGCGGCGCCGTCCATGCGGTGGCGCAGGGCGTCGTAGAGCACCCCTTTGACCAGCGAGCTCTTGCCCGAGCCGCTGACACCGGTCACCACGGTGAATACGCCCAGCGGGAAGTCCACGTCGATGCGCTTGAGGTTGTTGGCGTAGGCGCCTTTGACGCTGATGCGGTCGCGCCAGCGGCGGCGCGCGTCGGGGATGCCTATGGAGCGTCGGCCGCTGAGGTAGTCGAGGGTGAGTGAGGTATTGGGAGTGAGGGATGAGGGATCAGGAATGGTTCCTGCAAACGTTAATTCGCCGCCGAGGCTGCCGGCCCCGGGGCCGATGTCGACCAGGTAGTCGGCCGAGCGGATAATCTCTTCGTCGTGCTCGACGACCACCACGGTGTTGCCCAGGTCGCGCAGGCGGCGCAGGACGCTGATGAGGCGGTCGGTGTCGCGGGGGTGGAGACCGATGGAGGGCTCGTCGAGGATATACATCGAGCCCACGAGCGAGGAGCCGAGCGAGGCGGAGAGCGCAATGCGCTGCCCTTCGCCACCGCTGAGGGTGCGGCTTTCGCGGCCGAGGGTGAGGTAGCCGAGGCCGACGTCGACGAGGTAGCCCAAGCGGTTGCGTATCTCGGTCAGCAGGCGGGTGCTGGCAGCCTGTTCGGCAGGGGAGAGGTGGCTGTCGATATCGTTGAACCACTGGAGGAGTTCCTCGACTGGTGTCTCGGTGAGTTCGCTGATGCTGCGTCCGGCCACCTTGACATAGTCGGCGTCCTTGCGCAGGCGCCGTCCGCGGCAGTCGGGACACATGGTCTTGCCGCGGTAGCGGCTGAGCATGACGCGGTACTGTATCTTGTAGGCTTGGCTTTCGACCCAGCGGAAGAAGCCGTCGATGCCCTCCCAGGTGCCGTCGCCGTGCCAAAGCAGGTCGCGCTGGGCGTCGGTGAGGTCCATATAGGGGGTGTGGATGGGGAAGGAGATGTCGGCGGCGTGGCGTATGAACTCGCGCTTGGCGTCCTGCATCTTCTCGCCTTTCCAGCAGACGACGGCGTCGTCGTAGATGCTTTTGGCGGGGTTGGGGACGACGAGGCGCTCGTCGATGCCGACGATGCTGCCGTAGCCCTGGCAGGTGGGGCAGGCGCCATAGGGGTTGTTGAAGGAGAAGAAGTTGGGGTTGGGTTTCTCGAAGGTGATGCCGTCGGCTTCAAATCGGTTGGAGAAGGTGGCGGGCTGGCCGTCGAGGGGTTGGACGATGCAGGTGCCGCGACCTTCGAAGAAGGCGCTCTGGATGCTCTCGCCGAGGCGGGCGGGTTGGGTGTCGTCGTCGTGGCGGAGTTCGATGCGGTCGACGAGGAGGCATGTGTCTAGGTCGGAGGTCGGAGGTTGGAGGTCGGAGGTGGCGAGCCAGTCTTCGATGCGGACGACGGTGCCTTTGATGCAGGCGCGCTGGTAGCCTTCCTGCTGCAGCATCTCGAGTTGTTGGCGCATGGGGCGCTGGGGTGTGGCTTCGAGGGGTGCGAGGATCATCACGCGCGAGCCGTCGGGCAGGGCGAGGATGTGGTCGACGACGTCGCTCACCGAGTGGCGCTTGACCTCCACGCCGCTCACGGGCGAATAGGTGCGACCGATGCGGGCGAAGAGGAGTTTCATGTATTCATATATCTCGGTCTGTGTGCCGACGGTGGAGCGGGGATTGGCCGAGCCGGAGCGCTGGCTGATAGCGACGGCGGGGGCAAGGCCGTGGATGTAGTCGACGTCGGGCTTCACCATGCGGCCGAGGAACTGGCGCGCGTAGCTGGAGAGGCTTTCGACGTAGCGGCGCTGGCCCTCGGCGAAGAGGGTGTCGAAGACGAGGCTGGACTTGCCGCTGCCGCTGAGGCCGGTGACCACCGTCAGCTTGCCCTGCGGAAGGCTGACGTCGATGTTCTTGAGGTTGTTGGCGCGGGCGCCTTTGATTTGGATGTCCATTTTTTTTGAGGAGTAAGGAGGTAAGGAGTAAGGAGGTAAGGAGTTTTTTGGGGAGTAAGGAGGTAGAGGAGGTAAAGGAGGTAAGGAGGGTATTTAGGGTTTGGGGCGGAGGAGGGCGACGGGGACGAGGACTTCTTCCATGGAGAGGCCGCCGTGCTGGAAGGTGTCGGTGTAGTACTGGACGTACTGGTTGTAGTTGTTGGGGTAGGCGAAGAAGTCGTTTTCGCGGCAGAAGATGTAGCCGCCGGTGACGTGTCGTTTGGGGAGGAAGATGGCGGCGGGGTCTTTTTCTTCGTAGACGTCGCGTGGGTTGTAGTCGAGGAGGCGGCCCTGCTTGTAGCGGAGGTTGACGCTGATGTCGCGGTCGCCTTTGACGCGGACGGGGCGTTCGACGCGGACGGAGCCGTGGTCGGTGGTGAGGAGGACGGTGACGTCGCGCTCGGAGAGGGCTTTGAGGAGGGCGAGCAGAGGTGAGTGTTCCATCCACGACTGGGTGACGGAGCGGTAGCCGCGCTCGTCGGCGGCCAGTTCGCGCACGATATTGCTGTCGGTGCGGGCGTGGGAGAGCATGTCGATGAAGTTGTATACCACCACGTTGAGTCCGTTGTGCATCAGTTCGGGGAGGCGGTCGACGAGCTTCATGCCGAATTGCGCGTTGAGGACTTTGCTGTAGGAGTGCTTGATATTGATGCCGTGGCGGCGGAGGTTTTCGCCGAGGAGTTCGCTTTCGAACTGGTTTTTGTGGCCTTCTTCGTCCTCGTTGACCCAGTATTGGGGGTATTTGCGTTCGATTTCGCTGGGCAGGAGGCCTGCGAACATGGCGTTGCGGGCGAACTGTGTGGTGGTGGGCAGGAGGGCGTAGTAGAGTTCGTCGCGTTCGACGCGGAGGTAGGGCTCGACCATGGGCTGTACGGCGCGCCACTGGTCGTAGCGGAAGTTGTCGATGACGATGAGGAAGACGGGGCGGCCGTCCTTGAGGAGAGGGAAGAGGCGTTCGCGGAGGAGGGTGTGGCTCATGAGGGGTTTTTCTTCGGAGCCGTTGAGCCAGTGGCGGTAGTGCTCTTCGACATGGCGGCAGAAGAGGCGGTTGGCGTCGCGCCGTTGAGTGAGGAATATTTCGTGAACGCCGCTGTCGTCGAGGCCGGCGAGTTCGAGGTCCCATCGGACGAGCTGGCGCTGCATGTCGCACCACCCGTCGGCGTCGAGGCCGGAGTCGAGCTGCATGGAGAGTTCGCGGAACTGGCGCTGGTAGTCGACGGCGGAGTGTTCCTGCCGCAGCTGTCGCCCTTCGGTGAGGCGTTTGACGGTGAGCAGGAGCTGGCTGGGGCTGACGGGCTTGACGAGGTAGTCGCTGATTTTGCCGCCGAGGGCGTCTTCCATGACGTGTTCTTCTTCGCTTTTGGTGACCATCACGACGGGGAGCGAGGGCCATCGGAGTTTGATTTGGCGGAGGGTGTCGAGGCCGGAGAGGCCGGGCATCTGCTCGTCGAGCAGGACGAGGTCGGGGAGTTCGCCCTCGAGCTCATCGAGTGCGTCGGCGCCGGCGCAGAGGGGCGTTACGCTGTAGTCGCGCTCTTCGAGGAAGAGGATGTGCGGTTTGAGGAGGTCGATCTCGTCGTCGACCCAGAGGATTTTGGCTTTCATGTGCAGGAGTTGTAGTTTGGGGGTATAACGCGGCGGCGAGGTTTTTATTGTCCGGCGGGGCGAGAAAAGCGCGTCGCGGGGGTGGGGGAGGGGTGGC
>CACWPQ010000006.1 GCA_902762805.1 uncultured Bacteroidota bacterium | reverse complement strand
AACCTCCGTCCAAGAAAACTTTTGAACTTTTCCTCTCCAAAACAAAAATTCTTACTATCTTTGCATAACAGTGTTGCACTTGATAGTTGAGTCTACGGCGGCGCTCCTTTTGTGGGGGACACAATAAAAAAGGCGAAAGTGCGTTAGGGAGGGGTAAAAAGGAGTAGCCTATGAGTATAAACCTACGCGAGTCGATTAAATATATCAGCCACTATTTCAATCTCTTGCACGACAAGGAGGACGAACAGGAGGTAATCGAGCAGGTGCGCGGCAGCATTGTGTTCCGCGGCACCAACCTGTGGATTCTCATTTTCGCCATCCTTATCGCCTCGCTGGGCCTCAATGTCAACTCGACGGCGGTCATCATCGGCGCCATGCTGGTGTCGCCCCTGATGGGACCCATTATCGGTATGGGTCTGGCGGTGGGCATCAGCGACTTCGAGCTGCTGAAGCAGTCGCTGAAGAACTACGGCGTGGCGACCCTCATCTCGGTGGTAACGGCCACGGTCTATTTCTTCATCTCGCCCCTGAGCGAGGCGCAGAGCGAGCTGCTGGCACGCACGTCGCCGAGCCTGTACGACGTGCTCATCGCCTTCTGCGGCGGCGCGGCGGGCGTGCTGGCGCTGACCTGCAAGAGCAAGGGTCAGGTCATCCCCGGGGTGGCCATCGCCACGGCCCTCATGCCTCCCCTCTGCACGGCAGGCTACGGCCTGGCCACGGCCCAGTGGAGCTACTTCTTCGGTGCCTTCTACCTCTTCTTTATCAACACCGTCTTCATCGCCACGGCCACCTTCCTGGGTTCCAAGCTGTTGCGGTTCCACCCAGTGCAGTCGATCAACCCTGATACCAACCGCCGCGGCCGCCGCGTGATCTACACCATCGTCTTCCTCACCCTCATCCCCGCCGCCATCATGACGGTGTCGATTGTGCAGAAAAATGTCTTCCAGCGCAATATGCACAGTTTTGTGCGCACCGAGCTCGACCGCAGCGGCACGCAGATCCTCTCGCAGCAGACCGTGGGCGACACGCTGCGCGTGGTGGCCGTGGGCAAGGAAATCACCGACGAGGAGATTGCCGAGGCGCGCTCGCGGATGCACTTCTACGGCCTCGGCGGCTACCACCTGCTGGTCATCCAGTCCGACGCCGCGGGCGACCTTTACGCCCTCTCGTCGCACCTCTCCACCGCCGAGCACACCAACGCACTGCTCAACGCCCAAATCGCCGACCTGCAGCACCGCCTCGACGGCTACACCGCCCTCGACACCCTCTCTGTGCGCGTCAGCGCCGAGGCCACGCCGCTCTTCCCCTCGGTGGAGCGCATCGCCGTGGGCCGCCTCGGCGGCCAACTGACGGCCCTGGTCGACATCAAGCAGGGCTCCTCGCCCGACCGCCACCGCATCGCCCAGTGGCTCCGCGCACGCACGCAGGACGAAAACCTCGAGGTAGTCTACAAATAATCCCTCCTGCCCTATATGCGCTTTGCCCTTGTCATTCTGGTTTTGGTGCTGCTGCTGGCCTATGTGGGCTGGCACCTCTGGCTGCTGCCGCCGCTGCCCGCCTGGGCGCGCTGGCTGGTGGTGGCGCTGATGCTGGCGGGCTTCGGCATGGCCTTCGTCGCCCTGGCACCCGCCATGGACCGCCTGCCGATGGGGCTGGCGGCGGCCATATACAATGTAGGCACCCGCTCGCTCATTGTGCTGCTCTATCTGCTGCTGGCCTTCCTGGTGGCCGACCTGCTGCGGCTCCTCCACCTGCTGCCGGCCGGCTGGCTGCGCTCCAACTGGGCGGCCTGCGCGGCGGTGCTGGGCGTGGTGGCCGCGGTGCTCGTCTACGGACGCATCCACTACGAGCGCAAGCGCGCCGTCCCCGTGACGCTGGAGGCCCCCGTGGAGCGGCCGATGAAGCTGGTGGCCGTGAGCGACCTCCACCTGGGCTACCACAACCGCCGCCCCGACCTGGCGCGATGGGTGGACCTCATCAATGCCGAGCAGCCCGACGCCGTGCTCATCGCCGGCGACATCATCGACCGCTCGCTGCGGCCACTGCTGGACGACGGCATGGCCGCCGAACTGCGACTCCTCGAGGCCCCGGTCTACGCCTGCCTGGGCAATCACGAGTACTATGCCGGCTACTTCGACCGCCCCGCCGACGTGGAGCGCTTCTTCGCCGACGCCGGCATCACCCTCCTGCGCGACAGCGCCGCCTCGCTCGGCCCGCTGGCCATCCTCGGCCGCGACGACCGCTCCAACCCCCGACGCCTCCCCATCGACGCCCTGAAAAACAAATTCCTAATTCCTAATTCCCAATTCCTAATCCTCCTCGACCACCAACCCTACCACCTCGAGGAGGCCGCCGCCGCCGGCATCGGCCTGCAGCTGAGCGGCCACACCCACCGCGGACAGGTATGGCCCGCCTCGTGGATCACCGACGCCCTCTACGAATGCTCGTGGGGCACCCTGCGCAAAGGCCCCACCACCGTCTGCGTCACCTCCGGCCTCGGCATCTGGGGCCCCAAATACCGCATCGGCACACAGTCCGAATACCTTGTAATCACCCTAAATCCCCAGCAATGAAACGCACCCTCCTCCTCGCCGCCCTGCTCGCCCTCGGCACCCTCGGCGCCCACGCCCAGTGGCTCGACTTCTCCACCAACCAGCGCCGCTTCAGCATCGGCTTCCAGGGCGGCCAGTCGGCCTCCGGCACCGACTACGCCAGGTTCGGCCTCGGCGCCAGCATCCAGGTCTATGGCTTCCAGGTCGACTTCCTCCGCGTAACGCCCGAGCACAAGTACGACAACCACGTCTCGCCCAAAATCTACCGCGACTCGTCGTCCTACGTCATCAACCTCGGCTACCAAATCCCCATCCTGCCGTGGCTGCGGCTGATCCCCGTCCTCGGCTACTGCCAGACCAACTACGGCGACACCGACGCCTCGACCGTCAACATCGACACCGACGAAAACAGCAGCACCGTCTACCACGACTACACCGTCATCGCGCGCAACCACTACTTCAACTACGGCCTCGGCATCAACATCCGCCCCGTGAAGTACACCGACCTGCAGTTCGTCTACTCCGCCCGCGCCATCTACGGCGGCATCAACATCAACCTCGACGCCTTCGTCGGCCTGTAGCGCCGACCGCGCGAACTTTTTTTTCGCACACCGCGACATTTTTTTTGCGCATTCGGATTTTTTTGTATCTTTGCACCTGTAATCCTACAAGTACAAACACATACAACACACTCAAAATGAGCAAAATCCACACCGCAAGACCTGCGCGCGCCCTCGGTGAGCCGCGCTCCTATGCGCCCCCATGCCTGACTGTGGTCACCTTCGCCGCCGAGCGCGGATTTGCCCTCTCGGGCGGCGATGCCCAACGCAACATCCTTGCCGAGTTCTTCCTTGGCGCCCCCGCCGACGGCACCTCCACCGGCGAGCCCCGCACCGATGAGGGCTACCTCTTCTAGTCCCAAACCACACACACACCGACAGCATGAAATACCCCCGCATCATAGCCCTGCTGGCCGCCGGCCTCGCCTTCGGCGCCTGCCAGCCCGACCTGCCCGCCGACCTCGCCGACGGCCTCGTGCTCCACATCGAGGGCGCCGCCGCCCCGGGCGCCAAGCCCGCCGTCAGCGGCATCAACACCTCGTGGCTCGGCGGCGACATCGTCAGCATCAACGGCGCCGAGCGCACCGTCAGCGTCAGCGGCTCCGCCGCTAGGCTGGCCGGCGTCACCGCCCCGCGCAGCGGCGAGCACCACTTCGCCTTCTCGCCCGCCGCACTCTGCCCCCAGCCCGACCCCAACATCGCCTATGCCGACACCGACTTCTGGTGGGAGCACCACTTGGCCGACGGCTCCGCCTTCCGCTTCTCCTACCCACGCGAGTACCAATACGATGCTCACGGCGGACAGCAAAAGCTCGCCTCGCCCATGGTCGCCGTGGCCGCCCACGACGCCTCCAGCCTCACCTTCCGCCACCTCGCCGCCGCTCTGCAGGTGGAAATCGAGAACCCCATGTACAATACTCCCATCTCCGTCGACTCCGTCGTCGTCGAATCCGCCAGCGCCTGCCTCAACGGCAGCGCCGCCTTCAGCATCGACCCCTCCTCTTTCGAGCCCTCCATCACCGCCCCCGCCGCCGCCTCGCCCTCCTATGCGCAGCGCAGCGTGCGGCTCTCGCTGAGAGGACTCTCTGTCGGCACCCCCATCAGAGCCGGCCGCTCCCTCGCCGTCCAAATCCCACTCCCCCCGCTGCCGTCCAACACCACGCTCTCTGTGCGCGTCTATGGGCAAACCCCAGTAATGCTGGACATCCATAGCACGAAGGTGGGCCGCCATGGCAACAGCTCCGGCCCTATCGATAAATTCACCTTCCAGCACCAGGCCACGCTCTCCGTCGACCTCGGCCGCAAAGCCCTCATCCACGCCCGCGCCGAGATACGCCCCGACGGCCACCTGCTCGACACCATCGAAGGCTCCATCTCGCTCCTCAGCGTCTTCTCCCTCGCCGCCGACAAGCAGGTGCTCCTCAACCGCAACTCCACCTCCGGCACCTACATCCCCTCGCGGAGCGACATCAGCTACCTCACCACCTCCACCGACCGCGCCGAGGCTCGCTTCCTCGTGCTCGATTACAGCGATCGTAAATACCTGATTATCTTCCCCGACGGCACCACCACGGCGGACGCACGCGCCAAACTCGGCATCTACGACTCCAGCGAACTGCCTGACGACAAGTTCAACAACTACAACGGACCTTCTCCCGCTCCCTCATCCCTCCACTTTGATATTATGATCCAAGGCAGATGCAATGACAGTGGCTACCTCTTGCTCATCACCAAGCCGAGATATAACCTCGAAAATTATTACAAACTAAGTGACGGCTTCATGTCCCCCAGCGGCCGTGCAAGTCCTGAGATGCCGTCGAATCCGAATCCCCACATTGTCACGTAAGATCAGGTCGACTTCAAAGCCTCCCCTCTCATCGGCTTCTGACGCGGCCTGGCCGTCGGCAATTCCCTCGCCTTCAGGCCGCTGCGGCGGAGCCCCGGAGGGGCGACACTCCACATAGGCCGTCGACGACACCTGCCCCGTACGCCCTGCAGCAAAAGCCCACACATGCAACCCGCCGACAGCCGCAAAGCCGTCGGGCAGAAGCAGTTGCACCCCGCCCCTGCCTCGCTCCCCCTCGGCGCAGATGCCCCGCCGCAGCCCCGCGCTGTATATAAATATATGTATGCGGTCGCCCAGCCGCCCACCCAGGCTCTCCCACCGCACGCGCAGCGCACCGCCCTCATCCACAGTTGCTTCCACCAGCCGCACCCCGGGCAAACTCCCCCTCGAAAACCGCAACCCGGCAAAATCCACCCCGCGGCAGCCATTCGAGCAATCCGCCCCCAATTCCGCCGCGCCAGCCTTCGCGCAATTCGCATAATTCGCCGTTCCAAACCCCGCATGGTTCTCCTTTAGAAAAAGGTTCCCCTCCGTCAGCCCTGCCGCACGCGCCGCCTCCCGCAGCCCCACACGCAGCACCCCCGTCGCCTGCGACGCAAACCGTATCATCGCCTTGAAGCGCGAGCGTTGCGCCAGCTGCGCCTCGCTCCGCCGGTCCTTGATATGCGGCTGGTAGGCACGCACATACCACCCCCCGCGGCGGTAGTACCCCACCACCGTCCCCACGCGGCCGCTGAAGCCGCCCAAAATGCCCATTTCAACCTTTGCCATACTCTGTTGATAATTAGGGATTAGGAATTAGGGATTAGGAATTAAATTGTTTCTCATTATTTCTCATCATTTCTCATTGTTTTTCATTGCTTTTCATTGCTTTATGTTGTTCTTCGTTGTTTTGTGTTGTTTTCTAAATCATGCGCCAGCCAATTCCTAATCCCTAATTCCTCACCCCTAATCCCTAATTTTAAAGAGGTAACGCCGTTTTCCCCGAAATATTGCATTCCCTCCCCTAGAAAACAAAAAGAGGAGCAAAACATATAGCCTGCCATCCACTGGCAGTCAGCCGTTTAGCCAGCAGCAAAATCCTGAAAAATTTTCTCCGCGCACCCGTTTTTTCACCCCTCCTCCGCCCCGCCACCGGCGGCAGAACCAAATGTTAATTAATCAAAAATTCGACCCGCTGCAAGAAAAAAAACTCTCCATGTACTAAAATTTTGGTACTTTTGCAGGTTGAATGCCGCAGGGCATCCACCGTGAAAACCGACATAAACAACAGAATAACAAACATTAAAACATTCATAACAATGAAAAAAATCGCACTTTTCAGCCTCCTGGCCACCCTGGCCTTCGGCATGGCCAACGCACAGAACGTTGAGAAAAAAGACGTCCCCGCCAACGGCGCCAAAATCCGCTTCGTAGAGAACATCCACAACTATGGCACCATCGCCAAAGGCAGCGACGGCAAATGCACCTTCACCTTCTTCAACGACGGCAACGAGCCCCTCATCCTGCAGAACGTGAAAGCCTCCTGCGGCTGCACCACCCCCTCCTATACCCAGAAGCCCGTCATGCCTGGCCAGAGCGGCACCATCGACGTGAAATACAACACCAACAACGTCGGAAGCTTCAGCAAGACCATCCGCGTCACCAGCAACGCCGTCGACAACCCCAACGTCACCCTCACCATCCGCGGCAACGTGCAGCAGGCTGCCGCCGCTGAACCCGCCAAGGTCGAGCCCAAGCCCGCCCCCCAGGAGCAGCTGCAAAAACCCGCCGAGCAGGCCCCCGTCATGAAACCCGCCCCCCGCCTCAAAAACTAACCACTGACCACCGACCACTGACCACTAAACACTAAAAAGATATGCCCCAGATTTCCAACAAAGGCCTCGAACTCCCGCAGTCGGCCATCCGCAAGCTCGTCCCCTTTGCTGACGCCGCCAAGGAGCGTGGCGTACACGTATACCACCTCAACATCGGCCAGCCCGACATCGAGACCCCCAGCGGCGCCCTCCGTGCCCTGGCACAGACCGCCAACCACATGGCCGAAAACCACGGCGTGCTCGAATACAGCCACTCCGCCGGCATTCAGAGCTACCGCCGCGCCCTCTGCAACTACTACCACCGCCACGGCATCGACGTCACCCCCAACCAGGTCATCGTCACCAACGGCGGCAGCGAAGCCCTCCAGATGGCCTTCACCGTATGCCTCAACCCCGGCGACGAAATCATCATCCCCGAGCCCTACTACACCAACTACAACACCTTCGCCAAGCTCTGCGACGCCAAGATTGTCACCATACCGAGCGACATCAAGACCGGCTTCGCCCTGCCCCCCATCGAGGACTTCGAGAAGGTCATCACCCCGCGCACCAAGGCCATCATGATCTGCAACCCCAACAACCCCACCGGCTACCTCTACACCCACGAGGAACTGCTCAAGGTGGCCGGCCTGGTCAAGAAGTACGACCTCTACCTCTTCGCCGACGAAGTCTACCGCGAGTTCTGCTATGGCGGCGAGAAACACTTCAGCGTCATGCAGCTCGAAGGCCTCGAGCGCAACGTCATCCTCTTCGACTCGGTCTCCAAGCGCTACAGCGCCTGCGGCGCCCGCGTGGGCTGCATGGTGACGCGCAACAGCGAGGTCTACGCCATCGCCATGCGCCTGGCCCAGGCACGCCTCTCGCCCCCCTCGTTCGGCCAGATCTTCGCCGAGGCCGCCGTCGACACCCCCCAGGAATACTTCGACAAGGTGCAGGCCGAATACGTCGCCCGCCGCAACGTCGTCGTCGAGGGCATCAACAAGATTCCCGGCTGCTTCTGCCCCATGCCCAAGGGTGCGTTCTACACCGTCATCGACCTCCCCGTCGACGACAGCGACAAGTTCTGCCAGTGGCTGCTGACCGACTTCAACTACAACGGCGCCACCGTCATGCTCGCCCCCGCCACCGGCTTCTACGAAGACCCCGAGCGCGGACGCCATCAGGCCCGCATCACCTACTGCATCTGCATCGACGACCTCAAGGCCGCCGTCCGCTGCCTCGAAGAGGCCCTCAAAGTCTATCCCGGCCGAATTAAATAATGAAACAGTCAATCCTCATGGCGACCAAGGCCTTTCTGATCTTGGTCGCCATCTATTTGTCTCTGGGCCTTGTGGCCTACCTCGTGCCCGACGCACCCGTCGTGCGCCATATCAAGCAGACGGTCGACAACGGCGACCTCTGCGAGGACTACCCCAAGGCCATCATCGTCAACCGCCCCGACACCCAGGACCCCTACACCCTGGACAACTTCACCGACGCCCTCATCCTCAACCAAGTCCTCCACCTGCGCTCCGAGGGCCTGCGCGGCATCCTCCTCATGGCGCGCCACGACGAGGGCATCCACCAGTACAACAACCTCATCCAGAGCCTCCGTGGCAGCACCGAGGGCCGCACCATCTACTACCCCCGCTACTGGCACGGCAGCACCTTCCTGGCCCGCATCATGCTGGCGCTGACATCCTACGCCGGCGTGCGCTACTTCCTCTACCTCCTCTCCTCGCTCCTCCTCCTCTGGTGCCTGATGCGCCTCTGGCAGGCGGCAGGCAAGGCTGTGGCCCTGGTCTTCGCCTTCGGCCTGCTGGCCGTCGACCTCTTCGTCATGCAGTTCTCCCTCCAGTTTGTACAGGTGCTCCTCATCGCCTGCGGAGCTGCCTGCTGGCTCACCCGCCCGCGCGCCGCCGAGGGGCATCGCCCGTCGCTGCTCTTCTTCATCGTCGGCTCGCTCACCGCCTTTCTCGACCTGCTCACCGTGCCCACCATCACCCTCGGCCTACCGCTCGTGGTGCTCGTTGCCCTGCGGCGCGAGGGAGACCTGCGGCGCGGCATCACGCTCGTCGTCGCCACCGCCCTCTGGTGGGCCGCCGGCTACGCCCTCACCTGGGTCGCCAAGTGGGGTCTGGCCACCCTGCTGACCGACATCAACACCTTCTCCGACGCCTTCGACCAAGGCTCGCGCTGGTCGGAAGGCAGCGGCTCCTACCTCGCCGACGCCTTCTCCACCACCGCCTCCTACACCCACTGGAAGTACCTCTTCCTGGCCCTCGTGGCGCTGGTCGCCGCGGCCCTCTTCCGCCGTCGCCGCAAGGCCTGGCCTTTGGCGGTACAGTACGCCCTCGTGGCGCTCATCCCCCTGGCCTACTACCTCCTCATGGCACGCCCAACCGCCCACCACGCATGGTTCGCCTACCGCGCGCTGGCCACCTCCGCCATCGCCTTGCTGATGCTCGTCGCCTCGCAGGTCGACTGGCAAGCCTGCCGGGCATGGTTCACCGCTAAAGTACGCAAGCAACAATGACCCCGCAAGAGAAACGCATCGAAGTGATCAACGCCTGCATCGCCCACCAGCAGCAGATAGCCGACGTGGCCAAGCAGGAGATGGACTCCGCCCAGCAGCAGAGCAACGACTACGGCGCCAATGTGGACCGCTACGACTCCTACCGCACCAAGATGATGCGCAACCGCGACATGTACGCCCGCCAGCTAGCCACCGCCCAGGCCGGCATCCGCGTGCTGCAGGACCTCCTGCGCCTGCCGCCCTTCGCCACCGCCGACCACGGCGCCTGCGTCGTCACCGACCGCCAGGCCTTCCTCCTCTCCATCGGAGCCGGCAAGTTCACCGTCGCCGGACGCATCTTCTTCGCCATCAGCGCCCAAACCCCCATCTACCTCGCCCTCAAGGGGCATCGCGTGGGCGACAGCTTCGTCATCAACGGCCAGACCCAGACCATCCATGAAATCTTCTAGCCCCTACCTCATCGCAGGCCATATCGACTTCGCCCTCTTCGCCTTCCTCGCCGTCTGGTTCGCCGAGGAGCGCGTCCTGCTCATCGACTCCGCCTACCAGCTCTTCCACGACATCAACCACGAGTCCATCCTCATCAACGACAACCGCTTCTCGATGGTGCTCTCGCAGCTGCTCCCTTGGCTGCTCATCAAGCTCCACGTCCCCCTGCGGTGGCTCATCGTGGCCTACTCCGCCAGCTTCGTCCTGCTGGCCTACGCATGCTTCCTCCTGACGGCCTACGTGCTCCGCCAACCCCGCGTCGCCGCCGTCATGGTGCTCACCTTCCTCGGCCTCTGCTCCACCTTCTTCCACTGCATCTCCGAGACCTTCCAGCTCATGTTCTTCGCCCCGATGCTCTACGCCCTCGCCCAATTCAGAACTCAAAATCCTAAATCCAAAATCCTCTACTGGCCCGCGCTTGTCCTGGCCGAGGCCCTGGCCTTCTTCATCCACCCCGTGGCCGTCTTCTTTATCTTATATATAATAGGCCTCCGCATGGTGGAGCGCAACCGCCTGCGGATCGACGCCGTCTCGGTGGTCCTCCTCGTCGCCCTGGCAGCCTTCGTGGCTGTCCGCATGCTCCTCGGGCAGAGCGGCCACGACGAGAGCTTCATGCCCACCGCCGACACCCTCCGCCACGCCCTCACCCACTTCTTCTCGCTCCGCAGTTTCAACTACTTCCGCACCTGGTTCCTCATCTACCTCTTCCCGCTCGTCCTCTGGGGGCTCACCCTCGTCGGCTATTTCCGCCAGCGCCACTGGCTCCGCCTGGCCTTCGTCGGCCTCTACCTGCCCGCCTTCTTCGCCTTGAGCGTCGTCGTCTACTGGCAGGGCGACGGCTCCATCGGCATGGAACGCACCTACCTGCCGCTCTACTTCTTCGCCGGACTCCCCTTCTTCGTCGACGAGCTGCCGCGCCTCGCCGGCTGGCGCCGCTGGACCGTGTTCGGCTACTTCGCCGTCATGCTCGTCATCGGCTTCACACGCATCTCGATGGACATCCACATCTACGCCAACCGCCTCGAGGAAATCAAGCACATCGCCGCCTACAGCCGCGCCCACGGGCAACACAAACTCATCGTCACCCGCTCCACCGCCGAGCAGCTCTTCCGCGTCAACATCTGGGGCCTCGCCCTCGAAAGCATGCTCCTCACCGCTCGCGACGGCGCCGACCAAACCGTCAGCATCTACATGGAAGAAGACGACTTCGACCGCAGCAACGCCGATTTCTACGACAACCCCGACGTCTACATGTCGGTCAACTGGTGGAAGCGATGGCTCGTCGCCGACCTCAACCCCCACTACTTCAGCCTCCCGCCGCAGGGCTACCAAGAGTTGCTCCACACCCCCGACGGCTATGCCCTCTCTCAGGTAAAAAACGCGCTAGGGGAGGGGAGGAGACACCGGATTTGACAACGGAAGCCGTCCTCGAAAACGAACCGGATGGGCTAATAGTCAGCTGATTAAGAATTCTTCGTAAAAATTATTTTGCCAGTTCGGAAA
This sequence comes from uncultured Bacteroidota bacterium, assembly GCA_902762805.1. Classification (GTDB taxonomy): domain Bacteria; phylum Bacteroidota; class Bacteroidia; order Bacteroidales; family P3; genus Colimorpha. The sequence continues at coordinate 151,737 of CACWPQ010000006.1, read as the reverse complement.
TAGTTCGTACCTTTGCACCCGATTTTGAGAGACGGAAATTGAATTCAAAATTCAAAATTCAACACTCAAAAATCCGCACGGTGGGCGTAGTTCAGCTGGTTAGAGCGCCAGATTGTGGATCTGGAGGTCGAGGGTTCGAGCCCCTCCTCCCACCCCGAAACAAGTCCCTGCAGCAGTCTCGTTGCAGGGACATCTCTTTCCCACATCCCATCCAACCGCCGAAGGGAGTCCCGAAGGAGCGAGCGCAGAGCAAGCTTGCTTGCTTTGCCGAGACGAAGGGACGCAGGTTCTGATAGGAACCAACAACCGAAGAACAACCGAAGAACAACCGAAGAACAGCCCTAGTTGACCCCTACGGTCCACCTGCCGAACCCCTAGCCTCCCCGACCCGAAATTTGCCAAATCCAGCCCTTCCCACACCCGATTTTCGCCCCTTGGCCGAAGTGTCCACGCAAAAAAATGTAATTCTTAATAACTTGTAATTCAGTTTATTGCAAAAAATATTACTCGAAAAGCAAAAAAATATTTGGCCAGTTTCGAAAAAGTTCGTACTTTTGCACCCGTTTTCAACAGCAGAGAAAACGTTAAACGGTCCGGTAGTTCAGTTTGGTTAGAATACATGCCTGTCACGCATGGGGTCGCGAGTTCGAGTCTCGTCCGGACCGCCAAACAACAAAGAAGTTCTCCTCGAAGGGAACTTTTTTTGTCAACTTACAGCAAAAAGGTGCGGCCGAGGTTCTATAACCTTTAACCTATAACCTTTAACCTATCAAACCGGGGCTGCTTGGTTTTGACAGCAAGGATAATGGGTTTGTAAGCATGCAGGCTGACGCGCCAGAAGCCTCAACCACAGACGCAAAACAATAATTGGCGAAAGAAACTACGCTCTCGCTGCCTAACCGAAGAACAGTAAGTTCGGCTTCATCGCCCTGCCAGGCAGGGTGACGAGACATCTCCCAGCCGCCCCGACCGTCGGCTGCTGACACGGAGGTGCTAATAAAGACAGTCTAGCCCGCGCGACGCCTCTACACGCCGGCGAAACCCTCAGAGGCTACGGGTGGCCTTGGGTGCCGATGTCCGGCGCCACCCCGACAACCAACCACCGGATAAGCATGTAGAAAGCACACTTGTTACTTGTTTGGACGGCGGTTCGACTCCGCCCAGCTCCACTAGGAAACATCGGTTCCAGAAACGCTTTTTTTTCTTGTCATGGAAGGATTTATACTCGCTGCTGGACTCGGCACTCGCCTTCGCCCGTTGACCAATGACAGGCCCAAAGCCATGGTGGAAGTGAATGGGCATCCCCTCCTCGAACTCGCTATCCAACGCCTGGCCTCGGCCGGCGCTCAACGTATCGTGGTCAATGTGCACCACTTTGCCGACCAGGTGGAAGCCTTCCTTGACTCGCACCCCTGGCCTTGCCCCGTCAGCGTCAGCGACGAGCGCAGCCTGCTGCTCGACACCGGTGGCGCCCTGCGCCATGCTGCACCGCTCTTCAGCGGTGCCGACGACATACTGATCCATAACGTCGACGTCCTCTCCACCCTCGACCTTCGCGACCTCCTCGCCCGGCATCGTGCCGAAGGCAACCTGGCCACCCTATGCTGCAGCGACCGCCCCACCCAGCGGCGCCTCCTCTTCGACGAAGACCGCCGCCTCCTCGGCCGCGACAACAACACTCAAAATTCACAATTCAAAACTCAAAACCCCCTCCCCCTCGCCTTCAGTGGCATCGCCGTGGTCCACCCATCGATGCTCGACATGCTGCCCGATGCCGACCATCCCTACTCCATCATCGACCAATACATCCGCCTCGCGGCCTCCCACCCCATCCGCTGCCACCTCCATGCTGCCGCGCAGTGGCTCGACGTAGGGCGCCTCGAAACCCTCGAAAAAGCACAATCATGGTACCCTTCCTCCATCAAGTAGCCCAGCGCATTGCCGACGCCTATCCCAAGGATACCGACCGTGTACTGGTGGTGTTCAATAATAATCGCTCCAAGCGCTTCTTCATCAATGAGTTCGAGCGTTTGGGACGACTCATGTTTCTCCCTACCGTGAAAACCATCGACGAGCTCGTCTCCGACCTCGGCGAGCTGGAGGTGGTGCCTAACGAATTTCTCCTCTTCGAACTCTATGATATTCACGTTCAGCTTGGTGGACCCGAGCGTAAATACAACACCTTCGAGGACTTCATCTCCTTCGGCGACTTGATGGTGGGCGACTTCTCGGAAATCGACCAGTACATGGTCGATGCACGACGCCTATTCTCCCACATCCACGACGAAAAGGAGCTCGGCGAATGGACGGTCGACGGCAGTGCACTCACCCCATTCCAGGTGGACTACCTCGACTTCTACCGCTCTCTCTTCGATTACTACTCTCTTCTGCGCGAGCGTCTGCTAAAGCAACACAAGGCCTACAACGGCATGGCCTATCGCCACGTGGCCGAGCATATCTCTACCCTGGCCACCCCGGACCGCTGGCAAGCTGTCTATTTCATCGGCTTCAACGCCATGAGCGAATGCGAACGACTCATTATCAGCCACTACCAGCATCTCGGCATCGGACACCTGCTGACCGATTACGATGCCTACTACCTCGCCGACGAGCAAGAGGCAGGCCTCTTTCTCCGCAGGCACAAGGAACATTTTCCCGAGTTGCAGCCTCCGGCACAGTCTGTTTTCGCCGAGGGAGCGCGCAAGATACATCTCGTCGAATGCCCCGAAAACATCATGCAATGCAAGTTCGCCGGTCATGTACTCTCCGGCGGTTCTACTTCCGGCACCGCCCTTGTGCTGGCCGACGAGAGCCTGCTGATGCCTGCCCTGGGCGCGCTGCCAGAAGAGGTGGGTGCCAACAAGGTCAACATCTCGATGGGCTACGCCTTTGCCGACAGCATGGTGCATGCACTGGCACTCAAGGTGCTTTCGCTCTACCGCAGAAAGTCGCCCCGGGGCTACTACCATGCCGATGTGCTTGCCCTCGCTGCCGACCACCATATCGCTGCCTTTGCAGGCACGGGCGACTTTCATCGCCGCCTGGAACGCCACCTGCAGGCGAACAACATCATCCGCTGCACCGCTGCCGACCTTGTCGACCTGCTGCCCGAGCAACTGCGATTCCTGCTGCCCGACGTGTTGCCTGCGCCGCAGGACTGTGTCGACCTGCTGCAACGTTTGGCTTCGCTCATCGCACAAAGCGACATCCTCGCCACCGACGGCAAGGAGCATCAAGCGCTCGGAAGCCTCAATGAGGTGCTCGCCAATCTCCACTCGTTGCTTATCTCCTACCCCTTTGTCACCAATATCGAAACCCTCGAGAAGGTCTACACCCGCATCGCCCGTCGCCACCAAATAGCCCTCGTCGGCGAACCCATGTCCGGCCTCCAGATCCTCGGCGTCCTCGAAACCCGCAACCTCGATTTCGACCGCGTCATCCTCCTCTCGGCCAACGAGGGCGTCATCCCCAGCGGCCGCAGCGGCAACACCCTTGTGCCCCAGCACCTCAAAGTTCACTACGGTTTGCCCACCTATTATGAAAAGGACTCCGTCTACGCCTACAACTTCTACCATCTGCTGCAGCGCGCCTCGGAGGTCTACCTCGTCTACAGCTCGGAAAGCGAAGCCATGGGCAAGGGCGAGCCGAGTCGCTTCCTACGGCAGGTGGAGACGGAGTTGGCACCTCGTTTCGGCATCGAGGTGGACCACATCGTCGTCGGAGCCAACACCGCCCTCACGGCTGGCACACCGCCCACCCTTGGCCGCAAGACCGACGCCGTCATGCGGCGTCTATGCGAAATGGGCGCAAAAGGGCTTTTCCCTACCAGTTTCGCCGACTTCATCGACTGTCCCCTAAAGTTCTACTTCGCACGTCTCCTCGGCATCAGCGAAAGGCGCGCCCTCGACGAAGAACTCGATGCCGCCGACCTGGGCGAAGCGGTCCACAACGTACTCCAACACATATATCAACCTCACCTGCACCAGCCCCTGCGCGAAGCCGACATACAAGCCGCCCTTGAGCTCTTGCCCGCTTTGTTGCAGACCGAGTTCGACCGCCTTTACTCCCACGGACGTACCGCCGAAGGACACAACCGATTTCTCTATTCTGTGGCCGAGAGTCAGCTCAGGCACCTGCTTGAAAACGAACTCGCTACACTCCGTGGCGGCCACACACTGCAGATCGAAGCCACCGAGGAAAATATCACTCCGTATGCCATCCTCACCGCGCCCGACGGAAGTCCAGTGAATATCAAAGGCAAAGTGGACCGTGTCGATATCTACGACGGCAGGCTCCGCGTCATCGACTACAAAACCGGCAGCCTCGATGACAAGGAAATCACCTTTGCCAACCCCATGCCCGGCAAGTGGCTACAGCTGATGTGGTATGCCCTGGTCTACACCAAGTCGCATCCGCTGCCCGCCGACCATGCTTCGCTCCTCGCGGGCATCTACCCCCTCCGTAACCTCCGCTCCGATGTACGCCTTGCGCGTTGGGACGCCGACACCTCCATCACACCCGACCGATTGGACCTCTTCGAGCAGATGCTGCGAGACAAAATAGCGGAGCTGATGAATCCCGAACAGGACTTCGTAGCCACCCCCTCAACGACGGCCTGCAAATACTGTCCCGCCAAAACCTTCTGCGACAGTAAAATGACGTAACGCATACCACCCCGCCAACCCCAACATCAAATGAAATAAATCCGCCATCCACAGCACAACACGTGCCAAGAGGGTATCCCCCTGAGGGATGCCCTCTTTTTGCATTTTGCGGATGTCTTCCTGCCCCTTCCCTAATATTGAAGAAGAGGGGAAAAAGGGGAGAAAAAGAGGAGAAGAAGAGGATGCTTTTAAAGTGCTGATAATCCGCCGTGTATGGATCTGCAATTTTGGCCCTTTTTTTCGTGTTTTTTCATTTTTTTCAACGGTTTTTTACCCCCTGTTCCAACCTGACTTTTCGAACCAAATTACATCCATACCTTACGTAAATTAGGAGATTTTAACAAAATTTAGTTATAAAATGCAAAAATATGTTGTATCTTTGCACTTATAATTTACCGTCATGCTAAGCGGTAAGTAAATGATTTTAAACATGATAGGAGTGATTGGAAGTGGCACATGGGCCACTGCAATTGTCAAAATATTGTTGGAACAAGAGGGCCGGAAGGTCAATTGGTGGGTGCGGAGCGACGAGGTTCGCGAGGGTCTGTTGGCCACGGGCCGCAACCCGATTTACCTGCCTTCGGTACAGTTCGACCTGGAACGTCTCTGCATCAGTGGCGACCTGGCGCAGGTGGTGGCCGACAGCGAGTACCTCTTCCTGGTGGTGCCCTCGGCCTACATCGGCGACACGCTGGAACAGCTCCCCAAGGCTGCCTACAAGGGCAAGAAGATGATCTCGGCCATCAAGGGCGTGCTGCCCAAGCGGCGCACGAGCGTCAGTGTCTTTCTGGAGAACACCTTGAAGGTGAAGCGCAACGACATCTGCGTCATCTCCGGTCCCACGCATGCCGAGGAGGCTTCGCGCAAGATGCCCACCTTCCTCACCATGGCCTCCAACAGCCCCACGCTGGCCATCGAGGTGGAGCAGATGATGCGCTGCAGCTACCTGCACACCACCCACACGACCGACATCCTGGCCGTGGAGCGCGTGGGCCTGACCAAGAACATCTACGCCATCGCCGCCGGCATCTGCCAGGGCCTCGGCTATGGCGACAACCTCAACGCCGTGATGGTCAGCGCCGCCATGCGCGAGCTGAGCAACCTGCTGAAGGTGTTCCCCTCCACCACACGCAACATTGCCGACAACTGCTACCTGGGCGACCTGATGGTCACCTGCTGGTCGCATCACAGCCGCAACCGCCGCCTCGGCGAGTTGATTGCAAAGGGCAACAAGCTCGACGACATCTTCGCCAAGATGGGCACCGTGCCCGAAGGCTACTACTCGGCCCAGAACTACCACGAGTTGGCCCTTATCATCGGCCGCACGGACGACATACCCATCGTCGAGGCCGTCTACCGCATCCTCTACGAAGAGGCCGACCCCAGGACTGAAATCGACTTCCTTATCGACAACGTTTTCTAAATGGACACCCCCAGCTTCGACGACATACGTCCCTACAACGACGCCGAACTGCGCGCCGCACTCCCCCGCATCGAGCAGTGGGAGCTCATACAGCAGATCCTACGCTTCATCTATCCCCCCAAGCCTGTGGAGGAAAGCCTTGAACAACTGCGCAACGTGCAGAGCGTAAAGGAGTTGCAAACCACCTTCATGTACGACGCCATCCGCCGTGTCATCGAGACCACCTCCGACGGTTTCACCTGCACCGGCTTCGACTACATCAAGCGCGACCAGCCCCACCTCTACATCTCCAACCACCGCGACATCACCATCGACGCCTTCCTGCTGCAGATGGAGTTCATCCGCCGCGGCCGCGAGACCTCCTATATCGTCTTCGGCAACAACCTCATCGACTCGCCGCTCATGCGCGACCTATTCCTGAGCAACAAGCTCATCCAGATGGACCGCGGCGGCAACCCCATGGCGTTCTACCGCAGCCTGCAGCACCTCTCGCGGTATATCCACCAACTTATTGTGGACCAGCAGCAAAGCGTGTGGATAGCCCAGAAGAACGGTCGCAGCAAAGACGGCATCGACGCCACCGCACCCGCCATCATCAAGATGCTCACCCTCGGCAGCAGCAAGCCCCCGCTGCAAGCCATCGCCGACCTGCACATCGTGCCGCTGGCCGTCTCCTACGAGTGGGACCCCTGCGACGCCATGAAGACCCACGAACTCTTCACCCGCGCCCACGGCGAGTACCACAAGGCCGAGGGCGAGGATACCAACAGCGTGGTCACCGGCATTATCGGCCCCAAGGGGCGGATCCACCTCTCCATCGGCAAGCCGCTGTCGGTCAGCGAGCTGAAGCCCGCCGAAGGTACCGACCTGGCCGACCATCTGGCCGCCCTGCTCGACCGACGCATCCAGCGCCTCTACCACCTCATGCCAACCAACTACCTCGCCGCCGACCTCCTGGCCGGCACCTCGCGCTACCGCCAGCACTACGACAACAACACCAAAAACCTCTTCCTGCAACGCATGAACCGCCTCCCCTCCGACGAGCACCGTACCATCTTCAAGCAGATGTATGCCAACCCCGTCCTCTCGGCACAGCAACGCTAAGGCCTAGGCCTCGTCAGCAAAAAAACTGGAATCGAAGTTCAAAAGATACACGCGGTCCGTGGCGCGTGTGAACGCGGTGTAGAGCCACCGCAGGTAATCCCTGTCCACCATCCCCTCGCCCAGGTAGCCTGCATCCACGATAACCGTGCGCCACTGGCCGCCCTGCGTCTTGTGGCAGGTCAGCGCATAGGCGAATTTCACCTGCAAAGCATTGTAATAGGGGTTCTGGCGCAGCTCGCGCAGGCGGTCGGCCCTGTGCGGCAAGTCGGCATAGTCCTCCATCACCGCCTCGAAAAACCGCTCCGCCTCCTCGCCGGTCAGCGAGGGCGACTCGCTATAAAGCGTCGATAGCAGCAGCTTGCAGTCGCGCGGCTCCTCGTCGGGATAGTCCACGAAGCGCAACGTGGCGTCGGCAAAACGGAAGCCGTACAGCTTCTGCATATTCCTCACACTCAGCACCTCCACGATGTCGCCGTTGGCGATGAAGCCGATGTTGCTCTCCTGGTCGAGCCAGTAGTAGTTGTTCTTCACCACCATCAGGTAGTCGCCCGCGTTGACCTCCTCCTCACGGAAGAGGACACTGCCGCGCACGCCTTGATTGAAAAGGTTGGCCCGCTTGTTCGAGCGGCAGACCACCACCACCTGCTCCAGCGAGAAGTCGCCATACTCGCGGTAGAGCGTCTCCATCAGGTCCTCGCCCTGCAGGCGTACCACGTCGGAGCACCCCTCGGTGAGGAACAGAGGCAGCTGCGCCTCGTCGCCCTCCTCAAGGCTGGCGATTTGCGAGCGCAAGCCGGTGGCATTGCGCAGTATGCCGGAGAGTTGCTGCTGGCGAACCACTTCGGTCAGCTCGCTGCTGATGAGGTTAAGGCTGAACGACGCCGAGAGGAAGCGCTCGTCCAGTGCCGGGCTTTCGCTCTGTCCCACGGGCGGAAGCTGAGCCGTGTCGCCGATGAGCATCAGGCGGCAGTGGCTGCCGCTGTAGACATACTCAACCAAGTCCTCCAGCAAACTGTGGCGCGACACCCCGGGATCGATACCGATCATTGAGGCCTCGTCGACAATAAATAATGTATAGGTGTGCTTGTTGATGCCCCTCACTGTGCGCACCACACCCGAGGCGTCGGTGGCGGTCATGTATATCTTTTTGTGGATGGTGTAGGCCGGGCGACCGGAGTAGCCGGCAATCACCTTGGCGGCACGACCCGTTGGCGCCAGCAGCACGGTGTTCACCCGCAAGGCCGGCAGGGTCTGTATCAGGGCAGAGACGAGCGATGTCTTGCCCGTGCCGGCGTAACCTTTTAGCAAAAAGAGCGACCGTGGGTCGCCATCATAGAGGAACCGCGACATAGCGGCACAAGCATCCCGCTGTCCGCTGGTGGGGGTATGCGGAAAGCGGGATAGTATGAGGCTCTGAACCCTCTGCTCTACGCCATGCGTATCCATGGCTAGTCGGTTGGGTTATTCGGCTTCCTGGGCGGGAATCTCGACCGGCACGGTGGCGGCGGGAGCCTGCTGCTGCACGGGGCTGAAGTCACCGACCTGGACTTCGGTCTGCATCGGGTCTTCGGCGGTGCCGCGGTGGATGCTCATTGTGGCGATGAGGCAGAGGACAATCATGATGCCTGCGAGCCACCAGGTGGCCTTCTCGAGGAAGTCGGCCGTCTGGCGGGCGCCGAGCACCTGCTGGGGTGCCTGGAAATTGGCAGCAAGGCCACCACCCTTGGAGTTCTGAATGAGGACGACACCGGCCAGAAGGATGGCCACAATGATAATCAGGATGACAATAACTGTATACATGTTCTTACTATTATTTGCTGTTGATTTGCTGTTCTAATTTCTCAATTCGGGGTGCAAAAATACTACTTTTTTCGGGATTACGCGCCAACAAATTCTTATAAATTGCGAGGGCTTTGTCGAATTTGCCCTGCTGCTCGAGTATAACTGCCAGAGTTTCAGTTCCCAACGAAGCGTCTACCTGAAGGCTTTTTTTGTCGTCGAGAACCGACAATGTCCTCGGTTTGGCAGGCTTTTTCTCTTCCTCTTGAGCATCGGTTTGGAGAAAATTGGACAAGATTTCGCTTTTGGGAGCTGTTTTGAACGAAACTTCACGGAAGGTGTTGATTTCGTTCAGGATATCTGATGCGGGAGGTTCGGGGTCCAGATCGGTCTGGGGAGGAGTGGGAGTGGACTCGGAGTTGGGGTGGGGTTGGGTCGGAGCGGGTTCGGAGTGGGGGCGTTGGGTGGCCGAAGCGAGGAGGGCATCGAGAGCAGCGGCATCGCAGACCGAGAGGGCAGCGGCGCGGCGGTCGACATCGGTGTCGTAGCCGTGGGCGTGGTCGGCCAAGAGGGCCAAGGTGCGGACGACCGACGAATAGGGGTAGCGCGAAAGCTGGGCTTTGAGCCATCCGCGGTCCTGCGAGGAGAAAATGCTCGGATGTGACACCAGGTCGACAAACTCCTTTTTATCCATATTGTGCTGTTTAAAACTTTGCCAATTTTAACATTTCTTCACAGTCGAAATTGGAAATGCAAAGGTACAAATAATTTTTCAAACGTAGGGAAAAGAATTTATTTTACATATACAAATCGCACTAACACAGTATCTTGTGTGGAAATATTTTTACCGCACAATAATTTTTCATTGCCATGTTGAAAAAAATGTGTACTTTTGCACCTCCAAAATTGAGTTAAAAAGATGAAAAGAACATTCCAACCTTCCACGAGAAAAAGAGCCAACAAGCACGGTTTCCGCAAGAGAATGTCGACCGCCAACGGTAGAAAAGTGCTGGCCGCACGTCGCAGAAAAGGCAGAAAGAGACTGACCGTTTCGGACGAAATGTAAGCCGCTCCACCGCAAGTGGGGCCTGTTAAGGCATGGCAAGAGAAAAAAGAAGTACAGACGATACTTCTTTTTTTGTTTTACAACACTAAGTATCAAGTAAATGGGACGCAGAAAGAAGGATTTGCCGTTGCTGACGGAAGTGACGATAGCCGACGCCGGAGCCGAGGGCATGGCGGTGGCGCGGGTGGACGGGCTGGTGGTGTTCGTGCCATTCGTGGTGCCCGGCGACGTGGTGGACATACAACTATGTAAAAAGAAGAAGAACTACGCCGAGGGGCGGGCTGTGAAGTTCCACAGCTATTCACCCCTACGCGTGGAGCCGCTGTGCCCGCACTTTAGTGTATGCGGCGGATGCAAGTGGCAGACAATGAGCTATGAAGCGCAGCTGGAAGCCAAGCAGCGTCAGGTGCGCGACAACCTAGAGCGGCTCGGCGCGGTAGACTGCTCGGGCATGCGCCCGATATGCGGCTCGGAACGGACGAACTACTATCGCAACAAGCTGGAATTCACCTTCTCCAACCGTGCATGGCGGACAGCCGAACAGCTGGCCGAGGGCAACGACCCGCACCCCAACGGGGGGCTGGGCTTCCACATACCGCAGGTGTTCGACAAGGTGCTGCCCATCGAGCACTGCGCCCTGCAAGCCGACCCGAGCAACGAAATCCGCCTGGCAGTGAGGGACTATGCCGAGGCCAACGGACTGGAATTCTACGATATACGCAACCACACGGGCTACCTGCGCAACCTGGTTATACGCAACACGTCGGCGGGCGACTGGATGGTGATCGCCATCATCGCCTCTGAAGACACCGCACCCCTGCTGCCGATGCTGGACATGCTGCACGAGAAATTCCCACAAATCACTTCGCTTCAATACATTATCAACCAAAAGATGAACGACTCATACTCCGACCTCGAGGTGCACACCTATCGCGGTGCCGACCACATCGAGGAGCGGATGGAAGGGTATGCCGGGCGGCCGGCTCTGCGGTTCATCATCAACCCCAAGTCGTTCTACCAGACCAACTCGGCGCAAGCGCAACGGCTCTACAGTTATGTGGCAGAACTTGCTGAGTTGCAACCCACTGACACCCTTTACGACCTCTATACCGGCACGGGTACCATCGCCCTGTTTCTGGCGTCGATGTGCCGGAAGGTGGTGGGCATCGAGTATGTGGAGGAGGCGATAGCGGACGCCAAAGTGAACGCGAAGCTGAATGGGTTCGATAATACTTCGTTCCACGCCGGCGACATGGCGCAAGTGCTTACGCAGCAGTTCATTGCGGCCAACGGACGCCCTGACGTAGTGGTGACCGACCCCCCGCGGGCGGGGATGCACGAGAAGGTGGTGCAGCAACTGTTGGAGGCGGCGCCGAGGAAGATAGTGTACGTGAGCTGTAATCCAGCCACCCAGGCACGCGACCTGCAGATGCTGTCGGCCCGCTACGAGGTGCGCCGCATACAGCCGGTGGACATGTTCCCCCACACCCACCACGTGGAAAACGTGGCCGAACTGGTACTAAAGGCTTAACTGTTGACAATCAGCAGGCTAGCCAACAGGCAAAAACTGCACATTTTTTTGACAAAAAGAGGAAAAACGGCCGAATTTCGGCCGTTTTTATTTAGCTGACTATCAGCACATAAGAAGCATCCTCTTCTTCCTCTCTTCTTCCATGCTAGGAGGGTGAAAAGGCATCGAAGAAATATTTTTTTTGGACGAGGGTGTGTACAAGTTGGTGTTTTTTTGTAAATTTGCAGTATCGCCACAAGGGTGCGAACATGCATAACGCACTCATAATAAGGTGTATAATAATATTATCGGCTGCAATAATTGCAGCAAAGCAAGTGACAAAGCAACAAAAACCGACAACGAAACAGACAGAACAGAAAACAGAACAATAACATAACCATAGCGTTTGCTGATATTCGAGTCTTTCTAAAATCCCCCAATAGCAAGAACACCACAACGAATAAGCATGATGTCTGCGCACGAGGCGTAGGTCTGCTTATTAGTGGTGTGGGCATGGGGATGCCCTGAAAGACGATGAGCAAAGAACCGATTGCCTCGTCGCCTTTTTTGTATCCCGCCCACACACCTCGATAGGCAGCCGCGCTAGAAACGAACAGTAAACCGCGCAGCACCATGAACAAGACACGCGAAGAGCTGGTGGCCGACCTTCGGCGGAGGGTGGCCGACCACATTCTGGAACCCACCAATGCCGCCCTGCTGGAGAGGCTCATTATGCAGGCCGTCGACGACAACGAGGCGGTGATGATTGCCTCGCTCGGCACCACCTACAAACGCACGGGCCTCCATTTCGACAAGCGGCTCGAGCGCCCCACGCCGGAGATCCACTACCTGCGCCGCAACAAGGCGCTCTCGTTCGGCGACGGCGAGACCCCCCACCGCCTGATTATCGGCGACAACCTGCACGCCCTTCAAAATCTGCTCATCCAGTACCGCGGGCAGGTGGACGTCATCTATATCGACCCGCCGTATGGCAAGGACAGCATGGGGGAGTTTGCCGAGACGAACTATGAGAACGCCATCACGCGCGACAACCTGCTCTCGATGCTGCACCCGCGCCTGATGCTGGCGCGGCAGCTGCTGAGCGACAGCGGCGTCATCTTCTGCTCCATCGACGACCGCAACCAGGCCTACGTCAAGTGCCTCTTCGATGATGTGTTTGGGGAGAGGAATTTCATTGCGACAGTGATATGGGAAAGAGCCTATGCTCCAGTCAACTTGAAAAAACACTTTTCTGAAAGCCATGACTATGTATTGTGTTTTGCAAAGAACATAGACCAAGCAGTATGTAACGGGTTGCCAAGAACCGAAGAGGCGAATAATAGATATTCAAACCCAGATAATGACCCTCGTGGGGTATGGAAAGCAGCTGATTGTACAGTCGGTCCTGCTGTTGAAGAGAAAGTATATGAGATTGTTTTGCCAAGTGGGAGAAGAGTAGTGCCAGCAAGTGGACGGTGTTGGGTTTACAGCAAAGATAGGTTTGATGAGATGGTGTCAGATGGACGTATTTGGTTTGGAGAAGATGGTGATAGCACCCCTGCCGTCAAGAAATATCTGTCCGAAGTAAAGCAGGGCATGACCCCAATGACGATATGGAAATATACAGAAGTGGGGCACTCACAGGATGCGACGAAGGACTTGAAAAGTATATTTGGCGACAATTTTGTATTTCCCTATCCAAAGCCTACCAGACTGATACAGAGGTTGTGCTCTTTGTATGGTGTCAAGGATGCACTGGTGCTGGACTTCTTTGCCGGCAGCGGGACCACAGGGCAGGCGGTGTTGGAGTTGAACCGACAGGACGGCGGCAACCGTCGCTTTATCCTCTGCCAGCGCAACGAGGTGACGGACACCACGCCGAAAGGTATTGCGCACGACGTGACGGCCAAGCGGCTGAAGAGGGTGATGACGGGCGAGTGCTACGATGGCAAGTGCGACTTCGCCTGGGCGCAGAAGAACCAGCCCTACGGCGGCAGCCTCGAGGTGGCGGACATCGCCACGGTGGCCGACTTCAACGAGCGGCCCGGGCAGTCGGCCTTCGACGTGATTGACGAGACGCTCTACGGGGAGCGGCGGTTCGAGCGCATGGAGAAAAAGGTGGACTGGGTGTGTCGCAACTTCGAACCCACGCAGGTGAGCCTCGAGGGCGACCGGGAATGGCGGGCCCGTCGGATGGAGGCCGACCAGCGATGACACAGGAAGCGAAAGAGCTGCAGCTGCGCGCCGTGTCGCGGCTGGTGGAGTTGCTGCCCAGCCGCAGCGAGCTGACTTTCCGAGCCCCCACGGGCAGCGGCAAGACGCGCATGATGGCCGACATGATGAGCCGGGTGCTGGAGCAGCACGGCGAGGTGGTGTTCCTGGTGAGCACCCTCTCGAAGGGAGGCCTGGCGGAGCAGAACCACGAGCAGTTCCGGCGTCTGGGTGCCGACGGCACCTTCCCCACCCTGCGCCCCTACCTGATCAACACGGAGGTGGGGAGCGAAGAGCGCCTCTTCATTCCGGAGGGGTACAACGTCTACGTGCTTCCGCGCGACCTCTACAAGCGGGGCGGGCGCCTGATGCAGGGAGCGATGCAGGAGTGGCTGATGGACACGGTGATGGTTGGCGGGCATCCGGTCTACCTGGTCAAGGACGAGTGCCACCAGGCCACCAACAACCTGGACAACCTGGCCTCGGGATTTTTCAGCAAGGTTGTCAACTTCTCCGCCACGCCCAACCTGCGGCGCGGGCAGCACCCCGACGTGGAGATCAGCGACGAGGAGGCCGTGCGCGCCGCCCTCATCAAGCATGTGGAGATGGGGAGCGCCGACGACACGGTGGAAGACGCGCTGCGCAAGCTGGAGGAGATACAGCCGATGTACCGCGACCTGCTGGGGGTGAACCCCTGCCTTATCATCCAGATTTCGAACAAGCAGAAAGCCGCCGAGGAGCTGCGAAGCATAGAGGAGCGGCTGGCGCAGCACCAGCAGTTGAAGTGGATGCTCATTGTGGACAAGGAGAAAGACTGCCGCACCAACGACAAGGTGGGGCGGCTGCCCGTGGGCCGGTGGAAAGACTATGCCAAGGGGGACAGCGCGACGGTGGACGTCATCGTGTTCAAGATGGTGATTAGCGAGGGGTGGGACATACCGCGGGCCTGCATGCTCTACCAGGTGCGCGACACCACCAGCAAACAACTCGACGAGCAGGTGATGGGGCGCGTGCGCCGCAACCCGAGGCTGGCCGACTACGAGCGGCTCACCCCCGAGGCGCAGCAGCTGGCCACCACCGCCTGGGTGTGGGGCTTGCCGCCCGAACGGATGCGCCGGACGATGGCCGTGCGCCTGGCCAGCAAGGAGGAGATACCGCCACGGCTGCAGGTGAAGACCACCATGTTGCTCCCCCCGACCGAAAGCAAGGAGTTCGACGCCGGGACGATGCTCGGTGGCATCAAGGAGGATGTTACCCATGCCTCCGTGTTCGCCCTCTACCGCCGGCTGCAACGTGCCGACGAGCATGTGCAGCGGCTTTGCTACCAGTATGCCGACGGCCACAGCGGACGCTGGTGGCACTTCGTGGAGAATATCGGCAAGGTGGAGAAGGCGTACACGAGCCATATCTGCGACTACGAGAAGAGCATGGTGGTGCGCGAGGGGACGGTGTCGCTGCCGGTAGCCTCGTTCTACACCGACAACGAGCACTACGCGAGCATCGGCGACTGGGTGTGGCGACGGCGCGACGGGCGTGACCGCTTCTCGTTCGACAGCGAAGCCGAACGAGAATGGGCGGAGATCCTAAAAGAGCTTTCGCACAAAGCCATGATGCGCACAGGCGACGAGAGGCTGCCCGACAGCGGGGACCGCTATCTATGGGGGAAGAACTACCTGGCCGGCTCGGCTATCAGGTTCGAATATTACCAGTCGGGCATACACGCCTCGTACCCCGACTTCGTGATGCGCGACCGGCAGGGGAGGATACACTTGTTCGAGGTGAAGAGCGTCAATGCATCACAAGGCAAGATGTTCGATACGGAAGAGTACAAGGAGAAGGTGAGGGTGCTGAAGGAGTGCTACCTGCACTGCTCGCGCCTCACGGGGCAGCTGTTCTACCTGCCCGTGCTGCGTGGCGACGAATGGCAGATAACACGGTTCCGGGAGGGCCGGGAAGACCTTCTGACGCAGGAGCAATTCCGAATGGAATTATGATGAAAGAAAGTGGTGAAACGGCCGAATTTCGGCCGTTTTTATTTAGCTGATAATCAGGATGTAAAAGGCACCCTCTTCTTCCTCTCTTCTTCCTCTCCAGGAGGCGGGGAGGGGGTGCGGGAAAGAAGAGGTCGGAAGGAGGGTGTGAAGGGGGAAAAAATGGGCGGGGAAGAAACCTAAAAAATGCTAAAATAAATTTTTTTGCTCAAAAAAATCCGCCAATCCAAAAAAAAGTGTTATCTTTGCATGTTGTTCCAGCATCGGAGTGGACATGCAAAATGCGCACAACGATTTGAATAACAAAACCATGCGCTCCAAGAGCGCGATAACAAGTTAAGGGAAATAAAAGAATAATATAAAATACACAACTAACAAGATGAAAAAAGCATTATTCAGTCTGTTACTGACCATCGCATGCTTGCCCATGGCCTTCAGCCAGCAGCCGGCAAATGTGCACGTTGAGACGACCGAGGCCGTTTCGTGCGGAAGCTACAATTGGATTGACGGCAATGCCTACTCCAGCGACACTATCGTCACGCTGCTGCGTAACGATACGGTGTTTGTGCTCGAACTGACGGTTTCGAACCTTCCGGTGGACACTCTCGAAGCTATCCAGGTGACCGGCCACTGCTATGCCGAATGGAACAACAAGACCTGGAACACCGCCGGCACGTACATCGACACGATTTATGCCACGGCGCTGGGTCAGTGCGACAGTGTGGTGAAAGTGCAAATCACGCTGGCCGGCAACGACAGCATTGACCTGATTGACGACACGGTTTGCGGTATGTACATCGCTCCTTGGGGCGACACCCTGACCGAGTCGGTCAACGGCAACGATGTCAATGTTGTCTATAATGGTTGCACCATCAATGTTGGCGAGTTTTATCTGGTTGTAAATCACGCCTCTGATACGGCTGACACTGAGGTGGTGGACGAAGCCGAAGGCTGCAAGATGAACTGGCATGGCATCGAGGTGAGTAAGACAGACTCGGTCTACTACACTACGCTGACCAATGCTGTGGGCTGCGATAGCGTTGTGAGCATCAAGGTGCTCAGTTTCAGCGGTAGTTCCTATGATACGACTTATCGCACCGTATGCGACTTTTACGTGAACGGCGAAGACACTCTGTTTACGGACTCTTACATCACGACCCTCGACACCACTGGCGACTGCCCCGTGCATCGCACCCTGGCACTGACCATTGACCACTCCTATCGCGACACCGCCAATGTGGTTGTGCGTGACGTGGAGGGTGGCTGCTCCCTGACTTGGTTCGGCAACAGATACGATGCCAGCGCCATCGGCGACACCCTCTTGGCCTATGATCGCACGGTGGCCGGTGGCTGCGACAGCCTTGTCTCGATTCGCATCACTCGCTTCACCGGTGTCCACCACGACACCACCTCCGTCAGACACTGCGGTCGCTATATTTGGCGCCACGGCAATGTCCGCGACACCCTCTACACCGACACCGAAATCATCGATTCTACCGTCACTGAGGGCTGCACTTCGTACCAGCACCTGATTGTTACCTTCTACGAGAAGTATGACACCGTCGAGGCTGGTGAGGTATGCGCCCGCTATCGCCACATGTTCTTCTCCCGCACCCCCGCTATGGCTTCCTACTACTACGCCAACTTCACCGAGACCGGTCTCCACACCACCGATGAGTTTGGCGAGGCCCTCTATTCCACCGACTACTCTACCCATTGCGTCACCAACCACGCTGTGAACGTCGTCATCAAGGCCCCCGAGCAGCGCGAGAGCTCGATCAACTACGACACTGTGGTTTGCGATCAGTTCACTTTCGTCTTCAACCGCAATATTTACACTTGGGATTTCTCGGCCGACAGCGCCCTGAGAGACTCGGTCTACACCAAACGCAGCTGCTACGACATCTATGGCCACGTGAAGGTGACCGTCAACAAGCGCGACACCGTCCGCTATGAGGTGGATGCCTGCGACAGCTACACCTGGACTGGCTACAGCGACGAGACCTACACTCGCTCGACCACCGCTAGCATGGTGCTGCCCGACACCCTCGACAACAACGGCTGCCGCGTGGTCGGTATGCTCGACTTGACCATCAACCATACTCCCGAAGTAACAATCGAAGGCGACTGGAACCTCTATCAGGACTCTACCAACAGCACCACCCTGACCGCCGTCAGCAATATGCCGATCAGCAACTACAAATGGTATCGCAACGGTGTGCTGCAGAGCGAAACCAGCAACGTGTTACGAGTCAACAATGTCAACACGAATATTGACATCCGCCTCGAGTCCGAGAGCAACGAAGGATGTGTTGCCACCAACTGGATTACCATCACCTACAACGTGGGTATCGAAGAGAACGAGGCCGTTGAGATGAACATCTATCCCAACCCCGCCACCCGCTACCTCAACATCGAGAGCGCCGAGGGTCTGAAGGAAGTGGTCATCTACAACGCCATCGGCCAGCAGGTCATCGTGAGTAGCCTTGACGGCACCCGCAGCACCCTCGACCTCGGCACCCTCAGCTCGGGCAACTACACCATGCGTATCACCGCTGCCAACGGCGAGCAGGTGACCCGCAAATTCATCGTCAATAAATAATGGAATTCCATTATAAAAAGAGAAGCGTTCGGCGCCGCGGTGCCGGACGCTTTTTGATAGGATTGGCGGCAGTGTCTTTCGCGGCATGCCAACATCAGCCGCCAACCCAGCTGACGGGCTTCGCGCAGGGGACCACCTATAGCATCCTCTACCTGGACCCGCAGCAGCGCGACCTGCAGCCAGGCATCGACTCGCTGCTGGCCGAGATCGACCAGACGGTGTCGCTCTGGGTCGACTCCTCGCTCTTGCGGCGAGTCAACGCCAACCTCACCTGCGAGCTGACTCCCATGCTGTCAGACCTGATGCGCTATTCCGACAGCATCCGGCGCTACACCGATGGAGCCTTCGACGTGCGCATCGGACGTGTGGTACAGGCCTGGGGATTCAGTTTTCGCGAACGCGAAGAGATAGATACGCTGACGCTTGACAGCTTGCTCTATGCTGCACGATGCAAGGTAGGCCTCCACGGAGACAGCCTGCAGAAGGAGTGTCCCGAGACCGAACTCGACTTCAATGCCATCGCGCAGGGCTATTCGTCTGACCTCGTGGCGCGATATTTCGACAGCCTGGGCGTGGAGAACTACCTTATCGACATCGGAGGCGAGGTGAAGGCACGCGGCACCAAGGGACGGCGCAACCCCTGGCGTGTGGGCATCGAGAAACCCGCACGGGAGAGCAACAGCCCGCGCATGATACAGACGGCCATACGCCTCGAAGACAAGTCGGTGGTTACCTCGGGAAACTATCGTAAATACTATGTCAAGGACGGTGTGCGCTATTCCCATACCATCGATCCCTCCACAGGGCGCCCGGTCACCCACTCGCTGCTCAGCGTCTCGGTGGTGGAGGAGGACTGCTGGCTGGCCGATGCCATGGCCACGGCCTACATGGTGATGGGACTCGAGAAAGCCAAGCAATTCATCGCAAAGCACCCCGGAGGGCCCGGCACCGAGGCCGTGATGTTCATCTACGACGACCACGGCGATCTGGCCACCTATGCCACGCCGGGATTCAACAACCTCTTGTCAAACAATTAATCTACATAGCATGAAATCAATGACAGGCTACGCCAAGGTACAGTCGGCCTATGGCGACCGCAAACTGAACATCGAAATCAAGACGCTCAATAGCAAACAGTTGGACCTCATTGTGAAGCTACCGGCCCGCTACCGTGCCAAGGAGTTGGAGGTAAGAACGCTGCTCGGACAGCTGGAGCGCGGCAAGGTGGAGTGCATCCTGAGCGAAGAGAGCAGCGCCACGGCAGCGACGTTCAACGAAGAGCTGCTCACCACGCGCTTCGAATCGCTGCGCCGCATTGCGCTGGCCTCTGGTGCCACGGATAAATATCTGCTCAACAGTCTGGTCGCTATGCCCGACATCTGGAACAGTACCGGTGGCGACGACGAGGTGGGCGACGAGGAGTGGGCGCAGAACCTTGCCGACCTGCGCAAGGCTATCTCATTGACCGACGAGTTCCGCAGCCACGAGGGGGCTATCCTCGAAGCGGATTTCCACAAGCACGTGGACCTCATCGAGGCCAAGATGAACGAGATACCTGCCCTCGAGGGCGAGCGCATCGAGGCCGCCAAGGAGCGCATCAAGCGCTTCATGGCCGAGGCCGCCATCAAGGATGTCGACTCGAACCGATTCGAGCAGGAACTGATATACTACCTGGAAAAACTGGACATCACGGAGGAAAAGGTGCGCCTGAAGAAGCACATCGACTACTTCCGGCAGACGATGGCCGAGGAGGAGACCTGCGGCAAGAAGCTGGGTTTTGTGGCCCAGGAGATGGGGCGCGAGATCAACACCACCGGGTCGAAGGCGAACCACGCCGAGATACAGAGGCTGGTGGTGGAGATGAAGGACGAGCTGGAGAAGATCAAGGAGCAGCTGGGCAACGTGCTCTGACCCGAGAGGAGGAGGGAACCGCATCCAGAGGGCTGGGGTTCTCTAGGGGAATGGTAGGGGTTTTCTAGGGTAATAGATAGGCCTTTTCCCATTATTACCCACCAATGGGAAAATAGGGATACTTTTTTCTAGAAGTTGTAGACGGCGGAGAGGGAGAGGCGGAGGTTGGCGACGGGTTCGTCGTAGGCGGCGAGGGTGTATTCGGCTTCGGCGGTGAAGTCGAGGCCGGTGAGGGTCTTGTAGGTGAGGCGGGGCTGGATGCGCCAGAGGTATTCAAGGTCGTGGCCGCGACCGAAGCAATGGGCGAAGTCCGTATTGCCGTAGTCGAGGTTCTTGGCGTAGCCGAGGAAGAGGCCGGGGCGCCAGTGGCCGCGAGTGCGCTCGATGTCGAGCCAGACGGTGTTGAAGTGCCAATCCTGGAAGGTGCTGTCGGCCAGCATGAGGTAGCCGCCCAGGGAGCAGCCCTCATAGAGGCTGTTGTTGAGGAGGGTCTGCGCTTTGATGGTCAGCAGCGGTTTGGAATCGCAGCGCTCAAAGATGTTCAGGCGTCCGAAGAGGCTCCAGGTGAGGGAGGTGTGCTTGGCCGTGGAGGGTTGCATCGCTGTTGCCGCAGACTGAACCTGCGGTTGGATGGTCTTGATGTTGACTGCGGCGCCGAGGAAAAGCATGTCCGAGTTCCAGCGCAGTTGGAGGTTGAGTTCGGGCACTAGGCAGTGGCGGGCGAAGAGGGTGCTGCTGGCGGGAGCGCCGTTGAGGAGCCCTTGGCTCATATTGTCGAGCTGCCAAGAGGCGGCAGCCACAGCTTCGAGGATTCCGAGGTTGTACTCGTAGCGCACCTGCGGCTGGCGGGCATAGCAGTGGAACGGGGAGCCCATGTTGAGGGGGTTGGTCATGGGCATGATTTCGTGGACAACCATCGGGTACCAGTACTGGCCGGCCAGCAGGCGGTGGTGCTCCCATCGGAGGTCGATGTAGGCGTGGCGGAGGCGGAGGTTGTTGATGGTGGCGTTGGTGGAGCCGGTGAAGTCGCCCTCGATGTAGGCGCCGGTTTTGGCGCCGAGCATGTCGGGTCCGGTGATGCGGAGGCCGAGGCGGGCGGTGATGGCCAAGAGGTTGGCCTGCCAGCCGTCGTTGATGTCGCGGCCGAGGCTGTCGCGGAGGATGGGTTTGGGATAGAAGAGCATCATGTCCTCGCGGCCGCCGACCACCGAGCGGCTGTCGGCATAGTAGTGGGGATTGACGAAGCCGCGCCAGTTGAAGGTGAAGGGGGACTGGGCTTCCAGCTGGACTAGTTGGACCAGCAGAAGCAGTAACAACAGGGGCTTTTTCATTTCTTGAGGGCGAGGATGAGGCCGAGGGCGACGCCGAGCAGTGCGGCGAAGAGGACTTGGAGCGTGGGGGGGAGGATGAAGGTGATGGTGTGGGCCGGGAACCAGAAGAGGGGGATGGTCCGCTTGATGACGAAGTTCCACTGCATGTCCCAGTTGACCTTGTGGGCGAAGATTTCGCGCATCTTCATGGGTCGGAGGAGTCCGCGGACGGTGCCGCCGTTGTCAAGGATATGGATGTCGGTGCACTTGTGGAAGGTCATCATCACCGGGGCGAAGATACTGTTCATCAGCACGCTGACGGCGAAGGCGATGCCCAGCTTGCCCCACGAGAAGGCGGGGGCGGCGAAGAGGGCGGTGGCCTCGTGCCAGCCCAGGCTGCCGAGGAAGGCGGGGACGCCGGTTTTGAAGATGACCATGGCCATGGCGATGCACATGCCGAGGAAGCCCCAGACCATCATGCGGGGCACGACGCCAAAGCCGGGCTCGTTGTAGACGCCCTTGCGGATGCGGAGGGCCAGGCACTCGCCGAGGGTGGCGAGGATGGCGAACTTGAAGAAGGCCATGATGTAGGGGTGGTTGCGGGTGGCCCAGTCGAAGCCTTCGGCGCAGCGGGTCTGCGGGATGGCGAAAAGTGCGGCCACGGCGGCGACGCACGCGAGGAGTATCCAATCAGCTCGTTTCATTTGAGGTGGTGTTTTTTCTAGTGTTAGAAGGTGTAGGTGGCGCCGTCCTTGCCGTCCTTGACGGTGACGCCTGCGGCGGCGAGGGCGTCGCGGATGCGGTCGGAGGTGGCCCAGTCCTTGTTCTGCTTGGCGGTGGCGCGGATGTCGAGGATGATGTGCATCAGGCTGTCGATGAGGCCGGTGTTGGCACCGGAGGCGGCCTCGTCGCGCATGCCGAGGATGCCGAAGAGGAAGGTGTCGAACACCCAGCGCAGCTCGTCGATGTCGGCCTGGGAGAGCTTCAGTTTGCCGTCGGCGGCGGAGTTGATGATGCGTGCGGCGTCGAAGAGGTGGGAGATGACGGTGGGGGTGGCGAAGTCGTCGTTCATGGCGTCGTAGCACTTTTGGCGGAGGTCGGAGGTCGGAGGTTGGAGGTCGGAGGTTTCAGCCTTCAGTCTGCCGAGGGCCTTGTAGGCTTCGAGGAGCTTGGCGAAGCCTTTCTCGGCGGCCTGGAGGGCCTCGTTGCCGAAGTCGACGGTGGAGCGGTAGTGGGCCTGGAGGATGAAGAAGCGGATGGTCATGGGGGAGTAGGGCTGGTCGAGCATCTCTTTGCCATCCTTGGGGTTGACGTGGCTGCCGGCGAAGAACTCGTCGAGGGTGATGAAGTTGCCGAGGCTCTTGCCCATCTTCTGGCCGCCGATGGTGATCATGTTGTTGTGCATCCAGTAGCGGCAGGGGGCGTGGCCGGTGGAGGCCTCGCACTGGGCTATCTCGCTCTCGTGGTGGGGGAAGACGAGGTCCATGCCGCCGCCGTGGATGTCGAACGGCGAGCCGAGGTACTTGGCGCCCATGGCGGTGCACTCGGCGTGCCAGCCGGGGAAGCCGTCGCTCCAGGGCGAGGGCCAGCGCATGATGTGCTCCGGCGAGGCTTTCTTCCAGAGGGCGAAGTCGCCGGGGAAGCGCTTCTCGTCCTGTCCGTCGAGCTCGCGCGTGGTGGCGAGCATCTCGTCGATGACGCGGCCGGATAGGCGTCCGTACTTGTGGGTGTCGTCCTGGTACTTGCGCACGTCGAAGTAGACCGAGCCGTTGCTGACATAGGCGTAGCCGGCGTCGAGTATCTGCTGCACGAGGGCTATCTGCTCGATGATGTGGCCCGAGGCCTGGGGTTCGATGCTGGGGGGCAGCACATTGAGCTTGTCCATGGCGGTATGGTAGCGGCCCATGTAGTACTGCGCCACCTCCATGGGCTCGAGCTGCTCGAGGCGTGCCTTCTTGGCAATCTTGTCTTCGCCCTCGTCGGCGTCGTGCTCGAGGTGGCCCACGTCGGTGATGTTGCGGACGTAGCGCACCTTGTAGCCGAGGTGCTGGAGGTAGCGGAAGACGACGTCGAAGGTGATGGCCGGGCGTGCGTGGCCGAGGTGGGCGTCGCCGTAGACGGTGGGGCCGCAGACATACATGCCCACCCGCCCCTCATGCAGGGGGCGGAAGAGCTCTTTCTGACGGCTCAAAGTATTGTAAATCAACAGTTGCTGTTCCATAACGAAGTGGTGGTTGAATTCTGTAATAGCGGGTGATAACCACTAGCATTATTTCTTCGTCAGCACCTCGTCAATCATGCCGTACTGGAGGGCCTCTTCGGCGGTGAACCAGTGGTCGCGGTCGCTGTCTTTTTCCACCTGCTCGAAGGGCTGGCCACTGTGGAGCGAGATGATTTCGTAGAGCTCTTTCTTGAGCTTCAGTATCTCGCGGACGGTGATTTCCATGTCGGTGGCCTGACCGTCGGCGCCGCCCATAGGCTGGTGGATCATCACGCGCGAGTGGGGCAGGGCCGAGCGGCGCCCTTTCTCGCCGGCGCAGAGGAGCACCGAGGCCATCGAGGCGGCCAGGCCGGTGCAGATGGTGGCCACTTTGGGCTGGATGAACTGCATGGTGTCGTAGATGCCAAGGCCCGCGTAGACCGAGCCGCCGGGCGAGTTGAGGTAGATGGTGATCTCGCGGTCCGGATCCATATTCTCGAGGAAGAGGAGCTGGGCCTGGATGACGTTGGCCGTGTAATCGTCGATGGCGGTGCCGAGGAAGATGATGCGGTCCATCATCAGGCGGCTGAAGACATCCATCTGGGCTACGTTCAGCTGACGCTCCTCGACGATGTACGGAGTGAGGGAGTTGTTGATGGCCGAGGTGTACTTGGCCATGGTGGTGCTGCTGATGCCACGGTGGCGGGTGGCGTATTTCTCGAATTCGTTCATGATGACTGTTGATACGTTGATATTTTGATACGATGATATGTTAATGCTTAAGCAATTCAGGGCGGCGTTCTTTGGTGCGGGCGATGGCCTGCTCCATGCGCCACTGCTCTATCTTGGCGTGGTTGCCGCTGAGGAGCACGTCGGGCACGCGCCAGCCGCGGAACTCCGGCGGGCGCGTGTATTCGGGCGGTGCCACGAGGCTGTCTTGGAACGAGTCGGCCAGCGCCGATTGCTCGTCGCCAATGACGCCTGGGACGAGGCGGATGACGGTGTCGGCAATGACGGCTGCCGCCAGCTCGCCACCGGTGAGCACGTAGTCGCCGATGGAGATTTCGCGCGTGATGAAATGTTCGCGTATGCGCTCGTCCACACCCTTGTAGTGGCCGCAGAGGATCATCAGGTTCTGCTTGAGCGACAACTGGTTGGCCATCGGTTGCGAGAACATCTCGCCGTCGGGGGCGGTGTAGATGATGTCGTCGTAGGGGCGTTCGCGCAGGAGGCCTTCGATGCAGTTGGCGATGGGCTCCACGCACATCACCATGCCCGCCACGCCGCCGTAGGGGTAGTCGTCGACCGAGCCATAGCGGTTGAGTGAGTAGTCGTGCAGGTTGTGGAAGTGTACCTCCACGAGCTCCTTCTTCTGCGCCCGCTTGATGATGCTCTCCTCGAAGAACATCTGCATCATGTTGGGAAACAAGGTCAAAATGTCAAGCCTCATAATTCAATAACCTATAACCGTTACCTCACCTTCAGTTTCTGTCCTTCGCGGATGGTCTTGTTCTGCTTGATGCCGTTGAGGCTGCAGAGGTCCTTGATGCTCATGCCGTGACGCTTGGCTATCTTGCCGAGGGTGTCGCCGCGGCGGATGGTGTAGGTCTTGGTGGCGCCACCGGTATTGCCGGCAGAACCAGCCTGACTGGCAGAACCCTTGCCTCCACTTTTCACACTGCTCGAGCCGCTGACGCGCAGGCGGTCGCCCGGATGAAGTACCTTGTCCTTGCTGATGCCGTTGAGTTGGCAGAGGCGCCTGACGGTGGTGCCGTGGCGGCGGGCAATTTTCTCAAGCGTGTCGCCTTTGCGCACACGGTACCAGCCGCTGCTTGAGCTACTTCCGCCACTGGAGCGTTTGTGGCTGCTCACCTTGCGGAACGAGGCCGGCGTGAGCGTCAGGCGGTCGGAGATGAGGTCGTGGGTCGCGCAGTTGATGACAAGCTCGGGATTGATGGCGTTGCCCTGGTAGCGTATCTCGAAATGCAGGTGGCTGCCGAACGAGCGGCCGGTGTTGCCGCAGAGGCCAATGACGTCGCCGGCTTTCACGTGGTCGCCGGCATCCACCAGGCGCTTCGACATGTGGGCATAGTAGGTCTCCAGTCCGTCGGCATGCTGGATGATGACCAGGTGGCCGTAAGAGCGGTTGCGTTTCGATATGCGCACAGTCCCGTCGAAAGCGGCGTAGATGGGCTCGCCCGTGGGTTGCGCCAGGTCGAGGCCGTAGTGGAAGCGGCGCCAGCGCGGACCGAAGTGCGATGACGGACGGGCGCTCTTCGGTGTCGGCCAGTGGAAAAATTTGCCCTGCGACTCGTCGCGCAGCAATATGGTGACAGGCTCGACCATACGCGACACATCCAACTTCTCTCGGTGTATCTCCGACGTGTCGAAACCCTCAATCAGTATCTCGTCCTCACTCGTGGCACCTTCGTCGCTGAGGTTGTAGTTGCCGGGCAGTTCGTCTGCATCGTCGGTCTCCAGCTCATCCTCGGTCTCGAAAATGAAAGGTGCCGTATACAGGTACTGCTCCGTCTCCTTGTCGTTGCGGAGGTCGATTACTACGCCTTTGAACTCCTCCTCCTCGTAGATCACATCCAGTTTATTGACCTTGATTTCCGACTTGTCGGTTTTCTTCTGTGGTTCGCGCACCTGTGCCTTGGCGGCAAACGGGGCTGTCAAGAGGGTGAGTAGCAATAAGATGCGTTCAATATATTTCATTCCTTTATTTTCAATCAGTATACAAAAAGTGTTGCAAAAGTACGCATTTTCCCCCATACGGCCAAACATTTTAATCTTAAAAAGTTGTAAAACGCTCGTCCGACAGGGTATACCTCCTCTAGAAAAACGCCGTCTCAAAAGTGCATTTCCCCGTTCCCCAAAACATCCGCTACCATAGAAGAAGAGAGGAAGAAGAGGATGCCTTTTACGCACTGATATTCAACCTGTTGTATTTGGGCGATTTTGGGCTGTTTTTCGGTTTTTGTGCAAAAAATCCCCCCAAATGGAGCTTGCCATAATGCACTATTGATCAGTACATTGCATCGGTTTTCGAGAAAAATGCCGCCGAGTGGGAAAAAAGGTGTATTTTTGCACCCCGAAACGCTATGGCAAAGAAGCAGAAATACTACGTGGTGTGGCAGGGCCGGCGCCCCGGCATCTACACCGACTGGGAGACCTGCAAGGCGCAGGTTGTGGGAGTGCAAGGCGCACAGTACAAGTCGTTCGACACGATGGCCGAGGCCGAGTCGGCCCTGCGGATGCCGTACAGTAGTGTGGTCGCCAGCACCGCCAGGGCTGCCGCCTCCGCTGGCACCCCCAGCGTCCTTTTCGTCGACGAGAACGGCATGACGGCCCTGCGCCCGGGGACCGAGAACCCGCCGGTGCTCGATGCCCTGGCCGTCGACGCCGCCTGCAGCGGCAATCCGGGCGTGATGGAGTATCAAGGCGTCTACATCCCCACGCGCACGCGCGTGTTCCATTATAAACACCCCAAGGGAACGAACAACATAGGCGAATTCCTGGCCCTCGTGCATGGGTTGAGCTACCTGAAGAAACACGGACTCAATCAGTTGATCTATACCGACTCGGTCAACGCCATGAGCTGGGTGCGCCAGCGGCAGTGCAAGAGTAAACTGCCCGTGGACGCTGCGACTGCCGACCTGTGGGACTATGTGCACCGAGCTGAGAACTGGCTGAAACAGAATACCTTCACCACCGAGATACGCAAGTGGGACACCGACCACTGGGGCGAAATCCCGGCCGACTTTGGACGCAAATGAATACAGACAACCTCCGTTTCCGTTCCAACCGCATGCGCGATGTTATCGCGCTGATGCATGCGGAGTTGGATGGCCTGTATGGCGTCGGGGAGGTGAATGCTTTCGTGGAGATGCTCTGCGAGGCGTGGCTGGGGTGGGACAGGGTGCAACTGCTTGTGAACAAGGATAGTACCATCAATCAGAGCGACCTCCTGCGTTTCCACTGGGCGCTGGAAGACCTGGGGAGGCAGCGCCCGATACAGCATATCGTCGGGCATGTGGACTTCTGCGGTTGCCGCATCGAGGTGAACCCCAGTGTGCTGATACCCAGGCCGGAGACCGAGGAGATGGTCCGGTGTCTCGCGCTCGGCCCCGTGTCCATGGGAGAGGGAGGTGTGCTGGACCTCTGCACGGGCAGCGGATGCATTGCCATCGCGCTGAAGAAGGCGTGGCCCGAGGCGCAGGTGACGGCGGTGGACCTCTCGGAGGAGGCCCTTGCCGTGGCGCGGCGCAACGCCGAGCGCAACGGGGCGGATGTCAACTTCTTGCAAGCTGACATACTCGCGCCGGAACTTTCAACTTTCAATTCTCAATTTTCAATTATTGTCTCCAACCCCCCGTATGTGCGGCAGTGCGAGCGGACGGCGATGCGTGCCAATGTGCTGGACCATGAGCCGGCGATGGCGCTCTTCGTCGACGACAGCGACCCGCTGGTGTTCTACCGCGCCATTGCACAGATAGCGTCCAAGCACTTGACGGACACGGGGCTGCTGGCGTTGGAAATCAACGAGGCATTGGCCGACGAGACCGCCGACCTGCTGCGTGGCTATGGGTTCCGCCCCACGGTTCACACCGACTTCCGCGGCAAAGAGCGCTGGATCAGCGCCGTGCGCTAGAAGAGGTCGCGCTGGTGGGAGTCCATGACAATGGTGACGGGGCCGTCGTTGAGCAACGCCACCTGCATGTCGGCACCGAAGACGCCGGTGCGTACCTCGCGCCCCAGCAGTTGCCGCAGACGGTCGACGAAGCGCTCGTAGAGCGGCACCGCCACCTCGGGACGCGAGGCGCGGATATAGCTCGGACGGTTGCCTTTGCGCGTCGAGGCCATGAGGGTGAACTGGCTCACCACCAGCACCTCGCCCCCCACGTCGCCGACCGACAGGTTCATCACCCCCTCGGCGTCGTCGAAGAGGCGCATCTTGACCACCTTTTGGGCCAGGTATTCGATGTCGTCGTCGGAGTCTTGGTCGCAGATGCCAACGAGGATGAGCAGGCCGTGGCCGATGGCGGAATGGACATGGGCGTCGATGCTGACGGAAGCGGATGTGACACGTTGGATTACAAGGCGCATGGCAAATCAGGGGTTTAAGTTCAGGAATTGCGGATGGTCCACAGGATGGCGGTGGCACTGTTGTCGGTGAATATGAAGTAGCGGCCGGGCGGCATGGCTGGGAGCTGGAGCGAGGTGGCGCCGTCGGGCACCGACAGTTGGGCCAGGATGTGGCCGTTGATGTCGTAGAGGATGACCTGCGTGGTGCCGGCGTCGAAGCGTAGCATGCCGCTCTCGTCCACGGCAAGTTGTGGCTCTGGGGGTTGCAGGCCAAAGTAGCGGCGGTATTCCTCAAGCATCAACTGCGGCTCGGTGCGGAGGTAGGAGTCGATGGCGGCGATGGCGGTGCGCCAGGCCATCATCGACGAGGGGGCGTCGAAGCGCTTGATTTGGTAGGGCACTTCGGCCACCACCTGCGAGGCTATCTCGTTGAGCAGCGGTGCGGTGCGTCGGTAGCTGAAGTGGCTGTCGACCAGTTCGGCCATGCGCTGGGCCGACCGCTCGAGGAAGCTGCGGTTCGACAGCAGTCGCCGGAACAGCAGGGTGGCTTTGGGTGAGGTGCGTGTGGTGAAGCCGGCGTCGGCATAGGTCATGCGGTCCAGTATGGCCGGGCTCTCGGGGAGGGTGGCCAGGGTGCCGTCGCCATCGAAGAAGACCCAACGCCAGGGCATACCGGGCGCGGCCCAGAAGCGCACGTTGCAGATAGGCCAGTCGTCGTTGGCCACAAGGATCTGCATCAGCATATAGTCCATCAGGGCACCTGTGTCGACCTGCGAGGCGAGATAGTTGTAGTTGGGAGTGGATGTGAGGTCGGCGTTGAGGAGCCAGTCATAGAGAGCGTTCCAACGGGTGTTGGAGCCGTTCTCCACCTCATCGCCCCAGTAGGCGAGAAAGCTGACGGCGCGGTTGTCGACGCGGTAGTGGTCCTGGACATAGTGCTCGTCGGCCTTCTCCTCGAGGAAGTAGATGCCCCAGTATTCGCCATTGAGGAAGAGGACGACGGGGCGCGAGGCGAGGCGGTCGAAGCGCAGGGGCTCGGCGATACGCTGACAGAGCCAGTCTTCGACACCGGCGGCGCTCCACGAAGTCTTCCACGGCCGAAGCACCAGGCGCTGGAAGCGCTCGAGGGGGCTGTCGGCGAAGAAGGGGAGGTCGAAGTGGGAGGCGCCGTAGAGGTTGCGGGCGTAGAGCGAAAGGCCTTTCTGGCTGAGCACCCGCTGGCTGTTGCCATGGATACGGAGGCCGCAGTCGATGGCCAGCGAGGCACCGCTGCTGTCGTAGTATTCGAAGCTGGCGGGGCGCTCCCATAGGATGCCGCGCTGGAAGTAGTTGCCCGTGCGGAAGGGGTGGCGGGGGTCGAAGCATTGGCCTCGGACCAGGATGCCGGTGTCGTAGTCGAAGAGCGCAAGCGAGTCGGCGCAGAGCGAGATGACGGGCAGGGGGATGGTGCGCCGCAGGAGGCTGTCGATGAAGAAGGACTGTGTGTTGACCGGCGAACGACGGGTGCCGGTGCTGTCGAAGGCGGCAGCGCGGACGACGATGATGCGCTCGACGGAGTCGGGCTGGAACCAGCGGTCGTCGGGCACGTTCTGTATGCGGTAGGCGGCCGAGGGCGAGTAGAGGGCGGAGGTGAGTGGGAGGGGGGCGGAGTAGACGGGGTCGCACTCGGTGGGGGTGCCGCCGTTGAGGGTGTAGTGGATGGTGAAGGGTTCGCCTTCGGGGGCGAGGTCGAGGCGCATGGCGAGTGCGAAGGTGTCGGCATGGAAGCCGCCGTAGTGCGAGAAGAGGACTACCTGGGAGTGGGAAATTGAAAATTGAAAATTGAAAATTAAAAAAAACAGGAGTGAAAGGGAGTGAGAGGGAGTGAGAGGGAGTGAGAGGACAAATGATGAAGACGATGCTATTGTCATTTCACTCCCTTCCACTCCTTTCTCACTCCTTTTCACCCCCACACAAGTTCCTTTCTCACTCCTTTTCACTCCCATTGCCTTCATTCAACGATAGAGAGTTTGGCGAACTTGAGCATGAGTTGCTTCTGGCCCACGCCCTCGAAGAAGACGATGGCTTTGCGCGAGTCGCCACTGCCTTCGACGCCGAGCACCTTGCCGATGCCGAATTTTTCGTGCTGGACTTGCATGCCGGGCATGATGGCTGCGATGGCGGCGGGCGGGTTGGGGGCGACGGGTGCCGAGGGGCGGCGGGCGGGTTTGGCGGCGGGGGCGGCGGGGGTGGCGGGCTTGCCGGCGTTGAAGAAGGCGCGCGGCAGGGTGCCGGCCTCGGGGAAGGCACGGCGCGAGGAGGGCATCTCGATGTATTTGGGGTCGATTTCCTCGACGAAGCGGCTCACTTCGCCCCCCATGCGCTGGCCGTTGTTGAAGCGGCTTTGGGCGTAGGAGAGGGTGACCTGCCGCTCGGCGCGTGTGACGGCGACGTAGAACAGGCGGCGTTCCTCCTCGAGCTCGGCGCGGCTGCTGGCCATGAACGAGGGGAAGATCTGCTCTTCCATGCCGACGACGAAGACGTAGGGGAACTCCAGGCCCTTGGCGGCGTGGATGGTCATGAGGCTGACCTTGTCGGCATCGGCGTCCTTGTCCTTGTCTTCGGAGGTGTAGAGGAGCACCTGCTGGAGGAACTGGTCGAGGGTTTTTATCTCCTCTTCCTCGCAGAATTCCTGTATGCCGTTGAGGAGTTCGTCGATGTTGTCGATGCGCTCGGCGGTGTCGGGCTCATCCTCTTCGCGCAGGGCGCGCAGGATGCCCGAGGCGCCGACAATCTGTTTGGCTAGGGTGAAGGCGTCGGTGTTGTCCACTTGCCCCTGGAAGCGCTTGATCATGAAGACGAACTCGGTGATTTTCTGCACGGTGCCACTGTTGATGGGGAGGCCGAAGTCGGGCAGGTTTTCGAGCACGGTCCAAAGGGGGACGTCGTTGTCGGTGGCGGCGACGCGGATGCGGTCGAGGGTGGTTTGGCCGATGCCGCGGGCGGGGTAGTTGATGACGCGGACGAGCGACTCGTCGTCGCAGGGGTTGACGGCGAGGCGAAGGTAGGCGAGGACGTCCTTCACTTCGCGGCGGCCGTAGAAGGAGAGGCCCTGGTAGATGCGGTAGGGTATGTTGAGGCGCCGGAGGGCATCCTCGACGGCGCGCGAGAGGGAGTTCTGGCGGTAGAGGATGGCGAAGTCGCGGAAGTCGGCGTCGGCGTCGAGGCGTGTGTTCTGTATGGCGTCGGCCACGAGGGTGCCCTCGGCCTTTTCGTCGTCGGCACGCAGCAGGCGTATGCGCTGACCCTCGGCGTTGTCGCTCCAGAGCTCTTTCTGTATCTGGTCGCGGTTGTGCTCGATGATGCTGTTGGCGGCCTGGACGATGGTCTTGGTGGAGCGGTAGTTCTGCTCGAGCTTGAAGAGGTGCATGTCGGGGTAGTCGCGCCGGAAGTTGAGGATGTTCTGTATGTTGGCGCCGCGGAAGGCGTAGATGCTTTGGGCATCGTCGCCGACGACGCAGATGTTCTGGTGGCGCGCGGCGAGCTTTTTGACGATGAGGTACTGGGCGTAGTTGGTGTCTTGGTACTCGTCGACCATGATGTACTGGAAGCGGTTCTGGTACTTGAGGAGGACGTCGGGGAAGTCGCGCAGGAGGATGTTCATGTTGAAGAGCAGGTCGTCGAAGTCCATGGCGTTGGAGTTGCGCAGGCGCTGGTCGTAGTGCTGGTAGATTTGGCCGATGGCCGGGCGGCGGGCGTCGATGTCGGTCTGGTAGACTTCGGGGTTCTCCATGTAGTCTTTGGGCGAGAGGAGGTTGCTCTTGGCCATGGAGATGCGTGAGAGGACGGTGGAGGGTTTGTAGGTTTTGGGGTCGAGGTTGAGGGCTTTGACGACGTGCTTGATGGCGGCTTTGGTGTCGTCGGTGTCGTAGATGGTGAAAGAGGAGGTGTAGCCCAGTCGGGTGGCTTCGGCGCGGAGCACACGGGCGAAGACGGAATGGAAGGTGCCCATCCAGAGGTTTTTGGCCTCGGTGCCGACGAGTTTGGTGATGCGGTCGCGCATCTCGCGGGCGGCTTTGTTGGTGAAGGTGAGTGCGAGGATGCCGAAGGGGTCGACGCCGAGCTCGAGGAGGTGTGCGATGCGGTAGGTCAGCGTGCGTGTCTTGCCGCTGCCGGCGCCGGCAATTATCATGACGGGGCCTTGGGTGCATGCCGCGGCCTCGCGCTGTGGTTCATTCAGTTGTGCAAGAAGTTCGCTCATAACAGATGTGCTATTGGGGGTGCAAAAATACGAATTTTTTTTGAAATTTTAGACTTTTTTTCAAAAAATCGGCTGCAGGCAAACTGGTGATTTCCAGGCGATTGGATATATCCTCTTCTTCCCCTGTTCTTCATTGGCAGGCGATGGGGGGCAATAAAACAGAAATTGTGGCGTTGTAGGGGTGTTTGGGGAAGACAAGAAAGACAAGAAAAACAATTTTTGAAAACAACAAGCAAACAATGGCAAAGTTAGAGCAGGGCATCCTCGGGCCGTTCCGGGGGAAGGTGGGTACCGTGGTGGGGTACCTGTGGAGGGGTAAGCACGTTGTGAGGGCTTACCGCAAGGAGATCAATTATCCGAACACCGAGATGCAACAGGCTGAGCGGGAGTGGTTTGTGGGGATGGTGCGGTTTGCGGCGACGGCGCGGCAGGCGCTGTTGCTGGGGCTGCGGGAGCGGGCGGAGAGGGACGTGATGACGGAGGGGAATGTGTTTGTGAGGATGAACAAGGGGTGTTTCGGTAGGGACGCGGCACGCCGCGTCCGTACAGGGGTTGATTATGAATACATTCGCATTGCGGAGGGGAGTGCGGCGCCGGTGAGGTTCACCACGGCGAGCGTGGATGAGAATAATGTGCTGCACGTTGATTTCGAGAGGAATAGCGGGATGACGAGGGCGAAGGCGTCGGATGGGGTGTATGTGTACGTTTACAATACGGATACGCGCGAGGGTTTGCTGAGCGCCGCCGCGGAGCGGCGGCGGGGAGGGTTGCAGATGCAGCTTCCGGCGGGGTGGAACGAATTGAATATCAGGATGTGGGGATTTGTGGTGGACAGTGAGGGACGGGCGAGCGGGTCGGCGTATGTGGGGGTGGGGGATGCCGTGCCGGAGGATGGCGATGTGGCTGACAAAAACCAATCCCAGTGCCTTCCGCGACCACACCCCGATGGAGGGGAGGTGTCGGGCGAAGGCCAAAAAAGTGTCGACAGAAACAAAAAAAGTTGTATCTTTGCACCTCCGAATATAAATATAAATAAACAGTAAAAAACAGTTTAAATCAATGAAAATTCGCACTTTAGCACTCGCGTTGGCGTTCAGCCTGTTGCTGCCCAACGCCGCCCGTGCCGACGAAGGCATGTGGCTCCTGTCGCTCATCGGCAAGAACTACACCGACATGCAGCGCGCCGGCTTCAAGCTGACGCCGGAGGACATCTACAGCATCAACCGCAGCTGCCTGAAAGACGCCATCGTGGGCCTCGGCAACGCCGGCACCCCCTTCTGGCACTTCTGCACCGGCGAGATCATCTCGAAGCAGGGCCTGATGAGCACCAACCACCACTGCGGCTACGGCAAAATCCAGGAGCACTCGACCGTGGAGCACGACTACCTGCGCGACGGATTCTGGGCCTACACCAAGGACCAGGAGCTGCCCAACCCGGGCCTCACCGCCTCGATCCTCGTCCGCATGGAGGACGTCACCGACAAGGTGAAAGAGGTGATCACCGACGAGATGAGCGAGGACGACCGCCAGGCCGCCATCGAGAAAATCTCCGAGCAGCTGTCCGCCAAGGCCACCGAAGGCACCCTCTACAACGCCACGGTGAAGCCCATGTTCAACGGCAACCAGTTCTTCCTCTTTGTCCACATGATTTATCGCGACGTGCGCCTGGTGGGCGCCCCGCCGTCGTCGATGGGCAAGTTCGGCGGCGACACCGACAACTGGAGCTGGCCGCGCCACACCTGCGACTTCTCGCTCTTCCGCATCTACACCGCCCCCGACGGCACCCCCGCCGACTACTCGAAAGACAACGTCCCCCTGAAACCCAAGCACTCGCTGCCCGTCAGCGCCGGCGAAATCAACGACGGCGACTTCGCCATGGTGATGGGCTTCCCCGGCACGACCGACCACTTCCTCACCAGCTACGGCCTCGAGGAGACGATGGAGATCACCAACAAGCTGGTCTATGAAATCCGCACCGTGAAAATCAACATCCTGCGCGAAGAGATGGCCGCCGACCAGGCCACCCGCATCAAATACGCCTCGAAGTACGCCTCCTGCTCCAACTACTGGAAATACAGCAACGAGCAGAACAAAGCCCTCCGCAACCTCAACACGATGGGCCTGAAGCGCGACGTGGAGCGCGAATACATGGACTGGGCCCGCAAGCAGCGCAACCCCAAGTACAGCCGCGCCCTCGACCTCATCAGCAACGGCTACGCCGAGCGCCGCACCGCCGAAGAGGCCAGCCTCTACCTGCGCGAAGGCCTGCTGAGCGGTCCCGAACTGCTGTTGCGCGCCTTCCGCGTGGGCAGCACCTTCGAAACCATCCAGGACCCCCGCTATGATGAAATGCGCGACCAGATCATCGAAAGCCTCCGCTCGTCGGCCGCCGACTTCTACAAAGACTACAACCCCCAGACCGAGCAGCGCGTCATGACCGGCCTCTTCAACTACGTCTACGAGCACATGAGCGAGGAGTACATGCCCCAGTTCCTCCTCGAGGCCGGCAAGAAAGGCAAAGGCGACTGCACCAAATTCGTCGAGAACCTCTTCAAGAAATCCATCTTCGCCACCGAGGAGAGCTTCGCCAAATTCATGGAGAAGCCCGACCTGAAGAAGCTGCAGAAAGACCCCGCCTTCCAGGCCGGCAAGGAGACCTACGAGCGCTACCGCGAAGTGAACGAGCTGGGCTCGAAGGAGACCAAGGACGGCCTGGAGCGCGGCATCCGCGACTTCACCGACGGCATCCTGCAAATCAACGACAAGAACGGCAAACTGATGTCGCCCGACGCCAACAGCACCATCCGCCTCACCTACGGCAACGTGATGAGCTACGACCCCAAGGACGGCGTCTCGTACCACTACTTCACCACCATGAAAGGCGTCATCGAGAAGGAAGGCCCCGCGGGCGGCGAATTTGAGGTGCCCGCCCGCCTCAAAGAGCTCTACGCCAAGAAAGACTTCGGCCGCTACGCCAACCGCCGCGGCGAACTGCCCACCTGCTTCATCACCAACAACGACATCACCGGCGGCAACAGCGGCTCGCCCGTTATCGACGCCCGCGGCCGCCTCATCGGCCTGGCCTTCGACGGCAACAGCGAGGCCATGAGCGGCGACATCGACTTCGAAGAGAACCTGCAGCGCTGCATCTGCCTCGACAGCCGCTACATGCTCTGGGTCATCGACGTCTATGCCGGCGCCAAGAACCTCATCGAGGAGATGGACATCGTCAGATAGTCCATAACCTGCCATTATGGAAATCGTCCGCTAAAGAATGAAACAAGTTCAGCGACAGCAACTGCAGCAGAGGCTATCACCGCAACAGATACAGCTGATGCGTCTGCTGCAGTTGCCTGTCACTGACCTCGAACAGGCCATCAAGGAGGAGATAGAGAAGAACCCCCTTCTGGATGCCGAAGCACCCGACGACACAGCCAACATCGACGACATCGTCTCGGCTGCCGACAACGACAGCTCGGACTGGGACAGCGACGAGGAAGACTTCGGATACGACTACCGCGAGCACCTCGAGAGCGACCCCAATGCGCGGCAGCGCGAATTCGTGGTGGCCGACAGCAGTTCGTTTGCCGACCGCCTCGCTTCGCAGCTGGTCAGCCGCGACCTCGACGAGCGGCAGCAGCGCATAGCCGACGAGCTCATCGGCTCGCTCGACGATGCGGGCTACCTGGGCCGCGACCTCGACCTGCTCACCAACGACCTGGCCTTCCGCCAAGGCATCGACGCCTCGCGCGAGGAGGTGCTCGGCGTGCTGCGCATCATCCAAAGCCTCGACCCGCCCGGCATCGGCGCCCGAAGCCTGCAGGAATGCCTGCTGCTGCAGTTGCAGCGGATGGAGGCAACGGACGAGGTGGACCGCGCGCTCGACATCGTGGAGCGCCACTTCGACGACCTGGCCAACCACCGCTACGAGCGCATCTGCGCCGACCTCGGCATCAGCCAGCAGGAGCTCGACGCAGCCACCGCCCTCATCCGGCGCCTCAACCCCAAACCCGGCAGCTCGGAGGCCGACAGCGACCTCGCGGCACAGACCATCACGCCCGACATCGTGCTGCAGCAGCACGACGGGCAGCTCAGCTTCTACCTCAACGACAGCCACCTGCCTCGCCTCTCGCTCAACAGCTACTATACCGACATGCTGGCCGAGATGGAAAAGGCGAAGGGGGACCGCGAGACGCTGCAGTTCCTGCGCACCAAGCGGGACGACGCACAGGGCTTCATCGACCTGCTGCAGCAGAGGCACGACACCATCGTGCGCGTCATGCGCTACCTGGTGCGCCACCAGCGCCGCTACCTGCTCACGGGCGACCCCGACCAGCTGCAGCCCCTGCGGCAGCGCGAAGTGGCCGAGGCCACGGGGCTGGACATCAGCACCATCTCGCGCATGGCCAACAGCAAATACCTCCAGACCGACTTCGGCACCATACCGCTCAAAGAGTGCTTCTCCAAAGGCATGATGGGCGACGGAGGCGAGGAGGTGTCGGTGGAAGCCATCAAGCAGCATCTGGCCGACGCCATCGCCGCCGAGGACAAGCAGGCGCCGCTCTCGGACGACGCGCTGACGCGGATGCTCAACGCGCAGGGCTACCCGCTGGCGCGGCGCACGGTGGCCAAATACCGCGAGCAGATGGGTATCCCCATCGCGCGCCTGCGGCGCACGCTGGTGTTGCTGCTGGTGCTGCTCTGCGGGCTGGGGCGCGTGGAGGCGCAGCAGTCGTATTTCGACTCGCTCATCGCCGTGCGCCTGGAGCGCGCGAAGAACCCGCCCAAGGTGGTCAAGAAGGTGGACCCCAACAAACCCAAGCCCAAGGCGACGCCCGAGCGGAAGGCGGTGCAACCCGCGCCGGCGCCCAAGGACTCCGCCGCGGCACGGCCCGCGATGGACCGGGCGATGGTGCCGATGTGGTACGACGCGTTCCCGCAGCACCGCGTCAACCCCCACGGACGCACGCAGGTGGACATGCTGCCAGACGAAATCATCCTGCGCCTGATGGCGGATACGTCGGACTTCTGCTTCCCGGTGCGCAACACGAAGACCTCGGAGTATGGGTGGCGGTGGCAGCGGGGCCACCACGGGGTGGACATCGCCCTTGCGACCGGCGACCCGGTCTATGCGGCTTTCGGCGGCATAGTGCGTGTGGCGGCGCGCATGGGTGGGTACGGCAACTGCGTGGTGGTGCGCCACCCGAACGGGTTGGAGACGCTCTACGGGCACCTGTCGAAAATCAATGTGCAGCCCCACCAGCAGGTGGCCGCCGGCGAGGTGCTGGGGCTTGGTGGAAGCACGGGCAACAGCACCGGGCCGCACCTGCACTTCGAGTGCCGCTTCCTATACCAGACTTTCGATCCGGAGTGGATACTCGATTTCGAGAACTACACGCTCCGCACGCGGCTGCTGCACCTGGACAAGACCTACTTCGGCATCCGGAAGCCGACGGCCGGCCACGAGTCGCACCACAAGCCCGACGCCAGCCGCATCAAAGAGACTCCCAAGGGCAAGCGCCGCGCCGCCAGCGTGGCAGCCCCTACATTTAATATAAAAGACTTCTAGCATGAAAAAGACCAACCTTTCAGCCTACGACCCCGCAGCCATCCCCTCGGGCAAGGGTCGCCGCTTTGCCATTGTAGCCGCCGAGTGGAACCCCGAAATAACCAATGCCATGCTCCAAGGCGCCCTCGATACCCTGCGCGAGCACGGAGTGGAGGAGGAGGATTTGCTGGTGCGCCGTGTGCCCGGCACTTACGAGCTCACCAGCGCCGCCGATATCATACTGAAACGCACCTCAGTCGATGCCGTGATATGCATTGGCTGTGTCATCCAGGGGGAGACGCGCCACTTTGAGTTTATCTGCCAGGCGGTGTCGCAGGGACTGACCAACGTGGCGGTCAAGCACGAGCGGCCCGTCATATTCAGTGTGCTGACCACGGAGACGATGCGGCAGGCGCTGGACCGCGCCGGCGGCCGCCACGGGAACAAGGGCGTGGAGGGAGCTGTGACGGCGCTGAAGATGGCAGAGTTCAATGACAGTGTTGAATTTGAATTGCCGTTCTAGCGATGCGAGTGGTATTCTTGGGCACGCCCGATTTTGCGGTGGCGTCGCTGGACGCGATAGTGCATTCGGAGCATGAGGTGGTGGGTGTGGTGACGGTGCCCGACCGGCAGGCCGGGCGCGGGCAGAAGGTGGTCTATAGCCCCGTGAAACAGTATGCCCTCGACCACGGGCTGCCGCTGCTGCAGCCGGAGAAGCTGCGCGACCCTGAGTTCCTCGGGGCGCTGGCGGCACTGGGGGCCGACATTTTCGTTGTGGTGGCCTTCAGGATGCTGCCGGAGGCGGTGTGGAACATGCCGCCGAAGGGGACGTTCAACCTGCATGCGTCGCTCCTGCCTGCCTACCGCGGCGCGGCGCCCATCAACTGGGCCATCATCCGCGGCGAGCAGCGGACGGGCGTCACCACGTTCATGCTGAACCACCGGATCGACGAGGGCAACATCCTGCTGCAGGCCGAGACGCCCATTGCGGCCGAAGACAATGCGGGCACGCTGCACGACCGGCTGGCTGAGATGGGGCGTGGACTGGTGGTGGCGACGCTCGACGGCCTGTCCGCCGGCACCCTCGCGCCGACGCCGCAGGAGGGCGCGGCCACGACGGCTCCAAAAATCTTCAAGGAGGACACGCGCATCGATTTCCGCCAGGAGGGGAGGCGCGTGGTGGACTTTGTGCGCGGTCTGTCGCCCCATCCCGCCGCCACCCTCACGCTGCGCTCGCCCGAGGGCGAGGAGGTGCCGTTCAAAATCTACGATGTGGCTTTTGCGCCCAGCGTTGCAGGCACGCCGTGCAGGCTTGAAAGCGATGGAAAAACATATATAAAAATCGCTGCAAATGACGGAATGGTCAGCATTTTGAGCCTGCAAATGAGCGGGAAGCGTAAAAATTCTGTCGAAGAATTTTTACGTGGGAAGGATGTAAGCGATTGGGAATTAATTGTTTAGTGAATTGAGGTTAAGAATTTGCAAAAAAAATGAAAAAAAAATTTGGTGTAAATAAAAAAAAGTTCTTACATTTGCAGCGTGATTAAGACACAAGAAATCAAACAAATATTAACCCTTTAAACATAAACAATTATGAACAAAACTGAACTTGTTAACGCAATGGCCGAGAAGACCGGCATGACCAAAGTCGCCGCCAAACAGGCAATGAGCGCTTGCTTCGACACCATCCAGGAGCAGCTCAAGAAGGGTGAGAAGGTCACCCTCATTGGCTTCGGCACCTTCAGCGTTGTGAAGCGCAAAGCCCGCACCGCCAAGAACCCCCGCACCGGCAAGCCCGTGAAAGTGGCCGCCAAGAAGGTCGCCAAGTTCAAAGCCGGCAGCAAGCTTATCTAAGTCAGCTTCGCGCCTATTGGCAAAAGAATGGGAGCCTGCAGATGCAGGCTCTTTCTTTTTTGTCTTTTTGATGGGTCCTGGATGGGTCCTAGATGACTCCTAGATGACTCCTAGATGGGTCCTAGATGACTCCTAGATGGGTTCTGGATGGGTCCTGGTGTGGGGTGGGTTGTGTAGGGTGGTGGTGGGGGAATAAGAAGAGAGCATCCTGTGCGGGATGCTCTCTTCGGTTTGGGTGTTGTTTGTGGAAACTTAGCGGATGATAAGTTTCTCGATTTTGCTGAAGGTGTCGTTGGTGACGCGCACAAAGTAGGCACCAGCGGGGAAGTTGCTGACGTTGATGGTGTTCTGGCCTTCGGCGTTGATGTTGGCGTTGTAGATGACGCGGCCGCTCATGTCGATGATGTTGCAGTTGACGGTGCCGGTGACGCCGGTGATGTTCAGCTTAACGGTCGAGGTGGCGGGGTTGGGTGCGAGGTTGAGGCCAACTTCGGGGGCGACGGGGTCGA
This sequence comes from uncultured Bacteroidota bacterium, assembly GCA_902762805.1. Taxonomy (GTDB): domain Bacteria; phylum Bacteroidota; class Bacteroidia; order Bacteroidales; family P3; genus Colimorpha. Next base: position 110,727 of record CACWPQ010000006.1, on the reverse strand, counting down.
TACCGATGATCCAGGGCTCCCAGTGGGTCTTGGCGGTGAAGACGTAGGAGGCGGTCTCAACGCCTTCAACTTCGCGGATGAAGTAGGCGTAGGCGGAGCGGGAGAGGAGGATTTCGGGGTTGTCGGCGTCGGGGTCGTCCTCGACGTCGGCGTTGATGACTTCGAGGTCGCCTTCTTCGGTGTCGTCGTTGTATTCAGTGAGGGCTACGCCGTTGAGGTAGACGGTGTCGATGACGCTGTGGTTGCCGGCGGGCATGATGTAGACATACTGGCTGGAGCCGACGGTTACTTCGTAGTTGCCGTTGCAGATGGAGTCGGTACCGCGCTGGATGTAGAATCCGTTGGTGTCGGTGTTGCCGGAGCAGTCAGCAAAGACGTAGTTGGTGGGCATCACATCGGGTTCGCCGACGATGGGGCGGATGAGGGGGAAGTGGTCGATGTTCCAACCGGTCACTTGCTGGGATTCCTCGTTGATGGGGTCGCGAACGATGATGTTGAGGTAGGTGGGGGGCATCATGTTCTGGTTGGCGTACTTGGCGATTTCGGGGTTGCCGCTGATGGATCTGTAGACGGGTTGGCTGTTTTCGTCGAGGTCACGATAGGAGGTTTCCTGACCGGCGGCAGCGAAGAAGCCATCGGTGTTGAGGACGTAGCCGAAGCGGTAGGCGGTGTTGGGCTTCATGGCGGGCTGGTCGGGGAAGCGGATGGTGATGGCTTTGTAGTCGGTGGTGGGGAGGATGTAGCCAGTGGAGAGGTCGTTGGCCATGGAACCGTTGACGGAGAAGGCCTGGTTGTCGATGCCGCAGGGAACGCTCTGCCAGACGAGGTAGCCGGGGCGGGAGACATAGTCCTCTTCGTAGATGATGGGGACGATGGAGGTGCCGCGCATGCGGGCGGTGTCGTAGAGGGTCTGGGGGATGATTTCGATACCGCGGAAGCGCCAGTTTTCGGGGATTTCGTTACCGGTGATGAAGCGCGAGTGGACGCTGTAGCCGGCGGTGGTGTAGTGGTTGTCGGCGGTGTCGCCAGTGACATAGCCGTCGTTGGTGAACTGGGTGCAGAAGATGGAGCCTGCGGAGATCAGACCGTTGTCGATACCCCAGCGGTGGCCGTCGAGGCGGCCGCTACCAAGGCGCTCGCTGTATTCGGAGACGGTGTAGAGGACGGTGTCGAACTTGGTGGTCAGGGTGTTGCTGTTGATGTTGTTGGTGGTGGTGGCGACCATGGTGTAGTAGTTGTCGCCAGCGGTGGCGGTGGGGAGGGAGCGGCCCTGGTAGCCGCCGCTGAGGCTGGTGGCGCCGTAGTTTTCGTGGTAGCCGAGCCAGCCGTGGATACCGTAGTCAAGGGCCGAGTCGGGCATCATGAAGCCGCGCTCGTTGATGACGAGGTTATAGGTGGCCTCGATGTTGCCAGCGGGCACGGTTCTGGGGGTGCTGGTGGCAACGGTGGTGAAGTTGCTGGCGTTGGTGCCGGCATTGACGGAGAGGGTGGCGTTGGTGAGGTTGGCGGTGCTGATGTTGCGGGCAGCGACACCGAAGGTCATGGGGATGCTCATGCCTTCGGGGATCATGCCGTAGAAGCCGTCGTAGGCGCGGGCGCCGCTGAGGACCCAGCGGTCGGCACGGGTGATGCTGACGATGGCGACGTTGTCGACAGCCCAGCAGTGGCCGTAGGCAGAACCACGACGCCAGGATAGGGCGCGGATACGGAGCTCGATGTTGTCCTGGTTGGCCAATGCGTGGGGCATGGTGTAGAAGGGGTGGTAGCTGGCGACACCGTTGACTTCGCAGTCGACACCGGTGACGTTGATTTCGCGAGCGTACCAGTTGTTGCCGATCTTGTAGTCGATGAAGCAACGGTCGTAGTACTTGATGTAGGCCTGGGTGAGGCGGACCTCGATCATCTGGGTGTTGTTGTTCTTCTGAACAGCGGGGAGGGTGAAGTAGGTGTTGAAGTTACCTGCACGGTTGGTCTGCTCGCAGAAGGTGAGGAACATGAAGCCGTCGTCGGTGGTGCCGGGGTTGTTGACAACACCCATGCGGTTGAGGATGAATCTCACGCCGACGGAACGGTTGGTGTTGGGGTACTCGGTGGCATAGGTCTCGGCAAACGTGGCGGTGTCGGTGATGCGAGTCCAGAGGTCCTTTGCCAGGGGCACGGTGTGGGCCATGCCAGCGGTGGCGGTGTCGTTAATCACATCGGTGGCGTTCAGGACTGCAGCTGCACCGTAGTTGATGCCGTCCATGTCGGTCTCCGCGAAGGAGAAGGTGCGGATGGTGTCAGCACCATCTTCCTTGGTGAAAATCGAGGCCTTGTAGTCCACGGGAGCCAGCTTGGGCTGAGCAACGCGGGAAAGGTCCTGCTTCATGCTGGATTTCGCGATGCGCGAAATCGTCTGGGTCTGGGCGAAGGCGACGGAGGCGCACATTGCCAAACCGACAAACATAAGTGCTTTTTTCATTGTTGTTTGAATTTGATGATTAAAATTGTTGTCCTTCAATTTCTGTTATAAAGTTTTCTGTTTCAATATACTATATTATATTTTTAACATCTCTCTCGACACTATTTCACGGTGCAAATATAGACATTTTTTTTCAACTGGCGCCATTTTTTTGTTTTTTTATGAAATTAGTACCGCTCCGACAATTTTTCTTGCTGCGGGCAATAAATGGGGTCAAAAATAGTTACCTATTGCGTGAACAGACCCCGCGAAAGATGCGAATATTAAGGAATACATATATAATATTGTTGGCGACCTTCCTGCTGGCAGCCTGCTCGGGCAGCAAGCCGGCGCCCAAGGTCAGCCCCTACGAGCGCCCCCCCATCCGCGAGGTGACGGAGTCGCAGCTTGCCCTCGACGGCATGCTCATCGACGCCATCGCCCTGCAGGAGAGCGGCCGCATCGACCAAGCCCTCGAGGCCTACGCCAAGCTCACCGCCAAGGACCCCGCGTGTGCCGCCGCCTGGTACGAGATGGGTCAGCTGCTCATCCAGCGCCGCTGGACCGACAGCGCGCTGGCCTGCGCCACGCGTGCCGTCGAGCTGCAGCCCGACAACACGTGGTACCTGCTGGCACTGGCGCAGGTGCAAAGCCAACGCTCCGACAAGCGCGCTTTGATACGCACGTGGGAGCGCCTCGTGGCCCTCAAGCCCGACGTGCTGGAGTACCACTACGAACTCTCCAACGCCCACATTGCCAACGGCGACCTCGCGGCCGCGGTCGAAGTCCTCAACCGCGTGGAGCGCAAGATTGGCGTCACCGAACCCATCTCGCTCCAGAAGCAGCGCCTCTGGCAGGCCGCCGGCAAGGACGACAAGGCGGCACGCGAAATCGAGCGCCTGGCCGAGAGCCTCCCCGGCGACCGCCGCTACAACGCCATGCTGGCCGAGACCTACATGAAGCAGCGCCGTTACGACAAGGCCAAGCAGTGCTACGACCGCATCCTCAAAGCCAACCCCGACGACCCCTACATCCACATCCAGCTGGCCGAGTACTACAAAGCCACCGCGCAGCCCGACCGCGCCGACCAAGAACTCCTGCTGGCTTTCCGCAACAAGCAGCTCGACACCAAGACCAAGCTGCAGCTGCTCAGCGGCTTCTACTCGCAGGAGGAGTTCTTCGGCAGCCGCAGCGAGACGGCCTTCCGGCTGGTCGACATGGCCATGGCCGACTGCCAGGACAGCAGCGAGCTGGCCGCCTACTACGGCAACATCCTCATGGCACAGAAGAAATACGCCGAGGCGGCACGTCTCTTCGAGATGGCCCTCGGGCGCGACAGCAGCGACTATGCCGTCTGGGAACGCCTCCTGATCTGCCTCTCCGAGGTGCCCGGCAGTGACTTGAAAATCAACGACTATGCCCGCCGCGCCGCCATGTTTTTCCCCATGCACACCCTGCCCCACTTCCTCCTGGCTAGTGTGGCCTATGAACAGGAGCGCTACGGCGAGGCCGTCGAACGCCTCGACGACATCCTCCGCTGGGGATTTTCCAAAGGCTACCTCGAGCTTGAAACCCACGCCTTGATGGCCGAAGCCGCCTACCGCGACGGACAGTACGACAAGTGCTGGCGCGCCTTCGACCGCTACCTCGCCCTGCGGCCCGACGACGTGCTCATGCTCAACAACTACGCCTACTACCTCGCCGAACAAGGCCTGCAGCTGGAAAAGGCCCTGCGGATGAGTCAACGAACCATCGAGGCCGAGCCGGACAACTCCTACTACCTCGACACCTACGCCTGGATCCTCCATCTGCTGGGGCGCGATCGCGAGGCCCTGCCCTACATTCAGCGTGCTGTGAAGAATGACCCTTCCGAGACCAATCAGCTTCACCTGAAAGCCATTCAAGAGAAACTGCAATGAAACGCCGACACGTTATATTTCTGTTCTTTGCCATAGCATTGCTCGCCGTCGCCGCCTGTCGCTCGCAGCGCGACACCGCGGCCACGCCCGACACACCCGGCACCCCCGCCACGCCTATCGCCGAGGCCCGCTACACCGTCATCTCCTTCACCGGCACCGTCGACGGCATCAGCGTCAACGGCCAGGTGCGCATGGCCAAGGACAGCCTCATCTGGTGCAGCGTCACCAAGCTGCTCGAAGTGGGCCGCGCCATGGCCACGCCCGACTCCGTCTGGGTGCGCTCCTCCCTGCTGGGCGTCAACGAGGCAGGCACCTTCAGCCAAGCCCAGCGCAAAGCCAAGACCAACCTCACCTTCAGCCAGATACAAGAACTTCTCATGAGCGACGACGCCGAGCAGCGCCTAGCCGAAATGTCCAGCACCTTCGGCCACCCCGCCACCGTCCGCATCACACGCCGACAGCAAGTCGACCGCCTTTCGTTCCCGTTCAACAAATAGCATCCGCCGCCATGAAACGCCTCCTCCTTTCCGCATTGATGCTCCTCCCTTTGGCCTTGGGGGCTCAAAACCACCACTTTGTAATTAAGGACACGGCCGTCCACGTCGTCGACACCTACCTCCGCATGCTCAACTTCGAGGCCCTGCCCGAAGACAGCACCCTCTACCTCGAAACCACCATCACCTCGCCCGGCTCGGCCGACACCTTCCTCATGCGCCGCTGGCATGCCCGGCCCCAAATGTTCCGCGTCGAAGTGTGGAAAAAAGACAAACTCACCTACGGCATCTGCTCCAACGGCAATGACCGCTACCGCCAGTACATCCCCAAAGCCGACTACTGGGAAGAGTTCTCGCCCGACAAGTTCTGGGAAGAATTCGACGGCTACGACTTCCGCGGACCCCTCTACGATTGGCGCAACAACGCCTCCGAGCTCCACTGGAACGGCACCACCGACTACAACGGCCACCCGCTCCAAGTCGTCAAGGTGCTGCGCCCCGACAGCTACGACCGCTTCTACATGTTTGACCCCTCCAACAACCTCCTCACCCTCATCATCGAGCAGCCCACCATCTATGGCGACAGTGCACGCATCTCACCCTCGCACATCGAGTGGAAGGTCTTCCACGAGTACCAGCCCCTCGGCGAGTGCCTCATCCCCTCGCTCGAAAGCTTCCTCCGCGGCACCACCCTCACCATCCTCGCCACCAAACCCCGCTTTCTGCCTCGCAACACCCTGATATTCAATCGCGACAAATGAGCATCTTCGACAATCCCGACGAATTCTACATGCGCGAAGCGCTGCGGCAGGCCCGCCTCGCCTTCGACGACGACGAGATACCCGTCGGCGCCGTCATCGTCAGCGCCGACAGCATCATCGCCCGCGCCTACAACCAGACCGAGCGGCTGCACGACGTCACCGCCCACGCCGAAATGCTCGCCATCACCGCCGCCGCCAACCACCTCGGCGCCAAATACCTGACCGACTGCACCCTCTACGTCACCCTCGAACCCTGCCCCATGTGCGCCGCCGCCGCCGGCTGGGCGCAGGTGTCGCGCATCGTCTACGGCGCACCCGACCCCAAGCGCGGCTACACCCAATTCTCGCCCACCCTCCTCCATCCGCGCACCGAAGTGCTGCAAGGCCCCCTGGCCGACGAAGCCGAAACCCTCCTCAAACAATTCTTCAAAAACAAACGGGGCTGACCCTCTCCAGGTCAGCCCCGCTGCGTGTTCACTCGGCAGGCTCGAAGTCCTCCTTGCCCACGCCGCAGAGCGGGCACACCCAGTCGGCGGGCAGGTCCTCGAAGGCCGTGCCGGGGGCGATGCCGCTGTCAGCGTCGCCAGCGGCCGGATCGTAGACATAGCCGCACACCTTGCAGACATATTTCTTCATGACTTTCAGTGTTTTATTGTTATTACTCCGTGAATTAACTCTCGGCAAAGATACACATTTTTTCCCATTCCGCAAACCCTTGTTTTTTTCATCCCCGCCCGCTCGCCCGATTCATCCCCAAGAGAGGAAGAAGAAGAGAAAAAGAGGAGAAGAAGAGGATGCCTATAATTCGCTGATTGTCCACTACTTGTATTCGGGCCAAAAACGGGCTTTTTTCAGTTTTTTTGCCAAAAAATCTCATCTTTTTTCCGTCTGGCCCAACATGCTGTATATCATCATGTTGGCAAAGAATTCCACCCGTGGCATACTTTTTCGCCCTCCGCGGCGTTACTTGTTCTAAATAATGTTAAAAACCATCCGCATGAAACCCACTCTCCTCGTCCTTGCCGCCGGCATGGGCAGCCGCTACGGCGGCCTCAAACAGCTCGACGGCCTCGGCCCCAACGGCGAAATCATCCTCGACTACAGCGTCGAAGACGCCATCCGCGCCGGCTTCGGCAAAGTCGTCTTTGTCATCCGCCACAGCTTCGAAAACGAATTCCGCGCCCGCATCAACGCCGAGCACTACGGCCACCGCATCGAAGTCCACTACGCCTTCCAGGAGCTCGACTGCCTCCCCGAAGGCTTCACCGTCCCCGAAGGCCGCGAGAAACCCTGGGGCACCAACCACGCCATCCTCATGGCCAAGGACCTCATCCACGAGCCCTTCGCCATCATCAACGCCGACGACTTCTACGGCCGCGACGCCTTCCAGGTCATGGCCGACCACCTCCGCACCCTCGACGGCGCCACAGGCCGCTACTGCATGGTCGGCTACCGCCTCGAAAACACCCTCTCCGAAAACGGCACCGTCTCCCGCGGCGTATGCCAGACCGACCCCCAAGGCCTCCTCATCGGCATGACCGAACGCACCGCCATCGCACGCACCCCACAAGGCATCGCCTACACCGACCCCGACGGCTCCTCCCACCCGCTCCCCGCCGACGCCACCGTCTCCATGAACCTCTTCGGCTTCACGCCTGACTACTTCGCCAAGAGCGAGGCCCTCTTCGTCCAGTTCCTCCGCGACCACGGCCACGAGCTCAAGTCCGAATACTACATCCCCTTCGCCGTCAACACCTTCATCGCCGACGGCACCGCCACCATGCAGGTCCTCCACACCACCGCCCAGTGGTTCGGCGTCACCTACAAAGAAGACCGCCCCATGGTCGTCGCCCGCCTCCGCCAGCTCCATGAGCAGGGAGTTTATTGACTTCATCCTCCAGCACGAGCACGAGGATACCGCGCGGCTGCTGCTCTCGGCCGCGCGGTATCCTGATATCGACATGCCGCTGGCGGTGCAGCAGATTGAGGGCCGCCGCACAGCACTCGCCAAATGGCCATCTCTATATGCCTGTCACGACTACCTATACCCTCCTCGCCTGAACCGCGAGCAGGCCTCGTCCGAAGCCACCGCCCGGCACAAAGCCGACCTCCAACCTCCGACCTCCGCCATCACAACCGTGGCCGACCTTACCGGCGGCATGGGCATCGACACCTTCGCCTTCGCACGCGTGGCCGAACATGTCGACTACGTGGAGCGCTCGCCCGACCTCTGCACCCTCATGGCGCACAACCTCCGCGCACTCGGCATCACCAACGTCAGCGTCCACTGCGCCGACAGCATGGAGTGGCTCCAGCAGCAGGACCGCCACTTCGACCTGCTCTTCGTCGACCCCGCCCGACGCGACAAGCAGGGGCGCAAGGTCGCGGCCTTCGAGGATTGCGCTCCCGACATATTGGCGCATCAGGAGCTGTTGCTGTCCAAAGGGAACGAGATTATGGTGAAAGCCTCCCCCATGATCGACATCACCCTGGGTGCCAGCCAGCTGGCAGGCGTCAGCGACATCCATGTCATAGCCGTCCAAGGCGAGTGCAAGGAGGTGCTGTTCCGCTGCGGAAGGGCCGACGGCGAGCCCCTTATCCATTGCGACCATCTGCATCATGGCGAGGAGGACGAATTTGCCTTCACTCGCGAAGACGAGGCCCGGGCCCAGGCCACCTATGCCAGCGAGATGAAGAAATACCTCTACGAGCCCAATGCCGCCCTGATGAAAGCCGGCCCCTTCAAGCTGATCAGCCAGCGGGAAGGCCTGGAGAAACTGGCGCAGCACACCCACCTCTACACCGACGACCGCCTCCTGCAGCACTTCCCTGGCCGCATCTTCAGCGTCCTCGCGGAGGTCAGCCCCAGCCGTAAAGCCGTGGCCGAGGCCATCCCCGACGGGAAAGCCCATGTGGTCACCCGCAACTACCCCGTGCCCGCCGCCGACCTTCAAAAGCAGCTGGGCCTCCGCGAGGGCGGCCACCTCTTCGTCATCGCCACCACCCTCGGCTCGCGCCGCACCGCTTTCCTTTGCGAATTAATACCCTTCACGCCATGAAACGCAAGTCCATCCTCCTGCTCCTCCTTTTCATTTTTCAACTTTCGATTTTCAAATCCCTGTGTGCGCAGGACTGGGACGCCCTGGGCCGCCGCCCCTACCCCCAGTGGTTCGCCGACGCCAAACTGGGCATCTTCGTCCACTGGGGTCTCTACTCCGTCCCCGCCTACGCTTCCAAGGAGGGCTATTCCGAATGGCTCTACCGCGGCCTGATGAGCCGCGACCCCGGCCGCATGCGCGCCATGTCCTACTTCGCCGACACCACCCTGCCCGTGCGCGAGATGTACGCCCAGCTCACCCGCCACTGGCACGCCGAGCTATGGCAGCCCGCCGACTGGGCGCGCCTCTTCCGCCAGGCCGGCGCACGCTACGTGGTCCTCGTCACCAAGCACCACGACGGCTACTCCCTCTGGGACGATCCCTACCAGCCCCTATGGAACAGCACCGTGAGCGGCCCGCGGCGCAACATCGTGGCCGAGCTCACCGACGCCGTCCGCGCCGAGGGGCTCACCATGGGATTCTACTACTCACTGCCCGAATGGAGCCACCCACTCCACCGCTGGACCCTCGACCCCCACGACAGCATCCGCCGCTACGTGGACTCCTACATGGTGCCCCAGTTCAAACACCTGGTATCCACCTACCGCCCCGAGCTCATCTTCGCCGACGGCGACTGGGACTTCACCGCCGACCAGCTCCGCTCCGCCGAACTCATCGACTGGTACTACCGCACCGTGGGCCCCTCCGCCATCGTCAACGACCGCTGGGGACAAGGAACCAAGCACGGCTTCAAGACCCCGGAATACAGCGCCGGCATCGCCGACACCACACGCCCCTGGGCCGAATGCCGCGGCATAGGCCGCAGTTTCGGCCTCAACCGCAACGAGGACCTGGCCAACTACCTCACCCCCACCGCCCTCATACAGCACTTCTGCGAACTCGTGGCCCACGGCGGCGGCCTCACCCTCAACGTAGGCCCCTATGCCGACGGCACCATCCCGCTCATCCAGCAGGAGCGCCTCCTCGCCCTCGGCCAATGGCTCGAGGTCAACGGCGAAGCCATCTATGGCAGCCGCCCCCACGCCACCCCCTGCCACCGCGTCAGCGACTCCGCCTCCCTGCCGCACTCCACCTCCATCGACTTCGACTGGGTGCGCAATGCGCCGATGCCCGGCATGCCGGTCGACAACTTCAGCATCCGCTGGCAGGGATGGTTCACCGCCCCCGGCCGCGCCACCTACTGGCTCAAGGCCGTGGCCAACGACGAGATGACCGTCGTCAGCAACGGCGACACCATCCTCCACCACAACCACGCCTGGGCCGAGAACAACGACGTCTACTGCACCGGCCGCCTCGACCGCGACCAATGCCTCGCGCTCGACATCTACTACCGCGAGCGCGACCTCGAGGCCACCGCCTCGCTCCTTGTCAGCACCGACTCCCTCCACTTCGCACCCCTGCCGATCGACTCGCTCCGCGGCACCGCCACCTGGCAGCGCACCGTCCGCTGCTTCACCACCAAAGGCGACAACCTCTACGTCATCGAGTTCGAGCGCCCCGGCTCCTCGCTCTCCATCCCCGACATGCCGCGCCTGCCCAAGCACGCCCGCATCGCCCTCCTCGGCTCCACTGCCCCCATCCCCTGGCGGCAGAAGCGCGACGGCACCCTCTCCCTCGACCTCTCCCTCGTCCCCCACCACGAACTGGATGCCCTCGCCCACGCCTGGGTGTTTCGAATTGAAAAATGAAAACTGAAAGATGTTCGACGATACCTATAGAACTTTAGCGGGCCCCAGCGAAGGGCTCTACAAGGAGAAAGGCTCCAAGTTCCTCGCCTTTGCCTACCCCGTCAGCACCCTCGACCAGGTGAAGGCCCACCTCGACCAGCTGCGCAAGGACTACTTCGACGCCCGCCACCACTGCTACGCCTATATCCTCGGCCCACGCAAGGACGCCTTCCGCGCCAACGACGACGGCGAACCCTCCGGCACCGGTGGCCGCCCCATCCACGGACAGCTCCTGTCGGCCGACCTGACTGACACACTGATTGTTGTCGTACGCTACTTCGGCGGCGTCCTCCTCGGCGCCAGCGGCCTGGCCAACGCCTACAAGACCGCCGCCCGCGACGCCATCGACCACGCCACCATCATCGAAAAAAACATCGACGCCCGCTACCGCCTCCGCTTCAAATACGAGGCCATGAACGACGTCATGCGCCTGCTGAAAGACTTCGACCTCAAACCCCTCAACCAGCAGTTCGACCTCGAGTGCTCGCTCGAAGTCCTCGTCCGCCAGTCACTCTCCGTCCGCCTCTACGACGCCCTCCGCGACCTCCGCACCGTCGACATCGAGGTGCTGTAGGCCACTAAACGGAGACTGCCCAACCATGTTCTACCGCACCACCAGCCTGCGCCCGGCAACCCCCATCGGGGTGTGGACGCGGAGCATATAGGTGCCGCTGGGCCAGGCTGCGATGTCGATTGTGGATGCAAAGCCTTCAGCCTTGCAGTCCAGCACCTTGCCTCCTTCGACGCTGGGTTGGGGCTGACGCTCACCATGCGCCTCAGCAGCTCCGGCCCCTCCACCGCCAGCGTGTCTCCGCCGCCACCGCCGCTGGTCGTGTCCGTATCTCCGGAAGTGAGGATGGGGAAAAGAAGTGAACAGTCCTGATAACCATCCGGCCTGAAATAGCGCCAGCGGGATTCGTAATATGCCGTCCTTTTCTCTTCATAGGAAGGGAATTTCTGGTTGATAGGATATATAGCTGCAGGTGCCAGCCCGTAGCGGCTCTCTGTTGTAAAACAGATTCTCCACAGGGAACTCCGATTCGATGGTGTCCTGTGCATATAGTGCACCCGAAAGGAATGCCGCCATAAGGCAAAATACTGCTAAATGTTTCATATCGTTGAGTTTTTTATTGGTTGCCGCATATGGTTATGATTTTGAAGGCAGCCTTATACACTTAAGGGTACCCGTCAAGCACCTCACGCGGTCTTGTGCAGAACTCAAGACAGGAAACGCCAGGGCAAATAGGATAGCAAACACACTGGGCAAATTCATGCGATGTCGAAAGTTTGGGTTCATTTTGTATATTTTACCTTCAAATCTTGGTGCAAGATTACAAAAAAAATCCAATGAAAATTATTTTTTTATTTTGATAACAAGCGCACAAGCTATCATATTGATTTTCGATATTAACGCCCGATATTTTTTTTACCACATATATAAAGACAGAAAAAAAACGTGCCGATGAACCCTAACGGGATGTCCACAACATCCCCTGCACGCATCCGCACTGAACATGACGGATACTTTTGCAAAAGTATCCACCATTACCCATCGGTGGGTAATAATGCGAAAGGGCCGAACTATTCCCCTAGAGAACCCCTCCCGTTCCCCTACCGCTCCCCTCACCGCAGGAGGGTCACTGTGCCGATGCCCGAGCGCACGTTGCCGTGGATGTCCTTGAGGCGCCAGGTGTATACGTAGGCTTCCTGCTTCACCGGCTTGCCGTCCTTCGTGCCGTCCCACGGCTGGCTGATCTCCTTCGTGCTCCACACCAGGAGCCCCCAGCGGTTGTAGATGTCCATCTCCCACTCGGCCACCTCGTGCGTGGTCACGCAGCCGAATCGGTTGTTGCTCTCGGCGTCGGGGGTGAACACATTGGGGAACCACACCGAGAGGGTGCAGGTGGGGAGCACAAGGGTGGTGTCGGCGCAGCAGCCATAGCGGTTGCACGACGTCATGGTCACCCGTACGCTGTCCGGCAGCGGGTAGGGCACGATGCGGCGCATGCGTGCACCTGTGAAGTGCGCCCCGTCGTCGAAGTCCCAGCTCGTGCGTTGGCGCCCCTCCGAGCAGTCGTGCATGATGATAACCGGGTGGTCGAAATCGATGTATGGCGGCACGCCTTCGATGCAGAGCGCCGGCGGCGGCTCCACGCCCACGGTGTGGCTGGCGATGGGATTGCCGTTGGCGTCGGCAAGGGTGTAGGTGGTGGTCGTGGCCGGTCGCACCGTGATGGGGTTGCGCCCCTCCTGCGCTGCCAGCGTGGGGTCGGGGGGGACCGATGTCCAGTGGAAGACGTGCAGCCCTGTGGCCGTCAGCACCACGCTGTCGCCCGGGCAGATGCCGTCGGCGCTGGCCGTGATGCCGGCCGCCTCGTAGCCCACCTCCAGCACCACCACCGAGTCGCACCCGTTGGCGGCCGTGTAGGTGAAGCGGTATTCGCCGGCCAGCGTGATCAGTGTGTCGCCGAAGCGCAACGTGTCGCCTGCCACGATGGTGTGCCGCAGGCGCGTCTCCGCCGTCGGCAGCACCAGCAGGTGCAGCACACGCATGTGCACCGTGTCGGCCACCACCGTCGAGTCCCACAGGTGGAACGTCCCCGGGCTGCACCGCGAGGCGTCGAAGCGGAAGCCGTGGCCCTCGTAGAGCATGCCCAGACAGGTGGTGTCGTAGAGGTGGACTGTGTCGCGCTGGGTCGCGGGAATGCACCGCTCGGCGCAGTCCAAATCCATATCGATGTTATAGGTGAACCCCACCCATCTGCCCAGTCCGTAGGCGCGGGCCGCGAAGGTGCCGCTGCCGCCGGCGTCCAGGCGGTGGGCGCCGTAGGCGATGTGCATGCGGGCGTGGCTGTAGGGAGTGCCGGCGATGGGCGCGAACTGTGCGGCCGGAATCACCGTGCCGTCGAGCGCCAGCGTGCCCACGGCTGAGTTCTCGGCGATGATGTTGATGTAGGGATTGGCGATATAGTACTGGCTATTGGGGTCGTTGTTGCACTGCACGAGCATGAAATTGCTGCGCTGCACCCACCGGTCCACGGGCGGCAGGGTGGCAGCGCCGGGGTCGCCGTTGGTGCCGCCGTTGCGGTAACTGGCCATGTAGAGGCAGGCGTAGGCGGGCTGCGTGGTGGTGATGCGGGCCGTGCTGTTGGCGGCCAGGGTGTGCTCGTAGCTCTGTCCGCGCGTCAAGGTGGCCACCGTGGTGCCGTTGACGGCGACGGCGCAGTTGTCGTCTCCGGCCGTGACCAGCACGCGGTCGCCCTCGCTGCGGTCTTTCGTGGCGGTGGCCACAAACTCCGTGCCCCACATCTCCAGCGGCACAGCCTGCTCCATGAAGTGGTCGCGGCCGGAGGAATTGCCGTTGTCGCCCACGCGCCCCGCCCCGCAGCCTTGGAAGAGGGCGAAGGGCTTGCAGTTCGAGCTGACCTCCATGCCCGAGAAGTGCTGCCCGTTGTTGGCGCGCAGCAGAAGGGTCTGGCCCGAATTGAGGGTGACGGTATAGGTGGCCCCTATGGGGAGGCTAAGTCCCGTCACGGTGCAGGGCAGCACCATGGTGAGCTGCGTGTTGTCCTCCGTGGCCACGATGGCGATGTTGGCTGGGTGGTTGCTGTTGTTGGGATAGTTCTGCACGAGGTACTGGTGGCTCAGCGCCAGTGTGGGCAGCACCTGCGTGAAGTCCCAGCTGCCCGGGAGATAGTTGTTGCCGTAGAGTGTGATGGGGGCCGTGGAGGTGATGTGGTAGCCCTTGTTGTCCGGCTGCGCCGAGGGCATGGAGGTGGCGGTGGGCAGCGTCATCTTCACCATGCCGCCGGCGTTGAGGTGGGCGGTCTGGGTGTGCCCCGTGACGGGATTGGTGACGGTGATGTCGGCCGCACGCTGCCCGGTGGCAACGAGCGAGAGTTCGGCATTGGCCGGGTCGTCGTCGTTGCAGAGGAAAGTGGCCCAGAAGTCGGTGCCCTGCCCGTTGCCCATGGCGCAGGGGTCGGGCACAGGCAGTGGGTAGCTCTGCCCGATGCTGTATAAGTAGCTCTGCACATTGCCCACCCCGTAGGTCCAGGCGTTGAACGTGCCGTTGCCGTGGTCCAGCCGGTGGGTGCCGGAGGTTACCGTGAAGCGGGCGTAACTGTAGCCCGTGGTCCCGATGGGTTGGAAGCGCGAGGATATGTTGTTGCCGTTGTGGGTCATGCCGGCCGGCTGGTCGGTCACGACAACCACATACCATGTGTGGATGCGCTCCGTCGTGTAGGTGACAAAACGTCCGTGGCTGATGCCGTAGTCGGTGGGCGGCACCATCAGCAGCGAGGCGTCGCCCGCCTCGCCCCTATAGGTGGACGACTTGCTGCAGAATCCCACGCTGACGGGGCTGGTAGCCGTCAACATGCGGGTGCTGTTGGCAGGCAAGTCGAACTCATGCACCCCGTGTGCCGCCAGATTGAAAGTGGTCCCATCGCTGAGGCTGACGGTGCAGGCACTGTCGGCCACCACCCTCACGCGGTCGCCCACGCTGCGCCCAGCCGTGGTCACCAGCCCGTAGGCCGTCCCCCACAGCTCCACCGGCACCGACTGGTGATACATCATGTCGGCGCTCGAACTGCCATGCGGCACGTAAGTAATCTGGTTGCCCTGGAACACGGCAATGGGCTTGTCCGCCGTGATCTCCATCCCGCTGAGGCTGCTGTTGGCACTGTTGGCCAGCAGGGTGACCGTCTGGCCGGCCGAAGCGAGGGTGTGGGTCGTGGGCGTGCCCGCCGCAGGCGCCGGCGGGTCGCCGGGCAGGGTGTGGAGTGCGCAGGGCGGGGTGTAGGACACCGTGGTGTTGTCCTCCGTAGCCACGATGGTCACCGTTCCGCCCGTCTCGCCGAGGGCGGCGAGGTTCGGGTCGGCCGGATAGTCAAGCACAATATAGCGGGTGCCCAAAATACGCGTCGGGATGAGGGCCGTGGCGTCGGATGATGCTAGCACGCTGGACAGCGTCGACACTTGAATCCCAGCTGTGGATGTGACATGGTAGCCCTTGGCCTCCACCATCGAGTAGTGCTCGGGCAGGGCTGACTCGGTTAGCGTGAACGTCACCTGCCCGCCGGCCGTCAGGGCCGACGTCTGTGTCCACCCCGTGGCGGGATGGCTGACGGTTACCTGGCAGGCCGTGTCGCCCGTGGCCGTGATCTTGATGCTGTGGGGGCGTTGGTCGCCCCCATTCACGATATGGCCCACCCAAAAGTCGGTCCCCATATAATTCTGCGCGTTGGCTGTAATGCTGCATAGTAGTGTGATTGTCAATAAGATGGAATATGTCCTTCCAGATGTCATGATGGGCAATTTCTTTATCTTTTCAAGGTGCAAAGATACAACTTTTTTTTAATCCGAAACCGTTTTTTTTGCAAAAGTATCCACCATTACCCATCGGTGGGTAATAATGCGAAAGGGCCGAACTATTCCCCTAGAGAACCCCTACCGTTCCCCTACCGCTCCCCACCCCCTCGGAGAGGCACCCCGGCTCGGTCGTGCACACACGAAAAGTTTTCAACAGGCACATCCCCCTCGCCCTCGGCATGCTTGTTGTCATGTACGTGTCTGTATTGCAATGATTTGTGTATTATTTTTACCTCAATGAAACTTTTTCCGCGCATTTTCGTTTATGGTTATGAACAACAAAAAATGGTTAAAAAAAACAAAAAAAGGAACTTTTTGTCATAAATTGGAAATTTCTTCGTAATTTTACAACCTGAAAATCTATAGGCAAAAATGGCGTTAATACTTGGTAAAGAGTACTGTAAGATCGATTCTAACGGTCGTTTCAAGTTCCCAATTGCCCTCAAGCGGCAGTTGGAAACCGAGGATGGCCGTTTTGTGATCCGGCAGAGCGTCTATGCCGAGTGCCTAGAGCTGTGGACCTATGCCAGTTTCAGGGAGGAAGTGGAGAAACTCCAAGCCATGCTCAACCCCTACCGACGCGAAGACCGCGAACTGCTGCGCAAGCTGACCGAAGGCAACATCATCGAGCTCGACTCGAACGACCGCCTCCTCGTCCCCGCCGAGCAGAAGCACGTCATCGCCAAGGCCAAAGAGGTTGTACTGCAATCGACCGGCAAGTTCATCGAGCTCTGGGACCGCGCTGCCTACGACCGTATGAACACCGCCGGCGGCGACTTTGCCCAACGGGCCGAAGCGCTGCTTGGCACAAGCCGGAGCGACGATGCAGGAGAATAGCTACCACATACCCGTCATGCTCGCCGAAGCCCTCGAAGGACTGAACATCAGGCCCGGGGGCACCTATGTCGACGTCACCTTCGGCGGCGGCGGCCACTCGCGCGCCATCCTCGACCGCCTCGGGCCCGACGGGCGCCTCTACGCCTTCGACCAGGACGAGGACGCCCTCCGCAATGCCATCCCCGACCCCCGCTTCACCCTCATCAATGAGAACTTCCGCCACCTGCGCAATTTCCTCCGCCTCCACGGCGTGCGCCAGGTCGACGGCCTGCTGGCCGACCTCGGCGTCAGCAGCCACCAGTTCGATGTCGCCGAGCGTGGCTTCTCCACCCGCTTCGACGGCGACCTCGACCTCCGCATGGACCGCCGCACCGCCACCACCGCCGCCACCCTCGTGTGCACCCTCTCCGAGGACGACCTGGCCCGCCTGCTCAAGCTCTACGGCGAGCTGCCCAACGCACGACAGATGGCCCGCGCCATTGTCAAAGCACGTGCAGAGCACGAAATCACCACCACCGCCGAGCTGAAGCAAGCCGTGGTCCACCACCTGCCGCGCGGCATGGAGAACAAGTACCTGGCCATGCTCTTCCAAGCCCTCCGCATCGAGGTCAACGGCGAGCTGGAGGCCCTGAAAGAAATGCTCCTCCAGGCGCAGCAGCTCCTCGCGCCCGACGGGCGGCTGGTGGTCATCAGCTACCACTCGCTCGAGGACCGCCTGGTGAAGAACTTCCTCCGCACGGGCAACTTCGAGGGTCGCGAGGAGAAGGATTTCTACGGCAACCTGCTTTCGCCCATGCAGCCTGTGGTGCGCAAAGCCCTGCAGGCCAGTGACGAAGAGGTGGCTCGGAACCCCCGCTCGCGCAGCGCACGGCTCCGTGTGGGAGCACTGAGAAGTCAACAATAAACAACACAGACTGTAATACATATTATATATTGTATAGATGATATTATAAACTGGGATTAGATTAGAAGACTGATATGGGAAACAAGTTTAGAGAAAAGGTAGTCGAGGAAGGTCTCGCCCCCGAGGTGCAGGAGCCCGATGTGGTCGAAGCATCGACGGCTTCCGTGTCCGACGCGCCGCAGGCCGAGTCCCGTTCCTCCAGGGGGGGCAAGGTGGCCCGCGGGGTGGGCAAGGTGCTCGGTGGCGACCTGCTGGCTGACAAGTTGGTGCTGCGGCAGATACCCCTGCTCATCCTCTGCCTGATATTCCTCTTGCTGATTGTAGGCAACCGCTACCGCGTCGAGAGCCTCAGTCGCGAGAAGATTGCAGTGCAGGAACGCATCAACGACCTCCGCGAGCATCGCATCCAGATGCAGAAACAGTACCAGAAGAGTGTCAAGATATCCCAAATAGCCGAAGACCTCAGCCAATCGGGAGTCGGCATCACCTCCGGCCCCCCCTACGAGATAGAGAAATAACACCCTATGAGCACAGAAAAGAAAGACAACGACACACAGATGACACGCGGAATGGCGCTGCTCTACCTGCTCCTCACTTTGGGAGTGGGTATCGCCATCGTGTGGAGCATCATCAAAATACAGTTTGTGGACGGCGACGAGTGGCGTGCCCGCGCCAGCAAGCGCGAGGCCGGCCTCCGCACCGACCCCGCCCGCCGTGGCAACATCTATTCCAGCGACGGCAAGATCCTGGCCACCACCGTCACCGAATGCGACCTCTACCTCGACCTCTACAACGCCCCCGTGCTCGACGACCACGGCAATCCCACCTACGACAAGAAGGGCATCCTCAAGGAGACCGGCCCCATCGTGGACTCCAACTTCCACAAGTATATCGACACCGTCAGCCTCATGCTTGCCCAGGCCATGCCGCAGCACAACGCCGCCTACTACCGCGACCGCCTGCTGAAAGGGCGTCAGCGTGAGAAGTCGCGCCGCTGTGCGCTCATCGAGCGCAATGTGCCCTACTCCGTATGGCTCGACATCAGCCGCCTGCCGGGCTGGAAGCGCGGCGTGGTGAAGCAGGTCGACGGGCAGAGCGTCGTCCGCCAGGTGCGCGCCCACATTTACGGCAACATGGCCGCCAACACCATCGGCTTCCGCAATAGCCGTGCGACCGACACCTACACCGGACTCGAAGGCTACTACGACAGCATCCTCCGCGGCCAGGACGGCATCTTCAATTGCCGCCGCCTCACCAAGGGCATCTGGTTGCCCGACGAGCCGCGCCAACGCATGGAAATCCCCCAACGCACCGATGGCGACAGGATAGACACCGTGGTGGTGCAGAACAAGGTGGATGGCCGCGACATCGTCTCCACCATCGACACCCGCTATCAGGACATCGCCGAGAGCTCGCTCCGCAAAGCCCTGCGCCAGTACGGCGGCTCGGCCGGCTGCGCCATTCTGATGGAGATGGAGACCGGCTACGTGCTGGCCTGCGCCAACCTGGCTGTCGACACTTCGGTGCACGACTACCGCGAGGTGCGCGACCGCAATGTGGCCGTCAGCGACATCTACGAGCCAGGCTCCACCTTCAAGACCGTCATCCTCTCGGCTATGCTTGAGGACCCCAACACCACCATCGACACCACCATGCGTCTGCCCGCCCGCTACAAGAACTTCGGCGGCAAATACGGCGAAATCAAGGACGACCATGGCGACTGGGACTCGCTGAGCCTCAAGCGCGTCATCGAGCAGTCGTCCAACGTCGGTATGTGCGACCTCGGCTGGCAGCTCTACAGCGACCGGCGCGACACGCTGCGCCAGCTGGTCGAGGGCATGTTCCCCTACGAGAAGCTCAACCTCGATGTCAAGGCACGCGAATACGACCTCCACATCAACAACCTCTGGGCCTCGAAGCGCGACTTCCTCAATTTCTGCTACGGCTATTCGACCGATGTCTCGGCCATGCGCCTGATCACCTTCTACAACGCCCTCGGCGCCGGCGGCCGCATGGTGAAGCCGCTCTTCTGCCGCGCCTATGTCGACGAGCGCGGGCGCCAGCGCGAGGTGAAGCCCGTGGTGCTCAACCCCAGCATCTGCAGCGAGAACGGCACCGGCAACAACATCAAGAACAACACCTATGGCATCGCCGGCAAGACAGGCACCGCCGTCCACAGCTACGCCAACCTCAAGCGCTACAACGCCTCCTTCGCCGGCTTCTTCCCCTCGGAGAACCCGCGCTACACTTGCCTTGTGGTGGTCAAGGACATCCCCTACTATGGCCGCCAGGCGGCGTTGGTCTTCAAGGATATCTCCGACTGTGTGGTGGCTGTCGACAAGCGACTGAGCGACGGCGGCGTGAAGTCCGTCTGGCCCACCCTTCAGGAAGACAGCGCCAAGGCCCAGCAACGCCCCACCCTGGCCAAGGGCGACCAGACCAACCTGCCCGACATCTACAAGCTGCTCCGCCTGCCCTACCAGACTGCCGACCCCGACAGCCGCTGGGTCAGCTACCGGCAGGCCACCGACAGCACCGCCGCCACCTATATCCCCTATGCTCCCACCGAAGGGCAGGTGCCCAACTGCTACGGCATGACCGCCAAGGACGCCGTCGAGCTGCTCCATTCCATGGGCTACCGCGCCCGTGTGCGCGGCTACGGCAAGGTCTTCTCCCAATCCCTCAAGGGCAAAGCCGCCCAGGGCTCCACCGTGGTGCTCACCATGAAATAAAAACGCAATGAAACTGAAACAAATCATACAAGGCATAGACGCGCAGCTGCAAGGCCCGGTCGACGTGGAGGTGAAGGACCTCCAGTTCGACTCGCGCAGGGTGGGGGAGGGAACCCTCTTCGTGGCCCAGCCGGGCACCAAGGTAGACGGGCACGACTATATCGCCGCCGCCGTCCAGGCCGGCGCCGTGGCCGTCGTCTGCCAGCATGTGCCTGCCGACGCGCCGACGTGTACCTATGTCGTGGTGCCCGACAGCAGCGAAGCCCTCGGCCTCGCCGCCGCCAACTTCTACGGCCACCCCTCGCGACGCCTGCAGCTGGTCGGCATCACTGGCACCAACGGCAAGACCACCACCGTCACCCTGCTGCACCGCCTCTTCCGCCATTTGGGCCGCCACGCCGGCCTCATCTCCACCATCGTCAACAAAATCGACGACCAAGAGCTCCCCACCGGACACACCACCCCCGACGCCCTGGAACTCAACCAGCTCCTCGCCCGCATGGTGGAGGCCGGATGCGACTGCTGCTTCATGGAGGTCAGCAGCCACGCCGTCGTGCAGCGCCGCATCGCGGGGCTCGAATTCGCCGGCGCCATCTTCAGCAACATCACCCACGACCACCTCGACTTCCACCGCACCATGCAGGCCTACATCGCCGCCAAGAAGGGCTTCTTCGACGCCCTGCCGGCCACGGCATGGGCGCTGGTCAACATCGACGACAAGAACGGCCGCGTCATGGTGCAGAACACACGCGCCGCCGTCCACACCTACTCCCTGCGCCAGATGGCCGACCATCGTTGCCGCATTGTCGAGGAAGGCTTCGAGGGCATGCTGCTCGACCTCGACGGCAGCGAACTCTGGTGCCGCCTCGTGGGCCGTTTCAACGCCTACAACCTGCTGGCCATCTACTCCGCCGCCCTGCTTTGCGGGGTGCCCAAGGAGGAGGTGCTGCGGCAGCTGTCGCTCCTCGAGCCCGCCCCGGGCCGCTTCCAGTACGTCAGCGGTCGCGGCGTGACCGCCATCGTCGACTATGCCCACACGCCCGACGCCCTCCAGAACGTGCTCGACACCATCCGCGACCTGCGCCGCGCGCAGCAGCAAATCATCACCGTCGTCGGCTGCGGCGGCGACCGCGACCGCACCAAGCGCCCCGAGATGGCGCAGATTGCCATGCGCCTGAGCGACAAGCTGGTGCTCACCAGCGACAACCCCCGCACCGAGCAGCCCGACGCCATCCTCGACGACATGGAAGCCGGCCTCTCCGCCGAGCAGCTCAGCCACACCGTCCGCATCACCGACCGCCGACAGGCCATCCGCACCGCCTGCCTCATGGCCCGCGAGGGCGACATCGTCCTCGTGGCCGGCAAGGGGCACGAGAAGTACCAGGAGGTCAACGGCGTCCGCTCGCACTTCGACGATGTGGAAGAACTCGAAAGTCAATTAGGAATTAGAAATTAGGAATTATGTTATATTATCTCTTCGACTGGCTAGACAAGGCGTTCGACTTCCCCGGGGCGGGTGTGTTCCAATACATCTCGTTCCGTGCGGCGGCCAGCATGGTCACCTCGCTGCTCATCATGCTGCTGCTCGGCAAGCCGTTCATACGCTTCATGAAGAACCGGCTGGGCATGATGGACGAGGTGCGCACCGAGCTCGGCCTCGAGGGCGCCGCCCTCAAGTCGCAGACCCCCACCATGGGCGGCCTCCTCATCCTCTTCGCCATCATCGTCCCCACGCTCCTCTTCGCCAAGCTGGACAATGTCTATGTCCAGGTCATGCTCGGCACCACCGTCTGGATGGGCCTCGTCGGTTTCCTCGACGACTACCTGAAGAAAACCCGCGGCAAGGCCGGCCTGCCCGGCAAGTACAAGGTGCTGGCCCAGGTGCTCCTCGGCCTCGTGGTCGGCCTGCTCATCATCCACCACCCAGGCTTCAGCGGCACCACCACCACCACCATCCCCTTCGTCAAGAACAACGAGTTCGACTATGCCTGGCTCGTCACCTGGATGGGCCCCTGGGCGCAGGAGCTCGTATGGGTGGTCTACGTGCTGGTCATCATCCTGATTGTCACCGCCGTGAGCAACGCCTCGAACCTCACCGACGGCATCGACGGCATCGCCACCGGCGTGGCCGCCGTCAACGGGGGCGCCCTGGCCCTGCTGGCGTGGGTGTCGGGCAACGTCGTCATGGCCTCCTACCTCAACACCGTCTACCTCCCCAACATCGGCGAGCTGGCCATCTTCAGCACCGCCTTCGTCGGCGCCACCCTCGGCTTCCTCTGGTTCAACTCCCATCCGGCCGAGATTTTCATGGGCGACACCGGCTCGCTGGCCATCGGCAGCATCATCGCCGTCTTCGCCGTGCTCATCAAGAAGGAACTCCTCCTGCCGGTGCTGTGTGGCATCTATGTGGTGGAGAACCTCTCGGTCATCATCCAGACCTCCTTCTGCAAGGCCTACCGACGCCGCCACAACCTGCCGCCAGACCAGGTGGTGCCGGTGGAGAAGCGCCCCTTCCGCATGACACCCCTCCACCACCACTACCAGAAGAAGGGCGTGGCCGAGGAGAAGGTCGTCATGCGCTTCATCATCATCGCCATCCTCCTGGCCATCTTCACCCTCTCCACACTCAAACTCCGTTAGCCACCCCATATCAACCTGTCAACATATCAACCCATCAACATGACAATCGAAACCCTGGCCACCCAAGGCCGCGAAAGAATACACACCGGCCTCTCCGGCATCGACGCCCACCGCCTCAAGGTGATCCGCAACGCCTCCCTCCGCGCATGCTTCAGCCGCCTCGAGGACACGCGCCACCGCCTCGAGTTCGTGGCACGCATCCTCGGCCGCGAATACATCTGCGACGCCGCCTCCCGTTCGGTCAACGCCACCTGGTACGCCCTCGAAAGCACCCAGGGCGGCATCATCTGGATTGCCGATGCACCCAAGGACGAGGTCGACTACAGCCGCCTCGTGCCCACCGCCCTGCGCAAGGTTCGCATGCTGCTTATCGTGGGCGGCGACAGCCCCTGCATGCATCAGGCTTTCGACGGCGTCGTGCCCAACATCATCCCCTGCGACACCATGCACGAGGCGCTCCACCACGCCTACCGCTACGAGGCCGACGACGTGCGCGTCCTCTACTCCCCAGCCTGCCCCTCCGAGCAGTCCGCCTCCGACCGCGCCGCCAGCTTCTGTCGCGAAGTCAATGAGTTATAACCTATGAAACTGACCAACATATTCCGTGGCGACCGTACCCTTTGGGTCCTCTTTCTGCTGCTGACCATCGTCTCGCTGGTCGAGGTCTACAGCTCCATCGGACTCTATGCCTACACCGAGTATGCCAGCAAGACCCCCTCGTCGCTCTTCCTGCGCCACATGGCCATCGTGGCTGCCACCTGGGTGGCGGCGGTTTTCCTTTCGCGCGTCGACTACCGCTACTTCTCCCGCTTCGCCCTGCTGGGCTATTGGGCCTCGGCGGTGATTCTCATTGTGATGCTCGCCCTGGGCAGCCGCTGGTTCCGCGTGCCAGGCATCGGACAGTTCCAACCCTCCGAGGTGGCCAAGCTGTTCCTGGTCCTCTTCATCGCACGCATGATGACCTTCAAAAAGGACCAAATGGGCGACCTCGGCACCTTCCTCCAATTGCTCATCTACATCGGTGTCGTCGTAGTGCTGGTGCTCCCGCAGAACTTCTCCACCGCCGCACTCATCTTCCTCTCCTGCTTCCTGATGATGCTCTTCGGCGGCGTCAACCGCCGCTGGTGGTGGCGCCTCTTCCTGGTCGGCCTCGTCGCCGTCGTGGCAGGATTGGCCATCACCTACTACCGCTACGACCGCTCCCTCTACGCCGACAACCAGCCCCAGACAGCCCAGGTGCTCGAGCGCGCCGAGACATGGGGCCACCGTGTCCACTCCTGGATCAACCCCAACCCCGACGAACTCACCCAAGAGAACATGGCACGCATGGCCATCGCACGCGGCGGCCTCCTCGGCAAAGGCCCGGGCAACACCATCCACGCTCGCCTCATGACCCAGGCCCACAACGACTTCATCTACGCCATCATCCTCGAGGAGTTCGGCCTCGTGGGGGGAGTCGGCGTATTCCTGCTCTACAGCTTCTTCTACTTCCGCTGTGTGCGACTGGCACGACGCTGCCGCGGACGCTTCGGCGCACTGACCGTGGCCGGTCTGGGCACTATGATATACATACAGGCGCTGGTCAACATGTCCGTCGCCGTCGGCGTCCTCCCCGTCACCGGACAGACCCTCCCCTTCATCTCCTACGGCGGCACCGCCTACCTCTTCCTCGGCTGCGGCTTCGGCATCATCCAGTCCATCGCCGCCGACACCAACTCCGAAACAGAACCCCTTCCCGCACCCTCCCCCGAACCACAAGTCGAACCCCAAAAACCACCCGAAGAATGATAAAGTAACCAGCCTTGGGTAATAATGGGTAATAATGTAACATTGCCTTTGTATTCCCCTACAGAACCCCTACCATTCCCCTACCAAAACCCAGAAGATACACTTAAAAATAGTTAAAAATTAGTTTAAATTAACACAACATCATCATGAAAGTCATCATCAGCGGAGGAGGCAGCGGCGGACACATCTTCCCCGCCATCGCAATCGCCAACGCCATCCGGGCTCGCCATGCCGACGCCGACATCCTCTTCGTCGGCGCCGAAGGCAAGATGGAGATGGAGAAGGTGCCGGCCGCAGGCTATCCCATTGAGGGCCTCCCCATCGCCGGCCTGCAGCGCAAGCTCACCCCCGCCAACATCTGGAAGAACCTCCAGCTCCCCCTGAAGATGATCCGCAGCCGCGCCAAAGTCAAACGCATCCTCGCCGACTTCCGCCCCGACGTCGTCGTCGGCGTCGGCGGCTTCGCCTCCGAACCCACCCTCAAAGCCGCCGCCTCGCTCGGCTATCCCACCCTCCTCCAAGAGCAAAACTCCTACGCCGGCCTCACCAACAAGCTCCTCTCCCGCAGCGCTCGCACCATCTGCGTCGCCTACGACGGCATGCAGCGCTTCTTCCCCGCCGACAAAATCGTCTTCACCGGCAACCCCGTCCGCGCCGATATCGAGCAGATGACCTGCACGCGCGAGGAGGGCCTCGCCCACTTCGCCCTCTCCCCCTCCATGCCCACCGTCCTCGTCGTCGGCGGCAGCCTCGGCGCTCGCAGCATCAACCAGATGATGCTCGCCGCACTCCCCTCGCTCGCCTCCGCCCAGGTGCAGTACATCTGGCAGACCGGCCGCTGGGGCTTCGACGAGGCCCAGGCCGCCATCCGCCGCCACCCCGACACCTGCCCCGTCAAAGTCCACCAGTTCATCCAGCGCATGGACCTCGCCTACGCCGCCGCCGACCTCGTCGTCTCCCGCGCCGGTGCCATCGCCATCAGCGAGCTCTGCCTCGTCGGCAAGCCCGTCGTCCTCATCCCCTCGCCCAACGTCGCCGAAGACCATCAGACCAAAAACGCCCTCGCGCTGGTCGACAAAGGCGCCGCACTCATGGTGCCCGACGCCGAATGCAGCGCCAAAGCGCTCCCCCTGGCGGACGAACTCCTCAAGGACCAGCCACGCATGCAGGCCATGCGCCAGGCCATACAGACCTTGGCTGTCCGCGGCGCCGCCGACAAAATCGTTGACCAAATAGAAAAGATTGCAAAATGAACTACTACTTCCTTGGCATAGGAGGCATCGGCATGAGCGCCCTCGCGCGCTTCTTCCATCAGCGTGGCGACACCGTCTGCGGCTACGACCGCACACCCTCGCCCCTGACCGACCGGCTGCAGGCCGAAGGCATCGACATCCATTTCGACGACAACCCCGACCGCCTGCCCGCCGATATCGACCTCGTCGTCTACACCCCCGCCGTCCCCACCGATACCCTTGAGTTCCAAGCCCTGCTGGCTCGCGGCGTGAAAATGGAGAAGCGCTCCCAGGTGCTCGGCGAGCTTACCCGCGGCAAACGTTGCATCGCCGTCGCCGGCTCCCACGGCAAGACCTCCACATCCGCCATGATCGCCCACCTGCTCAGCAAGGCCTCCTGCGGGTGCAACGCCTTTCTCGGCGGCATAAGCAAGAACTTCCAGTCCAACCTCCACGTCGACCCCCAGAGCGACCTCATCGTTGTCGAGGCCGATGAATACGACCGCTCCTTCCTCCAGCTCCATCCCCACATGGCCGTCGTCACCGCCACCGACCCTGACCACCTCGACATCTACGGCGACCACCGCCACATGCTCGAAGCCTATCTCCAGTTCGCCTCCCAGGTCGACCCCTCCGGACGCCTCCTCATCAAGGACGGCACCTTTATCACCGCCGACGGCGAATCCCTCCTCCCCCACGGGCACCACCACCACGACCACCACCACCACCACGACCACGACCACCAGCCACTGACCACTGACCACCGGCCACTGACCACTGACCACTGGCCACTGACCACCTACACCGCCCGCGGCGTCGAAGCCGACTACTACGCCATCAACGTACGCACCTATAGCGGCAACCTCTTCTTCGACCTCCGCACCCCCGACGGCGTGCTCTACGACCTCGAGCTGCAGGGCACCGCCCTCTTCAACGTCGAAAACGCCGTCGCCGCCGCCGCCATCGCCCTCGCCTGCGGCCTCGACCAGTACCAGCTCCGCCACGGGCTGAAGACCTTCCAGGGCGTCCAGCGACGCTTCGACTACCGCATCCGCGAGAAGGACCTCGTCTACATCGACGACTATGCCCACCATCCGCAGGAACTGCAGTCCACCATCGAGTCTGTCCGCTACCTCTACCCCGGCAAGCGCCTCGTCGGCATCTTCCAGCCCCACCTCTACAGCCGCACCCGCGACCTGGCCGACGACTTCGCCCGCGTCCTCCAGACCCTCGACGAGGTCATCATGCTCCCCATCTATCCCGCCCGCGAAAAACCCATCCTCGGCGTCACCTCCTCCATGGTGCTCCGCAAGATGGACACCATGTCCAAGTACCTCTGCACCCCCGACCAGGCCCTCGAGCTCGTCCCAGCCCTCTGCCCCGATGTAGTGCTCACCCTCGGCGCCGGCGACATCGACCGCCTCGTGCCCCGTCTCGAAACCGTTCTGAAGGAGACCATGCTATGAAAATGAAACGCTCCGCCAAGATACTCCTCATCCTCCTCGGCGCCCTGCTGCTGGCCGTGCTGGTGGTGGTGGCCAACGTCGTGCGCTCGCGCTCGCAGGTGCGTGGCATCGAGGTCGACATCCGCCGCGGCTCCACCCCAGCCCTGGTGGCCGACCAGACCGTCGAAGACTCCGTCCTCGCCGCCCTCCCCACGCTCTTGCAGCAGCAGGTCAAGTCGGTCGACTGCGACGCGGTGGCCGAGGCCGCACGACGTGTGCCCTTCCTCACCAATGTGCAGTCCGTCGTCAGCGTCAGCGGCCGCGTGGTGGTGCGTGCCGACCAGCGCCGCCCCATCGCTCGCCTCTTCCATGGCGACCGCGAGCGCTACCTCGACCGCGAAGGGGCCATCTTCCCCCTCTCCCGCTTGGGCAACTGCAACGTGCTCGTGGCCGGTGGTGACTTTGTGGAGCCCCTGCGCAGCGACAGCCTCGACTCCCAGCTCACCGCCCTCTGGCAGCTCGCCTCCTACCTCGACGCCGAACACCGTTATGCTCAGCTCATCGACCAGATATACATCGAGCGCGACGGCGACATCATGATGGTTCCCAAGGTGGGAGACCACGTCATCGAGTTGGGCGATGCCTATGACCTCGACGACAAGTTCTCCAACCTCCTTGCTTTCTACCGCAAGGGCATGCCGCGCGCCGGCTGGGACACCTATTCGCGTATCAGCCTTAAATTCAAAGGCCAAGTAGTTTGTACAAAGAAATAATCAAAAATACAGTCACATTATGGAACAAGAAATCATTGTAGGCCTCGACATCGGAACCACCAAAATTGCATGCTTTGTGGGTATGCGGGGCGAATCGGGCAAAGTGAAAATCCTTGGTTTTGGCAAGACCGACTCCAAAGGCGTCGAACACGGTGTGGTACGCAATATCGATGAGACGGCCGAGTCGATCCGCCGTGCTGTCAGCGATGCTGCTGACCAAGCCAATGTCGACATCGAAGAAGTCTGGGTCGGCATCGCCGGCCAACACATCAAATCGCGCCCCTCGCAAGGGAGTGTGTTGATTCCGCAGGAGCATCGCCTCATCAAGCAGGAGGATGTCGACCGCCTCATCGCCGAGCAGTACAACACCGCGCTCGAGCCCGGCGAGGAGATTATCCACATTTTCCCCCAGCAGTTTATCGTCGACCGCGAGGAGCTTAGCCGCGAGGTGTCGCCCGTCGGCGTGGCCGGCAAGGTGCTCCAAGCCAACTTCCACATGGTTACCGCCAACAAGCAGAACCTCGAGTATATCAAGTATGCAGTTACCGATGCCGGCCTCAAAATCAAGGGTGTTGTTCTCGAGCCGGTAGCATCGGCCAAGGCTGTGCTTGACGATAGTGACCGCGATGCCGGCGTGGCCATGGTTGACATCGGTGGTGGCACCACAGACATCGCCATCTTCCACGATGGCATCATCCGCCACACATCGGTGCTCCCCTTGGCTGGCAACGCCATCACCAACGATATCCGCGAGGGATGCAACATCATGAAGCGCCAGGCCGAAAGCCTCAAGGTCAAGTTCGGATCCTGTCTTGTACAGGCGGTCTCGGAGAACGACGTCATCTCCATCCCCGGCATACGCAGTCAGGCACCACGCGAGATCTATATGAAAACCCTTGCCAGTATCATCAATGCGCGAGCCAAGATGATCATGGAGCAGGTGGACTACGAAATCAAACTCTCGGGTTGCCAGAAGAAGCTCATCGCCGGTATTACCCTCACAGGTGGTGGTGCCCAGATGAAGAATATCAAGGATCTTTGCGAACTGGTTACCGCCACCGACACTCGTATAGGTATCCCCACCGAGCACTTGGAGAAGGATAGTGTGTCCTACGCCGAACTTGCCCACCCGATGTATGCCACTGGTATTGGCCTTGTTATCTGTGGATTGGAACGTACCGAGGCGGTGCAGAAGGAGAATCCGGAGCCTGCCAAGAAGAAGGTTGACCTGCCGTTCCCGGAAGGGTTTGACGAGACGGTGCTTAATCCTGCTCCCGAACCTGAATCTACTCCCACAGACGACACAGGGAAGAAGGTTAAGAAACCCAAGGAGCCCAAAGAGCCAAGGGATTTTTGGGCTGCCATCGATAAGACATTTAGCATTATTTTCAAGGAGAATATTGAATAGTTAATTAAGTTGTTGAAAACTAATTAGTAGTACTCGTTTGGCATTGGGAAGAATTTTGTAATTTTACACCGTCTTTAGTGAGTGATTGTAATAGAGCAATAAATTAGTATTCAGTCATATAGATAACACACAAGCACATGGAAAACAACATAAATCCGGCCAATCAGCCTATGCAGCAGGCCACATTCTTTGCTTTCGACTCGCCCAAAGGGCAGTCGGCCTACATCAAAGTCATCGGGGTAGGCGGTGGCGGCGGCAACGCCGTCAACCACATGTACCGCGAGGGTATCCACGGAGTGGACTTCATCGTTTGCAACACCGATATGAAGGCCCTCAATGCGAGCCCCGTGCCCAACAAGATACCGCTGGGCGACCTCGGCCTCGGCGCCGGCAACAAGCCCGAACGTGCCCGCCAGGCCGCGCTTGACAAGGCCGACGACATCCGCGAGGCCCTTTCGCACAACACCCAGATGCTCTTTATCACCGCCGGTATGGGCGGCGGCACCGGCACCGGCGCCGCCCCTGTCATTGCCGAGATAGCCAAGAGCATCGAGCTCAACAACGAGGACACCAAGAAGATACTCGTCGTGGCCATCGTCACCCTCCCCTTCGGTACCGAAGGCAAGAAGCGTCGCGAGCAGGCTGAGGCCGGCATCGTGGAACTCAGCAAGCATGTTGACTCTATCCTCGTTATCAATAACGACAAGCTTCTGTCCTTCAAGGATTTCACGCTCTCGCGCGCTTTCGGTATGGCCAACGATGTGCTGCTCACCGCCGCCAAGGGTATAGCGGAAATCATCACCGTGGACGCCTACGTCAATATTGACTTCCAGGATGTGAACACCGTCATGGAGAACAGTGGCACCGCCCTGATGGGTGCCGGTAGCGGCAAAGGCGAGAACCGCGCCATCGATGCCATCAAGGCCGCCACCACCAGTGTGCTGCTCAACGACAACGACATCCGCGGCGCCAAGAATGTGCTCATCTACTACTCCTACTCGTCCGAGCACGAGATCACGATGGAGGAGCTGGGCATCATCAACGACTACCTGGCCGACAAGACCGACGGCACCGCCGATGTCATCTGGGGTGCCGGCGCCGACGACAGTCTGGACGACGAACTCAAGGTGACGCTTATCGCCACCGGCTTTGAGAAGTCGAATTTTGTGCGCCCTGAGCCTACTGTATATGAACTTCCGGAAGACAAGCCCTCCGAACAGCCTGTGCAGGAGCCCGTGGCAAGTCAGACGGATGCGCCGGTTGATATCGACCGCATGGAGATTATCCACCGCGAGAGTCCGCAGCCGAAGGCGGAGGCCGAGGCTGTGGCCAATGATGCGATGGCCGATGTGGCCAAGCATGCCGGTCGGGTTTTCGTTCTCGACGAAGACACGCTCGAATTCCAGCAGCCGGCGCAGCCTGCCGTGGAGATGCCAGTCGCCAAGGTCGACTCGCTGGTGGAGGACATTCATATTGTTGTCTCCGGTTCCGAGCCCAGATACGAGGAGGCCAGTCCTGCCGCAGTCGCTGCTCCCATCCAGGAGCCTGCCCCGACGCCTGTCAGCGAGACGCCGGCCCGCAGCGCTTTCGAGAATATGAACGATGTGAAGCTCACCCAGGATCGTGCCAAGCGTATTGCTTATATCAACAGTCTGCTGCACAGCAACCCCAACGGTGTGGACATGGTGCACGGCATGAGCACGCAGCAGATCATGGGCGAGGAACTCTATGAGGGCAACGCCTCGTCCGAGCGCGAAGCCTCCTCCTATGTCGTCCGCCAGAACGGCTCGATGGGCCGCAACGGCTGGCTTGACGGACAACCCGATTGATGCCTTGAACCGCAAGCTGATAGGTATACTCTGCGCCGTGGGGGCGGCGGTGTGCTACGGCACTAACCCCCTCGGGGCGCTCAACCTCTACGCCGAGGGCATGAATACGCCCTCGGTTCTCTTCTATCGTTTCGGTCTGGCGTGGATTATCATTGCCGTGGTGATGGCCTTCCGCAAGGAGGGTTTGCGGGTGACCAAGCGCGAGTTTCTCACCCTCAGCGCCCTGGGGCTGCTTTTCATTGTCTCGTCGCTGACGCTCTACCTTTCGTTCCACCATATGCCGGCCGGCGTGGCGTCGACCATATTGTTCACCTACCCCGTGATGACGGCGGCCATCATGGCCATCTTCTTCCGCGAGCGCATCACGGGCGGCACCGTGCTGTCCATCCTGCTTTCGCTGGTGGGTGTGGTGCTGCTCTACTGGGGCGACAGCGGCGGTGCCTTGAGCCTCACCGGCGTGGCGCTGGTGCTGGTGTCGGCGCTGACCTATGCGCTGTATATAATTGTGGTGGACAAAAGCCCGCTGCCGATGTCGGGTTTCAAGGTGAATTTCTATGTTTTGGCCTGGTGTGCCCTCGGTATGGTGTTCTATGCGCTGCTGAGCGGGCAGGGGCTGATGCTGCCGCCCACGCCGACGGCGTGGGTGTGGGTGTCGTGGCTGGCGGTGGTGCCGGCCATCATGGCGCTGGTGATGATGGTATATGCCGCCAAGTATATCGGCTCCACCCCGACGGCTATCCTTGGCGCCTTGGAGCCGCTGACGGCGGTGCTGATAGGTGTCTTCGTGTTCAGCGAGCCCTTTTCGCTGCGGTTGGCGGCGGGCATTGCGCTCATTCTGGCTGCGGTGACCCTGGTGGTGCTGGCCAAGGCGCGCCGGCATGGCGACAAAGAGGGGCGGCTATCGGAATAACCGCCCCGGGGTTTTCTAGGGGAATGGTAGGGGTTCTCTAGGGTAATAGTAGGGTCTTTTCCCATTATTACCCATCGATGGGTAATGGTGGATACTTTTTATTTTTTCACTACGTTTGAGAGGGCGTCGGTCTGGCAGTTTATGTCGCGTGGCGATCCGATGTAGGTGAGTGTGCTGGCGCCGCTGAGGTTCACGCGCAGGCTTTCCGTGCATTGGACCACGAGGTTGCTGGCGCCGCTCATCTCGCCGCGCACCTTCTTGGCGGTGAAGTTTTTGGCGTCCATGGTGCTGGCGCCGCTGAGGTCGACGTCGAGGGTCATGAAGGCGCTGCCGGTCATCAGGGCGGAGGAGGCGCCTTTGGAGTCGTATTCGACGATGCCGGCTTCGATGTGGCCGTGGAACCAGGAGGCGCCGCTGAGCTCGATGTCGATTTTCTTGCCCGTGAGGTTGCCCTCGAAACGCGAGGCGCCGCCGGCGTCGACTTTGACGTTGTCGCCGCTGAGCCCTTTGGGGGTGGTGAACGAGGCGGAGCCCGAGAGTTCCACCCGCGTCAGGCGCGGATTGTGGGGGAGGAGGACCTGCGGACGCTCTTTGAGGCGGTGCTGGCCGCGGAGGCGGATGGTGAGTTCGTCGTTTTCGATTTCGACCACCATGTCGTCGTGCACGCGGGCCGGGAGGGTGACGGTGACGGCCTTGACGGTGTCGCAGACCACGACGTCGAGCGCCGACTTGACCTCGAGGCGCGTGTAGTTGCCGGCGAGGGCGTAGGTGCGGCTCTCGGGGCCGGTCTTGGCGGTTTTTTTCTTGCGCTGTGCAGCCGCGTCGGGGTTGCCGACGGCCATCAGCAGGCACACGGCCATCATTGTCAGGATTGTTCTCATAGGGGTATCTGTTTTTTGTTTTATTGCGTGAATGCGTATCTCACTATGTTGGAGCCCATGCGGAGGGCTTTCTGGCGCGTCTGGGGGCTGTCGTTGTGCACGTCGGGGTCCTCCCAGCCGTCGCCGAGGTCGCACTCCCAGGTGAAGAAGCACACCAGGCGGCCCTCCCAGATGAGGCCGTAGCCTTTGGGCGGCAGGTTGTCGTGCTCGTGGATTTTGGGCAGGCCGTTGGGGAAGTCGTATTTCTGGTGGTAGACGGGGTGGGTGAAGGGGAGCTCGACGAACTCCAGCTCGGGGAAGACGCGCTTCATCTGCGGCACTACGAACTCACGCATGCCGTAGTTGTCGTCGATGTGGAGGAATCCGCCGCCGATGAGGTAGGTGCGGAGGTTCTGCACCTCGCGGTCGGAGAAGAGGACGTTGCCGTGGCCCGTCATGTGGACGAAAGGGTAGTTGAACAGCTCGGCGCTGCCCACCTCGACGGTGGCCGCCTGCGGCTGCAGGCCCATCTGCTGGTCCTGGTTGCAGAAGGCGATGAGGTTTTTGAGCGATGTGGGGTTGGCGTACCAGTCGCCGCCGCCGCCGTATTTGAGCAGGGCCAGCTGGGGCTGGGCGGAAGAATTGAAGATTGAAAATAAAAGCAGGAGTATGGGCAGGAGGCGTTTCATAGGGTGCGGTCGTTGATGAGGTTGAATGCCGCCACGGCGTAGAGTGCGGCGGTCTCGGTGCGCAGGCGGCTGGGGCCGAGGCTGACGGGCCGGAAGCCCAGCTCGAGGGCGAGGGCGATCTCCTCGGCGGAGAAGTCGCCTTCGGGGCCGATGAGGATGGTGGCGGGGCGCCCGGACTCGAGGAGGTCGGCCAGCGGCGTGCGCGGCTGGCCGGCTTCGCAGTGGGCGATAAACTTTAATTCAGAATTTTGAATTTTGAATTTTGAATGGAGCCAGTCGCGCAGCACCACGGCCTCGCCGATGGCGGGCAGGAGGGTGCGCAGGCTCTGCTTCATGGCGCTGACGGCCAGCTTCTGCAGCCGCTCGGTCTTCAGGAACGAGCGCTCCGAGCGGTCGCACCGCAGCAGGGTGATGTCCCCCACGCCCATCTCCACGGCCTTCTCCACCAGCCACTCCATGCGCGAGGGGTTCTTGGTGGGGGCCACGGCGAGGTGGAGGTCGGAGGTTGGAGGTCGGAGGTCGGAGGTGAGGGGTTGTACCACGCAGCCCTTCTCTCTGGCTTCCAGGATGGTGCAGTGGTGCAGCGCGCCGCGGCCGTCGGTGACGTCGATGGGGTCGCCCTGACGCATCCGCAGCACGCGCACGGCGTGGCGGCTCTCCTCGGGATCGAGGGTGCAGAGGGCAGAGGGGGTTATATCGGGGCTGTAGAAAAGTTGCATGGCGGTGGGTCAGGTTATCATTCCGGAGGCCACGACAAGGCGGGCGTCGGTGTCGTAGATGGTGGCATACTGGCCGGCGGCGATGCCTTGGATGCGGTCCTCGCTCTCGATGAGGGCGCTGCCGTCGGGGCCGACGGCGAGGCGGCCGGGGTGGAACTCGGGGGTGTGGCGGATTTTGAACTTGATGTCGCTCCCGCCGGGGTTGAAACCGCCGAGCCAGCGGAAGCCCGCCAGCGGGATGCTGCGGCCGTACTGCGCCTCGGGGTCGTAGCCCTGCGAGACGTAGAGGACATTTTCCTCTATATCCTTGCGCACCACGAACCAGGGTCCGCCGCCGAGGTAGAGCCCCTTGCGCTGGCCGATGGTGTGGAACCAGTAGCCGCGGTGCTTGCCCAGCACACGGCCCGTCTCCAGCTCCACGATGTCGCCCTCGCGCTCGCCGAGGTACCTCTTTATGAAGTCGTTGTAGTTGATCTTGCCCAGGAAGCAGATGCCCTGCGAGTCCTTGCGGGTGGCCGAGGGCAGGGCGGCCCGGGCGGCGATGGTGCGCACGTCGGACTTCATCAGGTGGCCGATGGGGAACATCAGGCGCTCTATTTGCCTGTATTCCAACTGCGAGAGGAAGTCGGTCTGGTCCTTCACAGGGTCGAGGGCTGTGGCCAGGAAGGTGCGCCCTTCCAGCGGCTCGGTGCGCGCGTAGTGGCCGGTGGCGAGGCGGTCGTAGGCGTGGCCGCGGAGGTCGTCGAAGGCGCCGAACTTGATCAGCCGGTTGCACATCACGTCGGGGTTGGGCGTCAGGCCGCGGCGCACCGAGTCGATGGTGTAGCTCACCACGCGGTCCCAGTACTCGCGGTGGAGGTCCACCTCCTCGAACCGGCAGCCGTAGCGGCGCGCTATCCACTGCGTGATTTCGATGTCCTCTTCGGCCGGGCAGCTGATGTAGCCCTCCTCATCCTCCATCCCGATGCGGATATAGAAGATGTCGGGCGTGATGCCCTGCTCCTTCAGCAGGTGCACCACCACCGAGCTGTCCACTCCTCCCGATACCAATGCGGCTACGTTCATGCCTGTTTTTACAATTTACAACCCCAATATAACGGCCCGCGGGGCGGAATATTGCCCGTGCCTGCATTTTTTGCCGCATGCAGGCTCCACCTCGCCGCCTCAGCGTGGGCGGGCGAGGCTGGGGAGCTCGCTCTGCCAGTAGGCGGCGGCGATGATGGCGTTGATTTGCCGCGTGACCATCTTGCCGATGCGTTCGCGCTCCCAGAAGGGCAATCCCGGGTCTTTGCGGTCTGCTTTGTTGCCAAGAAAGGCGATGACCAGTTTGTGGCTGCGCACGGCCTGGTCGATGATATCCGAGGGGCGCTGGAAACTGTTGGCGGCAAAGAGGGCAAAGGGGTCGAGGGGCTCTTCCTCGAAGAGGGGGTGCAGTTCCATCGGCTCGGCCACCGAGGCACTGGCGTCGCGCCCCGTGCCGTGGAAGTCCCAGAGACGTGGGTCGTTGGGCGAGGTGATGAGTTTGGCCCCCAGCATGTGGCGCGGCATGCCGGGAACGCGGCGGCGCGCGCGGATGGTGACGGCGCGCAGGTCCACCATGCGGAGGGTGTCGACGAAGAGGCTGAGGTTGGCATCCTCCGTGAGGTCCAGCTCGGCCGTGTAGAGCGGCAGGATACCCACGGAGAGATGCAGCGTGTAGGTGCCCGCGGGGAGGCTGTCGATGTGGAAGTGGCCCTCCGCATCGGCCACGCGCATCGCTTTGGCCACGCCGCCTTGCAGCATCTGCACGAGGCAGTAGGGGTGGGGGCGCCGGGTGTGGAGGTTGTGCACGGTGCCGGTGACGAGGACGGTGTCGGCCTGTCCGCGCAGGGAGGCTGCCAGCAGGCAGCAGGTGGCGATAAGCATCAGGTGACGTTTCATAGGGCTATCGGGAATTGAATTTCTGTTGCAGCAAGCGCAGGGGGAGGGTGTCGAGGGGGATGGCGTTGTAGTGGCCCCAGAAGTCGGAACTGTAGTCGCTCGACCCGAAGGCGTCGCCGAGGGTCTGCGGCTTCACCTCGATAGGCTCGCCCCCGGGCGGCGGGGCGGTGAGGCTGAAGTCGGTCAGGTGCCAGTCAATGCTCTGCTCCCAGCGTTGCACCTCGCCGTCGCGCCCGCGGTTGTGCGAGGTGAGGCGGTAGGTCTTGGCGTTGTAGTAGCGGGTGAGGGTGTAGGCCGAGTCGCGCAGGCCGTAGGTCCACACGGTCGAGTCGGCATCGAGGTGCAGGTGAGTGAAGTAGACGTTGACCCATGCGCTCTGCGGTGCACGCACCTGCACCGGCACTTTGACCGAGGTCAGGCGCACCAGTGCCAGGTCGCTGCAGCGGATGATGTATTCGTAGCGCGAGCTGCCCTTGCTGCGGCTGGGGCCGACGGAGCGCACGAGGTAGTATTGCTCGCCGTCGGCGGTGAACTGCTGGATGGGTTCGAAGCGATGCTGGAGCAGCATGCGCCGGGCCAGGGGATAGCTGGCTTGGGGCGTGGCCAGGGGGTCGAAAAGGGCGTCGTTGTCCGAAAACTCGAGGCATTGGTAGACGCCGAGCTGCTTGCGGATGTGGCGCTGCAGGTAGCCCTGGTCCAGCACCAGCAGGCGGTGGCGCAGGAGCGTCTTGATGTTGCTCTCGATTTCGCGCACGCAGGGGTTGAGCACGTAGCCGTGCTTGTCGGCATAGGCGGCATAGGGGGCTCGCTGCACCCGCATGACGGCCTCGTCGAAGAGGTAGAGCTCGCCCTGCAGCGCCCGCCAGTCGCGGCAGAAGAAGGTCGACCAGGCCGTGCGCTGGTGGCAGTTGCGCCCGGCGCGCTCCACCACGGCGTTGACGAGGCTGCGCCCGTCGCGGTAGTCGCTCACCTGCACTTCCTGCAGTTCGATGGGCTGCGTCTGCAGCACGATGCGCCCCTCCTTCAGCAGCGAACCCACGCTGCGCACCGCCTGCCGGAAGCCGATGGAGCGGACCACGACGGCCTTCCCCTCCGAGCCCGCGGGCAGCCGCAGCTCGTAGTGGCCGGCATCGTTGCTCACCACCCCGACCGAGGTGCCCTGCAGCTGCAGCGTGGCGTAGGGCACCGCGCCACCGCCGCCCACCACCTGCCCGCGCACCACCAGCACGCTGTCGGCCTGTCCGCGCAGGGGGGCTGCAAGCAGAAGAAAAAACATGTATGTGCAAATTCGTCTCATTCTGCATATTACATACCCACCTTTTCGGCAAAATCTGACATGCGGGATGAAAAAAATGTCGATTCCGGCTGGAGCAATGCCGCGGACAGGCATGCTTGATTTGTAGAGTCTATGTTTTTGCAAAAAAGCGTTAGATTAACATTTGTTATGAAAATTGGTGATGTGTATGAAAAATGGTTAGAATTTGTTAAAATACCAAAAGTGGTGAGAAGGGGTGTTTGCAGTGGGCTGGAATACAGTGTGTTGCAAAGGCGATTTCTCAAAACGGGCTTCCTGTCTACATTTGGAGGGGTTTTCTAGGGTAATGGTAGGGTAATAGTTCGGCCTTGAGAGGAGAATTTAACGTTTGTGTTAATACATGTTAATGGCACCCCTCCATTAACATGTATTAACATTTCGCCCCGACCCGGCAGCTGGCTGTCCGGTTTGGTTAAAAAAAATAAAAAAAGAACCTGTTTTTATGAAAAAGCTGTATATTTGCACTTTCTTTTTATTAATGTAATACATTATACTGTTTTGAAAAAGAAACTATTATATTTGTTGGGTATGCTGGTCTTTGTGCTGACCGCATGCCAGAAGGACGGCGGCCTGGAAGGCCGCGAGTTGCGGAGCGAGGCAGACTTGGCTGGCCTGCGGGTGTGCTACACCTCGGGGGGTATCTACGAGATGATGCTTGCCCCGCGTACCGACATCACGAAGATGAGTTTCAATATGCAGAGCGACGGCTCCGAGGCGCTGGTGCGCGGCAAGGTGGATGTGCAGGTGGAAGACGACACCTTCATGTCGCCCGAGGAGATGGCGCGCATCGGCATCAAGCTGGCCTTCCGCGGCAAGGAGCGCTTCGCCTGCGCTTTCTGCTTCCGCAAGGGCGACCCCGAGCGGGTGGAGGTGCGCGAGGTGCTCAACCGTTTCATCGATTCGCTGCGTTCCACGGGCGAGTTGCAGACGATGTACGACCGGTGGTTCGTGTGCGACACGCCGTCGCGGGTGCCGATGCCCGACCTCGGCCCGATGCCCGAGGGGAAGCCTGTTGTTGTGGGCATAGCGGTCAATATTCCTCCCATAGGCTTCCCTGTCGGAAAAAGCTGGCACGGATTCGAACCCGAGTTGTTGCAGCGCTTCAGCCGCTACGCCGGGCGGCCGGTGGATATTGTCTACATGAACTTCACCACGGCCGCAACCGCGTTGCAGTCGGGCAATATCGACATCATGTGCGGCGGCATCTTCGTCACCGAGGAGCGACAGAAGACGATCGACTTCTCGTCGGTCCACTACTACGCCTATCCGGGCTATTTTGTGAAGTCGGAGGACGGAGGACACAAGCTGGGCTTCTGGGGGAGCATCAAGCAGTCGTTCCACACCAATCTCGTTGTTGAAGAGCGCTGGCGCTACATTGTCGAGGGTCTCTGGGAGACGGTCAAGATTTCCCTCTTCTCCATCCTGCTGGGGACGCTGCTGGGCGCCGGCGTGTGCTGGATGCGCATGAGCAGAAGGCGCTGGGTGAGCACCACTGCCAAGGTGTATGTGGACATCATGCGCGGCATACCGATGCTGGTGTTCCTGATGATCATGTTCTACGTGGTCCTTTCCGGCACGGGGCTGAGCGCCACGGCGGTGGCGGTGGTGTCCTTCGCGCTGAACTTCGCGGCCTACGTGAGCGAGATGTTCCGCACGGCCATCTCGTCGGTCAGCCACGGGCAGACCGAGGCGGGCCTGGCCATCGGCTTCACCCGCTGGCAGACCTTCGCCTACATCGTGGCTCCGCAGGCGCTGCGCAACGTGATGCCCGTCTACAAGGGCGAGGCGGTGTCGCTGGTGAAGAACACCTCCATCGTGGGCTACATTGCCATCCAGGACCTCACGCGCGCCAGCGACATGATCCGCAACCGCACCTTCGACGCCTTCTTCCCCCTGCTGCTCATCACCATCATCTACTTCATCCTGGCCTGGCTGCTGGGCAAGGCGCTCGACCTCACCGTTAAAAACACAAAGAAATGATCACCATAAAGCACCTGAGCAAACAGTTTGTGAACCCCGACGGGTCGATATTCAAAGTGCTGAAAGATGTCAACTGCGACATCCAGCGCGGCGAGGTCATCAGCATCATAGGCCCCTCGGGCACCGGCAAGAGCACCTTCCTGCGCGCCCTCAACCTGCTCGACCCGCCCACCGGCGGCGAAATCATCTTCGACGGCGAGAACATCCTGGCCAAAGGGTACCCCCTCAACAAAATGCGTCAGAAGATGGGCATGGTGTTCCAGAGCTTCAACCTCTTCGAGCACCTGAGCATCCTCGACAACGTGACCTACGCCCCGATGAAGCTGCGCGGCACCGCGCGCGCCGAGGCCGAGGCCGAAGCCATGACGCTGCTGCGCAAGGTGGGCATGGGCGAGAAGGCCGGCGCCATGCCAAGCGACCTCTCCGGCGGACAGAAGCAGCGCGTGGCCATAGCCCGCTGCCTGGCCATGCACCCCGAGGTGATCCTCTTCGACGAACCCACCTCCGCCCTCGACCCCACCATGGTGGGCGAGGTGCTGAGCGTCATGCGACAGCTGGCCTCCGAAGGCATGACCATGCTCATCGTCACCCACGAGATGAAGTTCGCGCGCGACGTCAGCACGCGTATCTTCTTCATGAACGAGGGCATCATCTACGAGGACGGCACGCCGCAGCAGATATTTGAAAACCCCGTGCACAGCGCCACCAAGCAGTTCGTGCAGCGCATCCACAAACTGGTGTTCGAGGTGGACGGCGCGGACTACGACATGCTGGGCATCCACACGCAGATGGCCGCTTTCTGCAACAAATACAACATCGCCGCCAAGCGCGAGGCGGCGGACAAGATTGTGGACTTCATGACCGGGTCGGTGATGGCGTCGCGCTATCCCTACACCCTGCGCCTGACCTACAGCGAGATGTCGGAAATCGTGGCGCTCGACTTCATGAAGGAGGGGGTGCAGCAATCGTTCATCGGCGAGGTGAAGGACTCGCTCCGTCCGCTATGCCAGGAGATTGTTGAAGAGCCCACCACTCGCGGCTTCCGCGTGAAGTGTATATTATAGCACGGAAAGCAACCCTCCTCATCCGCCATCCTAATGCGGAGATTTTGACATTCAGATTCGGGCCCTGCGGACTGTAAGGGCGACCGAGAGCGAGCTCAGGACCATCACCAGCAGGAAGGTCCAGAGGAAATCCTGTGCACGCATGGCCACGGGGAAGGCTTCCACCACGAAGTTGCCGTCGCCCATGCGGATAAGGCCGAATTGTTGCTGCAGGAAGCAGACCACGAAGCCAATCAGCAGTCCCGCCGCCACGGCCACGGCACAGATGAGCAGCCCCTCGGCCAGGAACGAGCGGCGCACCTGCCGCGCCGTCATGCCCATGCTGCGCAGCATGAAGATGTCGCCGCGCTTGTTGATAATCAGCAGCGAGAGCGACGCCACGAGGCTCAGCGTCGAGATGAGCACGATGAGCGAGAGTATGAGGTAGATGCCGAGCCGCTCGGTGCGGAACACCTTGAAATAGAGCGGCTGCTGGTCGTAGCGGTCTTTGATGAGGAGTGGGGAGTGAGGAGTGAGGAGTGAGGAGTTGAGCTCACGCTTCACCTTGGCCGCGTCGGCCCCGTGCGCCAGGCGCAGGGCGAGGGCGGTGCACTCGTCGGGCGCGTAGTCCATCAGTCGGCGCACCAGCGCGATGTCGGTCACCACGTAGCGCCGGTCGATGTCCTGCTGGATGAAGAAGTTGGCCGCGGGGTAGGCATAGGCGATGTTGAAGGCCTCGTCCATGGTCATGCCGAGGCTGGTGGTGCCGCGCTTGGGGATGTGGACGGTGGCCGGGGTGGGGGAGGGGATGCGCATGCCGAGGCGGTGGAATATCTCGCCGCCGAGAATGAGGCTGTGGTCGGAGATGTCGTAGCGCCCGTCGGCCAGCAGGGTGTCGAGGCCGGTGAGGCGCGCGTAGCCCTCGCCGACGCCGCGGAGGGTGACGATGGCCTGCTGGTCGCTGTAGGTAATCCAGGCCGACTCGCTGGCCAGCGGCACCACCTCGGCCACCCCTTCGGCGCCCGCAATCGTGCTGTAGGGGATCTCCGTCAGGCGGAAGGTCTTGCCCTCGGCCGGCTCGACGACGAGCTCGGGATCGAACGTGTTGAATAGGCTCTTGGTCAGCTCGCCGATGCCGTTGTAGACCGAGAGGACTATAATCAGCGCCGCCGTGCTGACCATCAGCCCGACGAGCGAAATCCACGAAATGATGTTCACCACCGACCGTTGCCGGCGGGCGAAGAGGTAGCGCACCGCGATGAGCCCTTCGATGCGCATCGGCTATTGTTTGAGCAGGCGCTCGATGTTCTCGATGTAGTCGAGCGAGTCGTCGAGGTAGAACTCCAGCTGCGGAATGATGCGCAGTTGCTTGCCCTCGCGCAGGCCGAGGCGGCGGCGGATGTCGCTGCGGTTCTGCTCGATGAGGTCCATGATGTCCTCCTGCTTCGCCCCGCCGATGGGCATGATAGATAGGTGCGCGCGCGCGATGGAGAGGTCGGGCGTGATGCGGACTCGCGTCACGGTGATGAGCGAATTGC
Organism: uncultured Bacteroidota bacterium; assembly: GCA_902762805.1. Lineage (GTDB taxonomy): Bacteria > Bacteroidota > Bacteroidia > Bacteroidales > P3 > Colimorpha. The sequence continues at coordinate 68,332 of CACWPQ010000006.1, read as the reverse complement.
CCAGCACCGGCTTCATCTCCCGCAGGAAGATGTCGCCCAGATCCTGCTGGATGAGGCTGCAAATCTTGTTCTGTCGTACTGTCTGCATCTGCTTACCACCTCCAACCTATACGTATGGGGAAAAACACTGTCTTGTGGAGGTAGGCCACGCCCGCGGTGAGGTAGAAACTCGACCAGTTGCGCGTCATGTTGCGCATGCCGTTGAAGTGGTACCAGTAGTACCAGTTCACACCGCCGTAGACCTCGGCCAGGGGCGAGAAGAGGGTGCCCTCGACGGGGTGGTCCAGCAGGATGCTGCCGCCCAGGCGGACGCCCACCTCGGGGGCCCACTTGATCGACTTGGGCTGGTAGTCCTTGCCCATGACCGACTTCCAGATGGGGCGGAAGTCCATGTCCGCAAATACCTTGGCGCCCATCATCGACGGCGTGTCGTCGTGGTTCGAGAAGTAATAGCCGAAGCCTGCGCCGCCGCCGAGGAACCAGTCCTGGCTGATGTTGATGCCGGCCATCACGTCGATGTCGGCTCCGTGGTAGCTCTTGGGGAGCGGGTAGCCGTAGTTGTCGGCTTCGCCGATATGGCCCACAAAGGGGGCATAGCCGCCTTCGATCTTGAGCATGAATTCGTTCTTCTTGCCCAGCTGCGTGTACTGCGCCGAGGCGTTCAGCGCCAAGGCCGCCAGGGCCACTAGGAGGAGGGTCTTTATACGGGTCATAGTACAATCAATTTCGAGTGCAAAGATAGGAATTTATTTTCAATTCGGACAATGTAATTGCCACTTTCCAGGCTGGGCAACAGTTTCTGGCCGCTCACCACCCCCTCTTTCCGCCACACCGCGCGCCCCTCGGCGTCGAAAATGGCCACCGTGAATGGCGCCTCGGTCGGCACCTCGACGGCCAGCGCCTGCCCCTGCTTCAGGGGGTTGGGGAAGAGGTTGGCTTCGACGGGTATGGCGTCCTCGATGCCGATGCGGACACTGTCCACCACCGCCAGCGTGTACTCGCCCGGCAGCAGGCTGTCGGCCACCAGGAAGCCTTCGGTGGCGTTGCCTTCGCGGGTGAGCGACAGCAATTGCCACGGGCTGTTGGGTGCCGAGCGGTAGAGCAGCGCCAGCGAGTCCACATCGGAGGCCAGCGGGAGGAAGCCATGGTCGAGCTGCGTGTAGGTGCCGTTGCGTGCGTAGCGGAACCGGCCCTGCACGGCCGCCTCCTTGCCCCACACGCCGCGCAGCAGCCAGTAGCGCTGTGCCATGCGCTGTGCGCCGTAGGGGCGCTCGCCGTAGGGCGACCCCCAGTGGTGCTCCACGTACACGTCGGCCACCGCCCCGGCGCTGAGGGCTATGTGGGCATGGTTGATGCGGCTGGTTGTATTCCCACCCGTCAGGTGCGCCTCGCCCACGGTGGCGGCATCGGAAATCTCTTTGTCGTAGTCCAGCACATAGAAAGCCGGCGTGAAGGGGAGCCTCATGACCGTCTCGAAGCTCTCGCCTTCGGCGGTGAACCATCGCTTCGCCGTGTCGCCCGTCTCCGAGAAGAAGGTTACCGGCACACGCGTCGACTGCATAAGCGCATCGCCGCCCACCGACTGCTGGCGTACCGTCAGGTCCACACTGTTGGTCAGGCATGCGCCGTCGCCGGAGGTGTTGGTGACATAGAAGTCCGCAAATCCGCGCCCGAAGACGTGGAAGTCGAAGAAGTCGGTCAGGTCCTCGCCCGTGTAGGCGCTCAGCGAGTCGCGCAGGCCGTAGGAGTCGATATTGCCGTAGGCGCACCGCTCCATCAGCCTCTGCAGGGCGGCATAGAAGCGCTCCTCGCCCAGGTAGCCTCGCAGCGAGTGCCACACCATCCACCCCTTGTTGTAGGTCGTCGAGCCGTAGGTGTGGGAGTGCGGCATAGGGCTCAGGGGGCGGTAGGCGCCGTCGGTGAGGTGGGTCGTGCGGATGACGCTCTCCAGGTTGCGCTGGTAGTAGTCGTCCGACGCCGCGCGCCCCTTCACGCTCTCCATCGCCACCTCGCTCGTGAACGACGCACCGCCCTCGTTGATCCACATGTCGGCCTCCGTCGCGCAGGTCACCAGGTTGCCGAACCACGCGTGCCCCAGCTCGTGGGCTATCGTGCTCTGCGCATGCTCCTCGGTCGAGGTCATGAAACCCGTCGCCAGCGCTATGTTGTTCACGTGCTCCATCGAACCCTTGCGCGTGGCGATATATCCGATGCGACCCCAGCGGTAGGGGCCGAAGCAGCGCTCGAACTGCGGCACCACCGAGTCCAGCTGCGCAAAAGCATCGCGCACCCTTATGCTGTCGCGGTTCTGGTAGCCCAGCGTCAGCGGATAGTCGCCGTGGAGCGAAGCGATGGTGTCGTGGATGCGGGTGTAGCCCTGGGCCTGGCTGACCGAGACAAGGTAGGTCGGCGTCGGCTGCGCAATGCGCCACACACTCTCCTCCGTGCCGTCCTCCGCCACCGTGCGCCCCTGCAGCATCCCGCCGCATTCCGCGCTCCACCCAGCCTTCGTCTTCACACGCAGCGTGTAGGTCGCCTTGTCGTGGAAATTGTCGCGGCAGGGGAACACCGCGCGCCCCAGGCAGTGCGGGTCGGTGCTGAAGCCCACGCCCAGGTTGTAGCTCATCGTGCGGTCGAAATGGAAGCCCCCCCACTCGTTGCCGCTGGCCGGCTCCACATATCCGCGCCCCTTGTACCAAAGGCGGATCGTGAACTCGCGCCCCGCAGCGATGCCCGCTGTCGGCAGGGCCGCCAGGCTGGCATCCTCCACCCGCACGCCGTCCACCTCGGCCGAGTCCAGCGTGCCGTACAGCCGCAACGCTATCGTCGCGCATGGACGCAACAGTTTGAGCGTCAGCGTGGCGTCTCCGCCAAAGGGGGCCTCCTGGCTCAGGTCGAGCCGCAGGTCGTAGTCCAGCACATCCACCGAGTCGGCGGTCTGGGCCTTTATCGTATTGCAGCACAGCAGGATGAGTGCCGCAGTCCACAGTCTTTTCAGTCGCATTTTGCCAGTGTTTTAAAATGCAAAGATACAACTTTTTTCACAATCGGCGTTTTTTTTCACCCCCGGAAGCCCGCTCTCCGGAACCCGACAAGCCAAAGTATCCCTATTTTCCCATCGGTGGGTAATAATGGGAAAAGACCCTAGTATTCCCCTACCGTTCCCCTAGAGTTCCCCTGCCGTCCCGCCCGCTTTCCGGCATGGCAGGTGAAAAAAATATTCGCCAATTCAAAAAAAGTGCGTATCTTTGCACCCTCAAAAATCGTCCGACATCATGAGCCACAAAACAGCCATACGCCTATACGAGATAGCCTCCTATATATTGATTTTGGGAGCTACGGTAGTTTTCTTCATGCTGAAAGACAACCAGATGCGCCTGTCGATGACTATGGTGTTGGTAACCATGGCTGTGGCCATGCGGTGGTTGATGGAGCGCCACCGTGCCAAGTCGGCCGACGAGGAGATTGACCAACTGCAGGCCGACTTGCGCCGCCTCACACAGCTGCTGGCCGAGGAAAAAAAGAAAAACAACAACAATAAATAATAAACATCATTCATTTTATGGCAACAACCGCAGATATCAAGAACGGACTTTGCATCAATTTCAACAACGACATCTACACCATCGTCGAATTCCTCCACGTGAAGCCTGGCAAGGGTGCCGCTTTCGTGCGTACCAAGATGCGCAGCGTGAAGACCGGCCGCGTGCTGGAGAACACCTTCCCCAGTGGTGCCAAGATCGACATCGTGCGCGTGGAGCGTCGCCCCTACACCTACCTCTACAAGGAGGGCGACATGCACGTCTTCATGCACACCGAGACCTATGAGCAGATCTACATCCCCGAGGCCATCATCAATGCCCCGCAGTTCCTCAAGGACGGCCAGTATGTGGAAATCACCGTCGAGGCCGACACCGAGACCCCGATGACTTGCGAACTGCCTCCGTTCATCGAGACGGTGGTTACCTACACCGAGCCCGGTTTCGCCGGCAACACCGCCACCAACGCCATGAAGGACGCCACCGTGGAGCCCGGCGTGCAGGTTCGCGTGCCCCTCTTCATCAAGGAAGGCGAGCGCATCAAGGTCGACACCCGCACCGGCGAATATGCCGAGCGCATCAAGTAAATGGAAATTAAGAACTGAGAATTGAAAAAGCTTGTTTTCATGGCAGCCTGCCTGCTCACGCTGGCAGGCTGCAAACATAATCCCACGCCGGCACCGCAGTCCGCAGGGGTGGACTACACCCAGGTGGCCACGCCGGAATTCAGCGCCGACTCGGCCTATGCCTATGTCGAGGCGCAGCTGGCCTTTGGCCACCGCACGCCTGGCAGCCGCGGCTGGCAGCAATGTGGCGACTATCTGGTGCAGAAGATGCGCCAGTGGTGCGACACGGTGATAGAACAACCCTTCAACGCCACGCTGTGGGACGGCTCCACGGTGCCGGGGCGCAACATCATCGCCTCGCTCAATCCGCAGGCGGAACGCCGTCTGCTGCTCGGCGCCCATTGGGACAGCCGCCTCTGGGCCGACCACGACCGCGACAAAGGGAAGCAGCGCCAGCCCGTCCCCGGAGCCAACGACGGTGCCTCTGGCATTGCAGTCCTCATGGAGATGGCCCGCGTGATGAGCCAGATGCCGCCGTCGGTGGGTGTGGACTTCATCTTCTTCGATGTCGAAGACCAGGGTGTACCCTCCTGGGCCGATGAGCACGACGAGGATGCTTGGTGCAAGGGTTCGCAGCATTGGGCCCGCAACCGCCACGTGCCCTACTACACAGCCGTCTACGGCATACTGCTCGACATGGTGGGCACCCACCAGCCACGCTTCACCAAGGAGGAGGTGAGCCGCACCTTTGCCCCCGGCCTCACCGACAAGATATGGAGCGTAGCCGCCGCCCTCGGTCACGGCAACATCTTCCTTTCGAAGAATACCGACCCCATCCTCGACGACCACTTCTATGTCAACCGCCTGGCCGGTATCCCGATGGTGGACATCGTGCAGAACAACCCCTCAGGCAGTTTCTTCGAGCACTGGCACACGACGCAGGACGACCTGCAATCTGTCAGCGCCGAGACCCTCCGCCTAGTGGGCACGGTGGTTTTGAAGACCCTATACGGCGACTATCCCACCAAATGAAACCGCTTTGGATTATAGCCCTGGCATTGCTGGTGGCGGCCTGCGTGCCCGACCGCTGCAACACGCCCTTCGGCGAGGGTGGCAGCATTGACATCACCATGCCCGACTTCGCCGCCCTCACGTCGGTGGGCGGCAGCCTCACCATCAACCGGGGCTACAAAGGCATCTTCGTGCGCCGCACTTCCTATACCGACTTCGTGGCTTTCGACTGTGCCTGTCCCAACGACCACGAGGTGCGCCTGCTGGCCGACAGCGACTGGGGTGGCTCGGTGCTGGAGTGCCCCACCTGCCATTCGCGGTTCGAGACCGAATACGGCAACCCGCTGGAGGGCAGCGTTACGGGCTGCCCCCTCTACCAGTACAATACCCAGTTCGACGGGTATCGGCTTACCATCTATCCTTGACTAGCGCTCCTGCAGCACCTCGCCGTGGGCCTCTATGATTTGGCGGAGGAACCATTCGGGGTAGGGTGGCTGCTGGGGGAACCGCACCACGCCAGTCGGCGTGGTTTCTATCTTGTCCTCTTTGACGTGCTTGATGTTTCCGTCGATGTATTTCATCAGTAGCAGCTGGTCCAGCTGGCGCCAGCGGCGCATCATGCGTTCGGCACGGTCGTTGCTGAAGCGGTTGAGCTCGCCCACCAGGCGGCGCTCGTCCACATCCATCTGTGCCCAGCGGCGGGCATGTGCCTGCTCGTCGCGCACGAAGTCGGTCTCCAGCTCCTGCTGCACCTTCACCACATCGGCAATCATCGAGTCGTAGCGCAGGTAGCAGAAGTTGCTCACGCGGTTGAAGAGCCAGAAGGCCGCCGTCTCGCTGTACTGGCTCATGCTGCCGTTGCCCTCGGCGAAGCAGTGGGGCACCTGGGTGATGCCGCAGTAGATGGGTGTGTAGCAGGTGGAGTAGGTGTCGTCGACGCCGAACCACAGCACGCCGCCCAGCTTCGATGGCAACCACGAGCGGCACTGCGCCACGAACGAGAAGCCTGTCTGTTGGGTCGAGATGGCGCGCTCGTGCACATAGGTCTTGCCGTCCAGCGTGAACTCCATCGGCCGCCAGCGGTAGGGGCAGTGGAAGGGGCCTGCGCCGGGGTCGCCGGTCATATCCATGGGGGTGCCCTCGTAGTGGTCGCGCATCAGGGCCATGCAGTCCTGCACCGTGAGCTTGCGGTTGGGCACGACCCACAGGGGCAGCCGCTCGGCATCCTTGTCGCCCATGGCGAAAGCCTCATATTTTTTCATCCCGTCGGCACAGCGGTTGAACATGGCATAGACGCGGGCCTCGCAGGCGCGGAGGCCGCTGAAGGTGAGTGGATTGTAGGTGTCGGCGAAGCTGAAGTCGGCATCCTTGCCGCTGTACCACCCCTGCCGGCGTGCGAAGTCGGCCACATCGTGGCTGTACACGCACTCCACCTCCTTGTCGTACAGCCGTTTGAGGTTCTTGCTGCTGATGCTGTTCCTGACCTTTTTCCCCTCCCACGGGAAGGTGGTGATGCGCGCCTGGTTGGCGTGGCCGCTGACGTAGCCGTCGGGCACGCGGCGTGCCACCCACACGGCTCCCCGCTCATCGCCCTTGCTCACTATCTCGTATATCCACACCTCGTCCGGGTCGGCCAGCGAGAAGGTCTCGCCGCCGTCGGCATAGCCGTAGGTGGAGACCAGCTCGTGCATCACCTGTATGGCCTCGCGGCAATTGCGAGCGCGCTGCAGGGCCAGGAGGATGAGGTTGCCGTAGTCGATGCCCTCCTTGTTGCCTGCTTCGAGTTCCTTGCGGCCGCCCCAGGTGGTCTCGCCGATGGCCAACTGGTGCTCGTTGATGAAGCCTGTAACCTGGTAGGTGTGCGCTGGCTGGGGCAGCTCGATTTGGAACTTGAGCGAGCCGTAGTTGTACAGCCGGACGGTCTCGCCCGCGGCGTGGTCGGCGGCGGGGAGGTAGCGCAGCTGGCCGTAGCGCGTGTGGCTGTCGGCGGCGTAGGTGATGAAGGTGCTCCCGTCGGTCGAGGCGCCCTTGGAGACAATCAGGTTGGTGCAGGCCATGGCGCAGGCGGCCACGACCCAGAATGCGATTGCGAATATGCTTTTTTTTGTCATGGTGGGGGTGGTTTGAATCAAGGTGCAAAGGTACGACTATTTTCCCAATTGCAGTCCGTTTTGTATAAATTTAACAAAAATCCCCTGCCGGATGGCAGGGAGACGGTAGGGGAATGGTAGGGGAACGGTAGGGGAATACAAAGGCACTGGAAGGATATGGAAGCTTATGGTACATTGTTCACGTTGCAGTGTACGAGGTATGAATTTAAAGTGTTCGTTTCCAGTGTGGTGAATGATTCTCGTGGAGATTCCGTCGCCCCGCTGGGGCTCCATGTTTGTGGTTGGCATCCCTGCCGTGGGTTTGCACCCACGGCTAAATTCCATCGTCCCCGCTGGGGACTTTTGGTGCGAAACTTCGTAGGGGCGAATCATTATTCTCCCGGCAATAACGCAGGCGGTGGGATTTAAAAAGTTGGATTCCAGTCAGAGATGGCCGGAATCCGTGTAGTGGAGATAATAAATAAGAATGTTCAATCGCCGATTTGCACCCGGGTGTTGCCTTTCACCTTGCCCAGGTTGCCGCCGCCGTAGACGTTGCCTCCCACATGGGTGGTTCCCAGGATGTTGACCTTGGTGTCGCCGGTGATGACGGCCGAGGTGCCGTATCCGCCACCGAAAACATGTTTGTCGACAAGGCCGTTCCATGTGGTTACGCTGAAGGTCTTTCCTATGGAATTGTGGGGGGCGTTGAAACCGCCTCCATAGACATGGCCGTGGACAAGCGGATTGTTGGCGTGAGGGTGCTTGGCATCCTCGCGGCCGATGACGACCTGCACGTCGCCCCCGATGGAGGTTGCCTCGCCGTAGCCGCAACCGAACACATTTCCGAGGCTGTCGGCGCAGCCAGGCTCGCCTACGGTTCCTCCCTCGATATTCACAAAAACCGGCCCTTCGACGCGGCCCAGCAGGTTGCTGCCGCCAAAGACACCGCCGCAGACCTGTCCGCCACGCATGACGATGTTCACCTGTTTGCCTGTCTGGCGATTGCTGCCGCCAAAACAGCGGCCCTGGATTTTTCCGCCGAGGATATGGATATCCGATCCGCGGCCGATGCATCGGCCGTGGTTGCCGCCGCCGTAGACATTGCGTGAAACAAAGCAGCTGTCGGCGATGACAATGGTGGAGCTGTGCACGACGCCTACTGTGGCGTCGTCGCCGATAACCTCGGAATGCCCGCTACCGGCACCGAAAAGGTTGCCGCCATAGGAGGCCGCTATTTTAGGGTCTTCGTGGCTGTGCTGAAGGCGTGCGTTGCCGCCGAAGTAGATGAAACTGCTGCCGGCCATGGCACCATTCCTGTTGAGGAGGGTGCCATTGCTGCCACCGGCCAACCAGCCATTTACCTCACCGCCGGTGAACACCATGCGTCGGCTGCCGGTAGCGACGGCGTGCTCCGCGGCACCATAGACAGACCCGCGGAAGCGACCGCCGTGGATGCGCATGCGCACGGAAAGGCAATTTGAATCCACGTATTCGTGCTGATTCCGGCTAGGGTCGCATCCGCCGGAGAGGCCGCCGAAATCGCCGCCCCAGACAACGATGGATCGGGCACCCTGGTAGTTGAGATCGCCGTTGTCGGTACTGCCGAGGTACAGGGTTTCAACCCCGCCCAACGAGTTGCCCACATTGCGACGATTGAAGAAGCCGCTTTTGACTTCGAAGTGGTAGCATATTTTCCCTTTATTGACCTCGTTGTTGAACTCCATGCCCTGGCCGCCTCGCATGTTCAATATCTTAAGGCGGCTGTTGTCGCCCAGGCTGCGGTCGTAGTCGGATCCCAGGGTGATGTCGCTCTGAAGCCTGTCCGCGGCCACCCCGAATCCAAGGAACATGATATAGTAGTAATTCCCGCTTTCGAGGCGCCACCGGGAGTTTTGCTCGCCTGTATTGTTGTTGTTAAGCCCGACTAGGCCGTTCACCCAACCATTGTTTGTCGGTGATCCCCCGGGGAAGATGCCGTCGGTTCCTTCGGTACACCACTCCTCGCCCGCGAGCGGGCTGCACATGCGTCCCGCTACAAAGCGGGCTCCGTTGAGGAAAATGCGCGTTTGCGGATGACCAAAACCCGAGGGACGAGCACGATATATCCAATACACGGTGTCGCCGCGGTAGGCCACGGGACAGAGGGTGTCGTCACGGTAATAGTCGACGGCGAATGTCCAACTCATGCCCAGGTCTTCCTGTGTAACGCCCGACACCACCGAGTCGGTGTCGACCACCTTGTAGAGGTATGCTTTATGGACCGCGCCAAAAGTGAACTTGATGTATTCAAACTTGAGGGCACCCTTGCCCAAAGACAGGACAATCGATCGCCTCGCACCGACGGTTTCCTTCGGTGCAACCCCTTCTGGCACTTCTCCCCTACAGCTGTACTCGAAATAGCGTCCGTCGATGCCCATGTTCTGCGGCGGCTCGGTGAGGCGGGTGTTGGAGGTGCCGTCAGTGCCGTTGGGATAGACCGCAGTGATGGTAACCTCCTTACCGATGCTGGCACTGTTACGACCAGGCCAGACAACGGTCGAGTCGCCGGTGTACACCACAAAGTTGCGCTCGTAGGCGTTGCGACCGGTGGCATAGGTGCCCGGGGCAGCGGTGTCGAACGCCAGTATGTCGGGGAAGACAAAGGCTCGCGCCCAGATGACCTCGAAGGCCACCTCCATGCCATATTCCGCTGCAGGCATGAAGAAGAGTGTGTCCTCTGCATCCAGCATAGTACCCACGTTCACCTGCATGCTCATCAACGAGTCCCTATACACGGAACCGCCAGTCAGCCTCATGAGGCGCCATTTGTAGAACCCGCGCCAACGCGTTCGCGTATCGGCCACCTGGTTGTAGGTGGGGCGCAGCGAGAAAGGATTGGGAATTAGCCGATAGAGACAGGGGCCGTCGGCGGCCTCTTTCGAAACGGCCTGCTCACCATTCACGCGCTCGAGTGTCTTGTGGTAGACAATGACGCTTTTGTCCGGCGCATCAATGCCGATGCCCACCGATGCAGGACTCACGGATACACTTGGGCCACCGCCGGGTTGGTCGGCCGGCGAGGTGTAGACCGTGTTGGTGCCGTAAGCATAATAGGTAATCTTTACATCGGCGGGATTGAGGCTGCGGACGGGAGAGGCGGGATCCCTGTAGTAACTCCAGGTGTGCGGTTCGCGGTCATCGAGAGTTACGGTATTGCTTTGCGCCGTAGCAAGCAATGGCAACAGGGTAAATAGGAATAATACTTTCTTTATCATAATTCACAATATTTTTGTTTCAAACTCATTGTGCCTGACTTGGGCTATGCACATAAAAAGCGTGGCACTTATTAGTCTTCATCGGAATCTTTGAGGTCTTCGACTACCTGATGCTTCCCAATTTACAACGTATAAAGCCCACGCCAAATGACGGGAGCGCCGTTGCTTTATTTTTGGAAGCATCATTTGAAGTTGTCGAAGTTTCAAAGATTCCAAAATACAGCTACTTCGCTTTTCCTATTTCTATGATGTGCATATCGTTGCTATGCGCTATGTTTCATCGGCAAATATTTTGGTTACTATTTTGTTGATATCTTTTTGAGCTAAAATCATTTATCCCAGGTGCAGGGCGTGCCCCATGCGGTCCTGCTTGGTTTTGAGGTAGCGCTCGTTGTATTTGTTGGGCACCTCGACGATGGGCACTATGTCGGTTACCTCGAGGCCGTAGCCTTCGAGGCCGGTGCGCTTGACGGGGTTGTTGGTGATGAGGCGCATCTTGGTTACTTTCTCCTGGCGCAGTATCTGGGCGCCGATGCCGTAGTCGCGCTCGTCGGCCTTGAAGCCGAGCTGGAGGTTGGCTTCGACGGTGTCGAGCCCCTGTTCTTGCAGGTGGTATGCCTTGAGCTTGTTGACCAGGCCGATGCCGCGGCCCTCCTGGCTCATGTAGGCGATGAGGCCCTTGCCCTCCTTCTCGATCATCTGCATGGCGTGGTGCAGCTGGTCGCCGCAGTCGCACTTGCAGGAGCCGAAGATGTCGCCCGTGGCGCAGCTACTGTGGACGCGCACCAGCACGGGCTCGCCCTCCTCCCATTCGCCTTTGCGGAGCACCATGTGGGTGTTGCCGTTGTCGAGCTGGGTGTAGGCGATGAGCTGGAAATTGCCCCACTGGGTGGGTAGGAACACCTCCTGCTCGCGGCGCACGAGGGTCTCGTGTGCCACGCGGTAGGCGATGAGGTCTTTGATGGTAACGATTTTCAGCCCATGCTGGCGTGCCACCTCCTGCAGCTGAGGCATGCGTGCCATGGTGCCGTCCTCGTTGATGATTTCGATGAGTGCGGCGGCGGGCTGCAGGCCGGCCAGGCGGGCCAGGTCGACCGACGCCTCGGTGTGGCCGGCGCGCACGAGCACACCTCCGTTGCGGGCGCGCAGGGGGTTGATGTGGCCGGGGCGGCCCAGCTGCTCGGGGCGCGTCTTGGGGTCGGCCAGGGCGCGGATGGTGCTGGCGCGGTCGTGCATGCTCACGCCCGTGGTGCAGCCGTCCTCGAGGTTGTCCACCGTCACGGTGAACGGCGTGCCCAGCATCGAGGTGTTGTCGTGCACCTGCATGTCGAGGTTCAGCTCGTGGCAGCGCTCCTCGGTGATGGGGGCGCAGAGCACGCCGCGGCCGTAGCGCAGCATGAAGTTGACGTGCTCGGGGGTGATTTTCTCGGCGGCGATGATGAAGTCGCCCTCGTTCTCGCGGTCCTCGTCGTCGACCACGATGATGAACTTACCCTGGCGGATGTCCTCGATGGCCTCTTCTATAGTGTTGAGTTTAAATTCCATAGCAAAATATTCAATATATTTTCTCGCTGCAAAGATACGAAAATTTTGCCATGTCGGAGGAGTTTTGTATTTTTGCACCGCAATTAATTCAGGTTACCGAAAGAAGCAAACAATAATATAATACAATACCATCATGAAGAAATCCACCCGATTTGTAGCCGCTGCCCTGCTGGGCGCTGCGATGCTGCTGGGCCAGACGGCCGAGGCATGCACCAATTTCCTCTTCACCCGTGGCGCCACCAAGGACGGCAGCACCATGATCACCTATGCCGCCGACAGCCACACGCTCTACGGCGAGCTCTATTACCGCCGCGCCGCCACCTACCCCGCCGGCACCATGATCCAGGTCGTCGACTGGGATAGCGGCAAGCCCCTGATGAAAATCCCGCAGGTGGCGCAGACATACAGCGTGGTGGGCAACATGAACGAGTACCAGCTGGCCATCAGCGAGACCACCTATGGTGGCCGCGAGGAGCTGCACGGCGAGATTGAGGGCGGCATCGACTACGGCTCGCTCATCTACCTCACCCTCCAGCGCGCCCGCAACGCCCGCGAGGCCATCCAGGTGCTTGCCGGCTTCATGAAGGACTACCCCTACCACAGCTCCGGCGAGAGCTTCTCCATCGCCGACCCCAACGAGGTGTGGATCCTCGAACTCATCGGCAAGCGCCCCGGCACCGTCAAGCCCGAGCTGGCCAAGAAGCTGAAGTACAAATATACCGACGGCGCCGTGTGGGTGGCCCGCCGCGTGCCCGACGGCTACGTCAGCGGCCATGCCAACCAGGCCCGCATCACCCAGTTCCCCCAGGAGACCGGCAAATTCCAGAAGGCCAAGGGCAAAGGGCTGCACAAGGTCATCTCCAGCGCCCACCTCGACTACCTCTTCGAGCCCGAGGTGGAGTGCGTCTACAGCAGCGAGGTCATCACCTACGCCCGCGCCTGCGGCTGGTACAACGGCAAGGACGCCGACTTCTCCTTCTGCGACACCTACGCCCCGCTGACCTTCAGCGCCATGCGCGGCTGCGACGCCCGCGTCTACGCCATGTTCAACCGCGTGGCCTCCGGCATGCAGAAATATGAGAAATACGCCATGGGCGACGCCACCGCCGAGCGCCTGCCCCTCTGGATCAAGCCCGACCACAAGGTGGATGTCATCGAGGTGATGAACCTCATGCGCGACCACTATGAGGGCACCGCCATGGACATGACCAAGGACCTCGGCGCCGGCCCCTTCCAGTGCCCCTACCGCTGGCGTCCCATGGGCTTCGAGGTCGACGGCAAGAGCTACATCCACGAGCGCGCCACCTCCACCCAGCAGACGGGCTTCTCGTTCGTGGCCCAGTGCCGCGGCTGGCTCCCCGCCAAGGTGGGCGGCATCCTCTGGTTCGGTGTCGACGACACCTACTCCACCGTCTACTGCCCCATGTACTGCGGCATCACCGACATACCCCTCTGCTTCCGCGAGGGCAATGGCGACATGATGACCTACAGCGAGACCGCAGCCTTTTGGCTCTTCAACCGCGTTACCAACTTCGCCTACAGCCGCTACAGCGACATGATTGTCGACCTGCAGAAGGTGCAGTCAAGGCTTGAGAAGACCTTCGTCAGCGATGTCGAGAAATTCGACAACCGCGCCAAGGAGTCCAACGGCGAAGCCCTCGAGCGTCAGCTCAACGACTTCTGCAACCGCCAGGCCGCCCGCATGATGAAGGAGTGGAACGACCTGGATAAGTACCTGCTGGTCAAATACCTCGACGGCAACGTCAAGAAGGAGAAGGACGGCCGCTTCGAGCGCACCGAGACCGGCCAAAGCGCCATGCCCAACATGCCCAAGTACCGCGAGGAGTGGTACCGCATGATTGTCCGCGACCACGGCGACGTAATCCGCGAGAAGTAGATATATATATAGCTATATGTGTTAATTAATCCTAAAAATTAGACCTGGGCGCGCTCACGTCCGAAAATGTGTCTATCTTTGCCCCCGGCTTTCAGGCTGGGGGCTTTTGTTTACAGCGCTGATTGCCAGAGATAAACATGTAAAGACGCTGCCGTAGACAACGCCTAAACACCCAAAACCGCACCCTATCGGTACCCTTTTGGGCGATTTTCTGCGAGAGGCCAGGGGGCCTCCCCCTTCCCCCCCGCGTTTTTTATGTGCTTTTCCGCAGGATGTCTGTCCGAGAGTCGGGGCGGTACAACCAGCAGGAGTCAACATATAAAAAAGAATAGTAAACAAACTGAATGAAAACAAACTACATCCTGTCAGCACTGGTGTTGCTGACCATCGGTCTGACGACCACTGCCCAGACCTTCACCCCCTACGCTGCCGGCACGGCCGACATCTACGCCTCGGCCAAAGCCCATTACCCGAACGGGTTGTACAATGATGGCAGCACCGTGCTCCTCAACGACCTCGAGGACCACAACTGGACGCTATACAGCGACCCGGAGAGCCCCATCACAAGCCTCTATCCCCGCAATGTGCAGATTATATACAACGGATACGGCAAGATATTCAACGGCAACGGCACCGTGGGCGACATGTCCGTCGAGCAGCCGGCCGCGCTGACCGACAAGTTTGTCGACATGACCCCCGGCCAGAACGGGCAGACCGTGGCCGTGGGTGCCGCCACCGACGCCGAGCGCGCCGCCAACCGCTTCGTCTACCTCAAGACCCTGGAGCGTAGCTGGCCCTTCCCGTCGGAGACGCGCTTCGCCGACCGCGCCATCGCCAACCCCTTCTATGTGCGCCCCGTCTACAGCCCCATCGGCTCGGCCATCACGCCGCAGGCCGAACCCCGCAATGCCGTCTGGCGCGGCTTCTACCGCTGGCGCCTGAAGAGCGTGGCCGGCGGAAGCATCTACACCGTGGAGAGCGGCGGCACACCTCTGGCCGTGGGCGACCTGGTCAAGGCCGACCAGCTGCTCTGGTACCAGCCCACCAACAACGGCTATAGCAACGCCAGGAACGAGCTCTCGATGGCGGTGGAGTTCGAGGCCGTATGGACCCGCGCCTATGTCCTCTACACCGGCCAGGCTGCCTTGTCGACCACCAACAGCCTGAAGGGCGGCTCCACCGAGCTCAACTTCGTAGTCTACCGCCACGAGAGCACCGGCAACACCACCATGTCCGTCAACGGCGTGCCCGCCACCTACACCGCGGTATTCCCCAACGGCACCACCGACGGAATCGCCGCCTTCAACGGCACCCTGCCAGCCGCGCTGGCCACGGTGCAGATAAACAATGGAGCCGTCCTCTCCCAGCCGCTGAAGCTGGAGTACCTCAAGATGTACGGCAACAGCAGCAAACTTTATGCCTGCGGCAACAGCGTAACCTATGGCCGAGGGCTCCAATTTGCTACAAGTGATAACGGCATTTGGTTCATCGGGCTGAGAATCATGGCCATCAACGGCAACTTCACCGGCGACAAGGCACCCGTCATCCGCTTCGAAAGCGGCCGCCATAGCTCGATTGAATTAGTGGGGACGCGTACACTCTGCGAAACAGAGATTGAGTCCACCTGCATTTTCGGTAACGACTACGACCGTGCCCTCGGCGACAATAATAAACTCAGCCTTAACTATGCGATACAAGGCGGCGGCTACAATCTGCCGAACTACCCCAACACGGTTGCCAACCGCAACCGCAAGGTAATCAATTTCATCTTCAAGAGCGGCATTCACAACGTCAAGCGTCCGCTGCCTCCTTCGTCAGCCTACTTCAGTACCGGCCACTCAATCTTCATGGGCTCCCAGTCCAGCCGCTCGCTCAACGAGCAGTATCTCGGCCACCGCACACTGATTGTGGAGGGTGGCGAACTGGCCGACATCCTCGGCGCCCGCACGGGCTATGATGCCGAGCACCGACCCAACGACGGCTACCCCGACATCTATATCCGCTTCAAGGGCGGGGTCAGCGACGGCTTCATTGGCGGTGCGGCGCAGCACATCCGCGGTGGCGGCGACCCGCTCATCATCTGTACCGGCGGCACCCTCAAGGGCTACATCGCCGCCGGCGCCAACGCCACCTGGATTGGCAACGACTACGCCTACAGCATGGTCGACCCCGCCTCCATCTGCACCGGCGACCTGCTGGGCAACACCAATGTCTATGTCGGCGGCTACTTCCATGTCTCCATGGAGGGCGACACCATCCTCGGCGCCCAAAGGGGCTGCATCTTCGCCAGCGGCTGCGGATTCGACTACGGGAACTACCGCAGTAACATCATGCGCTCGCGCGGTGAGGTGAACAACTCCACCGTCGTGGTGGCCGACCACGCCGTTGTAGACCGCAACGTCTTCGGCGGCGGCAACATGGGCAACGTCAAGGAGGGCGGCACCGCCACCATCTACATCGCCGGCGGCCTCGTCAAGGGCAAGGTCTTCGGCGGCGGCAACAAGAACAAGCTCCCCCACGGCAATGTCGACATCACGATGAAGGACGGCACCGTGCTGGGCGGCATCCACGGCGGCTCCAATATCAAGGGGCTCGTTACCGGCGATATCAGCGTCAAGGTGCTGGGCGGCACCGTGGGCTACATCGCCTGCCACGACTCGCTGGGCAATGTCTTCGGCTGCGGATACGGCGAGAACACCGAGGTTACCGGTGGCGTCGATGTCATTATCGGCAAGGAAGCCGGTCGCTTGAGCCATGTCGACAATCCTCTTGTCCACAGCAACGTCTACGTCGGCGGCGACCACGGCCCCTACAACTCCACCGGCAACACTCTTTGCCGCGTCAAGACCTACAACGGCCGCATCAAGCGCAACGTCTTCGGTGGCGGCCATGGCCGCACCGCCGTCTTCACAGGCAACACCATCGTCAATATCCTCGGCACCACCCACATCGAGGGCAGCGTCTATGGCGGTGGCAACATGGCCAAAATCACAGGAAACTCCCGCGTGGTCATTGGCGAAGACACGAGTTCCTTCACGCTCACCGTGGCGTCCAACAACGATGCCATGGGAACTGTGTCGGGTGGCGGTGTATATATGGATAACACCGATGTCCGCCTCCGTGCCACCCCCTCTGCCGGCCACCGGTTCAAACAGTGGAACGACGGCAGCACCCAGAATCCCCGCACTGTTACCGTGCATGCCGATGCCAGCTACACCGCCGAATTCGAAGTACGCCCCATCTATACCATCACCGTGGCGGTGGCTGACGGCCAGGCAGCGATGGGAACCGTGGAGGGCGGCGGCGTCTACCCGGCGGACCGCGTTGTCCGCATCAACGCAACCCACACCCTCGGATACCTATTCAAACAATGGAACGACGGCAACACCGACAACCCGCGCTACATCACCGTGGCTGGCGATGCCACCTACAGCGCCGAGTTCGAGGTCCTCCCTGCTGGATGGGTCGACATGGGTCTGCCCAGCGGGCTGCTGTGGGCCGAGTGCAACCTGGGTGCCAACAGTCCCGAGGGATACGGCGACTACTTTGCCTGGGGTGAAACCACCCCCAAGGAATCGTACACTTGGAACAACTACATCTATGGTGCACACAACCAATTTACCAAGTACTGCAATAATTCCGCCAACGGCTACAGCGGCTATGTCGACACCCTCATCACGCTGGAACCCATGGACGATGCCGCCACGGCAATCCTTGGCGATGGCGCCCGCATGCCGATTGCCGCAGAATGGCAGGAGTTGATTGACAACACCACCCAGTCGAACGAGACACGGAACGGCGTGGCAGGGCGCAAGCTGACCAGCAGGGTCAACGGTAACTCCATCTTCATCCCCTTCGCCGGCCATATGAGCGGCACAGAACTAACCGATGCCGGCACCAAAAGTCCTATTTGGACCTCGTCGTATGGCACCTACGCCACCTCCACCGCGATGATTACCACCGTTACCAACTCTAGCTGCCATGTCAACAATGGCAGCCGCCTCTTTGGATTCCCCATACGTGCGGTGCGCAGGTAGGGCGCCGGGCCGCCAACAATTGAACATTCTTATTTTTCTCCACTTCCCGGACCCTGGCTATCTCTGGCCAGGGTCCAACTTTTAGTCCCCCCTCCTCGGGTGGAATAGAGATGGTATTCCAAAAACTCCCCCTCTAAGCTAGAGGGGGTGGCCGCCGCAGGCGGTCGGGGGCGTGTGTCAAGGAACCCCTCTCAACACCCCAACGCCACCGCAACACACTCCTCCGCCCTTCGGGCACCTCCCCTAACTTAGGGGAGGAATAAGGATAGCATTCTTCGACTCCCCCTCTAAGCTAGAGGGGGTGGCCGCCGCAGGCGGTCGGGGGCGTGTGTCCACCGAATTCCACGTAGGGGCGAATAATGATTCGCCCCTAACCCGTGTTTTGTCGGGCAAATCGCAGCCCCGCAGGGGCGACACCTAGATTAGCCGTGGGCTTGCGCCCACGGATAAAATCTGTCGCCCCTACGGGGCTCCGTTTCGGTGTTGGCATCCGTACCGTGGGCTCACGCCCACGGGTGAGCACTATGGCGCGGGGCTCGGAAAAGTATCCAAATTTTCCCATCGATGGGAAATAATGGGAAATGGCCTATGTATTCCCCTAGAGAACCCCTAGAGAACCCCTGCCGTTCCACCCCCTGCCCCATGGGGTCGGGGAGGTTTTCGGCACCAAAAAAGGCTCCATGATGGAGCCTTTCCCTGTCATTTACGAATAATTTCGCAGTTTATTCCGCGCCTTCTGCCGAGTGTGCGTTGGCTTCCGGGTCGACACGTTTCACCATTCCCTGCAGGGCGGTGCCGGGACCCACCTCGATAAACTCCTGGGCGCCGTCGGCGAGCATGTTCTTGACGGTGGCGGTCCAGCGCACGGGTGCGGTGAGCTGCATGAGGAGGTTGCGCTTGATGTCGGCCGGGTCGGTATGCGGCAGGGCGTCGACATTCTGGTAGCAGGGGCATACGGGAGCCTGGAAGGCGGTGCGCTCGATGGCCTCGGCCAGCTCGATGCGGGCGGGTTCCATCAGGGGGCTGTGGAAGGCGCCTCCCACGGCCAGCGGCAGGGCCTTGCCTTTGGCCTCCTTGACCAGCTCGCAGGCGCGGGCCACGCCCTCGTTGGTGCCGCTGATAACCAGCTGGCCCGGGCAGTTGTAGTTGGCCGGCACGACGACTTCGCCCTGTACCTGGGCGCAGATTTCCTCGACGGTCTTGTCGTCGAGCTTCAGCACGGCGGCCATGGTCGACGGATGCGCCTCGCAGCATTTCTGCATGGCGTTGGCACGTGCGATGACCAGTCGCAGGCCGTCCTCGAAGCTCATGGCTCCGGCAGCCACCAGGGCCGAGAACTCGCCCAGCGAGTGGCCGCCCACCATGTCGGGGCGGAATGCCTCGCCCATGTACTTGGCCAGGATGACGCTGTGGAGGAAGATGGCCGGCTGGGTTACTTTGGTCTGCTTGAGGTCCTCCGGCGTGCCGCCGAACATCAGGTCGGTGATGCGGAAACCTATAATCTCGTTGGCTTTTTCAAACATGTCGCGGCAAGTGGTGTTGCCCTCGTAGAGGTTCTTGCCCATGCCCACAAACTGGGCTCCCTGTCCGGGAAATACGTAAGCTTTCATTGTGAGTTGTTGTTGGTTATTAATGATTTGACTAATCGTTTCGTGTCCGAAAGGCCCAGCGGCAGGAAGCTCCTTGCCGGCAGGCCGTAGAGGCGCACCGCCAGCGCCACCTGCGCCGCCGCCATGAAGGTCTGCGCCGTCAGCGATGCCCACGCCGAGCCTGTGGCCCCGAGGCGCGGGATAAGCAGCAGGTTCACCACCACGTTGAGCGCCAGACTGCTGGCGGCGAAGAGGTTGAGCTGCCGCAGGTAGCCCCCCGCCGTCAGCAGGGTGCCGAAGATGTAGGTGAGGCTGATGGGGATGATGCCGAAGATAATCACGCGGAACACAGGCACATACATGCTTCCGCGCTCGTGGTACAGCAGTCCCATCGTCGGCTCGGCCACCGCGCATAGCGCCACCGCCGTCCCGACGGCGAAGAGCATCATCGGCGCGAACACCAGCCGCGTGATGCCCGTTATTTCATCATTTGTCCTTTCACTCCCTTTCACTCCCTTTTCACTCCCTTTCACTCCCTCCCCCTTGCACAGCCGGGCATACACCGGCAGCAGCGGCACACTCACCAGGTAGGCCACCATCGTCAGCGCGTCCAGCAGGCGGAAGGCGCCGGCATAGACGCCTGCGTCGGCGTCGCCCACCAGCGAGCGCAGCAGGATGGGGTCGATGCGGTTGTAGCTGGCCATCAGCAGCACCAGCAGTGCAAACGGTGCACTCTGCTTCAGCACCACCGCAAAGAAGCGCCTGTCGAACCTCACACGCCGCAGCCCCGCCTTGCGGGCTATGACGCAGAGGGCCAGCACGGCGGTGATGCCGTAGGCCATAAGCTGGGCATATACGAACCAGTAGATGTTGAACCTCTCGCGCATCGGGCTCCACAGCAGGCAGCCGCAGATGACAATCATCAGCAGCCGGTCCAGCACCGAGAAGAGGCTGTCCCAGCGGAAGAGCAGCAGCCCCTCGAAATTGCTGCGCAGGTAGAGGATGAGCGAGTTGAGGAACTGGCAGAGGGTCAGCAGCGCCAGCAGGCGGAACTCCGCGCTGCCGTAGCCCATCGCGAGGCCCACCGTGAAGGTCACCATCACGTACAGCCCCAGCAGGCAGAGCTTGATGCCCAGGATGCCGCTCAGGTGCTTGGTGATGAGCTGCGGATGCTGGGCTATGTTGCGCGTGTTGTAGTTGGTCAGGCCCAGGTCGAGCAGTATGTTGAAGATATAGGTGAAGCTAAACAGTGCGTGGTAGAAGCCGTAAGCCTCGTTGCCCACGGCGTTCTGCACCCCCACTTCTACGCCGAGGATCCAAAGGGGTTTCACCAGCAGGTTGGCCAGCAGCACCCAGAAGAGACCGGAGAGGAGCTTCTTTTGCATCTAGTCGGTGGTTTGTTTGTGGTGTGGGAGGCTGGTGCGGTCCAGCACCGAGGGCAAGGTGCGCGGCAGGGCTTTGGAGACTTCAGGCTTGACGGTCCAGTGCTCTTCCGACTCCCATTTCTCGCGCAGTTGCAGGGTTTTGTCGAACATTATCCACGCTTCGGGCTGGCGCTGGAGGCGGTAGTCGCCGGTGGTCCAGCTGCCATTGCCGTCGGCATCGATGACAGCGCGGATGCGGCATTCGCCTGCTGCGAGGTGTATGAACTGCAGTTTCCCGTTGGCTACGAGAGGTTTGCGCTGCAGCACGGTGTCGCGGCTGTCCAGCACCTCGACCACCAGCGGGTGGGGATAGGCGTTGGTGATATGGAGTGTGAGGGTGGCGTAGTCCTTGGGTGTGAGGTTGACGGTGAGGCTGTCGGTGGGATTGCCGTAGAGGTCGGTGAAGGCGCCCTTGGGAATGTGCATGCGATATGCCTCGCCCGAGCGGAGGGTGGCGTCGATGCGGGCACCGAGGCCGGTGCTGTCCAGCCGTAGGGCGGCTTCGGTACGCGTGCTGTCCTTGGTGTGGATGACGGTGGCGCGAAGGCTGTCCGCCTGGCTGACTATCGGGCGCTCGAAGGCCAGTCGCAGGTCGTCGTAGTAGGCATTGCTGCCATTGCACAGGGCGCGCATGAGCGGTTTCTCCTGGGTGGGCTGCTGCTGTGCCCCGCGTCGACCGGCTTTTCCGGCTGCCTTGGCGCGGTAGCGCAGCTTGAGGGTGTCCTGCAAGCCGTGGTCGCTGACGATGAGCACGGTGGAGTCGCACTTGGCGTTGAGGCACCAGGCGGTGAGGGTGTCGCGCCGCGCGTTGAGGCGCCACTCGACGGCCTCGCCCTGCAGGGTGGGGTTCTGCATCGGGAGGGCGGTGGTGAGGCGGATGGTGCCACGGTTGATGAACTCGCTGCCGGTCAGGCGTTGCTTGGCGGAGACCGGTGCCGAGAGGCGCAGCTGCGGGAGGGCGTTGCTGTCTATGGCGGCGGTGGTGGCGTGGTAGGCGGTGTCCCAGGCGGCGGGGTCGTCGGCATCGAGGCGCAGGTTGCGGTTCTTGTCCTCGAGGGCCACCAGGCGGTAGCGCCCGGCGGGCAGGTAGTGGAAGGCGAAGTGGCCCTCCTTGTCGGCGCGGGTGATGTAGGCGGGCTGCATGTGGCAGGCCACGGTGTCGGTCGCACACTGCTCCTGCTGGTAGGCGAGGACGGAGACCTGCTCTTTCCACGGCTTGCCGCTGCGACCGTCGAGCACGCGGCCGGCAAGCATCAGGGTGTCCATATCGGCGCCGGTGGAGAAGACGTATTCGTAGCTCGGCAGCAGGTTGCCTTCGTTGAAGTCGGCGATGGCCTCCTTGAACTGGAAGAGATAGGTGGTGTTGGGGAGGAGGGTGTCGTTGATTTTCACCAGTATGCCGCGCCCCTTGGTGGTGTATTCGGGCTTGTTTTTGAGCGGCGGGGAGACGAGGACGTTCTCCGTGGCGTTCTTCAGCACCACGTATTCGTCGAAGGGGATGTAGAACTGCCGGCCGCTGAAGTGGCGGCTCTCGTTGGCGGGCTGCGCGGCGAGGGCCACTGGCGGGGTCTCGTCCTTGGGGCCGCCGGTGGGGTAGCCCTGGCGGGCGCAGGCGGCCAGAAGCAGAAGTATCAGGAGTGAAAGGGAGTGAAGGGGAGTGAGAGGGAGTGAGAGGACAATGGCCGTAGGTTGCACATTTGTCCTTTCACTCCTTTTCACTCCTTTTTCACTCCCTTTCACTCCCATGTTTAGGCCAGTTTTCATATCATCCGTAGAGTTCGTGCAGTTCTTTGTGGAGCACTTCGAGGGCCTCGTCGACGGGCGAGCGCTGGGCGGCCGAGGCGAAGATGTTGGCGGCCAGGCGTGTGGGGTCGGTGGTGTCGGTGAGGGTGACGGCCGAGGCGTTGACAAGGTTGATCATCTCCTCCTTGGCCTCGCGGATGTGGATCCAGGTGTCCTCGGAGAGGTAGACCTGCTGCGAGAGGTTGTGCTCCCACTCGTCGCGTATGTTTTTGGTCATCACGCCCTGCAGCAGCTTGAGGTCCATGCCGGGCTGGTAGCACCGCAGGACGAGGCTGTTGGGGGCGATGCGCTCGAGGAAGAGGGCCATGCGCTCGTAGGCCTGGAGGCGGATGGGGGTGACCACTTTGAGCGTCTCGCGTCGCTCGTCAAGCTTGGCCTGGAGGAGCTGCAGCTTCTGCTGCTGGTCGAAGTAGCGCTTGGCAAGCATATAGAACAGTCCGCCGGCAAGGGCGAAGGCGGCCAGGATGCTGACTACAAAAACGATTGTTATCATTGTTGGGCAAGTAATTGGTTGACTAACTGGGTGACGCCGCGGGTGGCCACCTCGCGGATGAAGGTGACGGGGCGGGAGACGGGCACCTCTTTGGGGTCGACAACATAGACGGGCGCCGTGCGCGGCACGTAGTGGATAAGGCCTGCGGCGGGGTAGACGGCCATGGAGGTGCCGACGACGATGAAGATGTCGGCCTCCTCGCAGAGGGCGGCGGCGGGTTCGATGTTGGGCACCGCCTCGCCGAACCACACGATGTGGGGGCGCAGCTGGGTGCCGTCGGGGGCGAGGTCGCCGAGCCGGATGTCGCGGCTGCCCACCTCGACGATGAGGTCGGGGTTCTCGTCCGACCGGCCCTGGGTGAGCAGGCCGTGGAGGTGCAGCACGTGGGAGGAGCCGGCGCGCTCATGGAGGTCGTCGATGTTCTGGGTAACGATGCGCACGTCGAAGCGCTCCTCGAGGCGCACCAGCTGGCGGTGGGCCTCGTTGGGCTGGGCGGCGAAGAGCTGGCGGCGGCGCTGGTTGTAAAAGTCGAGCACCAGGGCCGGGTTGCGCTCGTAGGCTTCGTGGGTCGCCACGTCCTCCACGCGGTAGCGCTCCCAGAGGCCATCGCTGTCGCGGAAGGTGGAGATGCCGCTTTCGGCACTGATGCCGGCGCCGGTGAGTATGACGATGCGTTTCATACCCTCATTAACGGCATTCGCAAATAATTATTGTACGTGGGTGCGAGAAATATATTTACTCAAAGGTTCCATTATTACCCACTGATGGGTAATAATGCGAAAAGGCCTAACTATTACCCTAGAAAGTCCCTACCATTCCCCTACAGAACCCCATCGGCCGGACTGCGATGTGAAAAAAGCTGGTGGATGAAAAAAAAGTTGTATATTTGCATTATCCCCAATTATTGTTAAATTGGGGTAATGTTTTTTCAATCAATCTGTTAGCACTATGGCAAAAGAAATAAAATTCAGTTTGGTGTACCGCGACATGTGGCAAAGCAGCGGTAAATACCAACCGCGTGTGGACCAGTTGGAGAAGATTGCGCCGGTGATTGTCGGCATGGGCTGCTTCGACCGCATCGAGACCAACGGCGGCGCCTTCGAGCAGGTGAACCTCATGTACGGCGAGAACCCCAACAAGGCCGTCCGTGCCTGGACCAAGCCTTTCAACCAGGCTGGCATCCAGACCCACATGCTGGAGCGCGCGCTGAACGGCCTGCGTATGTACGGCGTGCCGGCCGACGTGCGCCGCCTGATGCCCAAGGTGAAGAAGGCGCAGGGTGTGGACATCATGCGCTCGTTCTGCGGACTGAACGACCCGCGCAACCTCGAGCTGAGCGTTACGGCCGCCAAGGAGGCCGGCATGATCAGCCAGGCCGCCTTGAGCATCACCCATTCGCCCATCCACACCGTTGAGTACTACATGGGCATTGTGGACAAGCTGGTGGCTTTCGGTGCCGACGAGATATGCCTCAAGGACATGGCCGGTGTGGGGCGTCCCGCCACGCTGGGTCGCCTCGTGCATGAAATCAAGACCAAATACCCCCACATCGTGGTGCAGTACCACGGCCACACGGGTCCGGGCCTCTCGATGGCCTCCACCCTCATGGTGGCCCAGGCTGGAGCCGACGTTATCGACTGCGCCATGGAGCCCCTCTCCTGGGGCATGGTGCATCCCGACGTCATCTCGGTGCAGGCCATGCTCAAGGATGCCGGCTTCAGCGTCAAGGACATCAACATGGACGCCTACATGGAGGCGCGCCGCCTGACACAGGAGTTCATCGACGACTTCCTCGGCCTCTACATCAACCCGGGCAACCGCATCAGCAGCTCGCTGCTGGTAGGGTGCGGTCTGCCGGGCGGCATGATGGGTTCGATGATGAGCGACCTCAAGGGCGTGCACGGCGCCATCAATATGGCCCTCAAGAAGAGCGGCAAGCCCGAGGTCTCGTTCGAAGAGCTTACCGTGCAGCTCTTCCAGGAGGTGGAGCACATCTGGCCCCTGCTGGGCTATCCACCGCTGGTAACCCCCTTCAGCCAGTATACCAAGAATATAGCCGTCATGAACCTGCTCTCGATGGCGCAGGGCAAGCCGCGCTTCAGCCAGATTGACAAGGACTCGTGGAGCATGATTCTGGGCCGCGCCGGCCAGCTGCCGGGGCCCCTGGCTCCCGAAATCGTCGAGCTGGCCAAGAAGCAGGGCATGGAGTTCTACACCGGCGTGCCGCAGGAGGCCTATCCCGACGCCCTGCCGGAATACATCAAGGAGATGGAAGAGAATGGCTGGGAGCGCGGCGAGGACGACGAGGAGCTCTTCGAGCTGGCCATGCACGACCGCCAGTACCGCGACTACAAGAGCGGCATCGCCAAAGAACGCTTCCACAAGGAGGTGGCGCAGCTGCGTGCCGAGAAGTCGGGCTGCAACCAGCAGGAAGCCGGCGGCGAGGCGGCACTCAACTACATCTCTCAGAAATACCCCAATGCCACCCCCATCGTGGCCGCCGCCACGGGCCGCCTGCTGTGGGAGGTCAACTTCGACGACCGCAGCACCGCCCCCGCACCCAGCACCGAGGTGAAGGAGGGCGCCACCCTGGCCCATATCGAGGCCCCCTACGCACTCATGCCGCAGCCCTCGCTCAAGGGCGGCAAAATCGTCGACACCTGCGCCAAGCAGGGCCAGATGGTCAAAAAAGGCGATGTTATAGGCTGGGTAGAGTAAACAGGGCGCGTGCCGAGGCGGTGGTTACATCGGCCACCTCCTCCACGCCGATGCCTTTAAGCTCGGCAATCTTTTGCGCAACGAGAGGAATATAGCAGCTCTCGTTGCGCTTTCCTCTGTGGGGTGCCGGCGCGAGGTAGGGCGCGTCGGTCTCCAGCAGAAGGTGCTCCAGCGGTATCTCTTTCACAATCTCCGCCAAGCCGGCATTCTTGAATGTAACCACACCGCCGATACCGAGGTGGAACCCCATCTCCACCGCGCGGTGCGCCTCCTGCAGGCTGCCGCCGAAGCAGTGCATCAAACCGCGCCAGCGCGGGCGGTTCAGCTCGCGCAGCAGGGCGAAGACCTCGTTGTGGGCCTTGCGGATGTGGAGGCAGACGGGCAGGTCGAGCTCTAACGCCCACAGCAACTGGGTCCGCAGGGCTTCGCGCTGCTCGGCTTCGTAGGTGCGGTCCCAGTAGAGGTCCATGCCGATTTCGCCCACGGCGATGAGGGAATTTTGAATTTTGAATTTTGAATTTTGAATAAATAGGAGGTCGTGGACCAGCTGCAGCTCGTGCTCGAAGTCCTCCTTGACGGAGGTGGGGTGCAGACCCGCCATCTGGAAGGTGCAGTCGGGATAGGCGGCAGCGAAGGCTTGCTGGCGGGGGCGGCTGTGGCTGTCGATGTCGGGCAGCAGCAAGGTGGCCACGCCGGCCTGCAGGGCACGCTGCACGGCCTCGTCGCGGTCGGCGTCGAAGGCTTCGTCGTAGAGGTGGGTGTGGGTGTCGATGTAGGTCATCGCTGCTGAATGATGTCGGTCAGGAGGTTGTAGAGTTCGAGCAGTTGGGGCTGTGAGGCGAGGAGGCGTCGCTGGGCGTCGAGGGTCTTCTCGTCGTGGCGTGCGGCGGGGCCCGTCTGCTGCGGCCAAAGGGGGCCGTGGTTGATTTTCTTCACCGTGCCCTCGGCCAGGGGTTGCAGCATGCCGAAGTCGAGGCCGCGCTGCTGCATGAGGTCTTGGGCGAGGGCGTTGATGGCGTTGCCGAAGTTGCTGACCATCACCGCCGCCAGGTGCGCCCAGCGGCGCTGCTCGAAGTCGAGGCGGTGGATGTGGGCGGTGACGGGGCTGAAGAGGTCGGCGATGGCCTGCTCGCTCTGCGGGCTTTCGGCCTCGATGCAGAGGGGCTGGCGCGAGTAGTCCATGGCGAAGTCGCGCACGAAGGTCTGCGGCGACCATACCACGCCGTAGCGCGGCGAAATGTGCCGCAGCACCTCCATCGGTGTGCTGCCCGAGGTGTGGAGCACCAGGGCATCGGGCAGCCGCAGGTCGAGAGCGAGATCGTAGAGGGCGTCGTCGTTGACAGCCAGGATATAGGCGTCGGCTGAGGGTTTGAGCCGGTCGGCGCGGTCGACAGGCTGCGCCCCCACACGCGAGGCGAGAAGGGAGGCATGGTCGTATTCGCGCGAAAGCACCTGACGGATGGTTACGCCGGTGCTGTGCAGTGCCAGGGCGAGGTGGGTGGCCACGTTGCCCGAGCCGATGAAGGTGACGTCTTTAATACTCGTCTTCTTCAAAGAAAAAGTCCTCCTTGGTGGGGTAGTCGGGCCAAATGTCTTCGATGCTGTCGTAGGGGTCGCCCTCGTCCTCGATTTCCATCAGGTTCTCGATGACTTCCATCGGAGCACCCGTACGCTGCGCATAGTCAATCAGTTCGTCTTTGGTGGCGGGCCAAGGGGCGTCTTCCAGTTTTGATGCTAATTCAAGTGTCCAATACATATTCCGGTTTTGAAAAAATTTTTGCAAAAGTACATCTTTTTCCGATACTGGCAAAGAGAATTTGCAACTAGTTGTTATACAAGTCTTCTGCCTGTCCTTTCGAGACCACGGCATGGCGTCCGAGGACGAAGAGGTAGTCGGAAAGACGGTTCAGGTAGCGCTGGATGGTCTCGTCGATGCGCACCTCGCGGGCGAGGGTAACGACGCGGCGCTCGGCGCGACGGCAGACGGTGCGGCAGACATGGCATTGGGCGCCGATTACATTGCCGCCGGCGATGACGAAACTGCGCAGTTTGGGCAGCTGGTCGCTGATGGTGTCTATCTGGCGTTCCAGTATTTCCACCTCTTCCAGCGGCAGCTGGGGCAGACGCGCATAGAGGTCGGCATCCTCGGTGGCCAGCAGGGTCTGCAGGGTGAAGAGGTTGCGCTGCACAGCCTTGAGCTCGTCGCAGTAGCCACCGGGCTCCGGGCGGAAGAGCTCGGCCAGGAGGCCGATGTGCGAGTTGAGCTCGTCGACGGTGCCGTATGCCTCGACGCGGTGGTCGTCCTTGCTGACGCGGCTGCCGCCTACGAGGCTGGTGGTGCCGCCGTCGCCTGTCTTGGTGTATATCATACGCGCTCGACGCTTTTCACTTCGGGCAGGACGCGCTTGATGGCCTGCTCGATACCTTGTTTGAGGGTCATCATGGCGTGGGGGCAGGAGCCGCAATGACCCTGCAGGCGCACCATGACCACGCCCTCGTTGGTCATGTCGACATATTCCACATCGCCGCCGTCCTGCTGGAGGTAGGGGCGGATCTGCTGGAGGGCGTTCTTTACTTTCACCTCTAGGGTGGCTTTCTCTTGGTCGGTCATACTGTGTGTTATTTCAGGTTATTGATGGCGTTGATGGTGTTCTGTGCCAGGGCGTCGAAGGCGTCGCGCTCGGGGCTCTGGGTCATGTCGGGCGTGTAGAGGGCCACGGGTTTTCCGGCGTCGCCGCTCTCGGCGATGCGTTGCACGAGCGGTATTTCGCCCAGCAGCGGTATGCCCATCTCGGCGGCCAGCCGGCGGCAGCCGCCCTGGCCGAAGATATAGTACTTGTTGCCAGGCAGCTCGGCGGGGGTGAAGTAGGCCATGTTCTCCACAAATCCCAGCACAGGGACATTGATAGCGTCGGCACGGAACATCTGCACACCGCGCACCACATCGGCCAGGGCCACCTGCTGGGGGGTGCTGACGATGATAGCGCCAGTGACGGGGATGGTCTGCGCGAGGGTGAGCTGTATGTCGCCCGTTCCGGGAGGCATGTCGACCACCATGTAGTCCACCTCGCCCCACCAGGTGTCGCTCAGCAGCTGCTTGAGGGCGCCGCTGGCCATGGGGCCGCGCCACACGATGGCCTTCTCCGGGTCGACGAAGAAGCCGACGGACATCAGCTTGATGCCGTACTTCTCGACGGGGAGCATATAGGTCTTGTCGCCCACCTTGTGGCCATAGACCTGCTCGCCGCTGACGTCGAACATGATGGGCATCGATGGGCCGTAGATGTCGGCATCGACAAGGGCCACCTTGGCGCCGCTCTTGGCGAGCGACACTGCCAAATTGGCAGCCACGGTGCTTTTGCCCACGCCGCCCTTGCCGGAGGCGACGGCGATGATGTGTTTGACGGAGGCCAGGCCGGGCATCGCGTCCTCGGCTTCGGGCTGGGGCTCGGGGGCGGGGACGGCTTGGCGGGCGGTGAACCGGACGCTGACCTCGGCGTGGCGGTCCACATATTCATGGACAGCCTGCGCGCAGCGGTCGGCCAGCTCGGGGTGGTCGGTGCCGGCGGCGAGGGTGATGACGACGCGGAGGCCGTCGATGTCGATATGTTCGACGAGGCCCTGCTCGGTGAGGGTGGCGCCGGAGACGGGGTCGTCTACATGGCCGAGGGCCATTTCTATCTGGGTGGTGGTGATCATTGTGCGAATATTTCGGTTAGTTTACGTTCCAATTCAGCCCCCCGCAAATTGCGTGCCAAGATGTTGCCCTCGCGGTCGACGAGGACGGTGGCGGGGATGGAGCTGATGCCATAGAGGCGTCCGGCGGCGGAGTTCCAGCCGCGGAGGTCGCTGACGTGGCAGGGCCAGCGGAGGCCGTCCTTCTGTATGGCGTCGAGCCATTTGTCGCGGCTTTGGTCGAGCGAGACGCTGAAGATTTCGAAGCCCTTGTCGTGGAAGCGCTCGTAGAGGCGCACCACGTGGGGGTTCTCCCTGCGGCAGGGGCCGCACCACGAGGCCCAGAAGTCGATGAGCACCACCTTGCCGCGCAGGGCGGAGAGGCGGAGGGTGTCGCCTTGGGGGTTGGGCAGGGCGATGTCGGGAGCCTCCATGCCGGCGATAAGGGCCGACCGCAGGCGCGAGTCGATGTGGCGCACGAAGTCGTTGTCGGCATATTGGCCGACGAGGGCGTCGCGAATCTTCTTGTAGAGCGGCGCGTATTGCTCGAAGTACTGCTCGTAGAAGGTAACCAGGAAGGCGCTCATGAGCGTGCCGGGAGTGTCGGAGAGAAGCACCGCGAGGCTGTCGACCACCACGTTGGTTTGCTGGTTGAGGGTGGCACGTGTGTTGAGGTTGGTGAAGCGGCGGTAGAGGTCCATGTTGTCGGAACCCTTGGCGGCGGTGAGATTGAAGAGGTTGAGGGCGGGCATGTAGGTAACGTTGAGCGTGATGCGTTCCTTGGGGAGGGTAATCAGGTGGAGCATCGGACTCTGCTGCTGGTCGAGGACGAGGGCGAGGAACTCGGGCTGCGTGGAGTAGCGTTCCAGCTTGACGCGCCCTTTGGCGTCGGGCACGAGGGTGTCCGTGGGAATCAGGCGGCCGCCATGGGGCTCGTTGAGGAGGAGGCGCGACCCGGCCGGAAGACCGTCGAAAGTGCAGGTAACGGTGCTTTTCTGGGCCGTGGCGCCGAGGGCGAGCAGGAGGCCGAGGGCTATTGCGAGGTGTCGTTTCATAGAGGCGTTTCTATATATGTATCATTTCTTCTGCATTGCTTGCATCAGGTCGTTGTCTTCGTGCAGGATGAGGGGATAGAAGGCGTCGTGGCCGAAGAGGTGGTCGCCGATGTATGCCTTGAGCATGGTGGTGATGAGGCGTCGTTGCGCGTTGAGGCCCTTGGGGTCGAGCGGTATGCCGTGCTGCTGGCCGATGGCGGTGAGGCGGGCTATGGTGCTGTCGGGCACGGTGTAGCGGCGGCGGAAGTCGTCGGCGTCAGCGTAGCGCCGCAGCAGGGCGTCGGCGTGGAGCCTGACTTCGGCGAAGGCGGTGCGGGTGATGAGGCCGGCCGAGGCCAGGCGGTTGTAGTAGACCAGCGAGCTGTCGCGCCGGTAGGCGATGAGGCGGTCGGGGAAGATGCCGCCACCGCCGTAGACGATGCGTCCGCCGACGGTGTGGTAGGGCGTCGAGTCGGTAACGTGCAACGTCGGGTCGTCGGCGTAGGACTCCTCGATGAGCTGGTTGATGTAGTCGCGGTAATACTCGTCGGTGCCACCGCCGTAGGGGCGCTGGATGGAGCGACCCGAGGGAGTGTAGTAGCGGGCCGTGGTGAGCAGCAGCGAGGAGCCGTCGTGAAGGTGGAACTCGCGCTGGACAAGGCCCTTGCCGAAGGTGCGACGGCCCACGATGAGGGCACGGTCGTTGTCCTGCAGCGCACCGGCAAGGACTTCGGAGGCCGAGGCCGAGCCTTCGTCCACCAGCACCGTGAGGCCTCCCTTGGTAAAGAGGCCGCCCGGGAGCGAATAACTGTTCTGCCGCAGCTGGTGCGTGCCCTGGGTGTAGACGATGAGCGAGCCGGTCGGCAGCAGTTCGCCGGCGATACCGGTGGCGGCGCCGAGCGACCCTCCGCCGTTGCCACGCAGGTCGAGCAGCAGGTGCCGCATACCCTGACGGAGCAAACGCTGCAGGGCGGCACGGAACTCGTCGTGGCTCGTGGAGGAAAAAGAGGTAAGCAGCAGGTAGCCCGTCGTGTCATCGAGCATGCCGCTGTAAGGGACAGTGAGGTGGTTGACCACACCACGCCGCACGCTGACCGTCTGGAGACGCTGGTCCGGCGGCGCACTTTGGCGGTAGACCTCAATGGTTACCTGCGAACGACGAGGCCCACGCAGACGCGCCACAATGCTGTCGGCCGGCAGGTTCCGACCGCAAACGCGATAGCCGTCGACACTCACGATGAGGTCGCCTGGCATCAAGCCCGCGCCCGCCGAAGGGCCGTCGGCCATCACCTGGCCGATATAGGTGCTGTCGCCCTCGGTGCGCAGCAGCAGGCCTACGCCCTCAAAATTGCCACGCAGCATCTCATCCGAATGCGCCGACGCGGCAGCCGAGAGGTACGTGCTGTGGGGATCCAACTCGGCGAGCATCACCGAAAGGAGGCTCTCCGAGAGCGAGTCGGCGTCTATCGGGTCTACATATTCATTCTCCACCAGGTCAAGCACCTCGCCCATCTTGGCCTGCAGCACCGAGTGCTGATAGACCGCCTGGCGGTTGTGCGAGGCAAACATAAGGCCGATGAGCACACCCAGCACCATGGCGATGAGGATGAGCACGAAGTTGCCTATCTGTGTGGACTTGCGTTCGGGGGTCATAATAGGGGGTAACGCCGAGATGGTGTTTATCGTATGCAGGGGCAGAAAAAATGTTTTCCTGCATTTTTTTCGAGAAAAAACGCCCCCTGCGCAGGGATGCAACAGGCTGAAATCCAACAAGCGGTAATCTATAGGTTTTGCCTCTCTTCGTAACCTATTGGGGGACTGATGCAATATTCCGAGGGAAGCGGCGTTATTGAGAAAAAAGAACCCCGACCGCCCCCCCTCGCCTGCAAGGAGAGGGGGCCGGGGGGGGAGGCTTGATATGGCAAAGTTGGATATGGGCATACTTGGCGGCTTCAGTGGCCGCGTGGGCACCGTGGTGGGGTACCACCGCCGTGGGGCCTGGTTCGTGCGTGCCTACCAGCCGCATATAAAGGACCGTAAATCAGAGGCCCAGCTGCAGCAGCGCAGCCGCTTCAAGGCGATGATACAGTTCGCCTCGCCGGCCACGCCCGTGCTGCGGGTGGGGCTGCGGAAGGTGGCCGCCGACCAGCAGATTACCGAAGGGAATGCCTTCCTGAAACTGAACCATCGGAATTTTCTGAATAATCTGAATAGTCTGAATAATCAGAATAATCCAAACATTCAGATTGACTATCCCAGCCTGCAGTTCTCGCAGGGCACCCTGGCGGTGCCCAAAGGCTTGCAATACGCTGTGGACGAGCGCGGTGTGCTCTCCGTGCGCTGGGTCGCCGACGGGGGTGGCCTCGCGGACGACATACATATTTATATATACAGCCCCGCGGCGGGCCTCGGCCTCACGGCCGAGGCGGAACGCGGCCGCAGGGGCCTACAACTCCTTCTACCCGAGGAGTTTGCCGGCGGCGAGCTGCACCTCTGGGCCTTCACCGCCAGCAGCCAGGGCAACGTCTCCGCCACCGTCTACGGCGCAGCGATGGCACAGCCGGCCGCCGAGGTTCCCTCCACTCCAAGTCCCACCCCATCCCACACCACAGCCCCCGCCCCGCCCGAGCCCACAGCCGAAAGGTGGGACTTTTGTTCCGATTTCGGGTAAAGTCGGAACAATATAACCGGGAATTTTGCGTTATACGGGCAAAAATCGGAACAATATGACATATCTGAAGGTGAGCGAGGTCGCCGCCAAATGGGGCATCAGCGACAGGCGTGTGCGCAGGCTCTGCGCCGAGGGAAGAATCAGCGGTGTGATACGCAGGGGCAATCTTTACCTCATCCCCGAGCATGCGTTGCAGCCTGCCGACGCGCGTTCGCTGGCCCGGCACGGGGGTTCGCCGCTGCTGGCCGAGGTGGACCAACTCAAGGAACGGCTGGCTGCAATGCGGCTTCTCTCGCAGGGCGAGGTGAAGGCTTTGCGTGAAGAGTTTATCGTCGAGCACACGCACCAAAGCACTGCCATCGAGGGCAACACGCTGACCCTGAAGGAGACAGCGCTTGTGCTGCAAGGCATCACCATAGACCGCAAGCCGTTGAAGGACCACCTTGAGGCTGTGGGATACAAGGAGGCATACGAGTATGTAGAGCGGCTTGTAAAGGAGCAGAAACTGCTGTCGGCCTACGAGATATGTTCCATCCATTCGCTGGTGCTTGCCGACAGGCCGGAAGACCGCGGCCGTTGGCGCAGGGTGCCGGTCAGGATTATGGGTGCAAGTGTCGCTCCTCCGCAACCGTACCTGATAGAGCCTATGGTCGAGGAACTGCTGAACGAATGTTCCACGGTGATGGCTCGGTTGCACCCGGTGGAGCGTATATCATTGTTCCACTTGCGCTTCGAGGGCATCCATCCCTTTGTCGACGGCAACGGCCGCACGGGACGCCTGTTGCTCAACATGCAGCTGATGCAGGCCGGCTACCCGCCCATCAACGTCAAGTTCGCCGACCGCAAGCGATACTACGAGGCGTTCGAAGACTTTGCCGCCACGGGCTCGTCGAAAGCCATGGCCGGCCTTGTTGCAGAATACCTCAAGGAACGGATGTCGTCGATGCTGGCACTGCTGGAAAGTCTGGACCGAAGATAAAATGCAGAACCATCTAAACTGAAAATCAGAACGGATATCATGTCTCATTAATAGAATTATGCCAGGGAAATACACTATCTAAACGGAAGACCGCGAAGCTACAGAAGCTGGCAAATCCCCAAATTCATATTAAGTTTAGGGAATCAAATCTCCAAATTTAACATGAATTTGGGGATTATATCAAAAAAGTTTGTATCTTTGCATTATTAAAAAGTTAGTTATGATAGAGCGTAAAATAGGCCAACTGATTAAGAATGACTTTAATAAAGGCAAGGCTATCGTCCTGATGGGTGCACGGCAAGTGGGAAAAACGACCCTTTTCGCCCATCTGATAGACGGCAATGAGGCGCTTGTGCTGAATTGCGACAACTATGATGACCGTGCCGACCTGGAGAACAAGACGACTACTGAGCTGCGCAATTTGGTGGGCAACCATAAACTGGTGGTAATCGACGAGGCCCAGCGTGTGAGGAACATAGGTTTGACACTCAAGATGCTTGTCGACCTCAAACTGCCGGTCCAGATTCTTGCCACCGGATCGTCGTCGCTGACACTGGCCAACGAAATCAACGAGCCTGCTACAGGACGGTTGATTGAGTACCATCTGTATCCGCTCTCGCTCGACGAATTGGCATCGTACACTTCGCAACGTGAGGAGAACCGCCTGCTGGAGCAACGTATGATTTATGGCCTTTATCCCGAGGTCGTCACGCACTCAGACGATGCACGACGCATACTGACGAACCTTGCCAACAACTACCTCTACCGCGACTTGTTGGAGTACCGTGGTGTTAAAAAACCGGAGGTGTTGCAGAAGCTTGTCCGCGCATTGGCGTTACAGGTTGGCGGCGAGGTGTCCTACAACGAACTGGCCAACCTTATTGGAGTCGACAAAGCCACGGTCGAGAGCTACATCGACCTTCTGGAAAAGTGCTATGTTGTCTTCCGTCTGCCTGCTTACAGCCGCAACCTACGCACCGAAATCAAGCGGGGACGCAAGATATATTTCTACGACAACGGCATCCGCAACGCCTTGATTGGGAACTTCTCACCTTTGGAGATGAGAAACGATGTCGGCGTATTGTGGGAGAACTTGATGGTGAGCGAGCGGATAAAACACAACGCCTACAATCAGCGTTATGCCCAGATGTATTTCTGGCGCACAATGCAACAGCAAGAGGTTGATTTGGTCGAAGAGCAGGACGGCCACTTGGCGGCGTTCGAGTTCAAATGGCACAAGCCCAAAGCCAAGCTACCCAAAGCATTCGTCGACACCTATCCCGACACCCCATTTCAGGTGGTTACACCTGACAACTACAGAGAGTTTGTATAATCGAACCCATACACTGTCAAATATTATGTAAAGACACGAATTTTCCGCAACCCAGCCAAAAGATTCTTCTATTAAAAAGGCAACAAGGATTTAAATTTTGCCGAATGAAATAATTGTCGTATCTTTGCACCGACAAACAAAACAATATATGGTATAAAACAAAGAGAATAGTAGAAAAATAAAGACATATTGAAGCGTATTCGCTTTTCTTTTGTATGGCTGAAATCTCGACAATTTCAACTATCATTACACAAGAAAGAAGAAACGCTCACGAGAACCGTGGGCTTTCTTGTTCGTAATGATAGGTAGTCGAGAACCTCAGCCATGAACAAATAAAGTTCACGGCTTTTTTTGTGTAAAAAATAAACACTATGTCACATTGTGGCACATATATGATGTATCTTTGCACTCGAAAGTAACAATAAAGGTTTAAACGATGGAAGCTGAATTATTTTTTGAGAAGCTCTTCACAGAAGAGTTGTACTTGGTGCCAGAATGTGGCAACTATATTTACCGTTCTGTACCGACTAAACCATACGGATGGAATGTTTGGCGAAAAACTATCGGTGGTGGTGAAGAACAACCATACGACTGGAAAGAGGATGTCGGTATAGGATGCTGGTGGGAAGCGGTGATGATGAGATTCCCTGTCTCTAAAGAAAGGTATGATAACTTTAAAGAGCATTAGAATATGGTATCAAACTATAAAGGTAGAAAGTTGTCGACAGAATCTATTAGAGAATTGACGCGTTGTGAGGTGTTTGTTTTTGGCAGCAATTTGGAAGGCAAACACCGAGGAGGCGCTGCAGGATATGCTTGCCGCCATTTTGGTGCAACCTTTGGACAAGGCGTTGGACCACAAGGACAATGCTATGCGATTCCAACCATGTTCGAAACAGTAGGAGAAATGATTCCATACGTCCAAGAGTTTATAGAATATGTAAAAGACCATCCAATGAATAGGTTTCTTATCACACGGTTGGGATGTGGTATTGCTGGCTTTAAAGACCATCAGGTTGCGCCTCTATTCTATGAATTGCGAGATGTGAATAATGCAGTATTTGCCCTTGAATGGTGGCTCATCTTTTTTGATATAGATATGAGATTGGGCCGGCAAGAGGAAAAATCGCCCGAATTGAATTATGGAATTGACGAAGAAGAACTTGTGCGATTAAGCCGTATGTACAGATATGAAATAGGTGCTGCACTTAACAATAGCTATCCACATATAAAGATACGTTATGTTGATGGTGACGGAAAGTTTGGCTATACAAGTTTTGGCTTTGGTTTCTTCTTTCACAGTCCATGGGAGTTCTACGTATGTTCGAAGGACGAGAAATACAAAGATCAGCATGCAGATTACATTTTTTACGATGAATTTCATGACGAGTGTCCAAACAAAGGCTATGTGCGAAGGGTGCATTTCGCAGGAGTGCGTACCCCGTTTAAAGACAAACGAGGAGACTACATTTACACGGGAGACATAGTTCGGGCCTATTTTCATGGGGCCTCCTATGTTTTACCAGTCGGAGTAATACATGAAGAATATGCCTTGTTGCTCGACAATCACTGCATTCACATGTCCGAATGTTCCAAGTTTGACCGACTTGGAACCGTGTTCTATGGTTTGGATGCTGAGTTTAATGACGACCAGCTGGTAAGAAACCGTAACGGGCGTTTTTTTAGAAGTGTTTATGGAGCCTTCGCCTGCCCACCTACAAGTACATTAGGAAAAGAACTGCTAAAGGCCAGACTAACCCCAAATTTCTTTACGGATAACATTCCCTACATTGTCCTAAACGAATTGGGTGTTGAATACAATTGGAGACATTAATAAACCTATAAAACATTTTAATTATGCTTATCACAATTCAAGAATTATTAGTAAGATGCGGACTCCCAAAGGACGCAAAGGCCAAACTGGTGCGACACAAAGACCATCGTCAGAATGTTTATGACCTTTACCGATTCCACCGGGATAAATTTGAAGATTATCAGGCGATACAATCCAAACCTGTTTTCCATGAATTAGACTACATCGTCAGTTTCATCGGCGAGGAAGGTAGAAGAGCCCGTTTTGTTGGCGTGTATCGTGTTTTGCGTGTTCAGCCCATAGAGGAAGTCCGTCAAACGATTGAAAACCCTAATGACAAATATTTCTATACATTAGAGGAAGTCGGAGGTTTCGAAAGATTGAAAGAACGTGTAATTATCAATTGGTCCAACCCAATCTCATGGCATCAGAAATTCAGCAACGAGATGGAGGTCATCGAAAT
The DNA here is from genome assembly GCA_902762805.1 of uncultured Bacteroidota bacterium. GTDB lineage: Bacteria > Bacteroidota > Bacteroidia > Bacteroidales > P3 > Colimorpha. The sequence goes on along the minus strand of CACWPQ010000006.1, from coordinate 30,395 downwards.
ATCTTCAGGTTTCGATTCCAAGCCTTTCCCTGGCTATCTTGACTTCATACTCACATTCGATGAGCTGACAGAATTGGTAAATACCAACAACGAAGAATGGCGTCACATGCTTTCAAATGTTTACGGTGTCTATGTGATTAGAGACACAAAAACCGACAAACTCTATATTGGATCGGCCTATGGCAAGGAAGGCATCTGGCAACGATGGGAAGTGTATGTAAAGACCAATGGGCATGGTAACAACAAAACTCTAAAAGAGTTGGTTGATGGTGATCCTGGCTATTCCAAGAACTTTGCATTCTCATTATTGATGATAATGTCAAAGAACACTCCAGATGACCAGGTAATAGCACAAGAGCAACTAATGAAACAGAAACTGGGTGCTGAATATTGCAACAATTAACTATCGATAGATTGTCGAAGGACACTTTTGTCGTAGCAATAGGTAAAACAAAGGGGGGAGCAAAACCAGCAAGGCTTTACTCCCCCTCTTTTTTGTGGTGATTCTGGTATTGGCACAAAGAGCCCGCAAAGAAGGCACAAAGAACTCACCAAGAAGGCATTAATGCGGATGTGCGAAGAATAATTGGATTTTTCCCGTCGACGCATATTTGTACTGAAAAACAGAACCGCCACTCCGGTTTTTCAGCGAATTTCTGAAGCAGCAGTTCGGATTATTTGCACTATTACCAATTAGACAGATAGCAACGAGGCAAAATTGAGCACCTCGATATGTGCGTCGTGACGTTCCTGTGTTCCACAATAGATGACGGCACGGCGTGTGAGGCGGGCATCCAACTTTTATGCAATCTTGCAATCCAACTGCAAAATTACATAAAATTATTAATCTGGCAAAATATTTTTTTTCTGCGACTATTACCGTTCTACAATGCTGATGGCGAAGCCGCCATAGAGCGCCATCTGACACATCCTAATTCTGCAAACGGTGCAATCTGGACATTACTAACTCTTCATACTCTTTTTTCATCTCATCGGACAGGAAGGAATTGTGTATCAGTATTTGCCATTTGGGAAGGGCCTTTTGAAAACTCCCAATGAGGTTATAGATCAAGTTTTCTTCCAGCCCCATGGTCTTTGCAGCGTTCACAAAATCATCTAATTGTAGTTTTGTCTTGCGACCAGATAGTGTAAGTGTCAATTCCTCTTTGTCATGGGGATTGGCGATGGCCACGTTAAGAAGGTCGTATGCTGGGGTCAACCGATATTCCTTCGCAGGACGATAAAGCGAGAAATTCTTCAAGTGCATGTCGTTGTTCCCTGTAACAAAGCAGAACAGCAGCTGCTGCATGTAGTTCGCAAGGTCAAGCTTCGGGGTGTCGCTATACATGGCGATGGCTTTGGCAACCTGCTCGTATGATCCTTTGTACTTATATTCCGTCGGGTGCAGCGTAAGCTGGCACATATCTTCCATGTCTAATTTCTCGCAATTCTCTGTACGGTCGATGCGCTTGGTGATATACCCCAGGCGACCGTCAGCAAGACGTATGAGGGAATGGGGAACCACCTTTATTTTTGCAGCTTCGGCCAGATGCATGGTCAAGTCCTCGTTCTCGGGCAGCTGTACGTAACTCTCCGTCTGTGGCTTGAAGATATAGTCGCCCCAAAGTCCCACAATAGTCAGCCGACTGTTGCCGTCGTGCTTGGTGAGGTTCAATGACAGCTTGGGCTGCACGCCGGTCAGCGATGTCTGGGCACGGATAATTTGTTCGGCCAGCCGGTCAAGGTCTTCGTGGCGGTATTCCAACAATGGAGCTTCCTTCGTGCCAAAGATCTTTTTTGCACAATTTGGATGAAAGTCAACCTGTCCTTCCTCCAGATTTTGATAACAATACAGGCACTTACACATTATGCATCACCTCCATTATTGGTTATTGATACAACACTTATAGAACCTATGCACTCTTTGCAACACAGCAGCAATAGCGACATGCGGTCGAGTATGCTGATATCGGTGTTGCGTAGTGCTGCGTCAAGCAGCCAGCCCTCCGGTATCAGTCCGTCAAAGAAAGGAAACAATACCGGGCTGACATACGCTTCCGTCTGCAAAGGAAGTGTCAGGCTTACTGGTTGTGCATCCTCATTTTTGAGATATGCCTCGTCATAGCAGAATCGGTATTCACCTCCATCTTCTGTAAGGATGCCTGCCAGGATGCCTTTTCTGTATATTTCCGCCTGTCTCATATCCGTTTGGTTGCTGTCAGTTCGTAGTTAAAAAGGTCGAGGAGTTGGTTCACCTTGTCCATCCTCAATGAAGTTTTGCCCTGTTCCAGATTGCGCACGAAACAAAGGCCTACTCCGGACTTCATTGCGAGTTCCTCTTGGGTGAGGCCATATTCTTTGCGCAACGACTTCACCACCGCCGATAACTTTGTTTTAGCCATAGTTTGATTATATCATTTCGGCTGCAAAAATACAAAAAAAAACTAACATTACATTGTTTCGCATATAATTTAATAAAATTTAATGTTTTTATATGCGATATAATATAATGCTTGTTGGGGGTTCTATGGTGATGATTCGTATAGACGCAAAGGGCTCTCCATGAAGGCGCATATTGGTATGCCATCGGCTTGGCCGACAACCCACATCAATACGGATGGGCGGAGAATAATCCGTATATTTGCCGTATGAAAACGTGGGAATATTGGGAACAAGGAAAGGGAGCCTATGCGGGCTCCCCTTTCTTGTTGTTATTGGTGCAATCTTTTATTTGCCTTCGATTTCCTTGCGGACCTTCTTGAAGGCTTCGATGCACTTGTCGAGGTGCTCGTGTTCGTGGGCGGCGCTGATCTGGACGCGGATGCGGGCCTGGCCTTTCGGGACGACGGGATAGTAGAAGCCGGTAACGAAGATGCCCTCTTCCTGCATCTTGGCGGCATACTGCTGGCTCTTGGCGGCATCGTAGATCATCACGGCGCAGATGGCGCTCTCGGAGGGCTTGCAGTCGAAGCCTTCCTCCTTCATGCGGCGCAGGAAGTAGTCGGTGTTCTCGTGCAGCTTGTCCTGCAGGGCATTGGTCTCGCTCATGAGCTCGAACATGCGGATGCCGGCGGCCACGAGGCCGGGAGCCATCGAGTTGGAGAAGAGGTAGGGGCGGCTGCGCTGGCGCAGCATGTCGATGATTTCCTTGCGGCCGGTGGTGAAACCGCCCATGGCGCCGCCGAAAGCTTTTCCTAATGTGCCGGTGAGGATTTCAATCTGGCCACGCAGGTTGTAGCGCTCGGTGACGCCGCGGCCGGTCTTGCCGACCACGCCGGCGGAGTGGCTCTCGTCCACCATCACCATGGCGTCGTACTTCTGGGCCAGCTCGTAGATCTTGTCCAGCGGGCAGACGTTGCCGTCCATGGAGAAGACGCCGTCGGTAACGATGACGCGGAAGCGCTGCTGCTGGGCGGCCTGGAGCTGGCGCTCGAGGTCTTCCATGTCGGCGTTGGCGTAGCGGTAGCGCTGGGCCTTGCAGAGGCGCACGCCGTCGATGATGGAGGCGTGGTTCAGCGCGTCGCTGATGATGGCGTCCTCCTCGGTGAGGAGGGGTTCGAAGACGCCGCCGTTGGCGTCGAAGCAGGCGGCGTAGAGGATGGTGTCCTCGGTGCCGAAGAAGTCGGAGATCTTCTGCTCGAGCTGCTTGTGGAGGTCCTGGCAGCCGCAGATGAAGCGGACGCTGGCCATGCCGTAGCCGCGGGCATCCATGCCGCGCTTGGCGGCTTCGATGAGCTCGGGGTTGTCGGCCAGGCCGAGGTAGTTGTTGGCGCAGAAGTTGAGGCACTTCTTGCCCTTGACCATGATTTCGGCGCCCTGGGGCGATTCGATGATGCGCTCGTGTTTGTAGAGGCCGGCGGCTTCGATGTCGGCCAGCTCTTTTTGAAGATGCTGTTGGAATTTGGTGTACATGTTTACGGTGTTTTATGTTGTTGTTTTGTCTATTGGTGTCTGAGTCGATTTGCAGGCAATGGGATGTGCAATTACGCTTTTACCATGTTCGCGATAGTGGCAATCATCTCTTTGGCAGGTTCTAATCGTCCGAGAAGTTCGTCGGGTGATACATTGTAGTAGCAGTTATAGTCGCCATCGTTGCGCATTATTTCCAGTTGACGATACAGTTGTCCATACTCTTTGGGAAGTTTGCCGGTCCGAATGTAATACTGGCTAAAGATGACATGGGAACCCTTGTGTGTGTTGACCGTATGGCCATCGTGGATCATAAGTGCGCTCACAGCATGGAAGACCGCATAATAAAGACGACTGGCCATGTTGTTCCATAATCCACCTTTGGCCAGGTAGTCCATCTCGTCCATGGTTTTCTTTGCTCTTTCTATTTCAAGGTCAACCATGACCCTGCGTTCTTCGCTGCCGAGGCTCATCTCAATACTATTTTGTCTTGTTCAACATGTTTGTGGAAAGGGGCACGCCACCACGAAAGCCAATCCTTGCGGAGATACATTTGCGGATTTATTTCTTCGCCAAGGTCAATTCCAAGTTCGCATAATGGATAGGTGTAGTTGTCGTAATCGTAGTGGGTAAGTTTTTCTTTGTCGAGGAGGATCAGCAGGTCGTAGTCGCTGTCGGGCCGTGCGTCTCCTCGTGCACGCGAGCCATAGAGCCAAAGCGATGCACCCGTCGGCAGAATCTGCTCGGCTGTCTTTTTGATGCGTTCTATGACCAATTCTTGTTCCATGTTTCCGGCTGCAAAAGTACGAATTTTTTTTCAAACGGGGAAAATAATGTACATGTATGTCGGGCAGACGCTGGGCAGATGGCAGGTGGACACCAGGTGTCTGCTAGGGCTGTTCTTCGGTTGTTCTTCGGTTGTTCTTCGGTTGTTCTTCGGTTGTTCTTCGTCTGCCGTCTTCTGTCGGGGGCCACCGTTCGGCAGGCAAATCCCCCCAGACGGCACGCCGACAGTCTCTTACACGGAAATTCGGATAGGGAACGATTTTGCAAAGATACAATTTTTTTTTGGACACAGATGAGTTTATTTTCGACTGGGCGAAAATATTTTTTCGGCGGTGGCGAGGAAGCTTCGGGAGACGGGGTCGAGGTATTCGGTGGGGGTGATGTGCCAGCGGATGGAGTCGGCGAGGTGGCGTCGGAGCGGGGCGGGGTCGCCAGCGGCGTCGGCGGTGGGCAGGAGGCGGTGGCAGAGGCCTTCGCAGCGCGGGTGGCCGGGGAGGTAGGGGCCGAGGGCGTCGAGGGTGTACTGCGTGACGTAGACCGGGCGGCGGAAGGCGTTGTCGGCCAGGAGGGTGCGGATGGCGTAGTAGCCTTCGAGGTTGACGTTGTGGATTTCGATGTCGGTGCGGCGGCCTTCGACCTGCTGGAGGTACCAGAGGGGGAAGGTGTCGTTGTCGCCGTAGGTGATGAGGATGGCGTCGGGGTCGCAGGATTGGAGGTGGTTCAGCGCGATGTCGTGGACGGCGTGGGAGCGGCTGCGGTCGTGGTCGGGCCAGTTGCCGAGGGCGAGGAGGAGGGGCGCGAGGAGGAGAAGTAATTTTGAATTTTGAATTTTGAATTTTGAAGCGATGCTGCCGGCGCCGATGCCGATCCAGAGGGCGAAGGCGTAGAAGGAGAGGACGTAGGCGTAGTCGCGCTCGCGGGGCTCGTAGCAGGGGTGGTTGAGGTAGAGGTTGAGGATGATGCCGCCGAAGAGGAAGAGCAGCAGCACGGGGATGAAGTCGCCCCGCCGCCGTCGCCACTGCACCCACATGCCCCACAACCCCAGCAGGAAGGGGAGGATGAAAATTGAAAATTGAAGATTGAAAATTGAAAAGTTTTTACGGTCGGGATTGTAAGCCATGTTCTCGCGGGCGATGAAGTTGTTGGAGAGGTAGCGGAGGTACATGTAGGAGAGCTGGTAGGAGGCGTAGTAGCGGGTGTTGTCCCAAAGGGAGGCGGGGTCGCTGACGCCCCACTGCTGCCAGTTGGCGCTGTCGCGCTCGCGCCAGAGGCGGGGGTAGAGGGGGGCGTGGGCGTAGGCGTCGCGCTTGATGTAGGCGGCGAAGCTGTCGCCCAGCTGGTTGATGGGGGGATTGGCGGCGGCGCGGATGGGGACGATGGCATAGGGGGTGAGGCCGAGGAGGATGAAGAAGGTGAAAAGGATTGAAAACTGAAGATTGAAAATGGAAGTCTTTTTTCCGCGGAGGAAGATCCAAAGGAGGGCGGGGAGGGTGAGGAGGGTCATGAGGTGGACGCAGACGCCGAGGCCGAGCAGCAGGGCCACGAGGAGGAGCAGGCGGGGGTTGCCGGTGCGGCGCCAGCGCAGCATGAGCCACACGTCGAGCGAGCAGAAGAGCATGGCCATGGCGTAGACCTCGCTCTCGACGGCGGAGAACCATGCGGTGTCGCAGAAGAGGTAGCAGAGGGCGCCGACGGCGGGACCGATGGGGAGTTTTGAATTTTGAATTATGAATTTTGAATTCAGGGTGAGTTCGCAGAGGGTGAGGTAGAGGAGCATGACGGTGAGGCCGCCGCAGAGGGCGGAGAGGGCGTTGCTCAAAGGGGCGACCCACAGGGGATGGCCGAAAGAGAGCATCGTCATGCAGTGGGCTAGGAGCTGATAGAACGGGGCGCCGGGCGGGTGGCCGACCTGGAGGAGGTAGGAGGTGGCGATGAACTCGCCGCAGTCCCACCAGTCGACGGTGCGGCTCATGGTGAGGAGGTAGACGGCCGTGGCCACGGCGGCCAGCAGCCATCCCGCTACCAGTTCACGACGGCCTTGTTGAAGATGTCCTCGCATAGTTCATTGAGAATCTCGGCCACCAGGCCGCTCTCGACCGAGGAGAAGTCGAGCGAGGCGGCATAGTCGCGGTAGCGCGAGAACGACTGCTCGAAGTCGGCCTCGGGGTCTTTCTGGTTGACGAACTTGACCTTGACGGTAACGGTGAGGCGGTTCATGGAGACCTCGTCGCTGCTGCTGAGGGCCGAGGCGCGGGTGTCGTAGCCTGTGATTTGGCCGCTGAGCTGCAGGTCGCCGTCGTCGGAGATGACGTTGAGCGTGGTCTGCGAGGAGAACATCTGGATCAGCGCGTCGGTAATCTGCTGGCTGAGCTGCGGATTGACCGTGGCGGCATAGTTGGGGAAGGTGGCCACGGAGATGGTCTTGGCGTCCGGCGGTATGGAGGCGCCGGTGAAGGAGTAGCCACCCGTGCAGGCAGCCAGCAGCAGGCATAGCGCCAGCAGGCTAGTAATCGCGCGAGTCCTCATCGATGCGCTGTTCGTCTTCGAGCTGCCAGAGGAGGAAGCCCGACTCTTGCTGTATGTAGTTGAGGACGGCCACCTTGGTGGGGAGGTCGGTGATGGCGGAGACCTCGGAGATGAGGCCGTCGATTTTCTCTTTGAATTTTACATCCATTTTCGATCTGTTTTTGGAGTGAAGGGGAGTGAAAAGGAGTGAAAGGGAGTGAAAGGGAGTGAAAGGACGATGACTATCTGCATACCCAGCCATTGTTCTTTCACACCTTTTCACACCCCATCGCTCCGTGTTCCATATTATTAATTTTAATTGTTAATTCTGTTATAGTAGTGCCACCAGAGGCTGGGGATGTCGTTCTGCATGGCGTGCTGGTAGTCGGCGTAGGCGCAGGGGACGAGGGTGTGGCGGCCGTAGCGCTGGCGGCGCTCGGGGTCGTCGCAGGGGACTTCCATCCACCAGCGGTCGGACTTGAGGCTCTTGTGGAAGACGATGCTGAGGCCGTGGTCGGGCAGTTCGACGGTGAAGCGTTTGTAGTGCTGCGGGTCGCGGTGGGGGAAGTCGCCGAGGCGGTAGTAGAAGCCCTCGATGAAGTACCACAGGGCGTGGGCCAGCATGTGGGCCGTCTGGCCGTCGCGGTCGAGGGCGGGGACCATGCCGAAGAGGCCGAAGGTGGAGGTTTTGTCGCTCATGCCGGCGAAGCGTGCCAGCTGGCAGAGCTGCTCGCCATAGAGGCCGTGGGGCGAGGGGTTGGGGGTGGCCGGGGCGTCGCTTTGGCGCAGGGCGCCGATGTCGACGGCGACAACGTCGCTGTAGCGCACCAGGGGTTCGTTGTCGGCCATGGCGGCCTGCACCTCGCCGAGGCGTCGGGTGCTGAACTTGAGCTCGTCCATGAGCTGCACCAACTCGGGACCGACGAAGTAGGACTGGTAGGCGAGGGCTACGTAGTCGAAGAGGTAGTTGGGTTGCTGGAGGATGATGTGCTGGAGGTAGTTGGCCGAGTTGAGGGTGTCGCCGCCTTCGAGGTTGAAGCGGGAGTCGACGGAGCAGATGTTGATGACGCGGCCGAGGACCTCATAGGCTTTGTAGACGGGGAAGACGAGGTCGTCCGACCCGCCGAGGAGGAGGACGGTGATGCCGCGGTCGAGCAGGGGGTGGAGTGCTTCGATGAGTGCGAAGTAGGTGTCGCGCTGGGTGGCGCCGGGGATGAGGTTGCCGAGGTCGGCCATGCGCAGTTCGGCGTGGGGAGGGGCGAGGCGGTAGAGGTAGCGGCGTATGTGGTCGGGCGCGGCGGCGCAGCCGGGGGTGTCGACAGCGCCGCGGTCCTCGGGCACGCCGAGGAGAACGAGGTCGACGGTGTCGAGGCTCGGGAAGCCGCCGTGGGCGGTGTGGGATGCTATAAGGTCGCCCAGCTGGGTGCTGAACTCGCGGGGGTGGTAGTCGACCACGGCCGGGTCGATGGGGGAGAAATACTGTTTCAGTTCCATCTGTGTGTAGTTCCGATTATATGTCTCCATAACGCTGTGACGGGGGAAATATTGTGCGGCGGGAAAGATAAAAAAACTTGGCAAAAAAGTGGAAAAAGGGGCAAAATGGGGGTTGCACAGATGGGTGATTTCCAGTGGATTGCAGGCTATAGGTTCTGCCCTTGTTCTGCCATGGTAGGGGAATGGGAGGGGAGGGGGGAAGGGGGTGCGGATGCGGAATGATTTTTTTTCGTATTTTTGCAAATTATTTTTGAAAGGGGAATGATATGAATATAGCCTTTGTTTCGGCCGTGCTGCCGGTGGCGGTGCTGCTGTGGTTCATCTATAGGAAAGACAAGCTCAACCCCGAGCCGGTGAAGAAACTGGTGTGGACCTTCGTGGTGGGGTGCCTGAATGTGGTGCCGGCGATGGTGATGGAGACGGTGCTGGGGATGATGACGCCGCCGACGCCTATCCTGGGCGGCATCTATACGGGCTATGTGGTGGCCGGGCTGAGCGAGGAGCTGTGCAAGCTGGTGCTGCTGATGCTGGTGGTCTGGCGCAGTCCGCATTTCGACGAGTATTTCGACGGCATCGTGTATGCGGTGTTTGTGTCGATGGGTTTTGCGTGTGTGGAGAATGTGATGTATGTGACGGGGAGCACCGAGGCGCTGAGTGTGGCGCTGATGCGCGGCCTGCTGGCGGTGCCGGCGCATTTCCTCTTTGCCGTCACTATGGGCTACCACCTTTCGCTGGCCAAGTTCGACCCGCGGAACCGGCGCCGCCACCTGATGCATGCGCTGCTCTACCCAGTGCTGCTGCACGGCACCTACGACGCCCTGCTGATGGTCAGCGACGGGCTGGGCGACAGCACGCTGGGCATGGGGCTGAGCGGGTTGCTGATGGTGGCCTTCATCGTGTTCGACGTGATGATGTGGCGCTGGGGCATGCGGCGCATCAAGCGCATGCAGGAACGCTCCCGCGAGCAGGACTTCGACCGCGCGAACCCCTTCGACGGCTTTACCTGGAACGTCTAGCCCCACAATGCAAGGGTACACTGCATTAATGGGGTGCGGTGTACTAATTCCTGTTGGAGAAAGGAACAAATCTTTTGCTAGAGCCGTTCGGTCTGGGTGGCATCACCACCATCGAAGAAGACCTCAATCGCTTCCTCGGCTAGGCGTCAAAAATCGCCGTTATTATAGAATGCGCGCACGAGTCTCCTCGAGATTCCCTCGAGGTTCATTCACGACAACTGCGACAACAAGGGAAGCGCAACATGCGCTTCCCTGCCTACATCGCCACCCTGCCCACCTGATACCACAAAGCCTCCGACCCCACCAGCGAGCGCATGTTGCGCTCGCAACGGTTGTCGAACCTAAGGTCGTCGGAAGAAGAATGCGCCAGCCATTCGAGTAATTAGATGTAAATTGACCTGCGCCAGCTTTCGAGTAATTAGAGTAACTCGCCGTAAAAAAATATTTCTCATCCCAAACCTTTGATTTCCGAATCTTTATACGCGAGTCTTATCATAAAAGGCATCGGTATCGAAAAAAATGTGTATCTTTGCAGCGTCGTTTCCGAACCGCCGAAGCCCCTCTCGAGAGCGACGGGCAAGCGGGTGGGCACCTCGGGCAGGGGTGTTTGCAGGCAACGGCAGACATATAAAAAAGACGTTGTAACGGCGTTTTATCTGCGGCGAATAGGAACTTCGCAACTTCTGACGACTACCGCAATAGCGCAATGTACACCGTCCATGGTATGGCGTATGGTAGTATTGCTATGCGTCTTTAGCGTGGGCTTCGGCATTGCTTATTCTGTGATAAGGGCAATGCGAAGGCCTGAGATGCGGGATAAGCAAGAAGGTTGTTCCCGCGCTTTTTTATATGTTGTTTGAAAGAGAAAACAAAGTATTAACATTAAAACAAACAACAACATGAAACACAAAGTATCATTTTTCGCCATCCTTGCGATGGCTTTGGGGCCAATTGCATTCGCCTACGACTTCTCTGCCGTGGCCCCCAGCGGCCAGACGCTCTACTACAAAATCGTCAACGGCGGGGCGCAGGTGACCTCTCAAAACGATGATTACTTTAACTACACAACTTTCACAACAGGCGATTTGACTATTCCCTCAAGCGTGACTTATAACGGCATCACCTACTCCGTGACCTCTATCGGGAACAATGCGTTTGAGTGTTGCGCCTTAACCTCGGTGACAATTCCCAACTCTGTAATCAACATTGGAGATGGAGCGTTCAACCGTTGCTACGGCTTGGCCTCGGTGACGATACCTAACTCTGTGACCTCCATCGGAAGCCATGCGTTCACTTGGTGTACGGACTTGACCTCGGTGACGATACCCAACTCCGTGACCTCCATCGGGTTCAATCCGTTCTCTTGGTGTGATAGCTTGACCTCTATCACCGTGGATAATGGGAACACCGTGTACGACAGCCGCAACAACTGCAACGCCATTATTGAGACCGCCTCTAACACCCTTATTGCCGGGTGCCGAAATACGGAAATTCCCAACTCAGTGACCTCCATCCACAACGTGGCGTTCGTGGGATGCTGGGACCTGACCTCGATGACGATTCCCAACTCTGTTACCTCCATTGGGTTCGCTGCGTTTTGGGGTTGTGGTTTGACTTCGCTGACGATACCCAACTCCGTGATTTCCATCGGGGACTATGCGTTCTTCTCTTGCATACGCTTGACCTCGGTGACGATACCTAACTCCGTGACCTCCATCGGGCTCAATCCGTTCACTTCCTGTGATAGCTTGACCTCTATCACCGTGGATAATGGGAACACCGTGTACGACAGCCACAACAACTGCAACGCTATTATTGAGACCGCCTCCAACACCCTTATTGCTGGGTGCCAAAATACAGTAATCCCCAACTCGGTCACCAGCATCGGCAGCGAGGCCTTCTCTGGCTGCAGCGGCCTCACCTCACTCACCATCCCCAACTCGGTCACCAGCATCGGCAGCAAGGCCTTCTCTGGCTGCAGCGGCCTCACCTCACTCGCCATCCCCAACTCGGTCACCAGCATCGGCGACAGTGTCTTCTATGGCTGCCATGGCCTAACCTCACTCACCATCCCCAACTCGGTCACGGGCATCGGCGATTTTGCATTCTATGAATGCTACAACTTGGCAGAGGTAATCTGCCAGGCGACGACTCCGCCCTCATTAGGTGAAGGCGCTTTTTATAGCATACTCCCATCTTGCACGCTTACCGTGCCCTGTGGGTCTGAGCAAGCCTATCAGGCCAGCGACTGGGGCCGCTATTTCTCCACTATCCAATGCGAAGAGGTAGGCATCGGCGACGTGGCCTGGGAGGGCATCGATCTCAACCTGCAGGGCAGCGCGCTGACCATCCACGGCGCCACGGGCGAGCCGGTGGCCGTCACCGACCTCATGGGCCGCTGCCGCTACAGCGCCCGCGCCACGGAACCCACGCACGTCGCCCTCCCCTCGGCAGGCGTCTACTTCGTCCGCATCGGCGACCGCCCCGCCCGCAAGGTCGTCGCCGTCAGATAGAAATATCAGTCGAAGAACCATCTGAGCAACAAACACTTAAAAGCGGCCACTGCAGCACTACAGCGGCCTCTTTCTCTGCACCTATGCGCGCAGACTGCGAGTTAGCCGAGGTCTTCTAAAGCCTCCACGGCGTAGAGGGGGTAGTTGGACATCCAGTTTTGCCGGCGGTAGGGTGCCATGGAGAAGCGCAGGCCGTGCAGGCCGTTGCCGGCTTCCACAAAGAGGCGGAGGCTCTTGGCCTGCAGGTTGTCTTCGGCCTTCACTTCGATGGGGATAATTCTTTCGTCACGCTGCACCAGGAAATCTATCTCGCCACGCGAATTCTCGGCAGACCAGTAGTAGATGCGGTTGTCGGCGGCAAGGCGCAGCTGCTGGAATGTGTATTGCTCGGCCAGGGCGCCTTTGAATTCTGTGAAGACGGCGTTGCCCTTCAGCAGCGTCTGGGGCGACAGGCCGGCCATGGCGCCCAACAGTCCAACGTCGAGCATGAACAGTTTGAACGCTGAAAAGTCTTCGTAGGCCGCCAGCGGGAGGTGGCCTTTCTTGACCCGGTTCACTTTGTACACCAAACCGGCGTCCTGCAGCCATTCGATGGCCAGCTCGAAGTTCTTGGCACGGGCGCCCTCCTTGAGGAGTCCGTATATGAACTTTTTGTTTTCTTTGGCCAGCTGCCCGATGATGCTGTGCCAGACCATTCGCAAGCGAGGCACCTCCGCGAGGGGCGCATGTTTTGAGAAATCGCGGTCGTAGGCGTTGAGTATGTTTTGCTGCAGACGTCGCACCTCGTGCACATCGCGTGTGTCGACAAACGCCTGTACCACCTCGGGCATGCCGCCGACAAGGTAGTACTGCCGCAACAGGTCCTCCAGCTGCGAGGTGTAGGGGCTAAGGCTTTCCCACTGCTGCTGGCGGATGGCTTGCACGAACTGCCCTTTCCCCATGGCATCGAGGAACTCGAAGAACGAAAGGGGGTGTAGCGTCAGGAAATCCACCTTGCCCACGGGGAAACTGCTGAGCCTGTTGGAGGCGATGCCGAGCAGCGAACCTGCCGCCATGACGGGCAGCTGCGGGCGCTGCTCGTAGAAATACTTCAGTGCCGTTACACCCCGAGGCGCTTCCTGTATCTCATCGAGTATCAGCAGGGTGCTGTCATCGATGGCCACTCCCGTTGCCAGGCTGATCTCAAACAATATGCGCTGTATGTCGAAGTCCTTTGTGAAGACCTCTCGTAGCGGAGCGTTGTCCTCGAAGTTCACATACACATGTTTGGGGAACGCCTCACTGGCAAATGCCTGCATGAGCCAGGTCTTTCCTACCTGCCTGGCACCCTGCAGGATGAGTGGTTTCCGGTTCTTACGCTCCTTCCAGGCGTATAGTTCTTTGATTTTCAGTCTTATCATGGCGTTCTATACAAACTTTTCAATGTGCAAATATACGTTTTTTTACAAAACTGCGACTAAGAAGTGTATCCAAAGTACAAAAACTGCGACTGAAAAGTGTGTCCAAAGCACAAAAACTGCGACTGAAAAGTGTAATCAGGATGGGCTAGCTTCACCTGGAACGTCTAGCCTCCATCAGTGCCTCGTAGAAGAGGTCGCCCAGGAGCTGGTAGCCGGCGCGGGTGAAGTGGACGCGGTCGGACTGCGCCAACTTGGCGCGCTGCCACTGTTCCATTGAGCGTAGACCACCCATGAGTTGGAACTGGTCCCAGACGACGCCGCCTACCTCGCGGGCCACGCGGTGGAACACCTCGCGGGCGAGGGGGCCGTTGGCGTTGACGCGGTATTTGCGGCGTCGGAGCTTGGTGAAGCTGTCGTTGTTGGTGATGAAGACGAGTGCGCAGTCGGGATTGACGCGGCGGACGGAGTCGACCAGGGCGAGGTAGTGCAGGCGGAACTGGGCGGTGTCGAAGTCGGACTTGCTGGCGTCGTTGATGCCGAGGCCGAAGATGACCATGTCGGGTCGCAGCAGTCGCAGGTCGCGCGTGAAGTGCTGGCAGCGCAGGTAGTCGGGCACCGAGGCGCCGTTGACGCCGATGGAGTGGAAGGAGAAGCCGGGTTTGAGGTTGTCCAGGTAGATGCCCGTGAGTGTGAACTGCTCGCCGGCGCGGCAGGGGAGCTGCACGACGAAGGAGTCGACGGGATGGACGATGTTGAAGACGTGGCGGTCGGTGCGGCGGTCGACATAGGAGGGGTAGACGGTGCGGCCGTCGATGAGGAGCTGTGGCACCACGCCCTGCCCGGAGTGGCCGAGGACGATGATGCGCGAGGTGGCGTAGTCGACGGTGGAGTCGCGGAGGAGGATGCCGACTTCGGTCAGCGAGTCGGAGGCGGTGATGCTGATGCCGCAGAGGCCCAGGGGGTGGGGGTACTCTTTATATATGTTACGCGTGAGGGCCACTTTCTGCGGGCAGCGCACGCGGTAGTCGGCGGGGTTGTTGCAGCGGGCGGCGGCGGAGTAGGGGAAGAGCATGCCGCGTCCGGCCACGAGGCGCGGGTGGTCGTGCATCAGCCGCTGGCGGATGGCGTTGCTCATGGTGCCGGCCTGCACGTGCGAGCCGCCGATATGGACGATGTTGACATTGCCCTGGCCGGTGGCTTCGAGGCGGCTCCAGCGGGCGAAGAACTTGGCGAGGTTCTCCGAGCAGTCGGCATACTGGAGGCGGTTCTCCTTGTATTTGATGAAGGGGTAGGTGGTCTGCGCCCCGAGGGCGTTGCCGAGGCAGAGCAGGAAGAGGAGTATGGCTAGCGGTGGTTTCATTGGGGCTGGTTGAGGGTAAGATGACGGCGGAGGGTGTAGCGGCGGTAGCTTGCGGCGAGGGCTTCGGCGAGGCGGTCGCCCATGAGCTCGGCGCCGCGGGTGGTGAAGTGGATGTAGTCCTCGCCGGCGAGGTTGTCTTTCTTCCACTGCAGCATGGAGTTGTAGCCGCCCATGGCGTGGTAGATGCTCCAGTAGGCGGCGCCGTGGCGCGTGGTGGTGGCGGCCAGGCTGTCCACCACCTCGGGCAGCCAGGGATAGGTCTGCAGCTGTCCGCGGACGCGTGTGCTCATGTCCGACGGGCCGATGAAAAGCACGCGGGCCTGCGGGCAGGCGCGGCGCACGTGGTCGATCTGGCGGCCTATGGAGGTGCAATACTTGACGATGGCCTTCGTGTCGCGCAGGTAAGGCATGGAGTTGCCGCCGAACTGCATGATTATCAGACCCACATCCAGCTGGGCATAGGCCTGGCCGAGGCGCTCGAGGGGCACGAGGGTGAACTGCTGCCCCGAGCATCCGCGCATGGGGATGTTGTCGACGGCCACGCCGGGGCCGTTGTCGAGGGTGACGGCATAGAGTTCAGCGCTGCCGTTGACGTTGAGAGTCAGGTTGTTGGATGCGCTGTCAAGTTGCCAGCGGAGGCTGCCGATGCCGCTGCTGTCGGCCTGCAAGGGCAGTTGCTGCTTCGTGGCGCGGTCGGTGAGGGTGGCGCGGAGGGTGCTGCCGCGGTTGTTGTAGACCAGGCGGACGTTGGAGAAGCGCTTGATGCGGTCGTCGACACCCCGCTTCGCGGCCTCGCGGAGGGTGACGTTGGCGCTGCCGCCCAGGCGGAAGCACTGCATCATGGGGCCGTAATTGCCCGGCGAGCGGCTGACGGTGCTGTCGCCGAAGGAGGAGAGGTGGGTGAGGTCGCCGGTGGCATACTGGCGCACGGCATAGGTGGGGATGATGGTGCGGAAGGGGAGCATGCCGGGGCCGCCGCCGCCGAAGGTGCGCTGCATGTAGGAGCGCAGGCGGCAGGTGATGCGGTCCATCTCGATCTGCGAGTCGCCGTAGTGCATCACGCGCAGTATGCGTCCCGCTCCCCTGGCCTGTTCGGCCGCCTCCCAGAAGGCGTCGAAGAAGGCGCTGTCCGGCAGCCAGAAGCGGAGGTCGGTGGTGTCGGAAAAACAGTGGGTGGTGGATAGGGGATAGCGGGCGGTGTCGGCGACATAGAGCGAAGCGTGCCGTGGAGCGGCGTCGAGTTCCGCAGTGGTGTCGGCAGCAGGCTCTTCGACCATGGGTTGGGTCGGAGCCTCACGCGTGGGAGGCACGGGGGGGAGGTAGAACTCGTGGCCCGCCACCTCGACTCCCTCGCGGGGAAACAAGGTGCAGGCTACCGCCAACGCGGCAATGACGGCAGCGAAGAAGAGTGCAATACGTCCGGGCTTCATTGCTTCTTCTCGAGCTTGGAGATGCGGTCGGCCAGTTTCTCGATGTTGCGCACCAGCACCTCCACCTTGCGGCGTTTGGAGGCCTCCATGGCGGGGCTGCCGAAGATGGTGAGGTCGGAGGCGACAGAGTTGGTGACGCCGGCCTGGGCGCCGATGGTAACGTGGTCGCCCACGGTGATATGGCCCACGATGCCGGCCTGGCCTGCGATGATGCAGCCTTCGCCCACCTTGCTGCTGCCGGCGATGCCCACCTGCGAGGCCATGGCGGTGCCGCGGCCCACCACCACGTTGTGGGCCACCTGGCAGAGGTTGTCCACCTTGACGTTGGCGTGGAGGATGGTGGAACCCATCGTGGCGCGGTCGATACAGGTGTTGGCACCCACCTCGACGTTGTCCTCGAGGATGACGTTGCCGATTTGGTCTATTTTGTCCCATCCACCGTTGCCGTCGGGGGCGAAGCCGAAGCCGTCGGCCCCGATGACGCAGCCGGCATGGAGGATGCAGTTGCGGCCTATTTCGCAGCCTTCATAGATCTTGGCGCCGGCGTAGACGACGGTGCCGTCGCCGATGGTGACGTTGTCTCCGATGGTGGCGTTGGGGTAGATCTTGACGTTGTTGCCGATGCGGCAGTGGCGCCCGACGACGGCGTAGGGGCCCATGTAGATGTCCTTGCCCAGCTTCGAGCCGCGCCCGACGCTGCTGCGCCACGAGCGCCCCTTGGGCGGCTTGCTGCGCTGGTTGAAGATGTGGAGCAGTTTGGCGACAGCCATGTAGGGGTTGTCCACGCGGATGAGGGTGGAGCCCACGGGCTGCTCGGGCTGGAAGTCGTGCCGCACGATGACTATCGACGACTGCTTCTCATATATATAATGGGTATACTTGGGATTGCCCAGGAAGGTGATGCCGCCTTCGCAGCCCTCTTCGATCTTGCAGGGCTGCCACACGCGGGTGTTCTCGTCGCCCTCCACAGTGCCTTTCACCAGGCGGGCTATCTCTTTGGCTGTATATTGCATGTAGTATGGTGGTGTGTCTTATTCTTCGAATTCAATGGTGCCTCGCTGGCGCTTGATGCGCAGGTTGGTGAGGCCGGCGTCGCTGACGAAGCTGTCGCCGTAGGTGACGCGGTTGCCGTTAACGGCGCGCGCCGGACGGTTGGAGTAGATGACATCCTCTTTGTTTTTCCATGTGATGTCCTCGAGGTAGATGGTGTCGCCGTTGGTGTAGTCGATGACGACCACGCTGTCGCGTGCGTAGAGTATGTCCTGGTCGTCGTATGAGATGGCTTTCTGCGCGGTGACTTCGGTCTGCAGGGTGCGCCGGCTGTCGTAGAAGCGCAGGTGGACGCCCTTGGGGTAGTGGGTGCGGGTGTCGGGCTCGCGGTATTGGACGATGAGGGGGGCCTCCATCTCCATCTGCAGGCGGCCGTGCTCGCTGCGCCACACCCGCGCGTCGCGCAGGCTCTGCGCCGGCGGGTCCTGGCGGTCGAACTGGCTGATGTCCTTCATATCGTTGGTGCAGCCCGACAGGAGCAGCAAAATGGAACATAGAGACGCGACTCTTCGCGTCTCTACGCTCCACAGTTTGATGTGCTTAGGGTTCAAGCTTTGTTAGCGGGTTCTGACGGTGGTGGACTCGCTGATCCAGCCGGGCACCGTGAAGCGGTTGCCGTTCTCGAGGCCGGCCATGAAAGCGTCGGTCTGCTTGGGGAAGTGGCTGGAGTAGCGGCTGATGAGCTGGTTGCAGGCGTTGACGTTCTCCTCGGAGGAGTCGACGCTCTTGGAGCGCTGCAGCTTGTCGACGGCGGCCCAGTAGACGCTACGTCCGCCCACGTTGTCCTCCTGTGCGCTCGAGGTGCTGCCGGCATAGAGCTGGGCGATCATGCGGTAGGGCTCGCCTTTGGTGCGGTCGGCCTCGGCGGCGCTGTTGTAGGCGTTGCGCGCGGCGCTGTAGCTCTTCTGGCCGTTGTAGGCGTGGCCGAGGTAGAGGTAGGCCATGTATTTGTCCTTGCCTTCGACACCCTTGACGGCATCGGTCAGGTACTTGACGGCATCGGCATACTGCTGCTTCGAGAGGCACATCTGGCCCATGCGCATGGCGGTGGCGGGGCTGGGCTCGAGGCGGTAGAGGTTCTCGGTGGCCGAGAAGAAGAGGGGCTGGTCGGTGCAGCGTTTGCGCATCATGATGGAGGTGATCTTCTTCAGCAGGTCCACATTCTCGGGGTCGGCCTCGAATTTTTTGCTGTAGATCTCCACCAGCTGGTCGCAGGTGGCGTAGGGCGAGAAGGCGGCCTCGACGCCGGCAATGTAGCCGCGGATGGTGGCGGCCTTCACGCTGTCGTCGATGTTCTTCTCCAGCTCGGCTTCGAGCTTCTCGCTGGCCAGGTCGTAGTTGTCGACCACCAGGGTGGGCTCGGCCTTGCCGGCGCGGACGTAGTTGATGGTGGCTTCCATATACTTCACGATGTAGGCGGCATCAAGCTCGCCTTCCATCTTGGCAGCCTGGTCGTAGAGGGCGTAGTAGCGCTCGAGGCCCTCTTCCTTGAGCAGCAGCTCGAGGTCCATGGCCTTCATGGCGGTCACCTTGGCGGGCTCGCCGTAGTTGGCAATGCGGGTGTCGTACATGCGCATCAGCTCGTCGATGTACTTGTCGCGCTCCTCCTGGGTCTTGGCAGCGGTGATTTTCACCTTCATGATGTTGGCGCCATTGGTGTAGAGGTTCTTGCTCTGGTGGGGGCACTGGGCGACGATTTTGGTCCAGAACTGGTAGGCATCGTCCAGGTAGCGGGTGTCCTGGGTGGTCTTGAACTGCTTGACGTCCTCCTGATAGAGCGACACGGCCTCGAGCATGGCCTGCTCGTCGATGCCTTCGGCGCAGCGCCAGCTGGCGGGTATCTGTTGGGCGGTGGCGGTCATCGCGGTGGCGGTCAGGAAGAGTCCCAGGGTCAGTTTTTTGATTGCTTTCATCTCTGTATCCTTTTTTTGTTTTCTTTATGGTTTAGTATTTCTTTGTTTCGGTTTATTGCAGGGGGACTAGTTGTATTTGCGCTTGACGAACCATCGCTCGCAGGTGCTGATGGCGATGCCGAAGGTGACGGCGTCGCGGCGCAGGAGGTCTTGGTCGCCCAGGCTGCTGTAGGCCACCGAGAGGGTCAGCATGGAGGCTCCCTTGCGCATCGGCAGCGAGGCCCCGAGGCCGAAGCCCCACTCGTTGATGACGTGGTCGACGCCGGCAATGTTGAGGCTCATCTTGCCCTGTTCGATGTGGGCGCCGGCGCTCCAGCTGATGCGGCCCCAGTAGGTGGAAGCATCCATCACCCCTATCTTCTCGAACCCCAGCGCATAGCGGCTGTAGGGTGCCTTGCGAAGGGCGTCGGCGCCGAAGATGGACTGCTCGCTGCCCTCTTCATAGTACATGCCTGCCCAGCCGGCAAAGGTGGCGTCGGCGGCCACCAGCCAGCGACCGTTGCGCTCAAGGCTGAGGCCCACGCCGAAGGTGTGGCTTTGCGACAGGGTGCTGGTGAAGCGGGGCGACACGCCGCGTTGGGGGAAGATGGTGTCCACCAGGCTCTGGTCCGAGCTGTGGTAGGTATAGATGAGGGCCTGGTCGCGGATGTCCATCTCGCGCAGCGGTTTGTAGCTTAGGCCTACACCTAGAGTGAATTTCTCGCCCAGCGGCTCAAAATATTGCACTCCAAGGTCGAAAAGCACATTGCCCACCTTGGTCTCGCGGTAGCGGCGCGAGTTGAGGTAGTGGGTCGAGTCGGTGCCCTGGAAGGCGTAGGAAATGGCACGCTGGATGCGGCCGGTGAGGTAGTTGACATTGAAGCCCACCTGCAGGCGGCGCCCCTCGAGGCCGTTGCCCACGATGTTGAATGCCGAGCCGAGGAAGGCCATGTTGGTGCTGCCGGTGCCGTCGTAGACGTTCTTCATGGTGATGTAGCCTTCGCCTTCCTGCGTCTGCACGGAGGAATAGTCGGCGCTGGTGTAGGGCATGAGGCCGGCGGCCAGTTTCCACCAGCGGGTGATGGGCAGGCCCACCATGAGGTAGCCGATGTTGCCGTCGGCATCGCGCACGCGGCTGTCGTTGTTGCTGAGGGTTGACAGCTGGATGTTGGCTCCCATGTCGAACACAAAACTCTCCATGCCGATGGCGGCATACGAGGCGGGGTTGAAGGGGTTGATGCTGTTGTTGCCTGTGCGGGTGTAGGTTACTCCGCCCATGCGGCTGGCGAGCGGCATGTTGCCCGGCAACTCGCTCAGGCCGATGCCAAACTGCGAATAGGGCAGGTTGAACCCGTTCTGCGCATAGGCGTTCCCCTCGATCCCGAGCAGCCCGAGCAGCCCGAGCAGTCCTAATATGATTGTTCTATTTTTCATCTTTCTTTTTTTTACTTTCACTATTGTCCTTTCACTCCCTCTCACTCCCCTTCACTCCCTCTCACTCCCCTGAAAAACCATCACCTCGTTCAATCCAATCAGCGTCAGGTGCGGCTCGTGTTCGCGGCCTTCGGTGCCGGGGGGCACAATGCGCTCGGCATCGCCGCCGGTGACCACCACCCGCAACTCGGGCGCCACACCCTTCAGCGTGGCCACATAGGCCGCCACCGTCATCTGCGCCGCGCCCAGCGTGCCGGCCAGCATGCACTCCTCGGTCGAGCGCCCCAGCACAGGGGCCTTCTGCGCCGACGCAATATCCAATAACGGAAGTTTCTCCGTAAAAGTATGCAGTGCCTGAAATTTCATTTTCAACCCCGGCATGATGGCGCCGCCGTGGTAGGTGCCGTCGGCGCTGACGTACTCCAGCGTGATGCAGGTGCCGCAGTCGACCACCAGCGTGGCCTCGCCCGGGTGCAGCGCCCAGGCGCCGCAGGCCGCCGCGATGCGGTCGGGCCCCAGGGTGGCGGGCGTTTTGTAGTTGAGGCTGATGGGCAACTCGGTCTGTGCACTCAGCCGCGGCAGCCCCTCCAGCGCTGCAGGCACCGCTCCGCTGGCACACACCAGCGTCTCCGAAGCCTGCTCCAGCAGCTCCGCCGGCACCCCGCGGCCGCTCTCGAGCAGCGTGCGCCCTTCGAAGGCGCCCCACTTCACCGCCGTGTTCCCTATGTCAATCGCCAGCTGCATGCGCGTTGCCCTTCTTGTTGTATAGGTTCATCGTGCGGTCGATACCCTGGGTGGCGAAGCAGCGCACAGCGTCGCAAGCCTGCTTCACAGCCGCCTCGACGGCCGGCAGCTCGTCGGCAGCGAACTGCCCCAGCACATAATCGATTTGCTTGCCGCGGCTGAACTGGCTGCCCACGCCCACCCGCAACCGGTTGTAGTTCTGCGTGTGCAGCGCCTGCTCGATGTCGGTCAGCCCGTTGTGGCCGCCCGCGGCGCCCTGCTTCTTGATGCGGATGATGCCGGGGTCCAGCGCAATGTCGTCCACCACCACGAGCATATTTCCCAACTCCACCTTCTCGGCCTGCAGCCAGTAGTTCACAGCCTTGCCGCTGAGGTTCATATAGGTGGTCGGTTTGATCAGCACCAGCTGCCGCCCCTTGTGGCGCACCTCGGCGCGGTAGGCATGCCGCTCCAGCGTCCAGCGCGCCTCGCCCTCCTTGGCCAGCGCGTCCACCACCATAAAGCCCGCGTTGTGCCGCGTGCCCTCGTATTCGGAGCCCACATTGCCCAGCCCCACTATCAGATATTTAGCCACTATGTCGTTGTTCGTTTCTTCGTATCTTGCTGTCTTGCAGAATGATATAAGCCATTGCACCAGTTTCATCATTCACGATTTTGGGTGCAAAAATACACATTTTTATAAAATCACTACTAATAAACTTGCGTTTCTTTTCCGAGTTCACCCGGTGGCAACGGACCCGGCGGAGCGTGCCGGGAGTCAATATCGGGCGTGTATGGCGCTGCAGGACAGAGGTTTGAGTGATTGCCTGTTTCCGGCTTCGGGGAGGGTGTATCCCTATCGTAAGACTGCGACGCGGTCCCTTCGCCGCACAGCAGCCGGTAAGCCGTCTCCGACACCTCGCCATGCTGATTTTCGGCCACGGCCCAGAGGTGAACCTCCGCGCCCGCCATCTGCTCCGGCAACAGGAAACTGGCCCTGCGGCGCCCTCGCTCCACCGTAGCCACCACCAGGCCCATGCCCGACGCCGCGCTGTAAGCATACAGGTGCACACGGTCCTCATTCCTCCCCCCCTCCTTGCTCCACTGCACCGTCGCCACCCCTCCCTCATCCACCGCAGCCTCCGTCAGCCGCACCGCCGGCAAATGCCCACGCGAAAAGCGCAACCGTGCGTAATCCACACTGCCCGAGCCGAATGCATCATTGTTCAACTGCAGAAAACAGTTGCCCTCCGTCAGCTGCCGCTCCTGCGCCACCCGCCGCAACCCGATGCGCAACAGCGGCGTCGCGGGCGACGCAAACCGTATCATCGCCTTGAAACGGCCGCGCTGCAGCAGCTGCGCCTCCGACTGCCGGTCGTGGTACTCCCTCGGCCGCGACCGCATACACCAGCGGTCGCGCCACATATATCCCACCACCGTGCCCACCGTCCCACGGAACGGCCCTAAAATACCTTGTTCAATCTTTGCCATAACTGCTCTATTTTAAAATTCCACGGCACTTCGCTCCCGTCGCGTAATTCGCCGCATCCTTTCCCCCCATAACGCCGCCACCCCGTTTTTATTGTCCTCACATTAAAAAAATTCTCCAAACTATAGGCAAACTTTGACCACCGTTATCGGCTGATTTTCAGCCCTACTTCTGCCGCCTTTTTTTTCGGCGCGAGTGTCCCTTGTCGTGAGAAATATTTTGTCAATCCGATTTTTTTTTGTATCTTTGCACATTATTATTAGTACATTATCTATATGGCAAAAGGGAGAATTCTGTTTGTAAATCAGGAGATTGTACCGTTCTCGCCCGAGAGCGAACTTGCTGTCATGGGGCGCTACTTGCCCGCCAAAGTGCAAGAAATGGGTCGCGAAATCAGGGTCTTCATGCCCAAATTCTGCGAAGTCAACGACCGCAAGCACCAGTTGCACGAGGTCATCCGCCTCTCCGGCATGAACCTCATCGTCAACAACTGCGACCGCCAGCTCATCATCAAAGTAGGCTCCATCCCGTCGGCCCGCATGCAGGTCTATTTTATTGACAATGAGGAATACGCCATCCATGGCGGGAGCATGCTCAATGGTCGTCACCAGCCCTTGCCCGATACCGACGAACGCCTCCTCTTCTTTGGCCGCGGCACCCTCGAAGCGGTTCGCAAGCTGGCTTGGCAGCCGCACCTGATCAACTTCTCCGGCTGGATCTCTGCCATGATCCCCTTCTACCTGCGTCGCATCAACAAGGAGAACGCATTCTTTAGCGGCACCAAAATGGTCATCACACTGGTGGACGACCACTTCAACGGACCCATCGGAGGCGACCTTGAGCGCAAAATGAAAACCGACAACGCCACCGCCAAGGACCTGCGCCTCTATGGCGAGAATAACTACCTCGGCCTCATGAAAGCCGCCATCACCTACTCCCACGGCGTCATCATCGGCTCGCCGAAGGCACACCCCGAACTCGTCGCCTACGCCAAAGAAAACAAACGCAGCGTGCTCGACTACATCGACGACCGCGACGAATTCTACGCCCGCATCAATAAATTCTACGACAGCATTGTCGGTGTAAGCAAATTCGAAAACTGACACAAAACCAATGAAACACCGTCCATTCAACTACCTGGTTCTCTTTTCCATCGCACTCTTCGCGGCCGCATGCCTCACAGCATGCGAGGACGACGAGTCGTCGCTAGGCATCAGCCTGGTCGACCCCGCCACACTGTACAACGGACACACCGCCACACTCTATCCGGGCGCGGCGTGGAGTGCCACAGAGGACTCGTTGCTCACCAACAACTACAGCTTCGCCATCATCGGCCGCTTGACCGATGCCGTCTTCGGCAAAACTTCGGCCACCCTGTTCACTCAGGTGGCACTCCCCACCGAAACGCGCTACCTCGACTTCGACTCCGTCGTGATAGATTCCGTGGTCCTCAGCCTGGTAAAACACCAACTGCATCCCGACACGTCTGCCACCTATCGCATGCACATCGAAATCAAGCAGCTGGCCGAGCCCGTCGAATCAGACAAAAAATACTACGCCACCGATGAACTCCCTGTGGATGAGAGTACACTGTTCTTCGATGACTACGTGAATATCAGTTACTCCGACAGCGTTGTGCGACTGATGCTCGACCGCTCGGTGCTGCCCCACCTGACGCAGGCCGATTCAGCAGCCAACTTTGCTACCCACTTCAAGGGGCTACGCATCCGTGTGGCCGAAGGCTCCGACAACGGCATGATGAGTATCGACCTCTCCACCACCGCTACATGTATCACCGTCTACTATCACTACAACTTCGATGGCGAGGACCGCAGTGGCACCTATGACTTCCTCATCGGTGGCGGTGCCGCCCATTTCAACCAGTATACTCACGACTACTCGGGTACCATTTTCGCTGCATCGGACAGCATCGGCGGTACCAATCGCCTCTACATGGAACCCCTTGGTGGACACTGCATCCACATCGATTTCGACACCGCCATTCGCGCCTTCCACAGCCAACACCCCACGGCCGTAGTCCACCATGCCGAGCTCCGCCTCCCGTTGGCCGAGACCCCCGCAATGCTCCCGGACCGAATACTGGCTTACAAAAAGGTGACCAGCGACAGCCTGGGCTACATCAATGATATGCTTGATATCTACAACCTCGCGAGCTACGATGGAACCTACAATGCCGACCAAGGCTACTACCGCCTGAGAGTCACCCAGCACCTGCAGGGTATGCTGCGTCAGGGCTTCGATCCAGGCATGCAACTCCTCCTCTACTCGCGTCGCCACACCACCAGCCACGCCATCATCAATGGGACAGCCGACACCACCTTGTCGCCCAAAATAGTGTTTGTATATTCGGAATAGAGTCTATGAAAAAACAAGCCTGCATCGCCCTCGTGGCCCTGATGCTGCCACTCTTCCTGGCGGCCCAAAGCCGTTACCAAAAGAAATACGATAACTCCGACCAGCTGCAGGTCGAAGGTACCCTCGACTCACAGGGTCGCCGCACAGGCACCTGGAACTGGTGGTACCCCAACGGCAAACTCTCCCAGCAGGGCTCCTACCAAAACGGCGAGCGCAGCGGCATCTGGACCACCTACTACAAGGATGGTTCCCGCATGGCCGAGGAGTGCTACTCGAACGGAACATCCCGCTCCTGGCACCGCAATGGCGACCTCAAGAGCGAGGTCAGCGTGCAGGACGGCAAGCGAACGGGTCTCTACCAGTCGTGGCACGACAACGGACAGAAAGAAAAAGAATTCACCTACGTCGACGGTAGTCGCGAAGGCAAGACCACACAATGGCACCGCAACGGCGTCATGCGCTTCAGCGGCACCTACCTACACGACGAATTGCAAGGCGAAGCCACCTGGTACCTCACCAACGGCAAACCCGACATGACGGGCCACCTTGTCGACGGAGAGAAAGAGGGCGAATGGATCTACTATTGGCACTCCACAGGCAAAGTGGGCATCAAAGGCACCTACACTAAAGGCCGCGAGACTGGCCGCTGGACCTACTATTACGAGACCGGCGAGCGTTGGCGCGAAGGCCACTATGCCAACGGCAAGCGCGAAGGCCTCTGGACCACCTACTACGAGAGTGGCCGCAAACTGCACGAAGGGCTCTACAAGGATGGCCACGAGGACGGCAAATGGACCGCATGGTATGAGGACGGCAAAGTCGACTACTACGGCACCTTCGCCGCCGGCGCCAAGGACGGCGAGTGGCGCGGCCTCTACGATGACGGCACCACTCGCTATATCATCCACTACCTTGATGATGAGAAGCATGGCGAGGAAGTCCGTTACTATCCCAACGGCAAGGTTGAGATACGCCAAAACTTCCAAAACGGTACACTTCACGGCAAATATGAACGCTACAACGAAGCTGGTGCCCCGGTGGAAAAGGGTCAGTTTGTAGACGGCGAGAAGGACGGCAAGTGGAGCTGGTATGATGGCGGGCGCGAAGTTTACAAGGCCCAATTCAAACGGGGGCAGGAGGTGAAATGA
Organism: uncultured Bacteroidota bacterium; assembly: GCA_902762805.1. Classification (GTDB taxonomy): domain Bacteria; phylum Bacteroidota; class Bacteroidia; order Bacteroidales; family P3; genus Colimorpha. The sequence goes on along the minus strand of CACWPQ010000006.1, from coordinate 3,870 downwards.
GACTCCTGCTGGCTTCCCAGTCCCCTCGTCGCCGCCAGTTGTTGGCCGAACTGGGTTACCCTATTGACTACATTACACTGGACGTCGAGGAAACCATTCCCGATGCTGTGCCTGCGTCTGAGGTGGCTGGCTACCTCTCACGCCTCAAGGCCAATGCATTCTCCGCAGAAAATCTGGCTGACGACCAGGTGCTCATCACAGCTGACACTGTTGTGGTACACCGCGGCCAGGTGTTGGGTAAACCTCGCACTCGCGAGGAGGCCCTCGGCATGCTCCGCTCCCTTGCAGGCGACAAGCACGAGGTCTACACCGGCGTCTGCCTACGCACGCATGCGCGCGAAACCTCTTTCATAGAGTGTACCCATGTTCACTTTGCACCTCTGAACGAAGATGACCTTGTTTACTATGTCGATACCTACCGCCCTTTCGACAAAGCGGGTGCATACGGCATACAAGAGTGGATCGGCATGGTAGGCGTTACAGCCATCGAGGGTTGCTACTACAATGTAGTCGGTCTGCCTGTGCCTCGGCTTTATGCGGAATTGAAGAAGATTTAGGTCAAACGAATTCTCAAATCGGCATCTAACTCCACCTCGCTACGGTCCATCATTTGGCGCAGCACTGGGGTTGCGTCGTCTATCCCCTCGGATGATAGAAGTGCTGTAAGATGCGGTATGGATAACGGTCCATTCTGTAGCTGGAGACGGATTTCTTGCTCAATGTTTTGTGCAGGAGAAGTCCGGTGGCGACATATATCGCAGTTTCCACAGTTGCTTTCCGTTTGTTCGCCAAAGTATTCTACGAGGTACCGACTGCGACAACGTTCGGTTTGCATCACGTATCGCACCACGGTCTCAAGACGTTGTTCTGCGGCCAGTTGGAGTTGGTCGTAGCTATGCTGGCGTGGGTAGATGAGATTTTCATCGATACGAGGAGAGAGGAAGATGATTTGTGGCTTGTCGGTTCGTGGACGATAGTCTACAATATGCATCTCCTTCAACCGTGTCAGCATCGAGCGCACCTCCGAGGTCTCTGTGTCAGCGCGTTGTGCTATCTTGCGCTCGTCAATATTTACTTCCTCGCTCAGCACCCCGGGATACATGCGCATGAGCAGCTCGAGGAGATGTCCTAGTCGTTGGTAGTCTACTTGGAATCGGTAAAGCTGGTCGCGTGCGATGGGAATATAGAGAGTTGAGACCGTGTTTTCGTGGTCAGGCATGCTGATGAGTCCTTCGCGTTCGAGGAAACGCAGCGCACTATAGCACTCCCGCGGAGCTAGGTTATAGTTGCGGCAGAACTGTTCGAATTCGAAGTCAAATCGTGATTCGGATCCACTCCCAACGGGTAAGCGGTAATAGTTGCAGAGGGCTCGATATGCGTTGCGTATGAAACGCAGTGACGGGAAGTCTTGGCCGATGTCGCGGAGGCGTTGCTTGGCGTCGCCCTCGTTGCAAAGCATGATGGCATAGGAAGGCAGACCGTCGCGCCCGGCACGTCCGGCCTCTTGGAAATATGCTTCGAGTGAATCGGGAAGGTCAAGGTGTATCACATAGCGCACATCAGGCTTGTCGATACCCATGCCGAAAGCGTTGGTGGCCACCATGACGCTGCACTCGCCTCGCATCCAGCTCATCTGCCGGGCGTCGCGCTCGCGTGCATCAAGGCCTGCATGGTAGTAGGTGGCGCTAATGCCTTGCACCTGCAGCAACTCGGCTACGCTTTGTGTCCCACGCCGGCTACGGGTGTAGACGATGCCTGAGCCGCCTATTTTGACTATCAGTTGCAGCAGACGGTGTTTTTTATCGCCATCGTGGTATACGCGATAGAAGAGATTGGGCCGGATGAAGCTGGATTGAAATCGTCGACATGAATGCATCTGCAGTTGCAAGCAGATGTCGTCGGCCACTTTGGGGGTGGCTGTGGCGGTGAGGGCAATGATGGGTGCCTTGGGATGGTAGGGGCGAATAGATGCAATGTCGAGGTACGGCGGGCGGAAATCGTAGCCCCACTGCGAGATGCAGTGGGCCTCGTCGACAGCTATGAGCGACACTTTCATGCGCCTAAGGTGTTCGATGAACATCCTTTGATGAAGTCGTTCAGGGCTGACATATAGCAACTTGATGGCCCCCGAGAGGGCATTGTTCAGCACACCGCTGACGGCTTCGCTACTCATTCCGCTGACGATGCAGGCAGCTTTGATGCGTCTGGCATTCAGCTGTTGCACTTGGTCTTTCATCAGCGCTATCAGAGGCGAAACCACAAGGCATAGCCCATCGAGCATCAAGGCGGGCAGCTGGTAGCAGAGCGATTTGCCTCCACCGGTAGGAAGCAGGGCCAACGTGTCGTGGCCCTGCATCACAGAGTCTATGATCTCCTCCTGCGTGGGGCGGAAGCTGTCGTAGCCCCAGTGGCGCCGGAGGAGTGTCAGTTTGTCCGTCATCTAGCGTATGAGGGTAACCGAACCATAGTGGCTGTTTAGCACCGTGCTGCCAGGCTTGCGGAAACGGCAGGTATAGACATAGGTACCCTGTTCCAGAGGTTCTCCATCTTTGAGACGTGTGCCGTCCCAGCGGAACTTGACGTCGTCCGACTCATAGACCAGTTCGCCGCGGCGGTTATATATGTAAATGTGGAAGTACTCGTAGTCGTTGATAGAGAAGAACGAGAAGTAGGCGTTGTCGTCCTGCGAGCCAGGGGTGAATGCGTTGGGGAACCAGGCGGTGAAGAGGTTGACCGGGATGGCGAAGGGATACTGGATAGCACATTGGAGCTCGTTGTAGGCGGTGAGTACCACCCCCATCGAATCGCGTCCTATGACTCCGTCAAAGGTATGCTTCACCTCGCGGCCTGTGGCTGCGGCTCCGTCCTCGAAGGCCCATTCCGACTGTATGCTGTAGCGCGAAGCGTCTCGCAATGTCACCGTGGGATTGTCGGAGTCGATGTAGCCTGGCGTCACCTTTACCTCGGGGACTGGCAGCGGGACGACGGTCACCTTCTCTGTAAGCGGCGTGGCATCACAGTCGTTAGTGCCATGACCTATCATCGTATAGGTGGTAGTCACCGTTGGCGAGACGGTAATCTGGGCATTATTCTCCTGCCCGGCCAGCGAGGGGTCGGCGGGCGAGGCGGTCCACGAATAGTGGTCGGCATCGGAGCCGATGAGGGTGGCCGTCATGTCGGGACAGATGCGTCCGTCGGGTGGCACAATGGCCAGTTTGGGACGCACCAAGTAAGCATGGATGCTGTCCCACGCCACACACCCCTGGGGACTGGTGACCTTGACGTAGTAGGTAGCCTTGTCGGCATAGGGCACCACTTGCAGCGTCGGGCCTGCCGGCAGGCCGCCGGTCACCTGGCCGGGGGTGAGCGACCACTCGTAGGTGCACCCTTCCACGCCCACAGCGCGCACCGTGGCGTCGGTGCGGCTGCCGGCACAGACGATGGTGTCGCCCGTCACCTCCAGTTCGGGGTGGAGGAAGACGGCCACCGTGTCGCGCGCCACGGCGTTGCACCACGAGGTGTCGCCGCGGTAGATGGTGTAGAGGCCGTTGTAGACTTGCAACTGGATGGGTTCGACGGCATGGGTGAACGAGCGCACGATGGTGGAGGCATCGCTGTTCCACGGCACCAAATTGGTGTCGCCTTCGGGTGCATTGGCCGGCAGGAACGACCACACGCGACGGTTGTCGCCCGAGGTGGTGTCGGTGATGGTGGTCTCGCCGTCGTCGCAGAGCACTTTCTCGGAGATGACAAAGCCGGCTTTGGGGTTGATGCGGGGCAGGATGGGATAGATGGCTTCGGAATAGCAGCCGGCGGCGATGGTTTGTGTGCGCACAAGCAGCCCTTTGGGGTCGCTGTCGGTGAAGTTGA
>CACWPQ010000005.1:698-92936 GCA_902762805.1 uncultured Bacteroidota bacterium | reverse complement strand
TTATTTTATACCTTTGCAACCTGAATGAAGCAGTTGGCACATATCGTAATCGCCGCTACCACGCTGATTGTCATGTTCTTCGGAGCAGGAGGCGTGGGGCTGATGACCTGTGCTTGCTCCGGCGACACCAGCCTCATCCTCCCCCTCGACGAAGGATGCTGCGGGACCGACCGCAGCTGCATGACCGTCAACATCCTCCAGATGTCCGACAGCGACGTGGCCGCCACCCTCGAAGTCCCGACCGACCAGATGGTAGCCGAACTCAATGAACTGTACGAACTGCACCATATCCCCCACCCTCTCCCCCCGACCTCCGACCTCCAACCCCTGACCTCCAGCCTGCCGCCACCCATAGGGCGGCACTCAATGGTGATGCGTGTCTGAACGAGCCTCGCCCCCAGCCCCTCTCCTTCCGAGAGAGGGCAGCAGACACTTTCAGTACACTTACCACTAAATCAACCACTTCAATGAAAAAAACATTCATGCTGTGTGCATGTGTGGGGCTGTGCGGCAGCCTCGCGGCACAGCAGACGGACAGCGTCCGCACCTCCACCCTCGGCGAAGTCTCCATCCAGGCCCGTGCCGAAGGCATGAGCCGCCTCGGCGGCGCCGAGAACGGGCACCACATTGGCCAGGCCGAGCTCTTCCGCGCCGCATGCTGCAACCTCGGCGAAAGCTTCGTCACCAACCCCTCGGTCGACGTCAACTACAACGACGCCGCCGTCGGCGCTCGCCAAATCAAACTCCTCGGCCTCAGCGGCCAATACGTCCAGATGCTCACCGAAGGGCAGCCCGCCTCCACCGGCGCCACCCTCCCCTACGCCCTCGGCTACGTGCCCGGCGCCTGGATGAAGAGCATCTCCGTCAGCAAGGGCGCCTCCAGCGTCAAGAACGGACCCCAAAGCATCACCGGCCAAATCAACGTCGAATACCTCAAGCCCGAGGACGACCCCGCCCTCAGCCTCAACCTCTACGGCGACAGCCGCCTCAAGACCGAGTTCAACGCCGCCTTCAACCGCCACCTCAACCACCACCTCAGCACCGTCATCCTGGCCCACTACGAGCACGACTTCGGCCACCACGACGACAACGACGACCACTGGCTCGACTCGCCGGCCCTGCGACAGCTCCACCTGATGAACCGCTGGAAATACTCCCACGGCCGCTACATCATGCACGCCGGCCTGGGCTTCCTGCAGGAGCGGCGCGAAGGCGGCCAGGTGGACCACGTCGCCAACCCCTTCCACATCCTCCTCGACGCCCGCCGCGCCGAGGCCTACATGAAGCACGCCTTCCTCCTCGACCACGAGCACAACACCAACATCGCCCTCCTGGCCAACGGCAGCCTCTACTCCCTCGACGGCACTTTCGGCCCCAAGAGCTATGCCAACAACCAGCTGAACTTCAGCTCCCAACTGGTGCTCGAGCACGAATTCAACGCCGACCACAGCCTCTCCACCGGCCTCAGCCTCAACGCCGACCGCCTCGACGACCGACTCCGACCTCAAACCTCCGACCTCCGACCTCAAACCTCCAACCTCCAAACTACCGAGTACACCCCCGGCGCCTACGCGCAGTACACCTACAAGCCCTCGTATAAATTCACCGCCATGGCCGGTCTCCGCCTCGACCACAGCACCCTCTACGAGCGCACCTACCTCACCCCCCGCCTCCACCTCAAGTGGCTTCCCTCCGACCACCTCACCCTCCGCGCCTCCGCAGGCAAGGGCTACCGCACCCCCCACGCCCTGGCCGAGCACCACTACCTCCTCGCCTCCGGCCGCACCCTCCTGTGCGACTCCCTCCTGCCGCAGGAAGAAGCTTGGAACACAGGCATCTCCGCCACCCTCTACATCCCCGTCGGCGAGCGCAACCTGCAGCTCAACGCCGAGTACCACTACACCGGCTTCCTCCACCAGGCCGTCCTCAACTACGAAGACCCCACGCAATTGCGCATCCACGACCTCGACGGCGACTCCTATAGCCACACGCTGCAGTTCGACGCCAGCTACGACTTCACCGACGAGCTCAACCTCCTGGCCGCCTTCCGCCTCAACCACGTGCGCTGCACCTACGACGGCCAGCTCCTCGAAAAACCCCTCCAGAGCCGCTACAAAGGCCTTCTCACCCTCGGATGGAAACCCCTCATGGGCATCTGGCAGGTCGACCTCACCCTTGCACTCAACGGCGGCGGACGCATGCCCAAGGCCTACACCACCGCCGACGGCACTCCCTCGTGGGACGACGAATTCCCCGCCTACCCGCAAATCAACCTGCAGATCACGCGCGAGTTCCGCCACTTCTCGCTCTACATCGGCGGCGAAAACCTCACCAACTACCGCCAGCCCACCCCCGTCATCGCCCCGGCCGACCCCTACGCCCCCGGGTTCGACCCCACCCTCGTCTGGGGACCCGTCCACGGCATCATGGCCTACGCCGGCCTGAGAACCTCTTTTTGAATTGAAAATTGAAAATTGAAATGATTATGAAACACAGCATTTTGATAGCCCTCATGGCCCTGTTGATGGCCCCCGCCCAACTCCTCGCTCCTCACACCTCTCTTCTCTCTTCCTCCCCCTACCGCGTGGCCGTCTTCACCCCCACCCCCCAAATGCACTGCCAAAAGTGCGAGACCAAAATCAAAAAGAACATGCGCTTCGAGAAAGGCGTCCGCAAGGTGGAGACCGACCTCGAGAAACAGCATGTCACCATCACCTACGACCCGCGCAAGACCGACGTCAAGGGCCTCCAAGAGGGTATGAAAAACATCGGCTACGACACCAAACTCGTCTCCGACGGGCCGCTGAAAGAAGAAAAACAGAGGAAATAGGCGTGGAGAACGTCAGCACATACTTCAGCCGGCAGCGCGAGCTGGTGGCCTGCGAGCTCGAGGAAGAGCGGCGCGCCTACCAGCGCAGCATGTCCGAGCGCGGAGCCAGCCCGACGGGCAGCATCCGCGAGCCGGCCTGCCGCTACCCGGTGACGCTGGGCAACAGCGGTCGCAACGCGTTGAACCAACTGACGCTGGACCTGCGTTTCGACGTAGCCGAGGACGAGGCCGAGCTGGAGTTCGAGCCCGGGCACCCCGTGACCCTCTTCTACCCGACCGATGCCTACGGCGTGCGTGAGGTGCCGCACCAGTGCTATGTGGAGCGCGTGGGCGACGGCTGGATGACCCTCTCGGTGCCCTCGCAGGCCGCGATGCAGAGCCTGCGCGCCCTGGCCGAACGCCACCTGCTTGGGGTGCAGCTGGGGGTGGACAACACCTCGTTCCGCGTGATGACCGAAGCGCTTGCCGCAGCCGAACGCCGTGAGGACGAGCGCTTTGTGCGCCTGCGCGACGTGCTGCTCGGCCGCGCGCAGCCGGCTTTCCGACAGCTGCCGCGAGTTTCTTTCCCTTGGCTCAACGTCAGCCAGCAGGATGCCATACAGAAAGTGATTGAATGCCAGGAGGTCAGCATCATCCATGGCCCGCCCGGCACCGGCAAGACCACCACCCTCGTGGAAGCCATCATCGAGACCCTCCAGCGCGAGACGCAGGTGCTTGTATGCGCCTCGAGCAACGCCGCTGTAGACTGGATCAGCGAGCAGCTGATGCGTCGTTCGGTGCATGTGTTGCGTGTTGGTAATCCGTTGAGGATGAGCGACGAGATGCTCGACTGCAGCTATGAGCGCCGCTATGCCGCCCATGCCGACTACCACGAGCTGTGGAACATCCGCAAGGCGCTGCGCGAAGGGGCCAGCGGCGAGCGTGCCCAACGCCTGCGCAACCGACAGACCGAGCTGGAAATCAAAATCAACGCCGACCTCTTCGACGAGGCGCGCGTGGTCAGCTGCACCCTCATCGGAAGCGCCTATCGCCTGATGGAGCGCCGCCGCTTCAGCACCCTCTTCATCGACGAGGCAGCCCAGGCGCTGGAACCCGCCTGCTGGGCGGCCATCCTGAAGGCCGACCGCGTCGTCATGGGCGGCGACCACCAGCAGCTGCCACCCACGGTGAAGAGCCTCGAGGCGGCCAAAGGCGGCCTGGCCAAGACACTGATGGAGAAGGTGGTGGCGCTGCATCCGCGATGTGTCTCCCTGCTGACCACGCAATACCGCATGAACGAGCAGATCATGGCGTTCCCCTCGCGCTGGTTCTACCACGGCCGGCTGCAGGCGGCACCCGAGGCGGCGCAGCGACAGGTCAGTCCGCTGGACACGCCGCTGATGTGGCTCGACACCTCGCTGCTCGCCGCCGACAGTTCGGAATCGCGCACCCGCACCAGCAGCCTGACCAATGCCGAAGAGGCGCGCCTGGTCATCCACACACTGCGCGACTACATCGAGATGATTTCGCCGCAAAAGATTGAGAGCGAGCGCATCGACTTCGGCATCATCACGCCCTACCGCGGCCAGGCACGCCTGATACGGCGCCTGCTGAAGATGCAGCACTACTTCCGCCGACTGCGCCGCCACATCTCTGTCGGCACCGTCGACGGCTTCCAGGGGCAGGAGCGCGACGTGATAGTCATCAGCCTCGTGCGCGACAACGCCGAGGGGCAGATAGGCTTCCTGCGCGACCTGCGCCGCATGAACGTCGCCATGACTCGCGCGCGCATGAAACTCATCGTCGTAGGGAACATCCGCACGCTGAGCCGCCACCGCTTCTACCGCGAGCTGGCGGAACACTTCCGCCAGCATGGCGATATGGTCGAAGTGGACGCTACAGGCTCTCGGTGAGTATCTCCACCACCTCCTCGCGCGTCAGGGTGCGGTAGCCCACCGGCAGGATGAGCGCCGCGTCGGCCACACGTTGTAGGTTCGCCTCCGTGACGCCCAGCTCCTTCGAGTGCATCACGAGGCCAATCTCTTTCATCCACGCCTCGAGGCACTGCAGACCCTCGGTGGCCACCTGCTCGTCGCTCTTGCCCTCGGGGCGCACGCCCCACACATTCAGCGCGAAACGCTTGAACTGGTGCAGCCCGTCGCGCATCACGTGGCGGTAGTACGGCAGGCTCACCGCAGCCAGCGTCATGCCGTGCGTGGCGTCGGTCACCAGGCCTATGGCGTGCCCTATTTGGTGCACCTCCCAGTCGCCGCCCTTGCCCATCTTGAGCAGCGTGTTCAGCGCCCAGGTGGCGGTCCACATGATGTTGGCCCGCGCCTCGTAGTCCTGCGGGTTCTTGGCAGCGATGCGGCTGCTGTGCACCAGCGAGCGCATCAGCCCCTCGATCAGGTAGTCCGTCGTGCAGTCGGCCTTGCCCGCGAAGTACTGCTCCATCAGGTGGCTCATGATGTCGAAAAAGCCCGCCACCATCTGGTATTGCGGCACCGTCATCGTGAACCGCGGGTTCAGTATGGTGAACTTCGGATAGAGGTCCGGCCCGAACACCTTGCCCAGCTTGAATCCGGCCTTGCGGTTGGTGATCACGCTGCCGCCGTTCATTTCGCTGCCGGTGCCCACCATGGTGAGCACACTGCCGATGGGCACCACCTGACACGAGGGCCAGCCCTGCTTCACCCAGTATTTCTCCCAAGCGTCCTCCTCACAGTAGGCGCTGGCGCTCACGGCCTTGGCATAGTCGATGGTGCTCCCGCCGCCCACGGCCAGGATGAGGTCCACCTTGTGGTCGCGCACCAGCGCGCATCCCCCCTGCACCTTCTCATAGGTCGGGTTGGGCATAACGCCCGCGTCCTCGACCACCGTCTTGCCAGCCTCCTTCAAGGCGGCCATCACGGCGTCGTAGATGCCGTTCCTCTTGATTGAGCCGCCGCCGTAGCTGAGCATCACGGTGGGCCCGTAGTTCTTCAACTCGCCGGCCAGGTGCTTCATCGCCTCTTCGCCGAAGTGCAACTTGGTCGGATTGTGGTAGGTGAAATTCCCTTGCATGATATTGTCGTTTTTATGTTGATACGTTTTAGACTGCAAAAGTAGCAAAAAAAACTCACATACGAGAAAAAAAACGTATCTTTGCAAACCCGATTTGCACCCCGCAACCACCGTATCACAGTACAAACCAACACGTTAAACACTACCACCCATGCTCACCCAGATCAACTTCGTCGAAATCCTCAGCGCCTTCATCGTGATGTTCGCCATCATCGACATCACCGGCTCCATCCCCATCTTCATCGGCATGGAAGAGCAAGGCAAACACATCAAACCCCTGAAAGCCACCGCCGTGGCCCTCGGCCTCTTCATCGCCTTCTACTTCGCCGGCGAGGGACTGCTGCGACTCTTCTCCATCGACATCGCCGCCTTCGCCGTGGCCGGCGCCGTGGTCCTCTTCCTCCTGGCGCTGGAAATGATCATGGGCCGCGAATTCATCAAGAACGAAAGCGTAGGCTCCGGCGCCAGCATCGTCCCCGTCGCCTTCCCGCTCATCGCCGGCCCCGGCGCACTGACCGCACTCCTCTCGCTCCGCGCCGAGTACGCCACCATCAACATCCTCCTCGGCCTCTTGCTCAACATCGTCCTCGACTACCTCGTCCTCGCCTTCCTGCCCAAGCTGCAGCGCGTCCTCGGCGGCGAGATTGTCTTCGTCCTGCGCAAATTCTTCGGCGTCATCCTCCTCGCCATCGCCGTCAAACTCTTCGTCGGCAACCTCACCGTCGTCTTCCACTCCGCCCAATAACCCCCTCCCCCACCCCTCGCACTACACTTTTCAGTCGCAGTTTTTGACACCCGATTACACTTTTCAGATGCCATGGGGAAGGGGCAGTTTGTGCAGGCCATCCGCCACGGGCAATGGGAGGCCCTCGCGCCCTACGCCACACAACTGGGAGACCTGCTGCGGCAGTACTACTTCGTCGGCGGCATGCCCGAGGTGGTGCAGGCTTTCGCGGACACCCGCGACATGCAGGAAAGGCGCACTGGCCGAGCAATACGCGTTCCAGCAACTGCGGCTTGCCGACGAAAACCGCATCTACTACTGGTCGGCCGACAATTCGCGTGGCGAAATCGACTTCCTTGTGCAGCAGGGCGACAAGGTCACGCCCATCGAGGTGAATGCCGAAGACAACCTGCAGTCCAAAAGCCTCCGCCTGTTCGTGGAAGCCAACGAGGGCCTGCACGGCATACGTCTCTCCATGTCCCCCTTCCGCGAGCAAAGCTGGATGACCAACTACCCCCTCTACGCCGCAGAAGCCCTCAGCCTGTAGCCCCCCCCCTTTCAGTCGGTTTTTAGGGCAACTACGGCCATCCGCATCTATACTGAATACTGTTTTCAACCAAAAGCGCCTACGGAGCCAATGCGCCGTTCAGGCGCTTCCGCTTTATAGTCCCTCCCCACCCATCCACCCGACGATATGCAGGAGAGGAAAAAGAGGATAAAAAGGGGAGAAGAAGAGGATACCTCTTATCCACTTATTATCAGCCAGTTGCAATCTGGCGATTTTGGGGCGTTTTTCGGGTTTTTGGTGACTTTTTTTTCCAGAAAATCCACGCCGCTTGTTGAAGATTTTCTCCTTGATTATCGAAACTATAAATAAAAAACTTTGGAGGAGGTATACTAAACGAGGCACGGAGACGTTATAGGGATGCTTTTTGACCATTAAAACAGACTGAAAGATGCAAGAACAGAACACTTCGCTGAGCAATGCCTACGACCACGCCGCCACGGTGCGTTTCTTCCGCCGCTGGTGGAAGCTGCTGACGGCGGTGGCCGTGGTGGCGCTGGCGGCCTCGACGGTGGCGGCCTTCCTCATCAAGCCGCTCTACAAGTCGTCGGCCGTCATTTTCCCCACCAACTCGAACCGCCTCTCGAAGGCCATCATGGGCTACCACTACAGCCTCGACTTCATGGACTACGGCATCGAGCGCGACTGCGAGTACGCCATCCAGATACTGAGCTCGAAGCGCATGCAGCAGGCTGTGTGCGAACACTTCAACCTGATGGAGCACTACGGCATCCCGGCCGACCACCAGCACCGGCAGCACAAGCTGGACGTGCAGTACAAGAGCAACATCACGGTGCGCCGCACCGACTTCCTCGGGGTCGAAATCGGCGTCCTGGACCAGGATGCGCAGTGGGCGGCGGACATAGCCAACTACATCGCCGCGATGTACGACACGCTCTGCCACGACATACACAGCGACCGCGCCGAGTCGGCCGCCGAGGTGATGGTGGAGGTCTGCACCGCGATGGAGCGCGAGATTGACTCGCTGTCGCAGCTGCCGGCCACCCCCTGGCGCACCAAGCTGATTGCCGACAAGTGCGAGCAACTGGCCGACCTGCAGACCCGCTCGACGCAGACCACGGTGGACAAGGGGCTGACGGTCAGCTACAAATACAGCGTCGACACCGCCACCCCGGCCGACAAGAAAGCCTACCCCAAGCGGCTGCTCATCATGCTGGGCGGCATGCTGGGCGCGGTGGTGGTGTGCATCTTCGCCCTGCTGCTTTTCGTCAAAAAGGAGGACTAGCCCCTTGCGCGGATGGTTCACTAGCCATGCACGGCTGCTGACGGCCCTGGCCGTTACGCTGGCCTTCATCGCGGCCGAGGCGTTCGCCCTGTGGTACAGGGGCAACGCCATGGTGGCCCTGGTGCCGGCGGCGCTGCTGGCGGTGTGGCTGGTGGTGATGCGCCTCGAGACGGCGCTGCTCTGCATGGCCCTGCTGACGCCCTTCGCCATCAATATGGCCCTGCTGCCGGGCATGGAGCTGTCGATGCCGGTGGAGCCGATGATGATTCTCTTCTCGGCCGTGTTCATCTTCCGCGTGCTGGCCGAGCGCGACTACGACCGGCGCCTGCTGCGGCACCCCGTAACGCTGCTGCTCACCGCCTCGCTGGCGTGGATGGCCGTCACCTCGGCCACCTCGGAACTGCCGTGGGTGTCGGTCAAGTACACCCTGGCGCGCCTCTGGTTCGTGCTGCCGTTCTTCTACGCCTCGGCACAGATCTTCCGCCAGCGGCGGCGCATCCGCCAGTTCTTCTGGGCCTACGCCATCGGGCTGGGCGTGGTGATACTGATTGCCACCTCGAAGACGCTGGGCAACTTCAGCGACCTTCAAACCCTGCACCGCGTGATGAAGCCCTTCTACAACGACCACACGGCCTACGGCTGCGCCATCGCGCTGATGCTGCCGGCGGCGGTGTACTTTGTGCTGGGGGGAGTGAGAGGGAGTGAGAATGGAGTGAAAGGGAGTGAAAGGACGATAGTTTCGTCGACCAAAACTCGTGAACATTTGTCCTCTCACTCCCCTTCACTCCCTTTCTCTCCCTTTCACTCCGTATTGGCACTCACCCTTCTGGCGCTGCTCTGCACGGGCCTGTTCTTCTCCTACTGCCGCGCGGCCTGGATCAGCGTGGTGGGCGCCATCGGGGTCTATGTACTGATCCGTATGGGCATGAAAGTCAAGTGGATGATCCTGCTCTTCGCGCTGGGGGTGGGCGGCTTTTTCGCCTACCAGGGCGACGTGCTCTACCGCCTGGAGAAAAACACGCAGGACTCCTCCTACACCCTGGCCGACCAGGTGAAGAGCATCTCCAACATCTCGACCGACGCCTCCAACCTCGAGCGCCTCAACCGCTGGGCGGCGGCGCTGCGCATGTGGGGCGAGCGCCCCGTAACCGGCACCGGTCCGGGCACCTACCAGTTCCTCTACGCCAGCTACCAGCGCTCCTACCAGCTCAGCACCATCAGCACCAACGCCGGCGACCTGGGCAACGCGCACAGCGAATACATAGGCCCGCTGACCGAGCAGGGCGTGCCCGGCACACTGCTGGTGGCGGCGCTCTTCCTGACCACCTTCGTTACCGGCGTGCGCGTCTACCGCACGGCCAAAGACCCCGCCGTGGGGCGTATGGCGCTGGCGTTCACGCTCTCGCTGCTGACCTACTATGTCCACGGCGTGTTCAACAACTTTCTCGATACCGACAAGCTTTCCGTCCCCTTCTGGGCCTTCACGGCCGCGGTGGTGGCGCTCGATGTATACAGCGAAAAGAAAGAAATGTAAAAAAAAATCCGGCAATTTAAAAAAAATCCGTATCTTTGCCACTAGGTTGCCACGATAGGCAATACACATAACATACTGATAATGAGGAGAGTACCCCCCCCCCCCCTGCGACGCTAATCCCAGTTGGAATTTCCGCCTGGTGGGGCTTTATCGTCCTCTTTCCGAACTATTTTATTTCCCAATCCCCTTCCCCCTGCAATGCAGCGGGGCGGGGGCGGTTTTGCCGTGTAGACAAAAATTAATGATTCATAAATAATTAATAACTTAAAACACACAACGCATGAAACAAAACGACAACGAGAAACAACGCTACGAAGCGCCGCGCCTGACGGCGGTCAGCTTCCGTACCGAACGCGGATTCGCCGGCTCGGGTGATCGTGCCCGCATCTTTGAATTCCTGGAGGAGGGCGGCGGGCAGGACAACGCCCGCATCTCGGAGCAGCGCGACCAATTCAACGCTTCCGATGTCTGGAGCTGGTAGACGGAACATTGCGAGTTATATAAATTATGAATTAAGCATCAAAAAACCCAAAGATGGACAAAAAGAGAATCTTATTCCCGCTGGCAGGCCTGCTCCTGCTGGCCTCGTGCGGCAAGGAGCCGGGCAAGCCTGAACGCGAGCCCCGCAAAGAGGGCTACCGCCGCCCCTACATCGTGATGGAAAACCACGCCTCGGGCGCCAAGGTCTGGATGGATGAGAACGGATACACCTATCTAAACCCAGATTACGACGAGCTTTCCTTCAATGGTATAGCAACCACACTGACTGCTGGGCATTGGGGAGCGCCTATAACGATTGACGAGGACATCCTCATCCCCGAAGATGACTATATGATAGGCTTTGTTTATGAGTTCAAAGAAAGTTTCACAGATTACGACGACTGGGACCCCCAGTTCTACCGCCTGGACCTCTATCCCCAAGGCTACCCCATAAATGTTTGGTATAGCCGGGTGTACGAATACGATCGCAGCACCAACGAGAGCTACGGTATTCCGCTTGTGTCAATTTCCAAGCCCTACAACCAAGTCTACACCTCGGAGAGCGTGCAGAGCGAGACGGTGGTCTTCCAGCACCTCAGCGCGGCCATCATGTTGAAGTGCCGCAACAACATGATCTTCCTCGACACAAACGACAACACCTACAAACTCTACGAAGCGCGCCTCGACTCCGTCTGCGTCACCAGCGACCGCTATCCCCTCAACGGATGGCGCGAGGTGCGCCTCAATGCCGACTGCTCCGTCACCATCCCCGACGTGCCGGAAACCACGGAGGATAGCAGGCGCAGCGTTTCCGTCATCCCTTACAAAAAGGACTTTTCCTACTCCACCGATTGGATTCCTTTCGCCATACCCATCCCGCCGGTGAAGGCCCCGTCCACACTCTACTTCACCTTCTACTGCACCCTGACAAAGCCCGGCACCACCGAGACCTCCCCCCTCATACTGGAGCGCACCGCCACCCTCAACCGCGACATCGTGCGCAATATGCAAATCAACGCCACCATCGATCTGAACCAGGAGCTGACCGGCTCTGTCAACCTCTATGCCAACGGCACCGGACTCATCTCCACCAACGACCGCACCGAAGGCGGCTCGGTCTGGAACTACTAACCCTTTCAAACTAAAAACAACGACAATCCTTATGAAACACCGAACAATAGCACTTGCGATGGCAGCGGCCCTGCTGCTGCCCCTGGCCTCCTGCGTGAAAGAGGCCGACAACCGGCCGGCTGACGCCAACGGCCACTTCAAGACCTTCGCCCTCGACGTGGCCGAGGAGCCGGGCGGATCCAAAGCCCTGATCTCCGGGCTCAAGACCTACTGGCAAAATACAGACTCCGTGTGGATCAACGGCGACAAAAAACGCATACAAGTCACCAACACCGGCAGGGCTTTGCTGACGTACGTCGACAACGTCCCCTCGAACAACCACCACTTCTACGCTTTCTTCCCCACCACCCTGCTGGGC
Source organism: uncultured Bacteroidota bacterium (assembly GCA_902762805.1). Classification (GTDB taxonomy): domain Bacteria; phylum Bacteroidota; class Bacteroidia; order Bacteroidales; family P3; genus Colimorpha. The sequence continues at coordinate 81,026 of CACWPQ010000005.1, read as the reverse complement.
AGCGACGAACTGGTCCAGAACCAGTTCACCTTCGACGACGACCTGGTCCAAACCACCATCGTCTACCCCTCGCGCTACTCCATAAATGGCTCTTCGGTCAATGTGGGTGGCAATACACAAAGAGGCTTCTCCTGCCGCGAGCTCCCGCTGGTGGCCATGGCCGACAGCGCAGCAAGCGCCTTGGTCTTCGAGCACCTCTCCACCGAAGTAACCATCCATCTGGAAAACCTCAACTCAAACGCAATTACCATCGACTCTGTAGTATTTATGGTCAATATGCTCAACGATCGAAAACCGCTGGCAGGCCCTGGCATCCTCACGCTGGACAAAACCCAACCTGCCGGCAGCCGAGTGGCTAACATTCGCATGGACTGGGTCGACAGCGCGTCTAGCGACAGGGTAACTGTTGGGCCGCCCCGAGGCTGGGGTTCTATCATTAGTAACGTGGGCAGCAACACTAGTGTGTCCATCCCCATTCTTGTTGCCCCAGTAGGGCAGATAACCGGTGTCCCTTGCGTAACAGTCTATGCCAGAGACTACAGATACCATCAAAGGTACGTCTGCACCATCTACGGAGAACACAGAGATTATTCCTTCCAGGCTGGCAGCCGTATCAATCTTCCGTTCAAGTTGAGAAAAGATTTCCTGGATGATGGTGCCGCCGGCATTCCCGGACTAGGAACAGGCAGCGACCTTTGGTAACCTATAAATAAAACAAACCACAATAAAACAGGACAGTAATGAACAGAATCATTCATACCCTCGGGTTCGCCGCTTTGGCGACCACCCTGCTGCTGACCGCCTGCGCCAAGGAGCAGCCCACCGTAGACCCCGACGATGCCAGCCGATTCACCGTCTCGGTGGAAGATCCTGTCGAGGCCAACGGCAGCAAGATTTCCTATTCCTATAACAATAATAATAATTTCAGTTTTCAAGACGGCGACAAGATTTGGGTCAATGGCTCGATTTGCCAAATGTCGCCAAGAGGTAACTACTTCGTTTTATACGGTTCTGTCGGCCAGGTGCCCGCCGGTCTATTCTATTGTGCCTTGTCTGAAGGATTCTACAGCGATGACACCCGGGTCAAGTACACTTCCTCGGACTACTATGTTCAAATTCGAAACGTAGTATATCCCCGCACCATAACCCGAACCTCGGTCACTGGTGGCTACAGGATCAATGCTCCGCTGGTTGCCATAGCACCGCACAGCAGCTCCTCTGCGAGGACCAGTCTCTTGTTCAAACACGCCGCAGCCTACATTGATGTAAAGTTTACCAACTATATCCATTCCGAGACCAACAGCGCTTGGTTCATAGACTCCATTGTGGTCTCCTCGGATAGGTACAGCCTGAGCGGCACGGCAAATATAGCAGTCCAAAAAAACGACCGCTCGGTTAGGACTAATGGCATTGACGTCGGCCAGCAAAACAGTCGTTCGGTGGTCCTTCATGTAGGAGAAGCGGCGAACAACAAGAGTCAACTCATTCCGGTATACCCAGCATCGAGTAGATCACATATCACCGTATCTGTTTATGCCCGTGCAACCAGCACTGCCACAGAGACCACGGTGTTCACCCAACGAACAACCAACACAGTCGGGTTCGAGCCAGGGAAGAGCTACAAGGCTCCGATGCAACTGTATTCCAGCGATGACAATACTATTGGTGCGAGCGACTACGGAGATGGCGGAAGCCTCTGGTAGTAGTAAAAAAAAAACGACAAACAAAAAACAGACAAGAAAGATGAAAACACAAAGGTACATACTCGGTCTCGCCCTGCTGGCCGGCACCTTGGCTACCACAGCCTGCATAAAGGAAGATGTCAATTCCATGGACACCTCTGTCCCGACCGAAGGCCTGCTGACCCTGTCGATGGCAGACGACGGAAGCAAGATGGCTGTCAACGGCCGCAACACCCAGTTCACCACCGACGACAGAATCACTATCAACGGCGTGACGGGCACGCTACGGCTGCAAAATGGCACAAACTACTTCTCCCGGCCTGTGGAACGTCCCTCCACCGGCAACTACTACATCGGCTATGTTGGCAATTGCAGCACCACCTTCTCGGACTATAGCTTAAGCAGCAACTTGGCCCTCTCCATGACCATACCCAGCTCTTACCAATACGAAGAGACTGAGTGGGGGTCCGGCAAGCAAAAGATAACCGACCTGCCTATGGTGGCTGTGGCTAATCAGAATGCCACAAACATCAATTTCCATCACGTCACCTCCTCTCTCAATGTTACCGTTACCAACGACTTTGACAAAGATATTGTAGTGGACAGCATCGTGGTCTTCTGCCCAGGCCGCAGCCTGAACGGCACCCGCACGGTAACCGTTAACAGAAACATGGCCGGCAGCGGGTCTCCTGACGTCAGTGCCTCGAGCCTCCATCCGACGGCCGCAGAAAGACGTGTGAGCCTACGTGTCATACGTAGAATGGTGGCTGGCACCTCCAAAAGCTTCGTAATACCCATCGCGCACCTCTACACTGGAATTGACTACACCTTCAATCTAAATGTGAAAGTTTATGGTAAAGTAGATAGACCACGCAAGCTATCAAGATCCACTGTCCCGAGGGATCTTATGAACTATTATGGCGTCTCTGGTACCCAACGAGCTGATGTCTATTATGGCGAAGTTTCCTACTATGGTTTTGGACGCGACGAAAGTGAGTACTACTATTTCTCTGCTGAGTCTGTTCAAATTCCTATTGTCTATGACAGAACTGTTACCCTGAACGCGAACGAGAGCAGACTCAAGGCCGGCAAACAGCTGGCGGTACCTGTCAAGATGACATCCACCTCCAACGACAGCCATGCGCAGTATCTGAAACATAACGACCACTTCTTCACTGTCAACTGGGCCGGGAAAAAAGTCTACTTCTGCGACAACAACATAATAGCGACCACCCACGACGGATTCAGATGCGAATACCGCCATAGCTACAAGGACCAAAATTGGCTCTGGAGCGATTACCACTGGGACGTCTGCTGGCACCCCCTTATCGACCACTGGGAGCAAATATGGCCTGGCAAAGATTATCTCTTTGCGAGCGACGTCTCACAATACTTATACCAATACGACTACCGCGTAAGCAACAGTACAGTAACCAGCTATAGCAACGAGAGTTTCTACGAGACATATGAGAGACTGCATACCTACGGCGGTATTAATTATTCAGTACTCAGAAAACATCGCGTTACATTCAAAGGGAAGTTCGCCTTGTCCTACCTGTTCGACGGCAACAGTCTGCACAGCTCCGTCAAGAACTGTCTGCTGACCGCTGCGGAATGGCAATATGTCATCTACAACCGTCCAAACGCTGCACAGAAAAGAGGGAAAGCCACCGTAGGAGGAAAGGAAGGAGTGATACTGCTGCCCGACTTCTGGACGTGCCCCGCAGGCTACACATTCAATCCCAATGGCAACAACACCTACACCCAGACACAGTTTGAAGTGCTGGCTGCAGCCGGCGCCGTGTTCCTCCATTCGGTGGAACTTTACAACGGTAGCGGTGGCTTTACTCCAAACACCAAGCAATTCCTCTACCAGACCTCTACCGGAGCCCCCATTGGAATCAGTAATTTGAACAATTCCTCGTCTATGGTGTTCTACAACCAGACCACCCCTGCCGCCGTGCGCACAATAGTTGTACGCAACGAGTAAGCCTTATCGGCCTACCACCCGAACGAAGGCGAGGCTCCCCGGTTCAGGGGCGCCTCGCTTTTGTACTTTACTCCCCAGCATAAGTTATACCTTCGGGAAAAAGTATCCAATTTTCCCCATCGATGGGAAATAATGGGAAATGGCCTATGTATTCCCCTAGAGAACCCCTACCGTTCCCCTGGAAAACCCCTGCAGCTTCCCTAGGGGCAGGAAGGCTCTGGGGGAAACAAATATTTTGTTATATTCAAGAAAATATGTATTTTTGCATTTTCTTTTGAATGAAACAAGATGGACTATCTGCACTTTAGAAAACAATGGTTAGAGGTAGGCTGTTTCAGCATCTACCAGCTGCGGGCCTGGAAGAATGACTTCGATGGCAACGCACTCTCTAGATGGGTGAAAAAGGGCTATCTGGCTAAAATACGTCAGGACTGGTATGCATTCTGCGAATTGCTGGGCGAACCCGATATGGCGCGTTTTATTGCGGGGAAAATCTACTCGCCGTCGTATATCAGCCTCCATGCGGCCCTGTCCATCTATGGCATCATCCCCGAGGCCGTTACACAAATCACCTGTGTTACGTCGAAACGTACCGCCTCTTACAACAATGCCTTCGGACGGTTCCACTACCAGACCATCAAGCCCGAATTGTTCTTCGGGTATAAACAGGAACCTGTAAACCGAGGCGGAAGCTACCTGATAGCGGAGCCGGAGAAGGCCATCGTCGACCTTCTTTACCTCTTTCCGCAATACAGCACACCCGATGCCATGCGCGAAATGCGGTTTGACGAATGGTGGATGCGGGAAGAGCTGAACCGGGACGTGCTGACAACCTATGCAAAACGGACAGCCAAAAAGACCCTGACAAGTCGTGTCGAATTATTGATAAACACCTACTGCAATGATTGATATCAAACAACTCCTCCCGTATTATCCCAAACCCATAGCCGAAAATGTGTCATTCCACAAGCATATCTTGAAGGAATACATCGAGTTGCTTGCCCTGGAGCATTTGTCGCAATCGCCATTTGCGCCCAAACTAGTGTTTATCGGAGGCACCTGTTTGAGACTGGTCTACGGAATCGACCGTTTCTCCGAAGATCTGGATTTCGACTGCAAGGATCTCACGCCCGAAGAGTTTGTCCAGATGACAGATGCGCTTGTCGTCCACCTGCGGAATAATGGACTGACTGTGGAGGTACGGGATAAGGAGAATTCCCGACTCACCGCATATCGAAGAAATGTTTATTTCCCCGGACTGCTGTTCGAGCTGAATCTCACGGGGCACAGGGAGGAGCGCTTCCTGATGAAGATAGAGGCACAGGACCAGGGGGTGGACTATTCGCCGGAAACGGCCATAATCAGTCGCAGCGGCTTCCTGTTCCCTGTCAGTGTGCCATCCAAGGGGACGCTGCTATCGATGAAGCTTTCCGCCTTGTTGGCGCGTGCCAAAGGGCGAGACTTCTATGATACTGTCTTCTTGTGGCAGCAAACCGAACCCGACTATGATTTTCTGTCGAAGCGGTGCGGGATTGGCACACCTCAAGGGCTGAAAGAGGCCCTCGGGAAAAAGATGGAAGAGACCCATCTCTCGGAAAAGCAGAAAGATTTCCAACACCTGCTCTTTAGCGGAACAGCAGGGAACAAAGTGTTGTTTTTCAAGGATTTTTTTGAGGATAAATTGAAAGTATAAGGCCCTAGATGCCCCTAATGGGCGCCGCATTGCGGTGGTGTCGCCCACCCCACCGTGGGCTCTCGCCCACGGCTATTTAAGGTGTCGCCCCTGACGGGGCTCCAGACTACTCGTCGCTGGTGTCGCTGATGAAACGGCGGTAGGCGCTGAAGGTGTTGGCTCGGGAGAGGAAGCCCAGGTAGCGGTCCTCGTCGTCGACCACCACGAGGTTGTAGCGGTCGCCAATCTTGAATTTTTCCACCACGTCGCTCAGCGTGTCGCTGCTGCGTACCATGTCGCCTTCGCTGATGGGATGCATCAAATCCACGACTTCCACGGTGTCGTATAGGTCGGTGCGGAAGATAATCTTGCGCACATCGTCCAGCGCTATGACACCGAGGAACTTGTCATCCTCGCTGAGCACGGGAAAGAGGTTGCGGCGCGAATTCTGGATGGCCTCCACCAGGTCGCGCAGGCGGTCGCCCTGGCGCACAATGACGAAGTTGGTCTCTATCAGCGCCTGCATATCCATCAGGTGCCAAGCCGAGGCGTCCTTGTCGTGGGTGAGCAGGTCGCCCTGCTCGGCCAGCTTGCGGGCGTAGATGGAATGGCGCTCGAAGGGGTTGACACAGAGGTAGGTAACCGCCGAGGCGGTGAGCAGCGGCACCAGGAGCTGGTAGCCGCCGGTGATGTCGGCGATGAGGAAGGTGGCCATGAAGGGGGCATGCATCACGCCCGTCATCACGGCCGCCATGCCGACCAGGGCGAAGCTGGCGGTATCCAACGGCATGGTTCCCAACTCGTTGCAGAGCATGGCCACGAAGTAGCCCGCCAGACCGCCCAGGATGAGCGAGGGGCCGAAGGTGCCGCCCACGCCGCCGGAGCCGATGGTGGTGGCGGTGGCCACGGCCTTGAGCAGGATGAGGGCGAAGAGGATGCCAAGGGTGGCCCAGGTGTTGCCCGACAGCGAGCTGTATATCGTATTGTTAAACAGGCTGGTGGAGTCGCCGTTGAGCAGCTCGGTGAGCATCCAGTAGCCCTCGCCGTAGAGGGGCGGGAAGAGGTAGATGAGCACGCCCAGCAGCAGGCCGCCCATGAGGACGCGCGTCCAGGCATTGCCATGCCTGGCGAACCAGCCCTCGACCCTGTCGGCGGTGCGCAGGAAATAGAGCGACACAAGGGCGCAGAAGATGCCAAGCACCACGTAGAAAGGCAGTTGCGAGAGGGTGAAGTGGTGCATCACCTCGAACTGGAACTGCACCTCGCGACCCATGAGGAAATAGGCCGTCGAGGCCGAGACCAGCGCCGAGATGAGCAGCGGCAGGGCGGTGGTGGCGGTGAGGTCGAAGAGGAACACCTCGACCACGAAGAGGATGCCGGCGAAGGGTGCCTTGAAGATGCCCGCGATAGCGCCGGCGGCGCCGCAGCCGAGCAAGAGCCGCATCGACTTGGGACTCAAGCGGAACCAGCGCCCGATGTTGCTCCCGATGGCCGAGCCGGTGGAGGCTATCGGCGCCTCGAGACCCACGCTGCCGCCAAAGGCCACCGTGATGGTCGACGCCACCAGCGAGGTCCACATATTCTTGGGCGGCAGCTTCGACCCCTTGCGGCTGATGGCCAGCAGCACCGAGGGGAGCCCGTGGCCTATGTCGCCACGCACTATATACCTGACAAACAGCACCGTAAGCAGTATACCCACCAGCGGAAACACCAGCATCATCACGTTGCCCCCCATGGGCGTCAGTTCGCCCATGCGCGACACGAGGCGGCCGGCGTAGTGCACCACATTTTTGAGCAGCACCGCAGCCAATCCGCTCATCAGACCCACCACCACGGCCAGCAGCAGCAACATGCTCTGCTCGCTCATGTGGCGCAGGCGCCAACGGTATATGTTCCTGTAGAGTTGCAACTTTTTTTCGGAAAAAATCGGGTGCAAAGATACGAAAAATATTCCAACTGCGTTATAAATGTCGAATTTTAACAAATATTATTATGAAAAAGACCCTCTTCGCCGCCGCGCTGGCCTCCATGCTGACGGCCTCGTGCGTGTCGCTGAGCGAGTTCGAGAACCTGCAAACCAGATACGACCAGACCACGCGCCAATACAACCTCACGCGGCAGGAGCTGGACGAGCTCAAGGAGGAAAACGCCGCCCTGGCGCGCCAGAACACGGCCCTCAACAGCGACTACGGCGACCTGGCCCTGGCCAAAAGCCGCTGCGAAGCCACCAGCGACAGCCTCGGCCGCCTGCTCGAGCGCACCCGCCACCACTACGACACCACCATGGAGAACTACATGCAGGAGGTGGCCGGCAAGAGCCGCGACCTGACCCGCGCCCAGAACCTCCTCGCCGCCCGCACCAAGGAACTCAACGACAAGGAGGCCCTCCTCCAGATGCAGCAGAACCAGCTGCAGCAACAGCAGGAGACCTTCGCCCTGCAGCGCAACGACCTGTTGGCCAAGCAGAAACAGCTGGAGCAGGACGAAGCCGCCGCCCGTGCCCAACTCGACGCCAAGGAGCGTGAACTCGACGCCGTGCGCAACGCCGTCGCCAACGCCCTCACCGGCTTCGCCGACAAGGGGCTAAACGTCGAGGTGAAGGACGGAAAGGTCTATGTATCAATGGAAAACAAACTGCTCTTCCCCTCGGCCAGCTGGACCGTGAGCAAGGAGGGCCAGAACGCCATCAAGGAGCTGGCCAAGGTGCTCGAGCAGGACAGCACGCTGAGCGTCATGGTCGAGGGCCACACCGACAACGACCCCTACCGCGGCAACACGGCCGTCAAGGACAACTGGGACCTCAGCGTGATGCGCGCCACGGCCATCGTCAAACTCCTCCTGCAGCACGGCAAGGGCATCAACCCCGCCCGCATCGAAGCCTGCGGCCACGGCGAGTTCGCCCCCAAGGCCTCCAACGCCACCGCCGAAGGCAAAGCCGCCAACCGCCGCACCGAGATTGTCCTCACCCCCGACCTCCAGAAGGTGCTCCGCCAGCTGGGCCGGTAGGGGGCGGGAGACTAATCAGCGGCTATTGGACGACGAGGGTTCGGGCGTCGAGGGGGGCGGTGCCTGCATGGAGTCGCAGCTGGTAGTGTCCTGCCGGGACGCCCTGGAGGTTGAGGATGGCGGTGGCGGTGCCGTCGGCTGCGGGCGCAAGGGGATGGGTAAGGAGTTGGGTGCCCGATGGCGCTACGATTTGGAGGGTGGCGCCGGTGAGGGATGTGGTCAGGCGGCAGATGACTTCGGTCTGTCCGCCGGTCACGGGGTTGGGGCTGACGGAGATGATGGCGCCGAGACGCGGATGGAGGGTGAGGGTGTCGCGATCCCTGTAACCATTCTCATTGTTAGTTACTTCGAGTACAATGCGTTGAGTGGCTAGTGATCGAGTAGAGACATGGGCATTATTTCCTAGAGTGTCTCCTGTTGCGGACTGCAGTATATATTGTGCTTCCGTTCCAATATCTTCAGCCTCGAGGGCGATATTGCCGTCGGTATCAACGTCTGAGAGCGTAATTCCAGCGCGAAACAAGATGGATGGGTTTTTGTATGCCACGTAGTGCTCGCCTCCGATAACAGTCGAACCATATTCTTGTATCAGGTCGAACTCAAACCTGTTTTCCGATGGCTGGGTTTGCGTGTGAAAATGGATTGCTGTTTCGACTGTAAAGTGTTGCAGCGGTGGCAATTTTAAGTTTTCAATTAGTAGGACGCTGTCTTTTACGAGTATACGGCCTCCGCCAATGTCAATGCCTCCGTGGCAAAGGGCACCGCCGATTCGCCATAAATCGGTCAACTCGTTGTCCAACTGTATAATAAGATCAGAATAATGCTGAATGTACTCGCCTTTTTTGTTGGGTTTGTTTACTACCCTTATCCGGAATTTGGTAATCTCCTCAAATGGATTAGAAATAGAGACTACAGCTTTGAATTGCTTACTGTCTAAAACGGACACGTTTTTCCAAGCGACATTATTGCTTTCGGAGACGAAACTCCCCATGTCGTAGTTTCGACTGTTTTCGCCTGCAATATCTTCGCCGTCGTGCACGCGAGCCACTAGACAAAAATGCCACAGTTCGGATTCAAATTGTGTGCAGTTGGCATAATCTTCAGGACGAGGGACCTCCCATAGCATTTTCAAAACACAAGAACCTCCTGCCGGGATGGGTGGAATGATGAGAGGGCTTCCTCCGTTTAGGCAGCCACCACGCGTCGGTTGCTCATCGGAACAGTTGAAATGGGTACTTCCGTCCCAGCTGCTGCTCCATCGAAGGTCACATCCAGCCTTGGCCCAGTTGATATATAATTCTTCCCCACCGGAGGAGGCTATCGGGCTGCGATTGGTAATGCGAACACACACAAAACAATCTCTTCCCCCGCGAGGATTATCTATTTCGTATCCGCTACCATCTTCGAGCCAAATGTCAGGACTGTTCCACAGAATTGGATCGGTACTTGGGATGGCGCCATGGTCAAGTTCATGGTCCCGGATCATCAAGTCGCTTTTGCCGTTGTAGGTTTGAGCCATCCTCACAGCGGCGTGTGCATCCAACAGGCCATAACCCATTTCTTCGTTCCAGGTGCCGTTGGGGTGGTCGGGGTCGGAAATGTAGGGATAAATTGATCCGTTGACTTTTCGTGCCGTGGCATTGATGATGTCGTGCACCTGCATAGCGTTCAATTCGGGTCTCACCGATAGCATCAAGGCGGCCACACCGCTCACTAATGGTGCGGCCATGGAAGTTCCCGACATTGTGTGATAAGCGGTACTGCTTGTACCCCAGGTCGACAGGATGTCCACTCCCGGTGCAACGACATCCAGTGCTGTCCCATAACAGGAAAAGTCGGCGCGCATATCATTAGGGGTCGATGCTCCGACAGCTAAAATATTAAGATGGTCTCTTGCCGGAAATCTCATAGGACTGGGAGCTTCATTTCCAGCGGAAAAAACCAATAATACATTGCTTTGTTTTGCGAATTCCAGAGCCCCGTCAAGAAGTACATATAAACTATCGCTGTTCCCAAATATGCCCCATGAGTTATTGATGACTCTCGCTCCATGAAAGACTGCGCCATATATGGCGGCAGCAAACTTTGGAATATCGTTTTGAGAATCCGTCAATCCAATGCTGAAGTCCAATGCACTGACAGATGGGGATATTCCAGCGATTTCTCCATTGTTGTGGTTGGAGAAAAGGATTCCGCCTACATGTGCACCATGACAATATGGAGGTTGGTGCGGAATGTTGTCACAGTGGCATACCGATGGAGTCGAAGGATTATCGGGCCGTAAATCGAGGGAATAAATTAGATTCAAACCTGTTAATTCCACGTGGTCTAACCTCATGCCCCTGTCGATTATCGCTACTTTTTCGGAAGGGTTTCCCGTTGTGATATTCCATGCGTCGCAGGCATTGATGCGCTGCATATTCCATTGGTGAGATTCATATTTTGAATCGGATACACAAGCATTGTCGAATGTGACTTTGGGCATAAATCCGGGATCCACATTTCTAAACAGGCCAGTCTCCCACATTAGGTTGGACAACTCGATACTCGTTTTTCCGCATCTCTCCTTGCCACTCAACGAAAACCACCCATCGGCATGAGGAATTTCCCTAATGACCTCTGCTCCAATCTTATTTGCTTCCTGCTGGAGTATATCCCTATCTTCATCATTTTTTAACTGCACATAGAAGAATCGGGAGGAAAAAACGGGTTCGTCTCCTACAGCTGGTTCGATAAAAAGGACAGAGGGGTCTGTCCGAAGGGAATGCACAATACTGTCACGACGATTGCTTGGCACAAAAATTTCACACGAAAATCCGATGGTGGTGTTTTTTTTGATGCTTTGCTGGATATTGGAAACTTCATATTGTTCTGTAATAGATTTTTCGTCAACATTTTTGTCAAAATATACGAGAAAATAGTTTGGGGAGGCCTCTTTGGTTACTTTGTTCCCATTGTAATAGAATGAAATCTGTTGTGCCGAGGAAAATAGGTGGCAACAAGCGGCGAGGCAAAAAACAATAATGTGTTTCATTGTATTAATTTATTTTTGTAAAATACCTGTAGAAATGAACTTGTCCGAGGATGCATCCAGGGTGCCCATTCATTACGAGTTGCCTCGAATGGTCGAACCACATCTGCACTTCGGCATAGATGCATCCTAAACTATCGATAACCGTAAGCATTTTTCGACCATCTGCGAGCCGAGAATCTTCTGTGACGCGATATCTTCCGTTTATAATATCGAAAGGGACTTGGCCACCTGAGAAGATGCTATTGCTGCCAAATGTCGGGACGTCATAGCAGTAGGAACCGGGTTGCTCCTCCCAAGTGCCGTGTATCAGGTGGTTGAGATTTGGAGGCGATGGCAGCGAAAGTATCTGTATTTCTGCGCCGAAGGCATCGCGGTCGTTGCGGAGGATGCCGGAGAACTCGACGGTGTCGCCCGCCGAATATTCCTCCCCTCCGATGGGTGCGGCTCCGGCTTTCAGGAAGTGCCCGTCTTCTTCCAAGAGGAGTGTTTTTCCATCGTCAGTAAGCATTGACCATACCAATACCGGCTTGGCGGCATCGGTGTGCCTGGGGTGAGCGTCCCAACGCAACACCCCCTTGTAGGAGACATCGCCACTGCCAGCGGCGTGGTTTTCTCTCTCGCAGCCTGCTGCCAGCAATGCCAGCAGGCAAAAGGCGAGGCAGGTTTTGTGTTTGGTTTCCATAATGTTCTTATTTTATTGAATTGTAATTGAGTTTGGGTCTGCTGTGGGGTGTTTCACCTCGGGTCGGAATGCGCGCCGTCTACATATATAATACACACTTTTTTTCGAAAACATAACACGAAGGGGTGATATTTAACTTTATTTAACTATTTTCGGTTTGACTTGTGATGCTCTTTTCACGAGGCAAAGATACGGATATTTTTCGGATTGACAGAATTTTTTTGCATATGCGAGGCAATTCTTCTTGTCTTCAGACTATACCAAAAAAGGGTATTCCATACAGGGATGCCCTCCTTTCGTTCTTTTTCTCAAAAAAGTACAAGTGTGGTGCATTGGAGGTAACCATCTTGTTATCAGGGAGGTTAATATGTTTTTTGAAAAAATGCTTGGTATGTTCGGAAAAAACACGTACCTTTGTAACTGTATTGTGTCGCCACCCGTAGACACAATGCATTGAAAAACAATAGGATATATAATAAATATTATTATAAAAATGAAGAAAAACACGCTTCGCTGCCGCCTGCAAAGGCTCACCGCCGCTGCCGCCGCACTGCTGACCCTGGCCGTGCCGGCCACGGCGCAAGTGGTCCGCGACCCTCTGCCCATGCCCGCCGTGAGCACCGACTCCATCATGAAGCACATCATAGAGCTCTCGTCCGCGACCTACCGCGGCCGCCAGGCCGGCTGCGTCGGCTATGACGCCGCTGCCGACTATGTGCGCCGCGCCCTCGGCACCTACGGCATCGGCTCCGACCTCCAGCGTTTCACCCTCGAGGCCAACGAGGTGGAGAACTGCAAGTTCAACGTCTACACCCCCCGCACCAAGGAGCGCCGCACCTTCATCCTGGGCAACGACTACTGCTGCGCCGGCATGACCGGCCGCGGCTACATCGACTCGCGCATGGTCTTCGTCGGCTACGGCATCGACGACGAGGAGTACAACGAGTACGCCAAGGTCGACGTGCAGGGCCAGATAGTGGTGGTGCTGACCGGCCTGCCGGAGCACCCCTGGCTGCCCAGCACCGTAACCGACCACTACATCACCCTGCGCGACAAGGCCCGCGCCGCCGAGCGCCACGGCGCCATCGGCATGCTGGCCATCAACACCAGCCCCTCCTGCCTCCCCTACGAGCCCCAGGGCCGCATCTACTGCGGCGAGCCGCCCCATATGGGCACCTTCCCCATCCTGCAGCTGACCATGGACTGCGGCCGCGAGCTGCTCCTCGACGAGGACATCCGCCTCGAGGAGGCCATCGACAACATCGCCCGCGACCACAAGCCCCAGTCCTTCACCCTCCGCCGCAAGGCTGAAATCGACGTCAACGCCATCTACCGTCAGCACGCCCTGACGGCCAACGTCCTCGGCCTGCTGCCGGGCTACGACCGCAAGCTGAAGGACGAAATCATCGTTGTCGGTGCCAGCCTCGACCACGTGGGCCAGCAGGGCGAGACCTGCCTCTTCCCCGGGGCCGACATCAACGCCTCGGGCGTGGCTTCGGTGCTCGAGGTGGCGCGCCTGCTCTCGCAACCCAACTACCGTCCGCGCCGCAGCGTCCTCTTCGTCCTCTTCAGCGGCAGCGAGCAGCAGTTCCTCGGCTCGCGCATCTTCCTGATGGGCTATCCCAAGCTGCGCAAGGTGGAGGCCTTCGTCAACGCGCAGAACCTGGGCTGCGGCGACAGCCTCCTCGTCCTAGGCGACAACCACTACCCCGGCCTCTACCAGATGGCCCTCACGCGCGACTCGGCCCACTTCTCCCTCATCTCCGCCCGCTCGGCCGGCGCCGAGCCCCGCGGCGACGCACGCGCCTTCGACCAGATGGGCATCCCCTCGCTCGTCTTCACCACCCTCAACGGCATGCAGCACAACCGCGTCACCACCGACGTCTGGGAGAACATCGACCGCCGCATCCTCTCCGCCGCCACCCAGGTGATGGTCGAGACCGTCCGCGAGCTCTCCGACGGCATCTACCAAGGCCGCAGCCGCAAAAGCAAGTCCAAAAAATTCATCGAATAACCACTGAACCATGTGGACACTCTATAAGAAAGAACTCCGAGGTTTCTTCTCCTCGCTCACCGGCTACCTCACCATCGCCGTCTTCCTCGTGCTGACGGGCCTGATGCTGTGGGTGCTGCGCAGCGACTTCAACATCCTCGACTATGGCTACGCCTCGCTCGAGGGTCTCTTCCTCATCGGCCCCTTCCTCTACCTCTTCCTCATCCCCGCCATCACGATGCGCTCCCTGGCCGAGGAACGCCGCACCGGCACGCTGGAGATGCTCCTCACGCGCCCGCTGGGCGAGTGGACGGTCGTCTTCGCCAAATTCCTCGCCGCCTGGACCCTCGTCCTCATCTCCCTCCTCCCCACCCTTGTCAGCTACTTCAGCGTCTACGCCCTCGGCGACCCCGTGGGTAACATCGACACCGGCTCCGTCGTCGGCTCCTACATCGGCCTCCTGCTCCTCGGCGGCGCCTTCACTGCCATCGGCCTCTTCTGCTCCTCGCTCACCTCGAACCAAATCGTCTCCTTCATCCTCGCCGCGCTGCTCTGCGCCGTGGCCTACCTCGGCTTCGAATCCATCTACAACATGGGCTTCCTCGGCCGCGCCGACCTCTTCGCCAAGCAGCTCGGCGCCGCCCACCACTACGAGAGCATCAGCCGCGGCGTGGTCGACACCCGCGACGTGCTCTACTTCCTCTCCGTCATGGCCCTCTTCCTCATGGCCACGCGCCTCGTGCTCCAGAGCCGCCTCTGGAACGGATGGCGCGGACGCAAGAACCTGCGCCGCAACCACTGGCTCGAGCTCGGCGCCGCCCTGCTGATCATCATCTCGGTCAATGTCATCGGGAAATACCTCTTCCTCCGCCTCGACCTCACCTCCGAGCGCCGCTACACCCTCTCCAAACACACCAAAGACCTCCTCAAGCGCATCGACGAGCCGGTGCTCTACCGCGTCTACCTCGAAGGCGAATTCCCGGCCGACTTCAAGCGCCTCCAGAACGAAACCAAGGAGATGCTCAACCAGTTCCGCGCCTACAACAGCAACATCGACTACGAATTCGTCAACCCCAACAACTTCGACACCCGCGAAGAGCAGCAGGTCTTCTACCAAAAGCTCGCCTCCAAAGGCATCCAGCCCACCCAGATACAGGTGCAGACCGAAAACGGCATGACGCAACAGATACTCCTCCCCGCCGCCGACGTCATCTACCAAGGGCAAGAGACCTCCATCCAACTGCTTCAAAGCCAGAAGTATGTCAGCCAAGACGACCTGCTCAACAACTCCGTCCAGAACCTCGAGTACGCCCTCACCAGCGCCATCCGCGCCCTGGCCCGCGGCCAAAAACAACAGATAGGCTTCCTCCAAGGCCACGGCGAACTCTCCGGCCCCGTGCTCTACGACATCCAGCGCGCCCTCCAGGAATTCTACAGCCTCGACTACGTCACCATCGACGGCCAAATCCAGTCCCTCACCGTGCACCGACAGAGCAAATCCGACTCCTCCTACCGCTTCATCAACCGCTTCGACCTCCTCATCGTCGCCAAACCCACCCAGCACTTCACCGACCAAGACCTCTTCATCCTCGACCAATACATCATGTACGGCGGCAAAGTCCTCTGGCTCATCGACCCACTCAACGCCGACATCGACTCCCTGCAGAACCGCGGCCAGTTCCTCGCCACACGCACCGCCACCGGCCTCGACGAAATGCTCTTCACCTACGGCGTCCGACTCAACCCCAACCTCCTCATGGACATCCGCTGCCGCCCCATCCCCATGCAGGTCGGCATGGTCGGCGAAAAGCCACAATACCGCTTCGTCCCCTGGTACTACTTCCCCGAGCTCATCCCCACCTCCGAACACCCCATCGTCCGCAACCTCGACGTCATCAAAACCGACTTCATCTCCAGCATCGACCTCATCGACAACGACATCCGCAAAACCGTGCTGCTCACCAGCTCCGAATACACCCGCGTCAAAAACGCCCCCGCCCTCGTCGACCTCGCCGACGCACAAGCCGAACCCGACCAACGCCTCTACAACCGCTCCTCCCTCCCCGTCGCCGTCCTCCTCGAAGGCGAATTCCGCTCCGCATGGCGCAACCGCCTCAGCCCCGCACTCACCTCCCAGGAAGCCATCGGCTACAAAGAACTCAGCAAACCCACCAAAATGATCGTCATCGCCGACGGCGACATCATCCGCAACCGCGTCGGCACCGAAGACGGCGCCATCTTCCCCCTCGGCCTCGACAACTACACCCAAACCCTCTACGCCAACCGCGACCTCATCCTCAACGCCGTCAACTACCTCGTCGGCGACGACGGCCTCCTCGCCTCACGCTCCCGCAACATCAAACTCCGCAAACTCGACGTCATCCAAGTCAAAAACAACCGCACAGCCTACCAACTCCTCAACCTCATCGCCCCGCTGCTGCTCCTCGCAGCCGCCGGTGCCGCCATCGTACTCACACGCAAGAAATTATACACCAAAGCATAGAAAAAGTATCCAACATCTACCCAACGATGGGTAATAATGGGAAAAGGCCTATGTATTCCCCTAGAGAACCCCTACCATCCCCCTAGAGAACCCCACCCCAACAACCCGAAAAAAAAGACCCATGAATAAAAAGAAACGCAACATCATCCTCATCGCCGCCGCCGTGCTCATCGCCGTGGTGGCCATCATCGTCGCCGCCACACAGTCGCGCTCAGCCACCTTCAAGCAAGACTACCACATAGCCGACACCTCCACCATCACCCGCATCTTCATCGCCGACAAACAAGACCACCACGTCACCCTCCAGCGACTGGCCGACAGCGCCTGGACCGTCGACAACCGCTACCCAGCCAACCAACCCCTCGTCGACCTCCTCCTCGAAACACTGCGCGACATGCGCATCCGCCAGCAAGTCAACAAAAACGCCATCCCCAACGCCGTCAAAGACCTCGCCGCCCGCGCCATCAAAGTCGAAGTCTACCAGCGCACACCCCTCATCAACCTCTTCGGCGGACGCCTCCAACTCTTCCCCCGCGAACGCCTCACTGTCACCTACCACGTCGGACGCGAAACCCAGGACATGCTCGCCTCCTTCATGTACCGCGAAGGCGACAAAGTACCCTACATCATCCACATCCCAGGCTTCCGCGGCTTCCTCACACCGCGCTTCCCTGCCGACCCACTCAAATGGCGCTCCCACGTCATCACCGACCTCGACGTCCACGCCATCCAACGCATCGAACTCCAACTCCCCGACACACCGCACGAAAGCTTCGCCATCCTCCGCGACGGCAACGGCTTCGCCATGGAAATGCTGCAGAACCACCAGCGTGTCGACGGCTTCGACACCGCCCGCGTGGCCCAGATGCTCTCCTCCTTCACATGGCTCGCCTTCGACGAATTCGCCTCCATCGTCCCCAACTCCTTCGCCGACACCTGCGTCTCCGGCACACCCCGCTCCATCCTCACCGTCACCGACACCGCCGGCCGCACCTCGCGCATCGCCACCTTCATCAAATACACCAACCCCGACGACCTCGCCAAAATGCCCGACCCCGAACTCTACGAAACCTTCGACCTCGACCGCCTCTACGCCATCGTCCGGGGCGACTGCAACCGCCACCTACCCGAAAACCCAGGCCAGGACACCGTCCTCATCCAGTACTTCACCTTCGACAACATCCTACAACCAGCCTCCTACTTCCTCGGCAAAGACATAAAACTCAACCAATGAGACCCCTCATACTCATCACCAACGACGACGGCTTCGCAGCCAAAGGCCTCCGCACCCTCGACGAAATAGCCATGCAATTCGGCGACGTCGTCGTCATGGCACCCGAACGCAACGCCTCCGGCACCAGCCACAGCATCACCTCCGCACGCCCACTCCGCGTGCGCACCATCAAAGAAAGCAACGGCCTCAACGTCTACGCCTGCGACGGCACACCCGTCGACTGCGTCAAACTCGCCTCCGAATACTTCTGCCCTCGCCCCCCCGCACTCGTCCTCTCTGGCATCAACCACGGCTCCAACGCCTCCATCAACGTCCTCTACAGCGGCACAATGGGCGCCGTCATCGAAGCCACCGCACTCGGCTTCCCGGCCATAGGCTTCTCTCTCCTCAACCACAACCCCGAAGCCGACTTCTCCGGCGCCATCCCCTCCGTCACCCAAATCATCGCCACCGCACTCGACAAAGGCCTCCCGCCCGACGTATCCCTCAACGTCAACATCCCACGACTCCCCGCCGACCAGATCAAAGGCCTCCGCGTATGCCACGAAGCACGCGCCAAATGGCTCGACAGCTTCGAAAAACGCCTCGACCCGCAAGGCTTCCCCTACTGGTGGCTCACCGGCAAATTCCAGTGCAACAACCCTCCCGAAACCTCCGACCAATGGGCACTCGAACACGGCTACGTCTCCATCGTCCCCATCCAGCCCGACTTCACCCACTACTCCGCCATCCCCGCCCTCACCAACACCTTCGGCCATGATTAAAGAGCGCCTCTTCCGCAACACCGTCGGCTCCGGCCTGCTCCTCGGCCTCGGCTCCATGGCCGCCACCGCCGCACTGCTCACCCTCGGCCTCCTCATCGCAGGCCTGCCCCTCGGCGAACACCTGCGCTGGTATGCCGCATGCTTCATCCCCCCCATACTCCTCCTGCGCCACTCCGTCCACCTCCAGCACTCCACCGCCGTCAAAACCATCTTCGTCACCCTCTTCCTCACCCTCATCCCCTACCTCGCCTTCCTGCTGAAGTCCAACATATTGCAGCCACAATGAAGTACTATGTCATAGCCGGCGAAGCCTCGGGCGACCTCCTCGGAGCCCACCTCCTGCGCGCCCTGCGGCAGCTGGACCCCGCTGCCGAGTTCCGCTTCTGGGGCGGCGACCGCATGGCCGACGAGGCCGGCTCGCCGGTGCGCCACATCCGCAACCTGGCCATCATGGGCTTCGTCGAAGTGGTGCGCCACCTCCGCACCGTGCTCGGCAACATAAGCTTCTGCAAGCAAGACATCCTCCAGTGGCAACCCGACGCCGTCATCGGTATCGACTACCCGGGCTTCAACCTAAAAATCGAGCGCTGGGCCCACGAGCAAGGCTTCAAGGCCATCCACTACGTCTCGCCCCAGCTCTGGGCATGGAAGAAAGGACGCCTCAAAGGCATGCGCCAATACCTCGACCGCCTCTGCTACATCCTCCCCTTCGAGCAGCAGTTCTACGCTGCCAACCGCATGCCCCAGTCCACCTATGTCGGCCACCCCCTCCTCGACGCCATCACCCCCCACTCAAACAATCAAGCACTCAAGCACTCAAACAATCTGATAGCCCTCCTCCCCGGCAGCCGCAAGCAGGAAATACGCAACAGCCTCCCCTATATGGTTCGCCTCGCACAGCGGCACCCCGAATACCAATTCGCCGTGGCTGGCATGAGCATCGTGGGCGAGTCGTTCTACAGCAGCCTGATACCCGCCGGCAGCAACGTTGCCGTGCGCCATGACCAGACCTACCCTCTGCTCGCCGAGGCCCACGCCGCTATCGTCTGCTCCGGCACCGCCACCCTCGAGACAGCCCTCTTCCACGTGCCCCAAGTGGTCTGCTACCGCGCCAACCCCATCTCCATCGCCTTGGCCAAAGCCCTCGTCGGCAAGCGGATCAACCACATCGCCCTCGTCGACTTGATTGACGATAGCAACGTGGTCACCGAACTGCTGCAGGAGGACTTCAACGACCAGCGCCTCGAAGAGGAGTTCCGCCTCATTGCGACCGACGCCGGCTGCCGCGCCACCATGCTCGAGGGCTACCGCCGCGTGGAAGCCAAACTCGGCGGCCCGGGCGCCAGCCTCCGCACCGCACAAGCCATCATCGACACCATCAACGCATGAAACGCATCATACTTATACTACTGCTTATGGGAGCCACCCTGGCGGCCCACGCCGACAAGGTGAAGGTGCGCCTCTACAGCAACAACACCATCAGCTCCCTCACCATATCCTTCGACCTCGGCGCCTACAACCTCTATGTCGACGGCAACCGCCTGCTGGAGGACATGGTGGGCGACGGCCGCTCGGTGACCATCCGCGCCAAGGGGGGACAGATGAACGTCAAGGTGAACGAAACCGACTACGGCACCTTCAGCAATCTGCGCCTCGAGGCCACCGACACTGCCTGCATCCTCTGCATCAACCCCGAAGGGTGCAAGCAGCGCACCTATGAGGGCGACCTCGAAGTGAAGCCCCACAAGAGCGGCAACCTGATGCTGCTGAACGATGTGGAGTTCGAGACCTATATCGCCGGTGTGGTGCAGAGCGAGATCTACGGCAAGCAGACCGACATCTTCCGCATCCAGGCCATCATCAGCCGCACGTGGGCGCTGCGCAACATAGGCAAGCACCGCGGCGACGGCTACAACTTCTGCGACCAGACCCATTGCCAGGCCTACCTCAACCGCTGCATCAGGCCCGACATCATGATGGGCGCCATACAGAGCAGCGGGGAGACGCTGGTTGACAGCGAGGGCAAGCTGATAGAGACGCCGTTCCACTCCAACTCCGGCGGCCAGACGGCCAACTCGGAGGATGTGTGGCGCACGGCGCTGCCCTACCTGCGCTCGGTGGAGGACACCTTCTCATTCCGCATGCGGCAGAGCGACTGGAAGAAGACGGTGAGCGAGAGCCGCTGGCTGGACTACTTCGCCAACAAACACAAGCTGAACACCAAAGACCCCGCCGTGCGCGACAGCCTGCTGCACTTCACGCAGACCGAGCGCAAGGTGCGCATCATGGGGGTGCCGCTGACGAGGGTAAGGGTGGACTTCCAGCTGAAGTCGACATTCTTCTCGGTGGAGTGGGACAGTGTGGAGCACAACGTCATCATCAACGGCCACGGCTACGGCCACGGTGTGGGCCTCAGCCAGGAGGGGGCCATCCGCATGGTGGGCCTCGGCATTGCCTACGACTCTGTCCTGTATCATTATTATACGGGGGCCGTGTTGCACCACGACCCGACGTCGAACCGCAACTATGTGGAGAACTATGTGGCCCAGATAGCGCGCATCATCGAGGAGGACAAGAACAAGAAGACGCAGACGCACTCGAAGAAGAACGACTGGCTGGGGCGCCTGTTCCGCCTGCGCGACCGCGAGGAGCGCGAGGAGGTGTATGTCGAATCAGAACAAGACAATGAGAAAGACTGGCAGTATGATTGGTAGGCGGTAGGGGGACTGTAGGGGTTCTCTAGGGGAATAGTTCGGCCCTTTCCCATTATTACCCATTATTACCCATCGCCAAGGAAAGATTGAAATAAAACACTGAAAAACAATAGACAATGAACATAAAAAAGGCACTGACTACAATCCTCGCCCTATTGTTGCTCGGCGCGGTGCAGGCGCAGGTGAAATGGAAGAGCATCGACGAGGCGTCGAAAGCCAAGATAGGCACGAAGCTCTACTTTGTGGACTTCTACACCGACTGGTGCGGCTACTGCAAGAAGATGGACCGCCAGACTTTCACCGACCCCACGGTGGCGAAGATACTGAACAAGTACTACTACCCCGTGAAGTTCAACGCCGAGAGCAGCCAGACGGTGCAGTGGGCCGGCAAGACCTACCGCCCTGCCGGCGGCCGCGGGCGCGCCCACGAGCTGGCCGCCGGCCTGCGCGGCTACCCCTCGTATGTGCTCTACCGCGCCGACGGATCGCCGATGCAGATCATACCGGGCTTCTACCCGCCGCAGGACTTCGCGGTGGTGCTCTGGTACTTCGCCTCGGGCGACTGCGACCGCTACCCCTTCGAGCAATACCAGAAGATCTTCGACAAGGAGATCAAACCCACGATGATGAAACAACTAAAATAAGATAGCACTATGGGATTTTTCGACTTTTTGCGCAAGAGCAAGGAAGAGGAGCGCCAGACACTGGACCAGGGGCTGGCCAAGACCAAGGAGAGCTTCTTTCAGAAGCTGGCCAAGAGCGTCGTGGGCAAGAGCACGGTGGACGATGCCGTGCTGGACGACCTGGAGGAGACGCTCATCACGAGCGATGTGGGGGTGGAGACCACGCTGAAAATCATCGACCACCTGCAGGAACGCATCCGGCGCGACAAATACATCAGCACCTCGGAGCTCAACAACATTCTGCGAGCCGAAGTGGCGCAGCTGCTGCGGCAGCCGCAGAGCCAGTTCCCCGCCACCTTCGACGCGCCGCTGCCGAAGAAGCCCTATGTCATCCTGGTGGTGGGTGTGAACGGGGTGGGCAAGACGACCACCATCGCCAAGCTGGCCTACCAGTACAAACTGGCGGGCCGCCAGGTGATGCTGGGCGCCGCCGACACATTCCGCGCCGCGGCGGTGGAGCAGCTGATGACGTGGGCCGAGCGGGTGGAGGTACCCATCGTGCAGCAGGGCATGGGAGCCGACCCGGCCAGCGTGGCCTACGACACACTGCAGAGCGCCATGGCCAAGGGCAGCGACGTGGTGATCATCGACACCGCCGGACGCTTGCACAACAAGATAGGCCTCATGAACGAGCTTTCGAAGATACGCAAGGTGATGCAGAAGCTGGTGCCCGACGCGCCGCACGAGGTGCTGCTCGTGCTCGACGCCTCGACCGGCCAGAACGCCATCGAGCAGGCGCGCCAGTTCACCCAGGCCACCGACGTCAACGCCCTGGCGCTGACCAAGCTGGACGGCACCGCCAAGGGCGGCGTCATCATCGGCATCAGCGACCAGTTCCACATCCCGGTGCGCTACATAGGCCTCGGCGAAAAGATGACCGACCTGCAACTGTTCAATCCCGAAGAGTTCGTAGACAGCCTGTTCGAATGAGGATCAACATCATCACCCTGGGCTGTTCGAAGAACACCGTCGACAGCGAGAACCTGGCCGGCCACCTGGCGGCGGCCGGCCACACGGTGTACTTCGACCGCGAGCGCAACGACTGCGACGCGGTCATCATCAACACCTGCGGCTTCATCGGCGACGCCAAGGAGCAGAGTATCGAGGCCATCCTGCAGCAGATCGGCGTGAAAATGCGCGGTCGCAAGGCGCGCCGTCTGATTGTATGCGGCTGCCTGGCCGAGCGCTACCGCGACGAACTGCGGACCGAGATGCCAGAGGTGGACGAGTGGTACGGCGTGCACGAGTGGATGGAAATAGCCGCGAAGTTGAAGGGAGTGAAAGGGAGTGAAAAGGGAGTGAAAGGGAGTGAAGGGACGATAGTTCCGGCATCAAAACATTTGTCCTCTCACTCCCTTTCACTTCCTTTCACTCCCTCTCTCTCCTCATCCATCCTCGCCTCCCGGCGCCAGCTTTCCACCCCACGGCACTACGCCTACCTCAAGGTGGCCGAGGGGTGCAACCGCAGCTGCTCCTACTGCGCCATACCGCTCATCCGCGGTGCCCACCACTCGCGCCCCATCGACGAGCTGGTGGAGGAGGGCAAGCGGCTGG
Source organism: uncultured Bacteroidota bacterium (assembly GCA_902762805.1). Lineage (GTDB taxonomy): Bacteria > Bacteroidota > Bacteroidia > Bacteroidales > P3 > Colimorpha. Next base: position 57,515 of record CACWPQ010000005.1, on the reverse strand, counting down.
TGGAGAGCGGAGTGAAGGAGCTGCTGGTCATCAGCCAGGACACCACCTACTACGGCCTCGACATCTACCGCCAGCGCCGGCTGGGCGAGCTGCTGGGCCGCCTGGCCACCGAGACCGGCGCCCCGTGGATACGCCTCCACTACACCTACCCCACCTCGTTTCCCGAGGACGCTATCGAGGCCATCGCACGGCACGCCAACATCTGCAACTATATCGACATACCGCTGCAGCACATCAATTCACACATCCTCAACTCGATGCAGCGCGGCATCGACCGCGAGGGCACGCTGCGGCTCATCGAGCGTTTCCGCCAGCTCATCCCCGACGTGGCCATCCGCACCACCCTCATCGTGGGCTACCCGGGCGAGGGGGAGGCGGAGTTCCGCGAGCTGATGGATTTTGTGCGCGAGGCGCGCTTCGACCGCATGGGATGCTTTGCCTACTCGCCCGAAGAGGGCACGGCGGCCTACCGCCTGGGCGACCCCGTGGCGGAGGAGGTGAAGGAGGCGCGCGTCGGCGAGCTGATGGCGCTGCAGGAGGGCATATCGCTCGAGGTAAACCGCTCGCGCATAGGGCGCAAGCTGCGCTGCATCGTGGACCGGCACGAGGGTGACTACCTGGTGTGCCGCACGGAATACGACAGCCCCGAGGTGGACGACGAGGTGCTAGTCCGCCTGCATGGCGGGCGGAATCCTCTAGTCGGCACCTTCGTCAACGTGCACATCACCGGCGCTCTGGAGAACGACCTCACCGGCACCCTGGTCTGAAAAAGGGACATTTTTTCAACTTTTTTCAAAAAAAACAGCCATTTTTGCAACTACACAAATGGCTATTTTTCAGTATTTTAGAAACATCCTCTTCTTCCTCTCTTCTTCATCTCTAGGGGATGGAGGGCAATAAAGATAGAAAACTCGCGTTAGTGGGTATGTGGGACGAGAGGTTTATTTTTGGAAGACAAGAAAGACAAGAAAAACAATTTTTTGGAAAACAACAAGAACAACTGTAAACAACAGATTGTAATTCGCTGACAGAAAACAGATTTATGGATTTCCGCCGCAGGCGGGAGGTTAATGGGAACGGCGAATGACTCGAATTACGCGAAAGGCTGGCGCGGTCAACTTGGGGCAGATTACTCGAATGCGCGGTGCGACAGGAATTCGAGTAATTAGCTGAAAATTAAAACGGTAAACAAAATCGCGTAATTCGAAAAATTTGCCGTAAAAAATATAAAACGCAGTAATATGGCAAAGTTAGAGCAGGGCATCCTCGGGCCGTTCCGGGGGAAAGTGGGTACCGTGGTGGGGTACCTTTGGCGCGGCAAGCACGTGGTGAGGGCTTACCGCCGCGAAATCAATTATCCAAACACCGAGCACCAACAGGCTGAGCGCGAGTGGTTTGTCGGCATGGTGCGCTTCGCGGCCACGGCACGGCAGGCGTTGCTGTTGGGCTTGCGCGAGCGCGCCGCCCGCGACCAGATGACCGAGGGCAACGCCTTCGTCAAGATGAACAAGCACTGCTTCGGCCGTACACACGCCCCCGTCGCCGCCTGTGGCGGCACCACCCCCTCTAACTTAGAGGGGGTGCTGAAATGTAGGGACGCGGCGTGCCGCGTCCGCAATGCGCCAGCCGGCATTCCTGACCGCAAAGCGGCTGCCGGCATTCCCGACCGCGGTGCGGCTGCCGGCATTCCCGAGCGCGGGGCGATTGCGGACACTCCCGACCGCGGTGCGGTTGCGGACGCAGCACGCTGCGTCCCTACAGAGTATGAGCGCATTCGGATATCCGAAGGGTCGGCCGCACCCGTGCGGTTTACGGCCGCCGAAATCAGCGACCACGGGGTGCTGCGCGTTGATTTCGAGAAGAATAGCGGCATGAGCCGCGCCAAGGGGAGCGACCGCGTGTATGTCTATGCATATAATAGTGATGCGCGCGAGGGCCTCCTCTCCCACCCTGCCGAGCGGCGGCACGGCAGGCTGCAAATGCAGCTGCCCGACGGCTGGAACGCACAGAACACCAAGCTCTGGGGCTTCACCATCGACAGCGAAGGCCGAGCCAGCGGCTCAGCCTTCGTGGAAATCGGGGATTCTAGAAATTCTAGCGATTCCTGCCCATCATCTCACCACGACGATGCGGCGCGCGGCGGCGCTGCCGACGCGGACCAGGTAGGTGCCGGCGGCCGGCGCGTCGAAGCGCACGGGGCCGTAGGTGTCGCGGCGGGTGGCTAACACGCGCCCCACGGCGTCATACACCGTGACGGGGCTGCCCTCGGCGCCCTCGACCACGATCTGCCCGCCCTGCTGGTAGAGCATATAATTGACGGTCTGGACGTCGTCCACGCCCACATACACCGTGTCGGTGATGTAGACCGTGTCGTGCACAATGCGCTCTATATAGATTGTGTCGGTGTGGTGGATTAGCAACGTATCCGTTTGATAGAAGGTGAGGGTGTCGGTGATGTGAATGGTTAGTGTATCAGTGTTGTATATCGTTATCGTGTCGGTGCTGAAAATTGTGATCGTGTCCACCACAGTGATGTTCACCGTGTCGGTCTGCAGCACTGTCACGGTGTCGGTGAGGGTAATATAGGTGGTGTCGTGCACAAGCACGTCGACATAGGTGGTATCGTGGATGAAGTGGTCGACATAGGTGGTATCGCGCACGGTCACGGTGTCGATGGGAGGAAGTGTGAATGTTGCGGTAAGGAGGGTGTCGTTGGCGACGGGGAAACGGAGTGGGTTGTCGGTGGCACTGCCGTCCCAACTGTCGAATACGAATCCGCCAGAGGGGAAGGCGTACAGCGTTGCGGTGTCGCCACGGTAGTAGGTACCTGCGCCCATGATAGTGCCGCGCTCTGCAATGAGGGCGCTGGCGGAGACGATGAATGTGTCGGGCTCGAAGGCGGCGGTAAGTACGGTGTCGCGTGTGAGCGTTAGGGTGCGAGGATTGTCGGTGTTGCCGTCGCTCCACTCGACAAAACGGCAGCGGTCGCCAGGGACGGCCTGTATAGTGGCCTGTCCCGTCTCGCACGGCGAAGCCAGATACTCGACGCTACCCTGATCGCTGTTGGCCGCAGAGACGTGCATGGAATGGTCGCCGCTGAGCATCTGGTAGTTGGTGAAACTGCCCCACCCCGGCGCCTGCTGGTAGTCGAGAATGGCGGTGCAAGGAACGTAGACGGGGATGGAGTATTTGCTGCTTCCGATGATATAATTGGATGTTGCAGTGGGAGGGATGGCGGCAAAAGATTGAATTATGGAGAGGTTTTCCATTCCGCTTAATGCATCATTGCCTACGCAAACCACAGATGCAGGGATGGTGATTTCAGAGACGTTGTTGCAGCCATAAAATGCGTATGGCGGAATATACTTCACATTGTTCCCAATATGAATATTCATTGACGGATTGGTGTTTTGAAAGGCGGATTCTCTTGTCCAGCCAGGCACATCACTCATCTGGGTGCAACTGTCCGCATTAAAATAGATGTCTGTAAGAGACGAGCATCCTTGTGCTACATTCAATCCAATGTAAGTAACTGACGAAGGGATTGTAATGGAGGGGATCGAGGTGCACTGGACGAAAGATCTTTCTCCAATAAACTTCAAGGTGCTTGGAAGCACGATGTTTGACAACAGGTAGCATTGCATAAATGCAGCTGATTTTATTGTATCCAATCCTTCGGGGAGCGAAACGGTTTGCAAGCCAACGCAATTATAAAATGCATTGCTGCCAATGGTTTGGGCAGAAGGAATGGTGATTGATGCCAATGTGGTACAACTAGAGAATGCGTCGTTTCCAATAAATTCAACAGCGGATCCCATTTGAACGTTGGACAAAGAAATGCAGCTTTGGAAGGCACTATGGCCAATGTTACGTACCCTATTGCCCATAATGACCCCAAGAAGGTTGGAACAACTTGAAAATGCCCTTTCTTCGATATTGACAACAGAGTTGGGGATGATAAGGTTTACAATCTTTGTGCCCATAAAAGCTCCATAAGGAATGTTTTTTACATTGTCTCCAATATTGATTGTGGTAAGGACAAGGCAGTTCTCAAACCAGCCGCGATTGGTGCCGGTGGAAGGATTTCTGCAAGAGTCTGCGTTGAAATTGACTGTTGTCAGCGCTGACCAATAAGAAAAACTTTCTGAACATATCTCTTCAATGTGAGCAGGTATGGTGAGTTCTGTAATAAGGGTGTTTCCTGTGAAAGCGTATGCTCCAATATATTTCAAGGAAGAGGGGAATGTCAATGCTGGCAGGGAGTTTGAGAAGAAGGTACCATTACCTATGGAATCCAACGAGTTCCCCCAAATGATATGCTTGATATTGCAGCCCCCAAATGCAAATCCGCCGATACTGTGCACTGAATTGGGAATCTCAATTGTGTCAATGGCTGTGCGTCCAACGAATAAATTGGCAGGAATATATTTAACATAGGGACCAAAGTTTACCTTTTTGATTGGAGAGTTTCCCCAAACAGTATTGCTGATGGAATAAAGGTTAGCATTGTTTGTGGCAAATCTACCAGGCATGGCGGTGCAGCTGTCGGCATTGAAGTTGACGGTACGCAATGAACTGCAGTTGGAGAAGGCATAGGTGCCGACGCTGGCAATCTGGCGGGGAAGAGTTAGGGCGGTGAGGTGGTGGTTGCCGTAGAAGGCGTATTGGCCGATGGTGATTACACCGGAGCCGAGGTCGAGATCGGTGATTTCCGAACAGCCATAGAATGCGTAGTCGCCAATGGAGGTAACGGTGGCGGGGATGGTTACGGAGAGGATGCTGTCGCATTGGTAGAAGGTGTTGAAGGTGATGGAGGTGACTGTATAGGTGATGCCGCCGTGGGTGACGGAGGAGGGAATCACGATGTCGCCCTTGGGCTTGGTGTAGCCGCTGTAGTAGTTGTTGGACACGAAGTTGGGGTAGGTCAGCCCAACCGTGGTGGGCGACAGGATCTTGAAGTAGAGCGTCTTGTGTGTGCCCAAAGAATGCTGGAAGTCGAAGTTTTGAGCACTGCCGCCAATTGACAGCAGCAATGCAAGCAGCAAGGGTAGCGTTTTACGCATGTTGTGGTGCCGGTTATATACCATCAGCCCATCGGTTCTTGTTGCCCTGATTCCCGTGGGGGCGGTGGTTGGTGTGCGTTTATTTTATATGGAAACATACATAAAAAAAGAAGCGCGGGAATCTGTATCATTACTTATCCCGCTTGTCGGGCCTTCGCATTGCCCTTGGTACTGAATAAGCAATGCCCGAAGCCCACGCCGCAGACACACGGCGCGAAGCCGTATGCCATACCATGGACGAGGAACACTGCGCTATTGCGGTACCAAAGCGAAGTTGCGAAGTTCGACAAGCCGCAGATAAACGCCGTTACAACGTCTTTTCTATATTATGTCTCTGTCGCCCACCCACTTGCCCTCGCGGGCTTCGGGAGGGAACGACGGTGCAAAATTACGAAAAAGTTTCGATATGGGAGAAAAAATATGCCGGCGCGGAAAAACGGGCGAGGTCGCAATGCCGACGGCATTGCGACCTCGCAGGGGGTATAGGCTGCGGCCTAGCCAATCTTGTCGAAGCCCAGGTAGGGCACCAGGCACTGGGGCATGAGGATGCCGTCGGGCGTCTGGTTGTTCTCGAGGATGGCGGCGACGATGCGGGGCAGGGCGAGGGCGGAGCCGTTGAGGGTGTGGCAGAGCTGGGTGCGCCCGTCGTCGTCCTTGAAACGCAGCTTCATGCGGTTGGCCTGGAAGGTCTCGAAGTTGGAGACCGAGCTGACCTCGAGCCAGCGCTGCTGGGCGGCGCTCCAAACCTCGAAGTCGAAGGTCATGGCGGAGGTGAAGCTGATGTCGCCGCCGCAGAGTTTGAGGACGTGGTAGGGCAGGCCGAGTTTTTCTAGCAGCGAGCCGACGTGGTGTTTCATGTCCTCGAGGGTGTCGTAGGAGCGGTCGGGGTGTTCGATGACGACGATTTCGACTTTGGAGAACTCGTGGAGGCGGTTCAGGCCGCGGACGTCTTTGCCGTAGCTGCCGGCCTCGCGGCGGAAGCACTCGGAGTAGCCGACATGGCGGATGGGGAAGCGGCGGGCGTCGACGATTTCGCCGCGGTAGAGGTTGGTGATGGGCACCTCGGCGGTGGGGATCATGTAGAAGCCGTCGAGCGGTATGGCGTACATCTGCCCCTCCTTGTCGGGCAGCTGGCCGGTGCCGAGGCCGCTGGCCTCGTTGACCATCAGCGGCGGCATAATCTCCTGGTAGCCAGCCTCGGCGGCCTCGTTGAGGAAGAAGTTGATGAGTGCTCTCTGCAGGCGGGCACCCTTGCCTTTGTAGACGGGGAAGCCGGCGCCGGTGATTTTGTTGCCGAGCTCGAAGTCGATGATGTCGTATTTCTGGCAGAGCTCCCAGTGGGGCAGAGCGCCGTCGGGGAGGTGGAGGGGCACATCGTGCTGTGCCACAACGACATTGTCGGCCTCACTCTTGCCGCAGGGCACCGAGGGGTGGGGGGCGTTGGGGAGCGAGAGGAGCTTCTCATTGAGCGCCTGCTCGGCCTCGGCCTGGCGGCGGGAGAGGTCTTCGCTCTCGGCCTTGAGCTGGGCGGTGCGAGCCTTGGCGGCCTCGGCCTCCTCCTTCTGTCCCTGCTTCATGAGGGCGCCGATTTCCTTGGCGATGCGGTTCTGGTCGGCCTTGACGGCGTCGGCCTTGGCCTGGAGGGCGCGGCGGTCGGCGTCGAGGGCGATGATTTCGTCGATGCGGGCCTCGACATCCTTCACATTCTTGATTTTCAAGCGGGAGATGCACTCCTCGCGATGATCCTTGATATATTGCAGTTGCAGCATGCTACGATGTTTTATTTTTAAGATACGCGCATAACGCCCGCGAGAGGGAAATATTGTGCGGCGGGCAAAATAAATCTGCGGCGGCGGCGTTATGGCATGAAAATGCGATGAAGGAGTACCTGATCATATCGACCAGCGTGGACCTGGTGCGGGCGTCGGCCGACGAGGTGGTGTATATCTCGGCCGACGGCAACTACTCGTCGATAGTCTTCCTGGGCGGCGAGACCCGAATCGTGACGCAGCAGCTGGGCCAGCTGGAGCAGGCCATCGCCAAGCAGTTGCCCGCCAGCGGGCGCAACTTCATACGCATAGGCAAAAGCTTGATTATCAACCGAACATATATCAGTTACATCCACCCCTCGCGCCAGCAACTGGAACTGAGCGACGGGCGGACGGCCAGCTATGGACTGACGGCCTCGCGCGAGGCGCTGAAGCAGCTCAAAGAACTGATAGAGAAGGAGGCAGAACAATGAACACAGAAATCAAAGACACCGAGATACGCGTCATCGGGGGCGAGCCCCAGCCTCCGACGGGTGGTGGCCGCTGGCGGCGCTGGTGGTGGCTGGCAGCAGCGTTGGTGCTGGCCGTAGTGGCTGGCATCGTGCTGCGTCCGCGCCACAATGCGCCCTCCGCCGAAGCGGCCGACACAGTCACGACACCCACAGTCGACGACGGCTGGCTCATGGCCGGCGTGGACACCACGCAGGGCGGTGTGGTCCACAAGACGGCCGGCATCGACACCACGCTGCTCCACATCTACATCCCCCTGATGTCCACCGCCGAGCTGGCCGTGGGCGCCCTCGACACCACCGACCCCGACATCCTCATGGCCGTGCAGGCGGCCGACCTGCGGCGCGACAACGGGCGCATCGTGGGTGCCTTTGTGCTTGCCGGCGAGCCGCTCTCGTGGGGGCTCTCCAAACGGGGCTACTGCGCCATCATCGACGGGCGGCTCACCCTCGGCGTGGCCGACAACTCGCCCCTCTTCGAGCAAGCCACCGAGCAGGGCGGCGACTTCTTCCGCCAGTACCCCGCCGTAGACCGTGGCCAAGCCGTGGAGAACAATCCCGAGAACAGCGCCCGCCGCCGTGCCCTCTGCACCCTCGAGGGGCGCACCTGCCTCATCGTCAGCGACGACCGCATGACCATGAACGCCTTCGCCCAGACCCTTGAGACGCTGGGCGTGAGCGACGCCATCTTCCTCGTGGGCGGCAACGCCTATGGATGGGTGCGCACCGACGACGGCACCCTCCAGCACCTCGGTTCCCCACCCCCAAACCACAAGAAATTCACCAACTACATCCTCTTCCGCCGCCGCTAAACCGGGGCATCCCGCCCCGAAAACAGGGTTCAAAAGCGGCATTTCATACACCAACCCCAGCATTTCATACACCGGCCGCCGAGCAAGCTCGGCGGCCGGAAAAATTGTCGTACCTTTGCAGCATGAAAACGACACAACACCTTTTGAATTACCGCACACTCATCCTGACAACAATACTGCTGTTTGCAGGGTGCCAGCCACGGGACACGGACGCCTGCCACCGCGGCATCTACCACTGGAAGACCACCTACAACCCCAGCGAGTGGGAGAAGCGGTGGATGAAAGAGCACCGCGTAGGGAAACTGTATGTGAAGCTCTTCGAAGTGGACGCCGGCAACAAACACGGGCACGACGCCTGGCGGATGGTGCCGGTGGCCACCACACGGTTCCAACAGCCGCTGCCAAAGGAGATGGAGGTGGTGCCGGTGGTGTATATCACCGTGGATGCCATCCGTGCATTGAAGAACGGGGAATACATGGAGTGGACGACCAAGGAACGGTATGCCGAGCTGCTGGTGAAGCGCATCAAAGAGATGATGGCCGAACACTATGAGGGACGCGTGCGCGAGGTGCAGCTGGACTGCGACTGGACCGCACAGACCGAGGAAACCTACTTCGACCTGGTGCGCAGCATCAAGACCATGCTGCACAACGACAGCATCACGCTGAGCGGCACGCTGCGCCTGCACCAGCTGCGCCAGGTGGAAGAGCGGACCGGATACAGCGACACCATCCCCTTCGACCGCTCGCTATTGATGTGCTACAACACGGGCAACCTGCATGACCCACGAACAGAGAACTCTATCCTCGACTACGACTGCGCAAAGCCCTACCTGAAACAGTACCAATCATCCACCCTGCCACGGACCGACGTGGCCTATCCGGTGTACGGATGGGGCGTGGAATTTGACCGGACGGGCCAGTTCGACCGACTGATCACCTCGGACAAGATGCCCCACCACTCGACCGAGACCATCCGCATAGAGTGGGGCGACATGCGCGAGATACGGCGCACACAGCAAGCCCTGCCCACGCTGGACAGCCTGCACACCACCATTCTCTATCACCTCGATTCACTCAACCTTTCTCATTACAGCCATGAAGACATCGAAGCCATTTATTCTCGCTAGCCTGCTGCTCGCGGCAAGTGCAGCCATGGCCTGCGGCCCGTGGTACTACAGCGCCGCCGACAACCGAATCTACCACCTGCTGCCACCGCTTTGGCAGAGCGCCTCGACGGTGCAGGAGGATTTCGCAACAAAGAATATCCTCCTTTGGGCCGAGCAGAGCGGCTGCGACGACACGGCCGCCATCCGCAGAGCCGTCTATGGAAGCAGCCTGGCCGACTGGGAGGCCATCTACGACAACACTTCCACGACGACGAACAGCTTCGTGGCGCACCTGCAACGGGCGGGCGACCGCGACGCGATAGAGCTGCTCTACCAATCGAAGCGCTACGAAAGCATCCGCAATGCACAGCGGTCGCCCTGGTATTACAACAGCAGTCTCGACGACGACGTGAAGCAGGAGCTGCGCTTGCTGCAGGGCGACCTGCAACGCTACCAGCCATTCAAGGGCAAGTACGCCGACCGATACCGGTTCCTAGCCATCAAGTGCGCCTGGGCGGCAGGGAAGGACAGCCTGGTGGCCAAGTTGTGGGAAAGCGAGCAGAGATACCTCAAGGAAAGCCTGTTCTATATCGAGGCGGAGGACTACGTGGCCCGCAGCCTCGTGCGTCAGGGGCACGACAAGGAGGCCGAGGCCATCTACCGGCGCCACGGCAACCTTGGCAGTCTCATCCCGGCAGGGGCGCCCCTGCATGTGGAATTGCGCCTTGTACTGCAGTATGCACCCAACTCGCCCATGGTGGCGCCGATGCTGCAAGAGTACCTGTCCACCCTGGACCGCTATCAAGCCAGCGTATACCTTCGATGGTACAAAGAGGATATGGAACCAGACTCGGTACTGGCCGTGGTTCGGCAGGCGATAGCCCATCCGAAGGTGAAGAACAAAGCCCAATGGCGCTATGCCGCTGCCTGTATCCTCGACTTCACCGGCAAGCCACGCAAGGCGCTGGAGATGCTGCGCGGCTACACAACCGAGGAGCCGCACCTGAAGCGTTCCATTCGTATCCTCAGGTTCCACCTGCGCGCACAAACCGAACGCATCGACAAGAACCTGGAGCAATATGCAGTCGGCGAAACTCAATGGCTCGTAGGGGAAATGCAGCGCGAGTGGATGCTGCTGCCGAAAAACCTGCAACATGAAATCGCACAGGCTAATTGCTGGAAATACAGCATGAGCAGCCTCAACAAGCTACAGACCTACAGCTCGCTGCGACGCATCCTGCTGACCGACAGCACAGGGCTGGCATGGCGTATGGCGCGCACTGGGCATGGGGTGCGTGCGCTGCAGATGGCCAATGTGGCCGAAAACCACGTTGTGCAACTGAGCCAGAACACGGTGATACCTTACCAGCGCTCGTCGTTCGGGGCGTTTAATGAACATGACTACAGCAACGGACTGTTCGCCGTGGCCGACCGCATGAGCGCACGGACGCTGGAAGCCTACTACCGGCGTATCAGGCAGCCTCAGGATGAGGTCGACCGCTGGATGAACCGACGCGGCTATACGGACCCCGACTACTGGCTGGACATCGTGGGCACACACTTCCTGCGCGAGAGCAACTACCGCGCGGCGGCACGATGCCTGGCAAGGGTGAGTCCCGACTACCAGCAACGAATGAACATCGAATTCAGGTGTAGTCCGTTCAGCCTCGACCGGAGCATCCGCAACCTTGATAGCACCCACTATAAACTGCGGTTCGCGCAAAGGATGGACTCGCTCGAGCGCGCTATGCTGCGGGGCGACAGCGATAGTCGAGGGCTGGCGATGCTGGAATACACCATCGGGCTGGAGAATAGTTTCGACATGTGCTGGTGGCTCACCTCGTATCAGAAAGGATGGACCGGAGCCAACCTCATTGACATCGAAATGAGCGATTATGCACGGAATGCCCGCTTGAGATGCGACCGGCTGCGACAAAAAGCCCTGTTGACCATCCGCAGCCGCGAGGGCGTGGCAAAGTACTATGCGCGGCTAGGGATGCTCACCAAGGTGATGAAGGAGTATGGCGAGACCGCCACGGCGCAGCACTATGCGCTAGTGTGCGACCAATGGAGGGACTACCGCCTGTGATGCGACGGGGCCGGCGCTGCGAATGCAGCGCCGGCCCCGGTTGTTTGCAACATGTTGCTGTTTAGTTGGAGGCGCTTTTCGTGAGGGCCATCTGGACGTCCATGTTGACGGAGATTCCATTGAAGCTCTGGTTGAACTTGGAGCCCATCTCGAGGTTGGTCTCGGTGAGGGTGGTGACGGTCATGACCAGTTTGGAGGAGGCAAGGGCGGGGTTGGCGGAAGCGCCGGGGATGCTGGAGGCGTTGATGGTGATGTTGGCGCCGGAGATGGTGTAGGGGCTGGTCTCGGTGGTGCGCTCGTTGGTCTCCTCGTCGATATAACTGACGGTCAGGGTGTTGTCGGCATTGAAGGTAAAGGTGGCGTCGCCGGGCCGGAAGGTGAGGGTGTCGTTTTCGGAGATGTCCATGTCGGGACCGGCGCCGGTCATGGAGTAGGCCATGATGGCGGTGTTGACATCCCACTGGCCGTGGAGGAGTGCGGTGTCGATTTCGGTCAGCTCGGAGGTTTTCTCGCAGGCGGCGAGGCCGAAAGTGAGGGCGGCAGCCATGACGAGGCTGAGGGTTTTCATCAGTTTTTTCATAAATGCATTACATTTTTAGGTTAATACTCAAGGCGGAGAGAGAGGGATTCGAACCCCCGGACCCTCGCAGGTCAACGGTTTTCAAGACCGCCGCAATCGACCGCTCTGCCATCTCTCCTGGTCGGTTTCGGGGTGCAAAATTACTACTATTTTACGAAATGACCAAATTTTTCTTTCTACATGCTGATATACAACGAGTTGAACGGTGTGCGGATTTCTGCGGAATTTTTGCGAAAAAAGTGCCAAAAAGGGCAAAAATGGCACATTTGCAACCAGGTGATAATGAGTGAATTAAAGGCATCCTCTTCTTCCTCTCTTCTACCTTGGCAGGGGATGGATTGGGGAGGGGGGTGAATTGGGACGGAAAAGGGGGCGGGAATGGGGGTTTGGGAGGGGGTGTTGAAAGGGTGTTGAAAAGTTGCGTGCGTGCGAATGAAAAAAAGTGCGTATCTTTGCAAAATGATTATGAAGAAAATTTGGATAAAGATAGTGAAGCTCGGGGGCTGGAAATTCCACCTGCCGGAGCCGGGAAGCCGCCCCGAACTGCAGCGGTGCATCATTGCCACAGCGCCCCACACGGCGGCGTCGGACTACACGGTGGGCACGGCCTACCTGTGGAGCCTCGGCGTGAACGGGAAGATTTTCATCAAGAAGGAGTACTTCAAGTGGCCCCTCGGGGGGTTGCTGCGGAAGCTGGGCTGCATCGCCATCGACCGCGGCAACCGTCACAACGACATGGTGGGCACGGCGGTGCGCGAGTTTGCCAAGGGCGGACCGATGGCGATAGTGATCACGCCGGAGGGCACGCGCAAGGCTACAAAGCGCTGGAAGCGTGGCTTCTGGGAGATTGCCCACCAGGCTGGCATCCCCATTGTGCCGGCGTATCTGGACTACAGCAAGAAGGAAATCGGGCTGATGGAAACCATCTGGACCACAGACGACTACGAGGCCGACCTCACCCGCCTGCGCAGCCTCTACAAGAAGGAGTGGGCGAAGTACCCCGAGCAGTTCATTGAATTGAAAATTGAAAATTGAAAGATATGGTAAGACGTATTTACGTTGAAAAAAAGGCTCCTTACGCGGTGAAAGCCAAGGAGTTGAAGGAAGAGATGCGCGACTACCTGGGCATTGATGCCGAGGGGGTGCGCGTGCTGGTGCGCTACGACGTTGAGAACGTGAGCGATGCGACGTTTGGCACGGCGCTGACCACGGTGTTCAGCGAGCCGCCGGTGGACGATGTCTACGAGGAGGAGTTCCCGCACGGCGAGGGCGATTTCTGCTTCACGGTGGAGTACCTCCCCGGGCAGTTCGACCAGCGGGCCGACAGCGCCGAGCAGTGCGTCAAGCTGCTGAACGACAGCGAGGAGCCGATCATCAAGAGCGCCACGACGTATGTCATCTCGGGAGTGAAAGGGAGTGAAAGGACGAATGCTGCGGAGTGGCAGGAGGCGGTGGTGAAGCACTGCGTGAACCCTGTGGACAGCCGACGGGCCGACGGACCGAAGCCGGCGACGCTCGAGGAGAAATTCGACGAGCCGGCCGATGTGGCTGTGCTCGAGGGCTTCAAGGACATGTCCGAACCGCAGCTCAAGGAGCTCTACGGCAGCCTCGGCCTGGCGATGAACCTGGCCGACTTCCAGCATATACAGCGCTACTTCCACGACGAGGAGCAGCGCGACCCCACGATGACGGAGATTCGCGTGCTGGACACCTACTGGAGCGACCACTGCCGCCACACGACCTTCGCCACCGAGCTGAAGGACATACACTTCGACGACGGCTTCTATCGCCCGCTGATCGAGGGGGCCTTCCAGCAGTACCTGGCCGACCACAAGGAGCACTATGCCGGGCGCACGGACAAGTATGTCAGCCTGATGGACATCGGCACCCTGGCCGCCAAGCGGCTCAAGAAGGCCGGCATACTGGACGACCAGGAGCCGAGCGACGAAATCAACGCCTGCTCGATTGTGGTGCCGGTCAAGGTGGACGGCGTGGAGGAGGAGTGGCTTGTCAACTTCAAAAACGAGACGCACAACCATCCCACTGAAATCGAGCCCTTTGGCGGTGCGGCCACCTGCCTGGGCGGCTGCATCCGCGACCCGCTGAGCGGCCGCACCTACGTCTACCAGGCCATGCGCGTGACGGGTGCCGCCGACCCCACGCGCCCCCTCGGCGAGACCCTGCCGGGCAAGCTGCCGCAGCGCAAAATCGTCACCACCGCCGCCCGCGGCTACAGCAGCTACGGCAACCAGATAGGCCTTGCCACGGGTCTGGTGAACGAGGTTTACCACCCCAACTACGTGGCCAAGCGCATGGAGATCGGCGCCGTCATCGCGGCTGCGCCGCGTCGTGCTGTGAAGCGCCTGACCAGCGACCCAGGCGACGTCATCATCCTGCTCGGCGGCCGGACGGGCCGCGACGGTTGCGGCGGTGCCACGGGCTCATCCAAATCCCACACCACGGCCTCGCTGACCACCTGCGGCGCCGAGGTGCAGAAGGGCAATGCCCCCACCGAACGCAAGATACAGCGCCTCTTCCGCCGCGAGGAGGTGTCGGGTTTGATCAAGAAGTGCAACGACTTCGGCGCCGGCGGCGTGAGCGTGGCCATCGGCGAGCTGGCCGACGGGCTGCAGATCAATCTGGACAAGGTTCCCAAGAAATATGCCGGCCTGGACGGCACCGAGCTGGCCATCAGCGAGAGCCAGGAGCGCATGGCCGTGGTGGTGGACCCGAAGGACGTGGAGCAGATGCTGCGCTATGCCGACGAGGAGAACCTCGAGGCGACGGTGGTGGCCACGGTGACCGAGGAGCCGCGCATGGTGATTTCGTGGCGCGGCAAGGAGATTGTCAACCTCAGCCGCCGCTTTATCGACACCAACGGCGCGCATCAGGAGACGTCGGTTTCTGTGGCGATGCCGGAGGAGAGTGGTCAGTGGTCAGTGGCCAGTGGTCAGTGGTCAGTGGCCAGTGGTCAGTGGTCAGTGGCCAGTGGGCAGTGGGCAGTGGGCAGTGGTCAGTTGGCTGGCGCGAAAACAAATTCACTGAACACTGAACACTGCTCACTGAACACTAAAGAACTTTGGCTCAAAGTTCTTGCCGACCTCAACGTCTGCTCGCAAAAAGGGCTTATAGAGATGTTCGACAGCTCGATTGGTGCCGGCAGCGTGCTGATGCCTTTCGGCGGCTTGTACCAGCTGACGCCCACGCAGGTGATGGCCGCGACGCTGCCGCTGCAGGACAGCCACTGCGACACGGTGACCCTGATGTCCTACGGCCTCGACCCCTACCTGATGACGTGGAGCCCCTTCCACGGCGCGGCGTGGAACGTGGTGAACAGCGTGGCCAAGATTGCCGCCGCGGGTGGCGACGCCAGCCGTGTGCGCCTCACCTTCCAGGAATACTTCAAAAAACTGGGCACCGACCCCTACCGCTGGGGCGAGCCTTTCGCCGCCCTGCTCGGCGCCTACAACGCGCAGATGGGTCTGAAACTGCCCTCCATCGGCGGCAAGGACTCGATGAGCGGCACCTTCAACGACATCGATGTGCCGCCCACGCTGTGCAGCTTCGCCGTGGGCCTGACCGACGTGCACCACACCGTCAGCCCCGAGCTGAAGCAGGCCGGCAGCCGGCTGGTGCTGCTCGACGTGAAGGAGGACCCGTACGGCATGCCCGACTACGCCGATGCCATGGCGCAATACGCCGCCCTGCACAAGGCCATCCACGCCGGCCAGGTGCTGAGCGCCTATGTCGTGGGCTTCGGCGGCCTCGTCGAGGCCGTCAGCAAGATGGCCTTCGGCAACAAGATGGGCGTGGACATGAGTGGTCAGTGGTCAGTGGTCAGTGGTCAGTTGACAGCGAAGCGCTACGGCAATATCGTGCTTGAAATCCAAAATCCGGAAGTCAAAGTTCAAGATCTGCCCTTCCGCTGCTGCGAGATTGGCGTGGTTACGGCCGAGCCTTGCTTCGTGGCCGGAGGCGAGCGCATCACCCTTGACGAGGCCCTCGCCGCCTGGCAGGGAACCCTCGAGGGGGTCTTCCCCACCCGCAGCAACCAGCAAGCGGAAAGCGGGAAGATGAAGGTGGAAAGCCCGCTCTTCAAGGCCTCCGCCCCCATCCAACATTCGAAATTCAACATTCAAAATCAGGCCAAGCCCCACGTCTTCATCCCCGCCTTCCCGGGCACCAACTGCGAGTACGACTCGGCCCGCGCCTTCAACCGCGCCGGGGCGGAAAGCGAGATCATCGTCTTCCGCAACCAGAACGGGCAGCAGATACGCGAGAGCGTGGACGCCTATGTCGAGGCCATCCGCCGCAGCCAAATCATCATGCTCCCCGGCGGCTTCAGCGCCGGCGACGAGCCCGAGGGCAGCGCCAAGTTCATCACCAGCGTGTTCCGCAACCCGAAGATTGCCGACGCCGTGATGGAATTGCTCCAAAAGCGCGACGGCCTGATGCTGGGCATCTGCAACGGCTTCCAGGCGCTGGTGAAGCTGGGCCTTGTTCCCTACGGCGAAATCCGCCCGCAGGCCGAGGATGCGCCGACGCTGACATTCAACACCATCGGCCGTCACCAGAGCAAGATAGCCTACACGCGCGTGAGCTCCAACCTCAGCCCCTGGCTGCGGCAGGCCGAGTTGGGCGGGGTCTACGCCATCCCCATCTCGCACGGCGAGGGGCGCTTCGTGGCACCGCAGCAGTGGCTCGACCGCCTGTTCCAGAACGGCCAGGTGGCCACCCAGTACTGCAACCTGCAGGGCGAGCCGACGATGGACGAGGAGTACAACATGAACGGTTCCTACATGGCCATCGAAGGCATAACCAGCCCCGACGGACGCGTCTTCGGCAAGATGGGCCACAGCGAGCGCCGCACCCCCCACAGCGCACAGAACGTCCGCTTCCAAGACGACCAGCTCATCTTCGAAAGCGGCGTGCAGTACTTCAAGTAACAACTCTGTCCTACACCAAGATGGAAGAGTCCCAACGGACCTTCCATCTTCTACATATGTAATGACGTATCATGATAAAGCAAACCAAAACCAAATTGGCCAAGTCGATGGAGGCTGCCTTGTGGGAGTCTGCCAATAAATTGCGCGGCGCCGTCGAGCCGGCCGAATATAAGCACGTGGTGCTGAGCCTCATCTTCCTCAAATATGCCGGCGACCGCTTCGAGCTGCGCAAGCAGGAGCTTCTGGATTCGGGCCTGCAGGAATATATCGACCAGGTGGAGTTCTACACGGCCGAGAATGTCTTCTACCTGCCCGAAGAGTGCCGCTGGACATACATAATGGAGAATGCCAAGCAACCCAACATCTTCCAGATTATAGACGACGCCCTCTCCAACATCGAGAAGAAAAACAAGCAGTTGGCCGGAGCGTTGCCAAACAACTACTACTCCAACCTGGGGTTGGACAAGACCAAGTTCGCCTCGCTGCTCGACGAAATCAACAGGCTCGACACCGTTCGCGATGCCGAGAACGACCTGATAGGCCGTGTGTATGAATACTTCTTGGGCAAATTCGCCATAGCCGAAGGCAAGGGTAAGGGCGAATACTATACGCCGAAGTCGGTGGTGAACCTCATCGCCGAGCTCATCGAGCCCTACGACGGCAAGATCTACGACCCCTGCTGCGGGTCGGGCGGTATGTTTGTGCAGTCGGTGAAGTTCGTTCGTGCGCACAACGGCAACCAGAAGAACATCAGCGTCTACGGACAGGAGAACACCAACACCACCTTCAAGCTGGCACGTATGAACCTGGCCATCCGCGGCATCTCGGCCGACATACGGCAGGGCGACACCTTCCACAACGACCAGCACCGCGACCTCAAGGCCGACTACATAATGGCCAACCCGCCCTTCAACCAGAAAGACTGGCGCGAGAGCAACCAGCTCACTTCCGACGAGCGCTGGAGTGGTTACGACACGCCGCCCACCTCCAACGCCAACTATGGATGGATTCTCAACATCCTCTCCAAACTTTCCACCAATGGCACCGCGGGTTTCCTGCTCGCCAACGGCGCCCTGAGTGCCGACGGCACCGAACTGGCCATACGGCGCAAGCTTATCGACAACGACAAGGTGGAGGCCATCCTCATACTGCCGCGCAACCTCTTCTACTCCACCGACATCAGCGTGACGCTCTGGATACTGAACAACAACAAGAAAGCACACGTGGCAACGAAGAACGGACACGAAATCCACTACCGCGACCGCGAGAACGAGGTGCTCTTTATGGACCTGCGCCAGATGGGCATTCCATTTGAAAAGAAGTATGTGGAGCTGGACCCGGAGACACGCGACACCGTCGTCCGCACCTTCCACAACTGGCAGCAGCAAGGCTACGAGCAGACCTACCGTAATGAGCCCGAATACTGCTATTCCGCTACCCGCGACGAGATTGCGCAGAAAGGCTACAGCCTCGTGCCCAGCAAATACATCGAGTTCCGCAACCGCGACGAGCAGGTGGACTTCGATGCCAAGATGCGCGAGCTGCAAGCCGACCTCCACGACCTGCTGCAACAAGAGGAAGCAAGCACCAAAGAACTGAAAGAATTGTTTGAAAAATTAGGGTATAAACTATGAAATTCTTTCCAATTTTTAAAACATTGGAAAGTATTGGAGAACTTTTTGTATCTTTGCAGTCGGAAACAAATGGTAAATCATGATTGAATTAGCACCAAAATTAGCACAGAAAGACCTCTCAAGGTTGTTCTTAAATAACGGATACAGAAAGGATTCCGATGTGAATACCTTGATTGACAAAGCCAATGAAGAGTATGAGTATTGGGACACTGTAAAGTACAAAAAACGTCCAGAAAACTGTTCTGCAGAGGAATTATGGAAGCGGATAAAGGTCTCTCGCATTCTCATGACTACATACACATGGGATAAATATGCTGTTTCTTTTGGTTTTACCAACAAAATGCAACGCCTTTGCCATGAGTTTGATATGAACTTCGGGCAAGGTTGGATGTACCATCCAGAAATCACAGAGGACAGCAAGAAACAATATTTGAAAAGCTCCTTGATGGAGGAGGCAATATACTCCAGTATGATGGAAGGTGCCGCCACTACCCGAAAAGTTGCGAAGGAGATGCTTCGCAAGAACAAACAGCCCAAGGACCGGTCTCAACAGATGATTGTTAACAACTATAAGACCATCCAATTCATCTCCAGCCAAAAGGACACCCCACTATCTGTCGAGTTGTTACTCCAAATTCATCGGCTAATGACCGATAAGACCTTGAAGAACGAAGACGACGCCGGTCGTTTCAGAACAGTAGAGGATGATGTTGTAGTATATAATGTTATGGAGGGAGAGACAGTACATACTCCTCCTGACGCTCGTGAGATTCAACAGTTCGCCAAAGACCTTTGCGACTATTTTAACGACAGCAACTCCACGCCTTATGTCCATCCCATCATTCGTGGTATCGTAATCCATTTCATGATAGGCTTCTATCATCCTTTTGTTGATGGAAATGGTCGTACTGCGCGCGCATTGTTTTACTGGTATATGTTGAAGCAAGGCTATTGGATGACCGAATACCTTTCCATATCCCGTGTGATTGCCAAATCAAAAAATGCCTACGAGAAAGCATACCTCTATTGTGAGGCTGATGGCTTGGATTTAGGTTATTTCATAAACTACAATATGAAAGTATTGGAGCAAGCCTATCGTGAATTGAAGGAGTATATACAATGGAAACAATCAGAAAAGAGAAACTCGCACCAATATATGCGTTTGGGGTATATCAACGAGAGACAGGCGCAAGTGATACAACGGTACGTGGATGACCCCAATGAGATTCTTACGGTGAAAGACCTCCAAGAACGCTTCAGCATAAGCCCAACCACTGCAAAGCAGGATATTGTTAGCCTCGTGGAGCGTGGATTACTGAAGGAAATCGCTCTAAACCAGGTAAAAAAAGGATATATCAAGGGCATAAATTTTGATTCACTACTGGCAACTTTAAATTGACAATTCTTTCCAATTTTGCAAATATTGGAAAGAATTGACAATAGTAAAAGCAATAAAATTGAAAAACGAAACACATAGATTAGGCGATTATATCCGCGAGGTGAATGTCCGCAACAGGGAGTTGAAGGTGACACGACTTGTCGGTCTTACGATTGACAAAGCGTTCATTCCTTCTGTTGCAAATGTCATAGGCACCGACCTGTCTAATTATAAGGTTATCCGTCGGGAACAGTTTGCCTGTAGTTTGATGCAGGTGAGTCGCGATGGGAAGATGCCAGTGGCGATGTTCGACGATGACGAGGCCATTATGTCACCTGCCTATCCAATGTTTGAGGTTGTAGACAAATCAAGGCTTTTACCACAATATCTGATGATGTGGTTTTCTCGCAAAGAATTTGACCGAGAGGCAAGTTACTATGCGGTAGGTGGTGTTCGTGGCAGTTTGGAGTGGGGCGACTTCTGCAATATGCAACTTCCCGTGCCGAGCATTGATCGGCAGCGGGAAATCGTGTCGGAATACGAGACGCTGACGCGCCGCATCCGCCTCAACGAGCAGATGATTGAAAAACTCGAAGCCACCGCCCAAGCCCTCTACCGCCACACCTTCGTCGCCAACATCGACAAACAAAACCTCCCCGACGGCTGGAGAATGGGAACGCTATCTGATTTGGCAAACATAACGATGGGACAGTCGCCAGATGGCGAAACATACAATATGGAGGGCGAAGGAATGATCTTTTATCAAGGAAGGGCTGATTTTGGGAACAGATTCCCGACACCGCGTGTTTACACGACAGATCCGACAAGATATGCAAAAGAAGGAGACCTGCTACTTAGTGTACGAGCCCCTGTTGGTGATATTAATATTGCTCCTCACAATTGTTGCATTGGTCGTGGGTTAGCTGCACTAAGAAGTAAGAATCATTGCCAAAGCTATTTGTTCTATCAAATGCTGGAGTTGGAACAGGTCTTTAATATATCCGATGATGATGGTACAGTATTTGGTAGTATAAATAAGGATGATTTGTACAATATTGAAGTTGTAATCCCAACTACTCAAGAAATGTTTTTGTTTGAAAGACAAGCATCTGTAATAGACAGGGAAATAAAAATAAAAGATAAAGAAATTAATATATTAACCGAATTACAATCTTTGCTTCTGGCAAAGATGGGGCAATAGTAAATACAATCAAAATGGCGATATATGATGAAATAATCAATTGGGCTGCAAATAAACCAATGTTTCTTAGAGATGCTATTAGGCGTTTGCTTAACAGCCAGGCGCTTTCAGATCAAGATGTCGAGGAGCTAAAAGAACTATTAAAAAAAGAAAATGGCTTTGAAGATATTACTATCTCTCCTTTTCCAGTAAGTGCTGCCAATATACCCTCCAACATAAGCACATCAGATAGTGTTAAATTAAAGGGAATAGAATCACCTCATAATATTACAGCTTTAAGTGATAGAATCCCGTTAGAGTTTTCTACAGAAGGATTGTCTATTGTTTATGGGAAAAATGGTTCAGGTAAGTCAAGCTATTCAAGAATACTAAAAAAACTTTGCTGGAGTCGTGATAAAAACACAATATTAAAGAAAAATGCATACAGTGGAGATACCACACCTCAATCCGTAAAAATTAAATTTTTGATAGGTGGTAATGAAGAAGAGTTTAACTGGAATGAAGGAAAAGATACAGACCAAAGACTTAATTCAATCTTTGTCTTTGATAGTAAATGTGCTGACATATATTTGAATAGGGAGAATCCTGCGGAATATAAGCCTGTCGGTATAGATGTATTAGAACGCTTAATAAAAATATTTGGTGACTTGTCGCAGTCTATTGACAATGAAATATTACCACTAAATAAGCCAAAGCCGACACTTCCGAGTAAGTATATAAATACCAATATTAACAATTGGTATCAAGCAATTGAAAATATTCAAAGAAATATTATTGATTCCAAATTAAACATTAGTGAGCAGCAAAAAGAAGAGAAGAATATTTTGGAGAAATCGTTGAATGACTCCAATATAGCGGAAACTAATAGAAATCTTAAACATAAGAGAGAAAGATATCAACGTCTACAGTCTCAATTAGACAATATCGAAAAACTATTTCTTAGCGAAAAGATAAAAACACTATTCAGCCTAAAAAAAGATTATGCAATAAAAGAACAAGCAAATATGCTTGCACGATCTTCATATGAAACTGATGTAGAGTTTTCTATTGGGGGGTTGGCTTGGAAATCTTTATGGAATGCAGCACGTGAATATGCAACATCAGAATTGCACAATAGTCATCCTATAGCAACAACAGATAAAGGATGTTTTTGTGTGTTGTGCCATCAAACACTTACGGATGCTGCAAAGGAGCGATTGCAGAAATTTGAATTATACATTCAAGACAAGACAAGTCTTGAGCTGGTGCAATCCAAGAAACAATTAGATGAAGAAAAAAAGTACTATACTGACATTCCTGCAATAATAATATCCGACGAAATCAAGCAAGAATTAATAGAGGACACATCTTCTTCAATTAAGGAAACCATTGAAAAATACGAAGCACAGTTATTAGAAGCCAAGAACAATGTAATCAAATACATAAACGGTGAAATATCGGATATTGGCCAACTATCCTTCACGTCTTTATCTGAAATCATTTCTAAAGAGATTGATAAAATTGATAGTAGAATAAATGCAAATAAAGAAATAGAGAAAAATCGCGAAGAAATAGAAAAGAAATTCCTTGAATTAGATGCACTAAATTATTTGACAAATGTTAAAAACGACATCTTGCTATATTATGATGAATGTGTAATAAAGAGGAAATATTACGCCTGTAAAAATGCATTAAATACGCGTTCAATATCAAGTAAAATAGGCGAGTTACTAGAATCAAACGCCATTGCTTCACAACATACTTTGTTTATTCAAATTCTAAATAGACTAAATCCCTCATTGGGTGCAAAAATTGGATTACGAAAAACAAGAACGTCAGCAGGTGTAACATACCAAAAATGCGGATTCAATTCTATTTCGGAAGAAATAACCGAAATCTTGAGCGAGGGAGAACAAAAGATGGTCTCAATTGCCAATTTTTTGTCCGATTGCCTCCTTGATAATTGTAAAAATACTATTGTTTTAGACGATCCAATAAATTCATTAGATGTTGATTACAGAGAATCAGTTGCAAAATTAATAGTTGAATTATCCGAAGATAGACAAATCATAGTAATGACACATGATTTGTATTTTCTAAGATTATTGAAAGATATTTACAAGGACAAATATTCTAAAGATTGTTATGTCACTTGTTTAAACTCTATAGCGGATAGTAGTGGCATAGTGTCTGACGAAATACCATATTTGGCAAAAAATGTTCAAGAAAGAATAGATACTATTACCAAAGGCCTTGATGATATTAGAAAAATCGACATGTCTCAAATTGATCAAAAAAGAGTACTATTAAATGACTTAAAAGACAAAATGCGACAATTGTTGGAAAGAACCGTTGAAGATATTCTTATTAATAAGACAATAACTCGGTTTAGTAAAAACATTAATTTTAAGAAAGGAAATCTAGCAAGTATTATTTTGGTTGAAAAAAATGATATTGATTATCTCTTATCCTTATATGGGAAGTACTCTGAAGTGATTCATGATGGATCGATTGAAACTGTACCAAATATGATTAATGAAAGTGATATACAAACTGATATTTACCAGTATAGACAGTGGAAAGATGGGTTTGTTCAAAAGGTAAAAGATTGGAAGAATGCAAATGGATATAATGTTGGTGCTTGATTAAAATAATAATATGAACGACGGATATTTGGACTTTGACGAGTATATCGTTGCGAGCGAGCCGCATAAGCGGGAAAAAGCCGAGGCCTGGAAAGTGGCTATCGGCTTGCAGGCTGTGGATGGTTTGCAAGTTTCGGAATACCTGAAGCAGACCGCTCGTCGCCATATTGAGGGGGAGATTACCATCGATGAGGCCAAAGAGTTGGTGAAACAATACTATGTCTCGAAGACCCAGCACGACGATGACGAGGATGACAAGCAAGAGGCCGACCGTGTGTCGGCCAACATCGCCAAAATCATCAACGAGCGTGCTTTCACATTCAGCACCACAGGTCTTATCTCTATCCATAGGAATCTCTTCAGCGGTGTGTTCAAACACGCGGGGCAACTGCGCGACTACGACATCACCAAGAATGAATGGGTGCTGCGAGGCGACACGGTGCTCTATGGACGTTGGCAAGACCTGCGGATGGCGTTGGATTATGACATTGAGAAAGAGAAGCAGTTCGACTATAAGGGGCTGTCAATGGAGGAGGTTATTGCACATCTTTCACGCTTCGTCTCCGGCATCTGGCAGACACACCCCTTCCGCGAGGGCAATACCCGTACCACCGCCGTGTTCACCATCAAATATTTGCAATCCATTGGCTTCAAGGCAGACAATCGTATGTTTGAAGAACATTCGTGGTATTTCCGCAATGCGTTGGTCAGAGCAAACTACAAGAATGTGGCAAAAGGCATCAGTCAGGACGGCCACTTCCTTGAGCTCTTCTTCCGCAACCTGTTGATGGGAGAGAACAACGAGCTAAAGAACAGATACCTGTTAGTGAATCCCCCCGAAGAGTGGAAACAGCCCACAAGCAGAGGACAAGTACAGGACAAGTACAGGACAAGCGTCGAAGGATCACCGAAGGACCATAGAAGGATCGTAGAAGGATCATCGAGCGGGCACAGGACAAGCACAGGACAAGCACAGGATATGTTGCACACGGACAATCCCAATATTCAAAACCTGATATGCGTGGTTGGCGAGCAGGAACTCTCAGTGAAAGAAATGATGTCAGGCATAGGACTTAAAGGACGAGACAATTTCCTGAATCTTTATCTAACCCCAGCTATTTCGGAAGGATATGTCCGTCTGCTTTATCCACAATCACCTCGTCACCCCCGCCAGAAATACCTGCTCACGGTAAAGGGCGTGGCACTATATAACGAATTAACAAAAGGAGAATAACATTATGCCGTACTTCAACGAAAAGCAGTTGGAAGAATCGATTATAGCCTTGTTGCAGGAACAGGGGTACGAGCACGTGAAAGGCGAAGCGATTGAGCGCGACCTTGACGAGGTGGTGCTGCGCGACGACCTGCGGACATATCTGCGCAACCGCTACAGTAGCGACGGCATCACCGACACCGAAGTGGAGGCCGCCATACGCGTCATTGTGCAGAAGCAGGGTCTGTCGCTCTACGAGGAGAACCGGCACACGCTGAGCCTGCTGATGGACGGCTTTTCGTTGAAGCGCGAGGACGCTTCGAAGCAGAACCTCTACATCTACCCTATCGCCTACGACGAGAAGAACCTGCGGCACAACCTCTTCAAGGTAGTGAACCAGTTCGACATCATTGAAGGCGAGCACCGCATCCCCGACGCCATCGTCTTCGTCAACGGCCTGCCCGTGGTGGTATTCGAGTTCAAGAATGCCCTGAAGCAGAACACCACCATCGAGGATGCCTACAAGCAGCTCACCATCCGCTACCGGAGGGACATCCCCTCGCTGTTCAAATACACGGCCTTCATCGTCATCTCCGACGGGGTGAACAACAAGTTCGGCACGCTCTATACGCCCTACGAGTTCTTCTACGCCTGGCGCAAAGTGAATGCCAAGGACAAGGCGGGCGACGGCATCAGCTCGCTGCGGACTATGATTGCTGGCCTGATGCGCAAAGACCGCCTTATCGACGTTATACGCAACTTCGTCTATTTCCCCGACACCTCCAAGGACGAGCAGAAATTCATCTGCCGCTATCCGCAGTATTTTGCAGCCCGTGCCTTGTACCAGAACATACTCAACCACAGCAAACTCAACCCCGGCGGCGACGGCAAGGGCGGCACCTACTTCGGCGCCACCGGCTGCGGCAAGTCGCTGACAATGTTGTTCCTCTCGCGCCTGCTGATGAAGAGCAAAGCGCTGTGCAGCCCTACCATCATCCTTATCACCGACCGCACCGACTTGGACGACCAGCTGTCGCGCCTGTTACTGAACGCCAAGCAGTTTGTGGGCGACAACACGATAGAGCAGGTGGAGAGCCGCGACGACCTGCGACAGAAACTGCAGGGGCGCACCAGCGGCGGCGTGTTCCTGACGACGATACAAAAATTCTCCAAAGACATCAACCTGCTCTCCAACCGCGCCAACATCATCTGCATCAGCGACGAGGCCCATCGCACACAGACAAGCCTTGACGAGAAAATCGAGATAACCGACAAAGGCGTCCGCCGCTCGTATGGCTTCGCCAAATACCTGCGCGACTCGTTGCCCAACGCCACCTACGTCGGTTTCACAGGCACTCCCATCGACGCCACGCTGGATGTCTTTGGCGGCATCGTGGACGAATACTCGATGATTGAAGCCGTGAACGACGGCATCACCAAGACCATTATGTACGAGGGGCGTGCCTCGCACGTTTTTGCCGACAGTAAGCTGGTCAAGCAAATCGAAGCCTACTACGACAAATGTGCCGAGGAGGGCTCGACGGACTATCAGATAGAGGAAAGCAAGCGGGCGATGACGCAGATGAGTGTGCTGCTGAGCAGTCCCGACCTGATACACCGTCTGGCTGTGGATTTCGTCCAGCACTACGAGCGGAGAGTTGAAGAAGGCAGCACTGTGAAGGGCAAAGCGATGATTGTCTGCTCCACGCGCGAAATAGGCTATGCCATATACAAGGAGATAATCGCCTTGCGCCCCGAATGGGCAGAGAAGAAAATATGCAGCGACGGCGAGCGGCTGACGAAAGAAGAGGCTGAAAAGATAAAGCCCATCGAGAAAATCAAGATGGTGTTCATCCGCCAGAAAGACGACGACCCCGAACTGTACAACCTGCTGGGCACCGACGAAGAACGCAAACGGCTCGACCTGCAGTTCAAAGAAGCCAAGTCGAACTTCAAGATAGCCATCGTGGTGGATATGTGGATAACGGGCTTCGACGTGCCCTGTTTAGACACTATGTATTGCTACAAGCCGCTGCAGATGCACACGCTGATTCAAACCGTCAGCCGTGTGAACCGCAATTATCCAGGCAAAGACAAGGGCCTGATAGTTGATTACTTGGGCATAAAGAAGAAATTCAACCAGGCAATGAAGCGCTACGCCAACGGCGGACAGAACGAGACGCCGGTCGAAACCATCGACAACGCCGTCAAGCTGTTCAAGGACGAGCTTGATTTGCTGCGGCGTATGTTCAACGGGTTTGACTACAGCAAGTTCTTCACCGGCACACCTCTGGAGCAACTGGATGCATTGCAGATTGCCGCCGAGCGCATACAGCAGACCGACGAGCTGGAGAAACGTTTTATGAAGCACGTGGGCATAATGAAGTCGGCCTACAATATGTGTACGGGCGACGACCGTGTCGCCAGAGAAGAGGTGAACGACGTGCATTTCTTCACAGGCGTGCGTTCCATCATCTACAAGACCACCACGGGCGAGTCGCCGGATGCCACGCAGATGAACCGCCACGTGCTGCAACTGGTCAACGAAGCACTCGTATCGGAAGAGGTGGTCGCCATCAACACGATGCGGCTTGACAACAGCGAACAGATTGACCTGCTGGCCACACAGTATATGGAGAAGCTGAAGAAACTGCCCTACAAGAACACCAAAGTGAAACTGATGGAACAGCTTCTGAAAAGGGTCATCGACAGCGTAAAGAAGGTGAACAAGGTCAAGGCAGTCAGTTTCACCAACCGCCTGAACGGCATCATCGACAAGTATAACGACCGTTCGGACGACATCGTGCTGGCCGACGAGATAGTGACCGAGGTGGCCAACCAGCTGGCACAACTGTTTGAGGAAATCAAGAAAGACAGCGTGTTGCCAGAGGGCATTCCCAACATCGAGGTTAAAGCCTTCTACGACATACTGAAATCTGTGGCCGAACAATACGGATTCCTCGACAATTACTCGGAAGAACAATATATTGCCATTGCAAAGGATGTGAAGGACGAAGTTGACGATAATACCAGATATATTGATTGGGACAAAAAGGCAGACATCAAGGCTCAATTGAAAGTGCAAATAATCCTTACTCTTGCGAAACATGGTTATCCACCAAAAACACGTGACGAGGTATTCAAGGCCATCTTCGAACAGGCAGAGAATTTCAAGAGGAATACTTTGCTCAAAAACATAATTCCGTTCAGTATAGATGACGACGAGGAAAACTTCCTGATGGCGGCTGAATATACTGATACAACTTGTCCTGAAGACAAATGAAAATGATAGACCAAATCCTAGAATACAACCGGCACTTCGTGGCCGAGAAGGGCTACGAGCGGTACAAAACCGACAAACATCCAGACAAAAAGTTGGCTGTGCTGTCGTGCATGGACACACGGCTGACGGAACTGCTACCCGCCGCACTGGGCCTGCGCAACGGCGACGCCAAGATTATCAAGAACGCCGGAGGCCTTGTCATCACTCCATTCGACTCGGCAATCCGTAGTCTCGTGGTTGCCATCTACGAGCTGGGGGTGGATAGCATCATGGTGGTGGCGCACTCGCACTGCGGCGCTTGCCACATGAGCTACGACCACTTCCACGAGGCCATGCTCGCGCGCGGCATCACCGACCAGATGCTCGATACCATACGCCGCTGCGGTATCGACCTCGACCATTGGCTCGAAGGCTTCCGCGACACCGAGGAGAGTGTCCGCCGCACAGTTGACACCATCCGCAACCATCCACTTGTACCCAAGGATGTCACAGTCCGCGGCTTTATCATCGACAGCGAAACCGGAGAATTGGACGAAATTACTTGCTGAAAGAAACACAGACTATGGCACTTATAAAAGCATACAAAGGTCTTACGCCTCGATGGGGACGGGACTGCTACTTCAGCGAGAACGCCACCTTGGTGGGCGACGTGACGTTGGGCGACGAATGCTCGGTGTGGTTCAACGCCGTGGTGCGAGGCGACGTGGCCCCAATCACCATCGGCGACCGCACCAATATACAGGACGGCAGCTGCGTGCATGTGACCCACGAGACAGGGCCGACACACATCGGCAGCGATGTGACCATAGGGCACAACGTGACCGTCCACGCCTGCACCATCCGCGACCGGGCCCTCATCGGCATGGGAGCCACGCTGCTGGACCACTGCGAGGTGGGAGAAGAGGCCATCGTGGCTGCCGGCGCGCTGGTACTGCAGGGCACCAAGATACCGCCACGCGAGATATGGGGCGGAGTGCCGGCCAGATACATCAAGCCCGCCGAACCCACCGACAACGCAGCCCACTATGTAATCTACGCACACGAATACCTGAAAGAAGAACAAAAAACTCAATAAAAAACATATCATTTATGAAGACCAACTTTATTATGGCAACCGCCCTGACAGTCGTCATGCTTACGGGCTGCACGAATGGAACAGACAACGGGAAGCAGGAGACGGAAAGCGTCACAGCAGCCGTCAGCTTCGACGAGGTGCTGAGGAGCCGCCGCAGCGTGCGCAGCTACGATGCCACCAAGACCATCACCGAGGCCGAGGTGCGCGAGCTGCTCGTCGCCACGCAGGAAGCCCCCTCGTGGGCCAACCAGCAGCCGACCAAGTACTACGTGGCCATGACCCCCGAGAAGGTGGAGGCCGTCAGCAACCTCATCGGCGAGCGGAACAAGCAGAACGTGGCCGGCGCGCCGGTGCTCATTGTGTCGACCTACGAGAAGGGCAAATCAGGCTTCTTCAACGGCCAAGCCGCCAACGAGGTGGGCGACGGCTGGGGCGCCTACGACAATGGGCTGAGCAACTGCTACTTCATCCTCGCCGCCCGTGCCAAGGGCTACGACACGCTGATTATCGACGGCCGCGACTCTGACGAGCTGCGCAAACTCTTCGGCATCCCAGAGAGCGAAGCCATCATGGCCGTCCTCGCCCTCGGCTACCGCGCCGAAGAGCCCCGCAAACCCACCCACCGCCCGATCGACGAAGTGGTCCAGTTCTCGTAAACCCACCATAAGGCAATGAAGATGAACACCATTCCCGTGCTTTTGCTGACGGGGTATCTGGGCAGCGGGAAGACAACGCTGCTGAACCGAATACTGAACAACCGACGGGGCATCAAATTCGCCGTCATCGTGAACGACCTGGGCGAGGTGAATATCGACGCCGACCTGATTGAGAAAGGCGGCGTGGTGGGTCAGAAGGACGACAGTCTGGTGGCCCTTCAAAACGGCTGCATCTGCTGCACGCTGAAGATGGACCTAGTGGAACAGTTGCGCGACATCACCCACCAGGGGCGCTTCGACTATATCGTCATCGAAGCCAGCGGCATCTGCGAGCCGGCACCCATCGCACAGACCATCTGCTCGATGCCGACGATGGAAATCCAGAATTCAACATTCAAAATTCAAAATTCGCAGTTGCCAGTGCTGGACAGCATCGTCACGGTGGTGGACGCACTGCGGATGAAGGACGAGTTCGGCAGCGGCAAGAACCTGCTTAAACCCGGCCTGGCGGAGGAGGACATCGAGAACCTCGTCATCCAGCAGATTGAATTCTGCAACATCATCCTGCTGAACAAGGCTTCGGAGGTACCGGCCGACGAGCTGGGTCGCATACGCGAGATTATACGCGCCATACAACCGCGGGCGGAAATCATCGACTGCGACTACTGCGACGTGGACTTCCGCAAGATACTGTACACGGGGATGTTCGACTTCGACAAAGTGGCCACGTCGGCGGCATGGATTGATGCGATAGAGGGGAGGCATGAACATGAACATGAACATGAGCATGAACATCACCACCATCATCATCACCACGAAGATCACGAACATGACCACGGTGAGGAGTACGGCATCTCGACGTTCGTCTACTACCGGCGAAGGGCCTTCGACCTGGGGCGCTTCGACCACTTTGTCGCCAAGCAGTGGCCCGCCGGCGTCATCCGCGCCAAAGGCGTCTGCTGGTTCGAGTCGGAGCCGGACAACTGCTTCCTCTTCGAGCAGGCCGGCAAGCAAGTCTCCCTCCGCGACACAGGCCAGTGGTACGCCACCATGCCTGAGGAAGAGCTGCGCGAGTTCATGGCGCGCACGCCCGACCTGCAGCGCGACTGGGACCCCGCCTGCGGCGACCGCATGCAGAAGCTGGTCTTCATCGGCCAGCACATGGACCGCGAGGCCATCACAGCCACGCTGGACGCCTGCTTGACACACTAGTCGCCCACATACGCACCACCCCCCAAAGCCGCCCCAGAAGGGTGGCTTTTTTTTTGCATTTTTTTTGAAAAAAGTACTCCAAAAGGGCCAAAATGGCCAAATTACAACTGGCTGGTTCCTAGCACTTAACAGGCATCCTCTTCTTCTCCTCTTTTTCTCCTCTTTTTCCTCTGTAAGGCGTGCAATAAAGTGCGGCGTTTGTCGTTTTGCGGAGAAAACAGTGTGAAATGAATGAAGAACAGGAACAGGCACTACATCTAGCCACGGAGGCTGGGCATATTCTCCTCGAGAACGGGGCGGAGATAAGCCGCGTGGAGGAGACCATGGAACGCATCGCCAACGCCTATGGCGTGGAGGACGAGAGTTTCTTCGTGCTCAGCAACGGCATCATCGCCACCGGGCAGCACTACGCCCGCGCCGAGTTCATCCCCATCAAAGGCACT
Organism: uncultured Bacteroidota bacterium; assembly: GCA_902762805.1. Lineage (GTDB taxonomy): Bacteria > Bacteroidota > Bacteroidia > Bacteroidales > P3 > Colimorpha. The sequence goes on along the minus strand of CACWPQ010000005.1, from coordinate 25,919 downwards.
CAGCTCGAGAAGGTGGTGGAGGTGAATCAGTTGAGCCGCGAGATTACCACCGAGCGCATGCCTTTAGCTGCGCTACGCGAAAGGCTGCAGACCATACGCACCATGCCTGGCAAAACGTGGTGGGAGCTGATAGCGGGCATCGCCTGCGGTGTATCGACATTCGCCATCCTCTTCGGCGGGAGCCTGACCGACGCCGCGGCCACATTCGCCTGCGGACTGATGCTGGGTGTCTTTATGGCCTTCGTCAGCCCACGTCTCTCGCGCATCGGCGGCAATGTGCTGGGCGGACTCGTGGGTGGGCTGCTTTGCATTGCGATGGTCTCAATCCTTCCACTTTTCATTTCCCACACTCCACTCACGCTCCACCTGCCCAATATGATCATCGGCACCATCATCGCGTTGGTGCCAGGAGTTCCTTTCACCAACGGCATGCGCGACCTGGCCAACGAGGACTACATCGCCGGCAGCACACGGCTCACCGACGCTTTCCTGGCCTTTCTCTGCATCGCCCTCGGCGTGGCACTGGCCTTCATCATCGAAGGGGCGCTCACCGGTGGCATCATGGCGTTGGGTGTGCCCGTGATTGACCCAGTGGCCTCGCATTGGGCCATCCAGCTGGCGGCGGCTTTTGTTGGCACATTGGGCTTCTCCATACTCTTCGGCGCACCGCGGAGATTCTACCTCGACTGCGGCACGACGGGCATGATTGGCTGGGGGATTTATCTGCTGGTGCTGCGTGTAGCGGGTCTTACTCCCACCGGCGCGGCCTTTGCCGGGGCATTGGCGGTGGCCGTGGTCAGCGCGCTACAGTCCAAACTGCGCCACTGTCCCACCACCGTATTCCTGGTGTGCGGCATCATCCCACTGGTGCCAGGAGGAGGTATCTTCTGGACGGCCTACCACCTGGTCAGCAACCACCTCTCGCTGGCTGCCACCACCGGATTTGCCGCTCTCAAAGTTACCATCGCCATCGCTGCCGGCATCATCATCGTCGGCACGCTGAGCATTCGCCTGCAGAAAAGAGGAGCAAAAACCCGCCCGGAATAGAACCTAAAGTGTCTGGCATAAGCGGGCGGCCATACGCCGACCGGCATCGTAGGCCGATTGGAGGTCATGCTCCCAGTGGCTGTCGCGGTAGGCGCGCTTGGCCTCCTCGGAGAACCCTTTGAGTTCGTAGCGGCTGTAGTCACGCACCTGATAGGTGTTGTAGGCTGTCAGCCGCTCCGGCTCGCCCAGGGCCTGCGTGATGCAGTGCTCCATCGAGCCGTAGCCGTTGCAGTTGTTGTTCTCCTCGGTGCCGTTCTGTGTCTCCACCAGCAGCACCGGCATACGCCTCTCGGCCGTCAGGCTGTAGTCGTTGTACGAAAGCCACGGGAACGCCAGTCGCTCCAGCATGGTGCGCATCTGTCCCGTCACCTCGCCGAAGTAATTCGGCGACCCCAGCACCAGCCCGTCGGCCGTCGCAATCTCCTCCAGCACAGGCGTCAACCCGTCGCGGAAACGGCACACATGCGACACCCTCCCCGCCAGCTTGCAGGCCATGCACGACACACAGCCCTTGTACTCCATATCGTAGAGGCGCACAGTCTTCACCTCCACATCCTCCCCCGTCGAGGCGGCCCCTTCGGCCACCTTCTGCAGCATGGCGGCCGTGTTGAACGTCTTGCGCGGACCGCCGTCTATAATGATGATTTTTTTCATGTCAAAAAAGTTATCTATATGTAATTGCTATTCGGTTGTTTTTTATATCCCTATCTGTCAATTTCTTCTGTATTACGTTACGCACGCACGCGGGAATGCAAAAATACAACTTTTGCGCAAACCCGCCAAATATATTTTCAATTGCCGACAAAACCGCCTGAAAAAAACATCATTTTTTTAAAATTTATTTGCCAGAATTGAAATTATTCGTACTTTTGTATCGCTAAATTTAGTCCAAAAACAAAATAACATCATATCAAACAATCGGTTAAGCAACATCCCCACCCATCCTAAAACCCCAAAAATTATGGTAATAAAAGTTTGCGTCGGCAGTTCGTGCCACCTGAAAGGCTCCTACAACGTGATAGAGGCCTTCAAAGAAATACTGAAGAAATACGATGTGGAAGACCTCGTCGACCTGCAGGCCAGCTTCTGCCTGGGCCACTGTGCACAAGGGGTGACGGTGCAATGCGAGACGCCCGACACGCTGCTGCTGCACAACGTCAGCGCCGAGAACGCCGAGGAACTGTTCGCCTCGCAGGTCTACCCACTCATCCAAAAATAACTCCTTCCGACAAGATTTTGAACTGTACCCTAAATTTGATATTAAAATACCCCCATGTCTGATTTTCTTGAATTTCGGAAAGTGCAGTGCAAGGACTGCTACCGTTGCCTGCGCGAGTGCCCGGTGAAGGCCATCGACGTCAAAGAGCACCAGGCCAAGATAATAGAAGAACGCTGCATCCTGTGTGGCCACTGCACCCATGTTTGCCCGCAAAATGCCAAGATAGTACACAGCGAGCTGCCGGCGGTGCGTGAGCTGTTGGCCAGCGGCTCCGATGTCATCGCCACCGTGGCACCGGCCTTCATCTCGAGCCTGGGTCAGAAAGACTTCGGTGCCCTGCGCATCGCGTTGGCCAAGCTGGGATTCCACGATGCCGAGGAGACGGCCGTAGGGGCACAGGCCGTTGTGGAAGCCTACAAAGAGGTGCTCCGCAAGGGCGAGATGCGCAACTTCATCACCTCGGCCTGCCCCGCCGCCTGCAACCTGATACAGAAATACTTCCCCAAGGCGCTGCCCTACCTGGCACCCGTCGACTCGCCGATGGTGGCGCATGCCAAGATGATACGCCGCGAACACCCCGATGCCAAGGTGGTCTTCATCGGCCCCTGCATTGCCAAGAAGCGGGAGGGAAGCGAGAGCCACCTGATTGACGCTGTGCTGACCTTCGAGGAACTTCGCACCATGTTGGAGGAGAAGGAGATAGACCTCAGCACCATCTCCAAGCTCCCCATCGCCGACAAGCCCAAAGCTGCCAACCGGGCCAAAGCATTCCCCGTCACCCGGGGCATCATACGCTCGTTCGACGCGCTGCCCGAGGGCTACACCTATATGGCCATCGACGGCATCGACCGTTGCATGCAGGCATTGGACAAAATTGAGGAGCTGGACCATGTCTTCCTCGAAATCAATGTCTGTCCCGACGGCTGCATCAACGGCCCGTGCAGCATATCCTCCGACGGCGGTATGCTGAAGGCCGAAGGCGATGTGCTGGCCTACGTGGACCGCGAGTTGGCCACCCGTCCGCACACCGCGCCCACCCCTGCGCCGGTTGACCTCGGCTACATGCATCCGCGTCTGCGCAACCACAGCCGGCCGGCTACCGACAAGGAGATAGAGACCATACTGCACCGCACCGGCAAGTTCCGTCCCGAAGACGAGCTCAACTGCGGCGCCTGCGGCTACAGCACCTGCCGCGAGAAGGCCTGGGCTGTGGTCAACGGCTACGCCGACATCGAAATATGCCTCCCCTACATGCGCAAGCGGGCCGAGAGCCTGGCGGTGGAGATTGTGCGCAACTCGCCCCATGGCGTGTTGCTGGTGGACGGCGACATGAACATCGTCGACATCAACGCCACCGCCATGAAGATGCTCGGCCTTGGCGGCTCGCCGGACAACTTCCAAAAGCGCGCCGTGAGCGACTTCTTCTCGCCCTTCGAATTCTATTCCGCCTACAGCGAGCAACGCAACACCGCCAACCACCGCCTCTTCCTGCAGGCGTCGAAGCGCTACCTCGACCTCAATGTCATTTACCTCAAAGAGCAGAACCTGCTCTTCGGCCTGATGAAGGACATCACCGACGAAGTGAACTACGACAAGAAGCTCAAAGAGGTGAAGTTGGAAACCATCACCACCACCGACGAGGTTATCATGAAGCAGATGCGTGTGGCACAGGAGATAGCCTCGCTGCTGGGCGAGACCACCGCCGAGACCAAGCTGGCCCTGCTCAACCTGAAACGCACCCTTGCCGACGGCGAGCCCGAAACCACGGCCGACGGGCGCCCCGCCGACTGGAAAACCGCCAAGATATGAAAGAGCTCTGCATCGAATACGGCTACACCTCGCTCAACCACGTGGGCGAGGAACTCTGCGGCGACAACGTGGAGATGAGTGTGCAGGGCGACTGGACCACCGTGGTGCTGGCCGACGGCCTGGGCAGCGGCGTGAAGGCCAACATCCTCTCCACTCTCACCTCCAAGATACTCTGCACCATGGTGGCCGGCGGCGCCGACATGGAGGAGTGCATCAGCACCATCATCTCCACCCTGCCCGTCTGCCATGAACGGCAGGTGGCCTACAGCACCTTCTCGGTGATACATGTGGACAAGCACGGGCGAGGACACCTGTTTGAATTCGACAACCCCGAAGCCATCTGGTACCACCGGGGCCACACCTGCGACTTCCCCCGCACAGCAATGGAGATATGCGGCAAACGCGTGTTCCACACTGAGTTGGAACTCGAGGCCGGCGACATGGTCTTCATCATGAGCGACGGCACCATCCATGCCGGCATCGGGCAGATGCTCAACTTCGGCTGGCAACGCAAAGACATCATGGAGCACCTCGACCAAAACATCGACGCCCACATGTCGGCCCGCGCCGCCGCCTGCCTGCTAGCCTCGGCTTGCAACGACCTCTACCTGGACCGCCCCGGCGACGACACCACCGTGGCCGCCATCCGCATCCGTCCCCGCTGCGAGGTGCACCTCATGGTCGGGCCACCGGTAGACAAGGAAAAAGATGAGCACTATGTGCAACACTTCATGCAAGGCGCCGACAAACGCATCGTCTGCGGCGGCACCACATCCCAGGTGGTGGCCCGATGCCTGGGACGCCAGTTGAAGACCAGCTTCGACTTCCCCGACCGCGAAGTGCCACCCATCGGGTTTATCGACGGCATCGACCTCGTCACCGAAGGCGTCATCACCCTCCGCCGCCTGCTCTCACTGTCGGAGAAATATGTCTCCGTCAAAGACCTCACCCCCAAGACCTACGCCAAAAAAGACGGCGGCTCGCTGCTGGCCAACATCGTCTTCGAAGAGTCTACCCATGTGGTCTTCTTCGTGGGGCAAAACGTCAACGCCGCCCATGCCGGGCTGGAAATAGATATCACCATGAAGCTCAAGCTGGTGGAGCACCTGGCCGCCAACCTGCGCCGCATGGGCAAAGATGTAACCGTAAACTACGATTGACCTATGGAAACAAACCATATTTTCGACACCAACGTACAGTTGATAAAATACAGGGTGCTGCGCGAAGTCATCCGCCGAGCCTACGAAGGAGGCCTCGACAAATCCTACACCATCCCCCGCACCATAGCCCCCGGGCCGAAACCCGACATGCGCTGCTGCGTGCACAAAGAGCGCGCCGTGCTCATGGAAAGAGTCAACCTGGCCATGGGCGGCAACCGCCAGAACCCCAACGTCGTCGAGGTGCTCTACGAAGCCTGCGACGAATGCCCCGCCAGCGGCATGATGGTCACCGACGCCTGCCGCGGATGCCTCATGCACTCGTGCCAGGCCGTCTGCCCCAAGGACGCCATCACCATCGAAAACCACCGCTGCACCATCGACAAGTCGAAATGCATCGAATGCGGCCGCTGCGCACAGGCCTGCCCCTACAGCGCCATCATCGCCCAGCACCGCCCCTGCATCAAGAGCTGCAAAGTCAAAGCTATCAGCATCAACGACGAAGACAAAGCCGAGATAGACAACCACAAGTGCATCCAGTGCGGAGCCTGTGTCGTCAGCTGCCCCTTCGGCGCCATCAGCGACAAAAGCTTCGTGCTAGACATTATCCGCATGCTGCAGGAGTCGGAGCAGAACACCCGCTACCGCGTCTACGCCGTCATCGCGCCCGCCATCGTGGGCCAATGCCGCTTCGGACGCATCGAGCAGGTCGTCACCGCCATCCAACGCCTCGGATTCCACCAGGTTGTCGAAGCCGCCCTCGGCGCCGACATCACCCTCTACAACGAAGCCCGCGAATTCAGGGAAAAAGCCGAACACGATGAACACCCCGTTATGACCACCTCCTGCTGCCCCGCCTTCGTGCGCTTCGTCGAGAACAATTTCCCCGAACTGCGGGACGCCATCTCCACCTCTGTCTCGCCCATGGTGATGACCGCGCGCCTCATCAAGCACAGCGACCCCACCGCCAAGGTTGTCTTCATCGGCCCCTGCGCCGCCAAGAAAAGCGAATACACCCTCGAGAAAACCGGCGGCATGATCGACTCCGTCATGTCGTTCGAAGAGCTCCAGGCATTCCTCGACGCCCGCGGCATCGACACCACGCAATGCGACGACACGACGCTCGACAATGCCTCCTACTACGGACGCATCTTCGCCAAAAGCGGCGGTGTGGCCCAAGGCGTCGCCTACGTGGCCGGGCAGATGGGCATCGAAGGAGTGAAACCCTGCGTGATGAACGGCATCGACCAATGCCGCCAGCACCTCACCCTGCTGCGCGCCAAAAAGGAGACCGCCAACTTCTTCGAAGGCATGGCCTGCGACGGCGGCTGCATCGGCGGCCCCCTCAGCATCACGCGCTCGCCACGCAACGTCGTCGATGTGGACAAATACGGCAACGAGGCCAAGGAAAAGACCATCGACGGCTCGGTGCGCCTCTACCAGATGACGGTGGAAAGATAGGACGGGCCGCTACAACTCAATCTCGCCGCTGATGCGGTCGTCGCCCCATACGGCATACATATTGGAGCGGCCCTCGGAGAGAGTCATCTTGCCGGCCTGCTCAAGGTGGAGTCGGTAGAAGACACAGCGGTGCAGGTCGGCCTGGCCGCATACCACATCGGTGGCGAAAGCCTCGCAGGTGGGAGCGCCGCACACGCCACAGTCTATCTGCGGCAGATGCTCTTTCATGCGCTCGATGCGCTCCATTTTCTCCAGGGCCTTCGATATGTCGGGGTCGAGCACCATCATGGAGCGGGGCTGCACCTCGTCGAGCACGGCATGGTCGATGAGGTAGTCCTTGTACTTGTCCATCTCGCGGTCGCGCGGCATCTCGCCGTTGCGCTCGCGCTCGGCGGCCTTGCGGGCACGGGTGTACATGCGCTCGCCGCAGAGGAAGCGGTTGTCGCACGAGAGCAGTGCGCCGGCGCACGACTGGTCGCAGGCACGCAGTTCGAGGAACTCCACGCCCTCCACCTCGTCGTTCTCCAGCTTGTCGAGGAAGTCCATCACGTTCTCTATGCCGTCGATGGCGTAGGAGCGCTTGGCGGTGCAGATGCGCCGCTCGCCGTTGGTGAGGGTGGAGAGGATGGCGTCGGCCGAGAGGCGCTGGCGGTTCTGGGGCTTGTACTGGTGGTTCTTGCCCAGTTCCTTTATCTTTTTGTATACCCTGTTGTACAGCAGGTTCATGTTTATCACGCCGTCGATGAGACTCTTCTCCTCGCCGACGGGTGCCTTGACGGCGGCGATCTTGGCGGCGCAGGGGGTGATGTAGAAGAGACCTATCTCCTCACGCGGTATGCCGCGGGAGGTGAGCTCCGCGATGGCATACATGGCACTGAGGTCGAGCGGCACCTTGACGGGCATCACATTCTCGGCCAGCGAGGGGTACTTGATCTGAATCAGGCGCACGATGGCGGGGCAGAAAGAGGAGATGAACGGCATCTTGTCCGCGTTCTCGCGGGCGTAGCGCTCCTTGGCATCCTTGTAGATCATGGCGGCGCTCTCCACCTCCATGACGTGGGCAAAGCCCAGTTCCTGGAGGGTGGCATAGACGCGCGATACGCTGATGTCGTCGGGGAACTGGCCCATGAAGACGGCCGGCAGCAGGGCCACGGAGTGGGGGTACTGGCGGAAGGCCTCGAAGTCGTCGTCTTTGATGGCGATAGCCTGGGCGGGACAGACCTCGTAACACTTGCCGCAGTCGATGCAGCGGTGCTCCTGGATGGAGGCTTTTCCGCCGTGGATGCGGATGGCCTCGGTGGGGCAGACCTTCATGCAACGGGAGCATCCGATGCAGCGCGGGTCGTCTATCTGTAGGGCGTGGTAAAACATGTATTCAGTTATGAGTTATGAGTTAAGCGTTATGAGTTGAAATTGACTTCCATCTCGACGGTGGTGCCGACGCCGACCTCGGAGGTTACGTTGAGTTTGTCGACATTCTTCTCCATATTGGGCAAACCCATGCCGGCGCCGAAGCCCATGTCGCGCACCTCGGGGCGCGCCGTGGAGTAGCCTTCCTGCATGGCGAGGGCGATGTCGGGGATGCCGGGGCCGCGGTCGGCCACCACCATGCGTATCTTGTCGGCGTCGATGTCGACCGACACCGTGCCGCCGTAGGCATGGGCTATGGCGTTCACCTCGGCCTCGTACAGGGCCACCACCACCCGCTTGATGACCTGCGGGTTGACATTGAGCTGCTTGAGGGTCTTCTTGACCGACGAGGAGGCTTTGCCTGCATTGACAAAGTCGCCCTCCACTACTGTATATTCCTGGTGCATGGCTGAGAGTTTTAGTACAACGGTTTGAGGCCGGCCTGGTAGAGCAGGCCGCAGGCTTTGAACATCGAATAGGGGCAGCAGATGAGAACCATGTCGTTCTCCTCAGCCAGCTCGATCATGTCCTCGGTGGGCTTCTTGCCGCGCACAAAGACGATGACCTCGAGGGTGGCCATGTCGCAGGTGCGGATGGTCTGCACATTGCACAGGCCGGTGACGAGGATGGGGGTGTCCTTGAGGGTGAGGACGTCGCTCATCAGGTCCGAGGCGAAGGCATGCTCCACCTCCATGTCGAGGCGCTCCTGCCCGAGGGCGACGGTAGCGCCCAGCGTGTCTACTATTTTCTGGAGGGTCATAGATGGGTTTGTGTTAGGATTTGAAAGTGCAAATATACGCACTTTTTTCCAATCCACCAAACCTTTTCTGCAAAAATCAACAAAACACACTAGGAACCAACATGTTACAAAGACAACAGGCATCTCGCAAAAAAACCGAAAAAAGGGGCGAAATGGCCCATTTTTACCTGCCTGATAATCAGTATTCTAAAGCGCTCCCCTTTTTCTCCTCTTCTTACCCTCTTCTTACTCTCCTTGGCAACGGGTGGCCGACTGGTAAATTCGAGTATGGTATGGCAATGATAATTTAACGCAATTTAACAATATTAACATTCATATTTGGGGGAATTTTCGTAACTTTGCATTCAAACTTTTTTAGAAAAAGGGAGCAACTATATGAATATGAGAAAATTACATAATAAACACACGCACATTCGAACACAAAAAAGCATTCTGATTGCCCTCATGGGTCTTTTTCTGCTCTGCGGGACAGGCACGCTGCGGGCCGCCCCTGTCGACGAGGCGACGGCGCGCACCGTGGCCGCCAATGTGCTGGGTGTGCCGGCCGAGGATCTGGTGAACCGCACGTCTGAGCTTGGTTCCAATTACCGGTCTTTGATGTATTTGTATGTGCCTGGGAATGGTGTGGGTTTTGTGCTGGTTTCGGCCGACGACCGTGCCCTGCCCGTGCTGGCTTATTCCACCACGGAAAGTGTCAATGCCTCGCATACCACCGACAGGTATACAGAAATATATTGGTTGCTGGACATATACAAAACCCAATTGAATGACCTGAAAAACGGTAGCTACACGGCCTCATCTGTGGTGGCCGCCCGGTGGGCGGAATTGCTAGACGGTAGACACGTGCCCGCATGTACCCCTATTGCGCCGCTGATGACCACCACCTGGGATCAGTCTGGCGCCTACCAGCAGCTGACACCTTTGCTTAATAGAAACCATTGCCTGGCCGGTTCTGCAGCCCTTGCTATGGCGCAGGTGATGAAATACTATAACTATCCGGAACAAGGGAGCGGTACCATCTCATATACTAATGCAGCAAACACCACACCCAAATATATATATGTCCCTCTCTCTGGTACATACTATGCATGGGACAACATGCCCGACAAGTTGGATTCCTCCACTACAATGGCGCAGGACAGCGCCGTCGCTCTGCTGATTTACCATGCCGGCGTGTCTGTTCAGACGAGGTTTCACACTACAGCCAGTCTAGCTCCTTCCAACGTAGTCACCATTGAAAGTGCTTTGAGGGACAAATTTCAGTATCACTCCATGATCAATGCAGTTTCTTTAAATTCATCGAATGCTGACAATTGGAATGCGATGCTGATGGAAGAACTCTCCGCTTCCCGCCCTGTCATTTATAGGGTGAGTACTGCCGGTCGCTTTGTTTTCACCATCGATGGCTGTGACGACCAAGGCTACTACCACATCAATTTTGGCCGTGGTGGAGACAACAATGGTTACTATGTTATGGGGTCGCTCAATCCCATCAACTACATTTACACCGGGGGGAACCAAACGGCCATTCGGGGCATTGTCCCACCGTCCACCGATAGTATTTCCATTTCTGTTGAGACCAACAATTCCGAGTGGGGCAGTGTCAGCGGTGGGGGAAGGTATTTGAAATACGATGAAGTAACGCTGACCGCCACGCCTATTCGCGGAGCCCGATTTTCCCATTGGTCCGATGGCAATACCGACAATCCGCGCCGGTATGCAGCCACGGAGGACCGTAACGATACAGCAGTGTTTGTTTGGTATGGTTTTGTCAACGTGTCTGTCGAGCCAAACAATCCCGAGTGGGGTAGTGTCAGCGGCGGCGGGACTTTCGCTGTCTTCGAAGACGTAACACTTACCGCCACACCTGTTCGTGGAGCCCGATTTTCCCATTGGTCCGATGGCAGCACCGACAATCCACGCCGGTATGTGGCCACAGAGAATCGTAACGATACAGCAGTGTTTGTTTGGTATGGTTTTGTCAACGTGTCTGTCGAGCCAAACAACCCCGAGTGGGGTAGAGTCCGCGGCGGTGGTGTTTTCGCTGTCTTCGAAGATGTAACACTTACCGCCACGCCTGTTCGCGGAGCCCAATTTTCCCATTGGTCCGATGGCAGCACCGACAATCCACGCCGATATGTGGCCACAGAAGACCGTAACGATACAGCAGTGTTTGTTTGGAATGGCTTTGTCAACGTGTCTGTCAAGTCTAACAACCCCGAGTGGGGTAGTGTCAGCGGCAGCGGGGTTTACGCTGTCTTTGAAAATGTAACCCAGTTGGCCACAGCTGTGCAAGGTGCATACTTTTCCCATTGGTCTGACGGAAACACCGACAATCCGCGCCGGTATGTGGCCACGGAGAATCGAAACGACACCGCCACATTTGTCTGGTATGGATTCTTCAAGGTATCTGTCGAGCCAAACAACCCCGAGTGGGGCAGTGTCGGCGGCGGCGGACATTTCCTTATCAATGAGACGGCTGTTTTGTCGGCCGTGGCCGCACCGGGTTACCAATTTTCCAACTGGTCGGACGGCAGCACCGACAATCCGCGCCGTGTGGCCATCAATAAAAATCGGTGCGACACTGCCGTGTTTGTCTATGTCGGCGGCACATTTGCGACGGACACACTGGTCGATTCAGTCTATATCGACGACCGCGAGAACCACAGCTGGAGCTACTACAGCGATTCGAGCAACCCTGTGCGCAGCCTCAATCCTGCGGATGTGAAGATTACCTACTATGGCTACGGAAAGGCCACAATGTACAGTTCTGACGCTGCCAGTCCCGCAGGAAGTCCCGATGTAGATGTAGCGGCAGACCAAGTAGCCATCGGCATTGACGTGCCGGATAAGAGGGCTTTCGTGTACTGGAAGACACTGGAACGCCGCAATGGGGCGACGGCCACGAGCAAGGCGCGTGCGACAGCCCCTTGCCTATACCGCACCATCCCGAACCCGTTCAGCATCCGTCCCACATACGGCAGCGGAAACACCCGCTGGAGAGGATTCTACAAATGGCGGCTCAGGCACATCTCCGGAGGCACCCTATTTGCCGACAAAGCACGTACCCAGATGGTGCCGTTGTGGGGGATGGTGGATGCCGAGCAAGAGTTGTATATTGACCCCGCCGGGGAGTATGGCATGGAGATAGAGTTCGAGGCAATCTGGGCGCGGGCGTTTGTGTTCGAACCCACCTCGCCTACAAGCGGCATCAATAGAACGTCCCTCACTGAATCGAGTTATGCAAGCGGCGTGAACGCCTACGAGCGCAATTTTGTGGTGCTTACGGAGAGCAGCTATGATTTGGTTTCCAACGGGTCTTTAAGTACGGAGACCTACCTTTTCCCAAACAAACGCCCCGCCACCATCACCGCCGTATATCCCGACGGCACGGATGGAAGCAGCACGACACGCCTCTCCGAGGTGCCGGGAAATAGAACACTCACTCAACACTTTTTCTGTGAGGCTGATACCAAGTTCGAATATATCAGCATCACCTCTCCGAAAAAAACATTTACCGGCAACGGGTACAACTTCACCATGGGTCGAGGCATCGCCGGCAGCGGCGGTGGAGTGAATGTGATGTGCCTTGGGGGCAATAGTCAGCTGCGTGCCAGCCGAAGCAGCCGTATCGTCTATATCATAGATACCATCGAGACCACCCACACGACCATACAGGAGACCATAGACACCATCACCACCCCGGACACGACCATCTACGACACCACTTATACCACGATAATCACCGACACGACCATCTATGACACCGTCAATACACAGACTGTCTATAGCATAAATCCCACCCAAAGTACTGAAACTCGCCGCGGTGCCAGTTTCCGGATTGAGAGCGGAGTCTACAAAGATGTGGTTCCGCATTGGTGCGGGAGAAATTCAAGCACCGCGAGTACTGACTGGGACTGCACCCCCTCATTCTTCGCCAGGCACGATGCCTCCTCTCTGACCTTGTTCACCGTGGATATATATACACTTGGGAACTTTACCAGCGGTGCAGGCTACACGACCCTCATCACATTCGGCAACGACTACGACCGCAGCCAAGGGCGTAACGACCTGATGAAAATCACCAACTTTATCGCTGGTAGCTGGAAATGGTGCAGGGGAGACCGAAATTCCGACGAGTACCTCTGGAATGTAAAGAGCGGCGATATGCACCCTGGACGCATCTATGGAGGCTCCTCGGGTGTGGCAACCATCTACATGGGCAGTATCGGTAGTTTGTCGACCTCACACACGACGGGGCGCAGGAAAATCGAAGTGGAGGGTGGTATGATCTCCGGCATCGCCGGCGGCATGAACGATGTAGCCAGTACAACCGACACCAATGTCTGGATCCGCATCCGGGGTGGGCTGGTCCGTGGACCTGTCTTTGCAGCGGGCGACTATGCGTCGGCCATCGGGCACCGCCGCATTGTCATCACCGGCGGCACCGTCAACGGATGGGTGGCCGGCGGTGCCAACGGCAACATGGATGTCGATGGGAAACTGGATGGCGACTCATACATCTACATCGGCGGCACGGCGCGCCTTGAGCCGTCGGTCGACGACCCGATGATTAACTTCTCCAAGGGCGGCAACGTCTTCGGCGCCGGCAGCGGCAACAGCGCGGCGGCGGGGCAGACTGCCACGGTGGGCAAAGTGTTCAACTCGACGGTGGTCATTGCCGACAGCTGCTACATAGCCCGGGACGTGTACGGTGGGGGCAACTATGGCGGTGTAACCAAGAATGGCTCCCGCATCTACATCCTCGGAGGCACGGTGGCGGGCAAGGTCTTCGGCGGCTCGAACCAACAAGGCGGCAAAGCTGTGGAATTGGTAATGCGTGGCGGCCAAGTGGTCGGCGGTATCCACGGCGGCTCCAACCTCAAGGGATTGATTACCGGCCCGGTCAGCGTGCGCATCGAAGGTGGGACGGTTGGAGAAGAGGGCTGTGCCGACGACATCGGCAATGTCTTCGGCTGTGGCTATGGGTCCAACACTAGCGTTACGGGTGACGTGGAGGTTGTCATCGGTCGCGAGGATGCACGGACGCCCCACGTGAAGAATCCGCTCATCCACCGCAACGTGTACTGCGGAGGCTACATGGGTGCCTACAACGCGACAAAAAAAACCTTCAAGCTAACCACTTACAACGGATGTATCCATGGCAGCATCTTCGGCGGTGGCTACGGCAACACTGCCGTCATCACCGGCAACACCAATGTCAACATCTTGGGCACTACCTATGTGGGCGGCAACGTCTACGGCGGCGGCAACAAGGGCAAAGTAACCGGCAACACCAAAGTCATTATCGGCGACTGATACGCATCAAACAATATAAGGCCAACAGTGTCGCAGTCAGTAATTAATAAGGAGACCCCAAAGGGCGATTACTGCTGCGGGCAATAAAACATGCGCGGCAGCGTTATGTCGGCATGAACACAACAATTCCACCGCTGAAGGCGGGCGAACTGGTGGCGCTGGCGGCGCCGGCACGGCGCGTGAGCCCCGAGGAGATGGCGCCGGCCATCGCCACGCTGCAATCGTGGGGACTGCGGGTCAGGGTACCCGAAGGGCTCTACGCGGATGAAGGCCAGCTGGCTGGCAGCGACAAGCACCGCGCCGCCCTGCTGCAGGGGCAGCTGGACGACCCCGAGGTGCGCGCCATCCTCTGCTGCCGCGGCGGCTACGGCACGGTGCGCATCATAGACCGCCTGGACTTCACACGCTTTGCACAGCACCCCAAATGGATTGTGGGCTACAGCGATGTTACGGTGCTGCACAGCCACATCCACGCCACACTCGGCCTGCCGACACTGCACGCCACGATGCCCATCAACTTCCCCGACGAGGGCGAAAACATTGACCTTCAAATGCTTCGCGCCACCCTCTTCGGCGAGCGGATGCCCGCGCTCGAATGGGACGCCACGGCGATGGACCGCCCGGGCGTGGCCGAGGGCGAGCTGGTGGGCGGCAACCTGAGCATCCTCTACAGCCTCCTGGGCTCGCGCTCCCAGATAGATACGCGCGGTAAGATACTCCTCATCGAAGACCTCGACGAATACCTCTACCACGTGGACCGCATGATGCAGGCGCTGCGCCGGGCGGGCATGCTGGAGGGTCTCAACGGACTGATTGTTGGCCACTTGAGCGACATGCACGACAATGCGGTTCCATTCGGCCGCACTGCGGAGCAAATCGTACTTGAGGCGGTGGAAAGGTGCGATTTCCCGGTGGCCTTCGGTGCACCCGTAGGACACTGTGTGGGAGCCAATTGCGCCGTGCGACTGGGGGAAAAACACCGCCTGGAATGCTCCAATTCAAAAAAAAGTCGTATCTTTGCACCCTGAAATGCTACTGATCCATGTGCCAAAACTGACCAATCGGCTGGGCTACACGCTCAACGTGGTGTTCCACCACTTGCTGCATGCCGATTTCAGCATCACGACCGATGAGGACACCTTCCTCAACCATCCTGATGCCAAGCTTTGCTATGGGTCGAAACGGCTGGGCGACAGCCTGTTCATCAAGAGCCAGGGGCTGCTGTTCGAGACCTCGATCGAGGAGCAGGAGGAGCACGCCGAATGCCGCGACGGGCAGTGGATACTCTTCCCCGTCTATGGACGCGACCTGGACATGGATTTCGACCCGCTGGCGGCCACATTCTACATGGTCACCCGATACGAAGAATACCTGCCGCACCGCGAAGACGAGCACGGACGCTTCTGCGCCGAAGAGAGCGTGGCCTACCGCGAGGGCTTCCTGCAGGAGCCCGTGGTGGACCAGTGGGCGCGGATGATAAAACGCTTGATCACTGACCGTTACCCCGGATTTTCGATACCCGACGCGACCTATCGGTTTGTACAGACGGTCGACATCGACGCAGCCTGGAGCTACCTGCACAAGGGGGTGTTCCGCACGGTGATGGGGCTTGGGCGCGACCTGATCAAACGGCGCGACTGGGAGGAGGTCAAGCGGCGCATCCGCGTGCTGCGCGGCAAGGAGGCCGACCCCTTCGACACCTTCGACTATATCATTGATACCCAACCACAAAAGGCACCCGGAAGCCACCTGCTGTTTTTTGTACTCCTGGCCGACTACGACGACTACGACAAGCCAGCCTCCTACCTCAACCCCCACATGCGCGAGCTGGTGCAGCACCTCGACGACTACGCCAAGATGGGCATCCACCCAGGCTACCACTCGCTGGAGCACCCGATGGGGGCCGACGCCGAAATCAAGCGCATGGAGGCCATCATCCACCGCACCATCGTGCGCGCCCGGTTCCATTTCCTCCGCCTCCGCCTTCCGCGCTCCTACCGCATCCTGGGACATGCCGGCATAAAGCACGACTACACAATGGGCTACGCCGACACGGCCGGCTTCCGCGCAGGCATCAGCGTGCAGTACCCCTTCTACGACCTCGAGCGCGACCACGAAACCGAGCTGCTCATCCACCCCTTCTGCGTGATGGACACCACGCTGAAAAAATACATGGCGCTAACGCCCGAGGAGGGCTTGGCGAAATACAAAGAGCTGATAGACAATGTGCGGGCAGTGGGCGGCACCTACTGCTGCATCATCCACAACCAGAACCTGACCGACCTCTATGGGTGGAAAGGCTGGCGCGAGGTGTACGAAGAGATGCTGGAATATGCAAAACCCTGACAACATGATAAATTACAAAGAAAAACTGGGCGCAATACGCGCTTTCGTCTTCGACTTCGACGGCGTGATGACCGACGGCAGCGTGTGGACCTACGGCGACGGCGAGACCGTGCGCTGCGGCAACATCAAAGATGGATTTGCCATACAATACGCTGTGAAAAAAGGCTACACGGTGGCCGTCATCTCGGGCGCCACCTCGAAAAGCATCGACAACCGCATGGCCTCGCTCGGAGTGGACCAATGCTACACCGGCTGCGGAGACAAAATCAAGACATTCAACGACTTCCTCGAGAAAAACAACCTCCGCGAAGAGGAAGTGCTCTGCATGGGCGACGACCTGCCCGACTACCCCCTGCTGAAGCGTGCCGGCGTGAGTACCTGCCCGGCCGACGCGGCGGTGGAAATCAGGGAGATGTGCGACTATGTCTCCATCCATCCCGGCGGACGCGGGTGTGTGCGCGATGTGATTGAACAGGTGTTGCGCCTCCACGGCAAATGGTTTCACGAAGACGCTGTGATATGGTAGTCTGCCGCAAAACGTTGACGTTCTTATTATTGCTCATACCCATGGCTTTGTGGGCACAGAAATACTCGGTCGAGGACACCGTCACAGAATACCCCCACAAGGGCACCTACTACCACAACAAATTCGAGGGTCGCAAGACGGCCAACGGCGAAATGTTCGACCAGAACCTCTTCACGGCAGCCCACTGGAAAATCAAGATGGGCACCTACGTCATGGTGACCAACCAAAACACAGGTTTGCAGGTGATTGTGCGTGTCAACGACCGCTGTCCGAAGCGGGGGGTGTTCGACATGAGCCACCGCGCGGCCAACAGCATCGGCATCAAAGGGTGCCAACCGGTGAAGATACGCATCCTGCCTGAAACAGAGGAATATATCGCCCGCTGGGAGGCACAGGACGCGCAATTCGATTCGGTCTACTCCAAGTTTGGCGGTCCCAAGCCAGAACCCAAGCCCCAAAGCAAGTCCAAGCCCAAAAAGAAAAAGGACAAAACCGGCCCCACAATCCCCATCATCGTCGACTCGCCACAGACAAGCGCTTCCGCCCCTCGTTACAACCTGACACTCTGCACGGCAGACAGCCATGGCAACGCCTATGAACGGATACAAAAACTCCCGCAGTATTACCGCGATGTGGCCATTGTGGACAGCACAGACCCCACCGAACTCCACATCACCCTCGAAGTCAAGCTCACAAAAAAAAGTGCAGCCGAATTACAGCGCGCCCTGAAAAAGGACTTTCCAGAATGCAAAATAGCACCTGTCGAGTAACTTTTTTTTAAAAATTGTGTTTTTTTTGCGCTCGTTTAAATAATTATTATTATCTTTGCACAATGAATTTCACACCTCACCAAGGGTGGCGAGATTGGACTAAAAGATATGTAACACGATAAAACACAGGCCATTGTGGCAACACTAAATAAACAGAGAACGGGATTCTTGGCTCACAAAATAGTGTCATTTTTGTTGGCAATGATGCTATTTTCTGCCGTCGCCACTGCCCAAAACGAGGGTCAGTACTCCCATTTTATGTTCAACCGCCTGAGCTATAACCCCGCCTATGCCGGTAGCTCGGGTGCCATCTCTTTCACCCTGCTCTACAACAACCAATGGATGGGGCTCGAACTACAAGCACCCGTGCAAGGGTTGGAAGCTGGTACCACACCCACCAACTACCTCTTCTCGTTCGACATGCCTGTCTCGTTCCTGCACGGCGGCATCGGCGCCACTCTAAACTCGGAATCCATTGGCTACCACAGCAATACCACCATCAATATCGACTACGCTTTCCGCATCTACTGGGGGCCTGGCAACTTGGCCGCCGCCGTGGAAGCCAACCTCTACAATTTTTCGTTCAACACCGCCAACCTGCGTGGCGCGTCGGATTTGCCTGGCGATCCCGGCAATCCGGGGTCTTCATCGGGCGACCCTGCCATCAGTGGCCGCGAGGTGTCGGAATTCATGGTTGATGTGTCCACCGGCCTCTACTATCAGGTGCCCGGCGTGTGGTACGCCAGCCTCTCGGTGAAGAACCTGCTGGCTTCGCACAGCGACGCCCTCGGCTATCAGAACGCACGCACACTCTACCTCATGGGCGGCTATGAGTACGCATTCCCGTTCAACCCTTCGTTCAAATTGAAACCCTCGTTGCTGGCCAAGGCGGCCGACTTCTCTATTTATCAGGCGGAAGCGGCTCTCATCCTCGACTATGAGAACGCCTTCTGGGGCGGCTTGGGCTACCGCATCAACGACGCCTTCACCTTCTTGGCCGGCGTCAACTGGAAATGGCTGCGCGTCGGTGTGGCCTACGACCTCACCACCTCCAAGCTGGGCTTCGCCAAGACTGGACGCAGCTTTGGATCGCTTGAGCTGTTCGTCAACGGAAGCTTCCGCATCAGCACCTCCAAGCGCAACCCGACGGTGTCGCGCAACACTCGCTACCAGTTATAAATATTATAGATATTCAATATATAGTGAAACTTTTTTGAGAAAAATTCGTTTAGTATAAAATAATACATTGACAATATGAAGAAGTTGTTTTTCATCCTCGCCGCATCGGCAGCCCTGCTATGGAGCTGCAAGTCAGCCAATCAGGGAGAAGTAACGGGTGTTGCCAACCGCCCCTACTTTGAGGACATCGACCTCAAGGGCATGGTTTTCATCAATCAGGGCAACTACACCATGGGTGCCGGAGTGCAGAACCTCACCTATGGCACCCCCCCTCAGCCGCGCAAGATGCAGATCAGCTCGTTCTTCATGGACGAGACCGAGATCACTAACAACGAGTACCGTCAGTTTGTGAACGCCGTGAGCGACTCCATCGCCCGCCGTATTTTGGGCGAAGCCGGTGCCGAGGGATTCCTCATCGAAGAGGACCAGTATGGCGAACCCCTCGACCCGCCCATCCTCAACTATAAGACCAAGATTGATTACTCCGACCCAGAGATACGCCAGTACCTCATCGACGGTGGTTTCTATATTGTCGACATCTACCACCGCCGCGCTATCGATGTGTCGAAGCTGAACTACGAGTACTACTTCATCGACTATGCGAAAGCCGCCGAGAAGGAGAACGGCGTGCAGGCCAAGAGCGAACACCGCGGCACATCCTTCGCCGTGCGCCCCAAAGGCCTCAACAACCGCAACTCGCAGATCCAGCGTGAATACGTCAACATCTACCCCGACACCCTCTGCTGGGTGCACGACTATGCCTACAGCATGAACGAGGACTTCACCCGCAGCTACTTCTCCTCGCCCGCCTACGACAACTACCCCGTCGTCGGTGTCAGCTGGCGCCAGGCCCGTGCTTTCTGCGTGTGGCGCTCGAACATGCTCAACCAGTACCTCGAGAACATCAACTACTCTACCCTCAACGACTTCCGCCTGCCGACCGAGAGCGAATGGGAATACGCTGCCCGTGGCGGCATTCAGGCCCAGAGCTATCCCTGGGGCGGCCCCTATGTGCGCAATCCCAATGGTTGCTTCCTCGCCAACTACGAGCCCCTCAAGGGCGCCTACGACGACGACGGCGGCGTGCGCACCCTCATGGTCGGCCACTATGCCCCCAACGACTACGGCCTCTACGACATGTCGGGCAATGTGAGCGAATGGTGCCTCGACGCTTACAACGAGGTCACCTATATCGTGGCCAATGCCATTACCCCTTACTACCACTATGACGCCAAGGACGACGACCCCCTCTCGATGAAGAAGAAAGTCATCCGCGGCGGCAGCTGGAAGGACCAGAAGTACTTCATCCAGGTGCAGACCCGCGACTACGAATTCATGGACACCGCCAAGTGCTACATCGGCTTCCGTTGCGTGCAGCCCTACCTCGGCCGTGTCAAGGGCGACAACCTCCGCACCGCCTCCAACGTGGCCCGCTAATCGCGCGCGCACATAATATTATAGAATAACACATATTACAAAAACAAGCAAACACAAAACATTCGAATTATGAGCTTCATCAACAATCTCGTCCGCAGTAAAGGCTACAAGACCTTCATGGCCTACCTCTATGGCTGGGGTGCAGCCGTCGTTATCATTGGCGCCCTGTTCAAAATCATGCACTGGCCTGGCGCCAACATGATGCTGATTATTGGTATGGGTGTGGAAGGTGTCATCTTCTTCCTCTCCGCCTTCGAGCCGCCCCACAAAGAGTGGGACTGGAGCCTTGTCTATCCCGAACTGGCCGGTATGATCGACGAAAGTGGCCTGGAAGGTGACGTGGAATACGACGAGGACGGCAATCCCATCGCCAAAGCCGCCAACCTCCCCGTCAGCCAGGACCCCCTCACCGCCAAGCTCGACAAGATGCTTGAGGAGGCCAATATCACCCCCGAACTTATCGACCGCCTCGGCCAGGGCATGAAGAACCTCGCCGACAGCGCCAACGCCATGAACAACATGGCCAGCGTCACCGCCGCCACCGACAAGTTCGTCTCCAACCTCGACGGCGTAGCCGGTCAGGCCGGCCGCCTGCTCGAGAGCATGCAGGGCGCCCCCGAAGCCGTCTCCACCCTCTCCTCCATCTATCAGGAAACCTCCCAGGCCCTCAACGGCGAAGTCTCCTACGTCGAAGAGATGAAGAAGATGTCCGCCAGCCTCAGCAGCATCAACGCCATGTACGAGATGCAAATCAACAACGCCTCCACGCAGATGAACCTCAACAAGGAGTTCGAAGAGAAGATGGGCACCATGATGGCCAACTTCGCCAACTCCGCCGAAGGCATCACTAAATACAAAGAACAAGTCGACGCCCTTACCCGCAAAGTTGCCGAACTCAACAACGTCTACGGCAACATGCTGGCTGCCATGCAGACCAGACTCTAATCCACGGAGTTACGAACTAAATTGGGTATCATAACGTAATAACACATTCTAGACTATGGGCGCAACAAACTGTCCGGAAACCCCGCGACAAAAGATGATTACCATGATGTACCTCGTGTACACCGCCATGCTGGCACTCAACGTCTCGGCCGAAGTCGTCCAAGGCTTCAAGAGCGTTGCCTCCGCCATGCATGAATCCAACAAGAATATCACTGCCAAGCTCGACGACACCTACGACAACTTCGACGCAGCCATGCGGAACAGTCCCGACAAGGTGCGTGAGATGTACACCCGTGCACAGGAAATCAAAAAGCTCTCTGGCGAAATCACTGCTTTCATCGACAGTATGCAGTTCACCTTCATCGGCACCAAGGTGGCCAGCAATGTCAAGTATAAAGACCCTGGCACCGGCCGCGAGTGGGAACTCGTGCTGCGCGACGAAGCAGGCAACTCTATCAACGAAAACGTCAAGGCCGCGCTCGACAGCGCCGGCTACGCCTGGTTCACCGACAAGCAGCTCGAGGACAACCACGCCCCCGCCCAGTTCTTCATCGGCGGCGACGTGAACAACCCCGACCCCAACCTCGGCGCCATGCAAATCAAAAACAAAATCATCGAATTCAAGCAGAAAGTCAACGAGGCCCTCGGCGAGGACTCCACCCACGTCAAGATGGCCCTCAACGTCGACGACGGCTACAACAAGGAGGGCAAACCCGTCTCCTGGGAAGTGCTCAACTTCAACGAGGTCATCACCGGCGCCGCGCTGGTCACCCTCACCCGCCTCAAAGCCGAGACGATGAACGCCGAATTCGACGCCGTCAACATGCTCTACAAGAAAGTGAGCAAGGGCGACATGTCGTTCGACCAGATTGCCATGATCTCCCGCCCCACCAAGGGCACCTACATCCTGCAGGGCGGCACCTATGAGACCAAAATCAACGTCGGCGCCTACGACTCGCGCCAGAAGTTCACCGCCACCGTCAACGGTCAGCAGCTCACCAGCGGCGACAGCGGCTCGGTGGTCTACCGCACCACCTGCAACAACCTCGGCCCACAGCGCGTCACCGGCACGGCCTATGTCACCTCGCCCGACGGCGGCACCAAGGAATATCCCATCAACGATGTCTACTACGTGGCCAAGCCCGCCGGTGTGGTCCGTCTCGATGGCCTCCAGGTGGTCTACGCCGGTCTGGACAACCCCATCACCATCTCCGCCGCCGGTATCGACACCCGCAACCTCACCGCTTCCATCGAGGGCGGCCAGGCCACCCTCACCCGCGGCGAAGGCGAAGGCAGCTACATCCTCAAACCCACCCCCGGCTCCAAGACCCTCAACATCCTGGTCAACGCCACCATTGACAAGCGCACCACCACCGTCGGCACACAGAAAGTGATCGTCAAAAACATCCCCGCGCCCATCATCAGCGTGGCCGGCGTGCAGAACGGTGGCCGCATCGCCAAAAAAGACATCTCCACCAGCACCGCCGTCATCCCGGCAAAGAACCCCGACTTCCTGCTGAAGATTGACAACCGCCTGATCCGCATCATCAAATTCACCATGGCCGTCGGCGCACGCGAAGCCGTCTCCAACTCGCCTCGCTTCACCGAGGAGCAGGTCTCCATTGTCCGCAAGGCCGTCAAGGGTGACAAACTCGTTGTCCTGGCCGAGGTGATGATGCCCGACGGCAAACCCAACACCGTTACCTACACCGCAACAATCAAATAACAACGCCATATGAAAAGAGTCCTGATTTATGTGCTTGCGCTCGTTGCCTACTGCACCGCAGCCAACGCCCAAAGCATCATTGACGCCGACGACCAACGCAACCCCAACGACTTCTACGTCAAGGTCAGCTCCACCGGCAAAAAGGCCATGCCCTACCCCGCTGTCCGCCAGAGCGATGTGGTGTGGGAGAAAGTTGTATGGAGAGACATCGACTTCAACGAGAAGTTCAACCAGTTCTTCTACTTCCCCACCAATGCCGAGCAGAGCACACAGGGCCGCGTTAGCCTGGTCAACCTCATCGTCAGCGCCGTCCGCAACGGCGAAATCCCCGTCTACGACGACGACGACATGGTCAAAGAACTCGACGTGGTCGACGCCATCAAACGCCTCACTGGCGAGCCCAAACCCAGCGAGGAAATCGTGACCGACCCCGACGGCAACCCCATGTACGACGACGAAACCGGCGAGATGCTCACCCGCACCATCACCAAACCCGGCAATTTCGACAGCACCTCCGCCAAGAAAATCCGCATCAAGGAGAAATGGTACATCGACAAGCAGGACAGCCGTCAGAAAGTGCGCATCCTCGCCCTGGCCTTCGAGTTCGAAAAAGAACTCCTCAGCGGCGAAGGCACCACCAAAGACTGGTCCTTCTGGATCCCCATGGACGACATGCGCGTGCGCAACGTCCTCGTCAACGCCAACGCCTACGACGAGAACAACGACGTCCGCGGCCGCTCCTACGACGACATCTTCATCCAGCGCTACTTCGACAGCTACATCGTCCGCGAGTCGAACACCCAGAACCGCGCCCTCGAAGCCTACCTCACCGGCGAGGACGCCATCCTCCAGTCGCAAGCCATCGAAGACGAAATCTTCGACATCGAGTCCGACATGTGGGAATACTAATCAACACCAAAATTGAGAGTTAAGAGTTAAGAGTTATTGGCTCTTAACTCTTTTTTCGTCATGAAACGCCTCCCACTCATACTCCTCCTCTGCTTCGTCGCCGCGGCCGCCGCAGCCCAGACCGTGCGCCCGCCCGACGACTTCACCACCGGCCAGCCCGTCGGCGACCGGCGCCCCATGCCCTTCCCCTTCCTCCGCTACGACGACATCGTCTGGACCACCGACCACTGGCGCACCATCGAACTCGCCGAACGCTTCAACCATTTCATGTACTACCCCGACGACCCCTACATCAACTTCGGCAAAAAAAGCCTCGCCTACATCCTCTGGGACGCCATGGCCGCAGGCGAAATACCCATCTACGAGGACGACGACCTCCTCGTCCCCCTCGACAACGAAGCCTTCGTCCGTCGCTACACCAAGCCCGACACCATCCTCCTCGAGCTCGGCTACGACGACGAAAACGACACCGAACTCTACGAAACCGTCATCCGCCCCAAAAACTTCGACGGCTCCGAAGTCCGACAGTACAGCCTCCGCATGACATGGTTCATCGGCAAGCAGGACACACGCCAAGACTTCCGCACCATCGCCCTCGCACCCATCAAAGAAACCTACCGTGAACTCCCCAACGGCGAAGCCATCTACCTCGGCCGCCTACCCATCTTCTGGGTCCCCATGCAGCACCCCGCCGTCCGCGCACTCCTGGCACGCCACACAGCCTACATCGACGAAGGCACCATCGCCCGACAACCCTCCTGGGACTGGGTCTTCCTCAACCAGTTCTACCACGCCTTCACCTCCCGCGAGTCCAACCCCTATGGCCGCACCCTCGACTCCTACCTCACCGGCGACAACGCCCTCCTCGAAGCAGCCATCATCGAAGAGGAAGTCTTCGAAATCGAAAACGGCATGTGGGAACACTAACCCCCACCCTCCCTTCCCACCATTCCCCCACCCTCCCGCCATTGTCCTACCAAGATGGACATTTTTTTTCATTGCGCAAGATATTTCTTTTGCCCAATAAAAAAATGTGTATATTTGCAGAAGAAAATTATAACCAACCTAACATTCAACATTATGAAAACCAAACTATTAATTATTTTCTTGGCATTGGCGCCAGTTCTTTTGCAGGCGCAGACCTACTATAGCAGTGTGCTGTGGGATGCTTCGATGGATTCACAAGGCGAGATTGTCCGCT